>DATATE010000102.1:0-220406 GCA_036268955.1 Pseudonocardiaceae bacterium
GACTATCCGTTATCCGAGGGTGGCGTAACCATGTCGAGAAGATCATCGGTAAGCCGTATGCGGGAAAACCGCACGTACGGATTGAAAGGGGGATGGGGAACCGGGTCCTTCGGGACACCGCGCCCCTGACTACCAATGGCCATTTCGATCGTCGACATGCCGGCGCTGCGGGCGCACCGGGCCGAGGGCCACGATCTGGCCGGCGCGATCCTGGTCGGTCTCGACCTCACCGCGGCGGCCGACGACCGGCTGCTGCGCACCAGGCTCGATGGCGCGCTGCTGCTCGGCTGCCAGCTGACCCCCGCGACGCGGACACGCGCGGACGCGGCAGGCGCGCTGTTGTTCCCGGACATTCCGGACCTGCCGTATCACGTCTACCGCAGCAGGCTCTACACCCCGGACGAACTGTTCGCCGGTTTCGCCGCCGACCGGCCGGAGTCCTACGCGGACACCCTGGATGCGCGGGTCTACCGGCATGTGCGCGAATGCGGAACGCATCCGGCGCCGTTGCCGGCCTTGGCGCAGCGGCTGCACGACCACAGCATCACCGAGGCGCTCGGCGAGGTGTTGGCGCGCAGCCCGTATCCGGTCGCGGTGATGGGCGGCCACGACCTGGCTCGCGACTCGGCCGGTTACGCGAACGCGGTCGCGCTCGGCAGGGCGCTCGGCGCGAGTCCGACCGGCTTCACCGTGCTGACGGGTGGTGGCCCCGGCGCGATGGAGGCCGTACCGCTCGGTGTGCGGTTGACCGAGGCGGGCGAGCCCGAGGTGCGTTCGGTGCTGCGCGCGCTGGGCACCGCGCCCCGATTCGGCACCGGTTCGTCCACTGTGGATTCTTCGGCGATCGGCCGCTGGCTGGCCGCCGCGCTGGAGCTGGAGCTGCCGACCTTCCCGGTTCCGCGAACCATCGGCATCCCGACCTGGTTCTACGGTCACGAGCCGCCGAATCCGAGCTGTGAGCTGCACGCCAAGTACTTCGCGAACTCGGTGCGCGAGGACGGCCTGCTCTCGGTGGCGACGGCCGGCGTCATCTACACGCCGGGCAGCGCGGGCACCGTGCAGGAAGTGTTCCAGGACTACACGAAGAATCACTACGGGTCGCTGGGCCCTGCCGCGCCGATGGTGTTTCTCGGCAAGGATTTCTGGGTCAACGAGGTACCGGCCGCGCCGCTGGTGCAACAGTTGGCGAGGGGTCGCGCGAGCGAGCGGTGGCTGCTGGTCACCGACGACATCGCCGAGGCCATCGCCCTCCTCGACGACTACGCGGCCCAGTCCTGACAACCGCCCGCGACGGCCGACGACCTCAGGGTTGGATGGGCGGGCGGAGGTCGGACCAGCGTTCGCGGGATTCCAGTTGGGCGGCAAGGGAAATCAGTCGGCGTTCGCTGTGGGCGGGACCGAGGAGTTGGGCGCCCAGCGGCAGACCCTCGGATGTACGGCCCGCGGGCACGTTGATGGCAGGCCAGCCGAGGGTGTTCCAGGGCCACGCGTAGGGGCAGGCCTGCACCATCGCCTTGGACAGGCCGTTGGCATCGAGCTTCGCCATGGCACCGACGAGCGGCGGAGGTGTCGCGGTGCTGGGGGTGAGGACGACGTCGACGGTGTCGAAGATTCGGCCGACGCGGCGTTGGAAGAAACCGTTGCTGGCGCGGGAAAAGCCGAGCAGGCGGCGGCCGAAGATGCGGCCGGTGCGGATATTGGCCCTGGTCCGAGGATCGAGCAGCGCGGGGTCGGGAATCCGGGCGGACCATTCGTGCAGGCCCGCCGTTGACCGGGGCAGGAAGTCGAAGCCGACGAGACCGTAGCGCGGACTCGCGCTGTGCACCTCGTAACCGAGGTTGGCCAGGACGCCGGCCAGCCGTTCGACGGCCGCGCGGACCTCGGGGTGCAGCGCGATGCGGTAGCCGGTGAACGGCGGCCGCAGTGCGAGGGCGATGCGCAGCCGGCCCGGATGCTGTTGGGCGGCAGCGGTGTACGGGGCATCTGGACGGGCGGCGAGGACGCCGAGGAGCAGCGCGGCGTCGGCGACGGTTCTGGCCAGTGGGCCGGGAGTGGTGATGCCGTAGAAGAGTTCGCGCGCCGGGAGTGGGGAGATCCGGTCGCGCTGCGGTTTGATGCCGACCAGGTTGGTCCAGGCCGCCGGGATGCGGATCGAGCCGGCACCATCCGAGCCCACCGCGACCGGCACCGCGCCGGCCGCGACCGCTGCCGCCGATCCGCCGGAGGAGCCACCGGGGGTGTACTCGGGCTGCCAGGGGTTGCGAGTCACGCCGAACGCCTCGCCCTCGGTGAAGGGCCATTGGCCCAGTTCAGGGGTGTTCGTCTTGCCGACGATGACGGCGCCCGCGGCTTTGAGCAGCCGGACCAGTTCGCAGTCGGCGGCGGCCGGTGGGAAGTCGCCGGCGCAGCCGAAGGCGGTCGGCTCCCCGGCCAGGTCGACATCGTCCTTGATGGCGAGTGGCAGGCCGAGCAGCGGAGCGCGGGAGCCAGCCGCGAGTGCGCGGTCGGCCTCGGCGGCCTCGGCCAGCGCCGCCTCGGCCCGGACGCGGCGGAAGGCGTTGAGCGTCGGCTGGCTCGCCTCGATCCGGCGCAGTACCTCGGTGGTCAGACCGACCGAGGTGACCGCGCCCTCGGCGAGCAGTTCGACCAATCGGCCCGCGCCGGAATCCAGCAGCGGGCCGATCTCCGAAGCCGGTCGAGCGGACGCCATCGCACACCCCCGTGAACATGAGACAGATTCCGGTTTGTGTGTCGACGGTAACAGGAACTTCCTGGTCAGGCCACTGCGGTCAGCTTCCGCTCCGGTGCCTGCGAGAGGTCGGCGGCCGGCCAGCCGAGCGCTTCCCGGTAGAGGGTGTCGAAGGCGTCGAGGCTCGCGCCGAGGTCGTGTTTGGCGATCATCCGCCGACTGGCCGCGCCCATCCTGGCCAGCGTCTCGGGCGTGTCCAACACCGCGCCGAGCGCCTTGGCGAGTCCCGCGACGTCACCGGGTTCGAACAGCCAGCCGTTGTCGCCGGGCCGGACGAGGTGCGGCAGGGCCACCGCATTGGCCGCGACGACCGGTTTGCCGGCGGCCATCGCCTCCATGGTGGCCAGGCTCTGCAGTTCGGCAACGCCGGGCATGCAGAACACCGAGCAGCGGGCATAGGCCGCGCGGAGTTGCTCGTCGCTGACGAAACCATGGAAGTGGACCCGCTCGGCAATGCCGAGAGAGTCGGCCAAGGCGGTCAGGTCGGCCCGGCAGGCACCGTCACCGACGATCTCGGCGTTGACGGCCTCGGGCAGCAACGCGATCGCCCGCAGCAGTTCGTCGACATGCTTCTCGGCGTCGAGCCTGCCGACGAACAGCACGGCAGGCGGGTGGTCGGCGGAGCCCGGTCGGGAGGTCGCGGGTTGGAAGTGGTCGAGGTCGACGCCGCAGGACCGGGCCAGCGCCTTGGTCAGGCCGGCCCTGGTGCGCAGCATGTCGGCCGCGGTCGGGGTCGGTGCGGTGACCACGCGGGCGGAGCGCAGCACCTTGGCGAGGTCGCGCCAGGCCAGGCGGGCGGCCATGGTGCGCAGCCAGCGCGGCACCTTGAGGTAGGGGAACAGGTTTTCCGGCATGAAGTGGTTGGTGGCGACGATCGGGATCCGCCGCTTGGCGGCGGCCCGCACCAGACCCCTGCCGACCACGAAGTGGGCCTGCACGTGGACGAGGTCGGGCGCGATCTCCTCAAGGAGGTCGGCGGCGGCCGACTTCGCCTGCCAGGGCAGGGAAACCCGGAAGGTCGGGTGGCACGGCGTCCGGTAGGAGCGAACCCGGTGCACGGTGACGCCGCCGACGACCTCGGTGCTGGCCGGGCCCCGGTCGGACGGGCAGATGACGTGCACCTCGTGGCCGAGGCCGGCCAGCCCGCCGGCGAGTTGCTGGGCGAAACGGGCCGCCCCGTTGACATCGGGCGGGAAGGTGTCCGCTCCGATGACCAGCTTCAGCTGGGTGCGGTAGCCGCTGGTCCTTGTCCTGTCCACCTGGTACTCCCTCATGGCTGAACTGTTGCGGTTGATGGCGGAGCTGAGATCGTTCGAGGCCGTCGGTGATGCGGCCGTCCTCGGTGCGGCCGTCTGCGATGAGGCGGCTGGTGATGAGGTCACCGACGATGCGGTGGGGCGGCGGAGCGCAAGGGTGACGATGCCGACGACGGCCAAGGTGGCGCAGGCCAGTTCACCGACGAGAGTGGCGGCGCCGACCTGGCCGGCCTCGCCGAAGCAGCAGGCCCCGACCAACACGCCGACCAGCGGATCGATCACCGACTGGCAGGCGACCACGGTGTCCGGCCTGCCGCTGGCATGTGCCTGCTGGACGAACCAGGCGCCGAGCGCGACCGCGATCGGGATACCGACCACCCAACCGAGGCCGATCCCGCCGACACCGGATCGAAGGTGCTCGGACACCACCCTGGTGAGCACGGACACCAGGCCGAAACAGACGCCCGCGGCCGAGGAGAAGGCCGGTGTCCGCAGCCACCCCCTGGAGCGGGCACCGACCCAGCCCAGGAGCAGCACGATCCCGGCGGTCACGCCGGCGATCCGCAGTTCGACACCGGCCTGTTGGCTGCCCTGCGCCGCGCCCCCGGCGGCGAGGAGGACGAAGAGGCCGACGCCGACGGTGCTGGCGAGGACCGCGAGCACGGTCGGGCGGGTCAGCTGCTCCCGGCCACCGGCCACCGCGATGAGCACGGTGATGCCGATGGCGAGCACGCCGATGGGTTGCACGACGACCAGCGGGGCCAGCGACAACGCGAGCACGTGAAACAGGGCGCCGCCGGCAGTGGCGACGAGGCCGAGCAGCCAGGTGCGGTCGATGACGAGGCGGCGCAGCTGCCGCCAGTTCAGCCGACCGGCGACCGATGTGGCCGAGGGAGTCGCGGCGACGGCGTGGATGGCGCCGTTCTGGAGGCTGGCCGCGGTGCCGTAGCAACAGGCAGCCAGGCAGGAGAGGCCGATCCCGAGCGCGATCATCGGCGCACCAGCCCAGCGGTCTCGGCCGACTCGGTGCCGCGTGCGGTGGCCGGCTCAGTGGCGCGTGCGGTGCCTTCCGGTAGCGCGGGGCGGGGGCGGCCGGTGGAGCGGCTGATCACGGCGAGGGCGCAGATGTCGACCAGGAGCAGAACCCGCTCGACGAGGCCGCGCGGTAGCACGGTGGCTATCAGATCGGCATGCGGGAAGTTGGGGAACAGCAAGGGAATGTGGCTGATCAGGAAGGCGACACCGACCAGTGCCGATGCCACCGCGAGCCGGCCGACAGCGGGAGTGGGCGCGCCGGCACGGGCGGCGGCGCGGGCCAGTGACCAGGCGGCGATGGGCAGTGCGATGAAGAACAGGCCTGCCGCGTAGCGGTGCAGGACCGTGGATTCGTCGGCAGCGGTGCCCAGCACGTTGGTGGGGAACACGACCGAGGCGAGCAGGCCGACGCAGCCGAGGACAAGGCTGATCCGCGCGGTCGCCGGCACTCTCGCACCTCGCGCCGTCAGGTGGGCCGGAAGGGCGAGAGCGGCGGTAGCGAGGGCGATGGTGCTGATCGCGAGGAGTACCGCCCCGCCGGGCACCGAGACGTAGTCGCTGACCGTGGTGTGCAACGGGTCGAGTAGACCGATGGACACCAGGTGCAGGTAGATCATGGGCAACACGGTGAGCGCGAGCGCACCGCTGATGATCACGGGAAGGGTCGTGGAGAGCTTGCCGTACCTGACGGTCGGGCTGGCGACCTCGCTGATCTCGAACACCCACTCAGCGTGCTGGGCGGGCGAAGATCAAACCATGGGGTAATCCCCTCAGGCGTCCCTGGTGTTTCCCCTACCCTGAGCCAGGGGTCAGGGTCGTCATCAGGGGCGCGAGCGCCCTCATGGGCAGGTGAGCGATCAGCCGACGGCGCGGCCGAGGCCGTCGATGACCTCGGCGGAGGGAAGCTTGGTCAGTACCTCGCCGGGCACCAGCAGTTTGCTGTGCCGGACGCCGCTGCCCACCACCAGCTCCGCCGCCGCGGCGACCGCGCCATCGATCAACAGCGGCCAGTCGGCGGGCAGGCCGAACGGGGTGATCCCGCCGTAGGCCATTCCGGTGCGGGAGACCGCGTCGTCCATCGGGGCGAAGGAGGCCTTGCGCACGTCGAGGCGCTTGCGGACCAGACCGTTCACGTCGGCGCGGGTGGTGGCCAGTACCAGGCAGGCCGCATACCGCTCATCGCCGCCGCGTTTGCCGGCGACGAGGACACAGTTCGCGGAGGCGGTGAGAGGTGAGCCGTACTCGGCGCAGAAGGCGGCGGTGTCGGCCAGCTCGGGATCGATCTCGACCACACCGCAGCGCGCGGCCTCGGCCGGGTCGAGCGCGGCGAGGGCGGCGGCGACCGGATCGGCGAGCAGGTCGGTTCGTTCGGTGGCGGGTAGCACGGTCAGGCTGCCGGCGATGGTCCACATTCCGTCATCCTGCCAGCCGGCCGGCAGGCCCTGTTCGCCACAGCGCACCAGCGGAGTGTCGGCATCGGGTCAACCGCGCGGACTCACCACTGGGAGCCGCGCTGGACCTCGACCACCTTGGGTTTGACGTCGACGATGTAGACCAGGACGGCCACAAGGCCGGCGATCCAGAATATGAAGGTGTAGTCGTAGAACTGGAAGAGCGCACAGGCCAGGGTGCCACCACCGGTGATGGCCATCCAGACCGGTTTGGTGCGTTTGTTCGCCGCGGTGAAGGCCTCGCCCTTCTGCAATCCGGCGTGTACGAACGCGAACAAGCCGACCGGAACCGCAGCCCAGTTCAGCACGAGCTCGATCCACTCATCAATGCCCACAGCTACAGCGTACGACCAACGGCGCCGGCCCCCGGCGCAACGTTCGCGCCGGGGGCCGGGCAGAGCTGGCTGGAGGTCAGCTCTCGGTGGTCTTGCGGGTGGTGGCGGGCTTGGTCGTGCTGGCCTTGCGGACGTTGTTGGTCCGGTTTGCCGCCTTGCGGGTGGTGCTGCGCAGCTCGTGCGCGACATCCGCACCGGCCTCGTGCACGGTCTCGGCGGCGTCGTCGGCGAGTTCGATGACCTCGCGGGCGGCCTTCTCACCGGTCGAGCGGGTGCGGCGGACAACCTTGCCGAGCACCTCGTCGGCCAGTTCGCGGGCGTCCTCGACGGCGCTCTCGGCGCGCTGCTGAGCGGTTTCCACGGCCTGGTCCAGCTGGTCGATGGCGCGCTTGAACTGCGGCTGCGAGCGCAGCTTGTCAAGGGCCTTCTCGCCCTGCTCGGCCAGGTGCTGGTAGAGCTTGGCAGCGGCGTCGGCGTACTCGTCGACCAGCTTACGCAGCTCGGCCGGGTCCAGCTTCTCGCGGAGGCTGCTGACGTCGGTGGGCAGTTCACCGGCAGCGGAGCGGGCGGCCTCGGCGCGCTCGGTCAGCTGCTCGCGGGTCTTGTTCACCACGTCCACGACGGCCTGGGTGGCCAGGTCACCGGCGCCGAGGGCGGCCAGCAACGGGGTGCGGACCTGCTCGAACGCACCGGTCACCGCGGCCCGAGCCTGCTCGCCAGCCTTGCGCACGTCCTCAACGGTAGGCACAGTAGCCATGTCGATCACTCCTTCGCGTTCGGGGTCCGTTCAACCAGTTGGTCACCATCCACATCGGACCCCTCCACTGTGGACTGTGCATTGGCGTTGGTGCGCCGGAAGGTCTCGTACACGTCGAGCAGCACTTGCTTCTGCCGCTCGGTCAGACCGGTGTCGGCCAGTACGGCATCGACAACCGGGCCACCGACCGGCGCGTCCAGAATTCCGGCCTGGACATACAGTGCCTCGGCGGAGATCCGCAGCCCCTTGGCGATCTGCTGCAGGATCTCGGCACTCGGCTTGCGCAGGCCGCGTTCGATCTGGCTGAGGTATGGGTTGGACACTCCGGCAAGCTTGGACAGCTGGCGCAACGAGATCTGCGCGCTGCTGCGCTGTTGCCGGATGTACTCGCCGATATCGCGGCCGAGTCCGGCGACCATGTCGATGGGGTTGGCCCGACCGTTCTCGTCGGATCCATCCATCCCGGTCACCTCCTTGACTCGTTCCCGTCCTTGCCATACCAACGGTACGCGGAGGTGCTAGCTATTGCAAGCAGGGTGCTTGCAATAGGAGGTGTGTTCCGCGACACGGCGCGCAGGAGGAAGAAAACCCCAGGTCACGGCTGCCGCGATAGTCCGCTCTAGGCTGCGGGGAGGCAGCGGAGTGAGAGGTGGCGCGTGATGGATTCCAATGCGAGCGACAAGCGCTCAGCCAACGACCGCGAAACCGAGGAACCCCAACCGGCAGGCCGCTCGACCAACGACCGCAAGACCCAGGAACCCCAACCCGACAGCCCATCGGCCAACGACCGCGAAGTCAGGACACCCCAACCGGCAGGCCGCCAAGCCAACGACCGCGAAAACCAGCCAGCCGGTCACTCAGCCGAGGACCGCGAAACCGGCACACCCCAACCAACCGGCCGCACAGCCAACGACCGCGAAACCCAAGAACCCCAACGAGCCAACCGCGAAACCGAGGATCCCCGGCCCCCTGCCGGCCAACCCGCCTCGGTACTGCGCTGGGCGGAACTGACTCGCGAGCAGTTGGGCGCGATACTGCCCGAGGCCCTGGTGATTCTGCCGATCGGCGCGACCGAACAGCATGGGCCGTACCTGGCGACCGGGACCGACGCGCTGCTGGCCAGTACCGTCGCCGGGCGTGGTGCCGCGCTGGCCGCGCCTCGGGCCGGCAGGCGGCTGGTGTTGACGCCCGCGTTGCCGATCGGCGCCTCCGATCACCATTTTCCGTTCGGCGGCACGCTGTCGCTGCGACAGGAGACGCTGTTGGCGGTGCTCGGCGACCTGGCCCGCTCGGTGGCGCGGTCGGGCGGGCGGCGGCTGGTGCTGGTCAACGGGCACGGCGGGAATCAGGGGGATCTGCCAGGCCGCCGCGGCCGAGGCGGCCAGTGAGTACGGGCTCGCGGTGGGGTATCTGGACTACTGGCGACTGGCGAGCGATCCCGGCGGCGGGGTGATTCCCGGTCATGCCGGGGAGTTCGAGACCTCGCTGGTACTCGCGCTGGCACCGGAACTGGTCGGCCCCCGGCAGGCACGGCCACGGCCGCCGAGCATGCCGGCGGTGCCGGACACCCAGATCCACGCCGCCGCCAGCTGGCAGGCGATCGACGGGTACACCGATGATCCGGCGCGGGCCGATGCGGATCGGGGTCAGCGCTGGCTCACCCAGTGCGTGCAGGGCCTCGCCGACCGCCTCGTCGCACTCGCCGACACCCTGTGACCCGTCACACTCGCCGAACCTTGTAGTACGACAAGACGCAGGAAACCCGGTAACACCAAGCAAAAGCGGCTACTCCGCCTTGCCCGCGAGGCCGTCGATGAGGATGTCGAGACCGAACTCGAAACGCTCCAGCGCCGTCTGCCCGCTGAACAGCTCGTTCATCGCGAGGGTGTGCGGGTAGGCGTCGGCGGGCAGCGCGGCGAGGTAGGCGTTGAGTTCGGCACTCCTGCGTTGCATGTCGGGACGTTCGAAAAGGCCGCCGGCCCATTCGCTGGCCTCCTGGGCGAAGGCCTTCACATACAGGCCGACCGCATCGCAGCCGTAGGCGGCGTTGCGCTCGGAGAGGCCGCCCGAGCGCAGCAGCGTCAGCATCACCTCGCCGAGGCGCAGCAGGTTCGGGCCGGCCGGGATCATGATCGCCATCACGATCTTGGCGATTCCCGGCCGTCCGACCAGGACCCGGAACTGGGCGAGGAGCAGCTCCTTGAGCTGACTGCGCCACTGCGCGGGATCGACCTGCGGCAACGGGATCTCGCCGAGCACCCGATCGGCCATCAGCTCGTGCAACTCGTCCTTGTTGTCGATGTGCGCGTACAGCGAAGCCGGACCGGTGTCCAGCCCCTTGGCGACCCCGCGCATGGTCACCGCGTCGATGCCCTCCTCGGTCAGCACGGACAGCGCGGCATCGACGATCAGGTCCCGGCTCAGCGGCTGACGGGCCGGTTTGCGCTGGTTCGGCCGCTGCCAGGGCGGCTGCGGCGACCGAGGTGACTCGGGCGCCGGCCGGGGCGCTGACTGGGGCGCCGGCTCGGATGCTGGCTGGGCTGATCGCGTCGAAGGGGCCTCCACCCCAGGAACTGTACCCACGAACCGTCCTTGACATGAACGCCGTTCGTTAGTAGAACAGTGTTCGTCAAACGAACGTGGTTCGTACGTAGAGCTTTGTTCGCCGTCTCGGTCGAAGGAGTGGACATGTCTCGTACGCAGCCGGTGCTGCCGGTTCTCGTGGTCGGCGCCGGGTTGGCCGGGCTCTCGGTCGCGACCTTTCTCGGCCGGCACGGCGTCGCGCCGCTGCTGGTCGAACGACACAGGGGCCACCTCGAACCAGCCGAAGGCCCGTGGCCAGTTCCCGCACACCATGGAGGCACTGCGGGTGGCCGGGCTGGAAACCGAGTTCCTGGCGGAGACCGCGCCGGGCGGTTTCCCGATCAGAATCGCGGCCAGCGTGTCGGGGCCGATCTACCGCGAGCTGCTCGGCTCGGAACAGCCCGATCTCAGCCGACTGAGCCCGGCCGGCTGGGCCGATGTCAGCCAGGAGCGGGCCGAGCGGATCCTGGCGAGGCGGGCCGTGGAACTCGGCGCCGAGCTGCGGTTCGGCACCGAACTGGTCTCGTTCGAGCAGGACGCCGACGGAGTCACCGCGGTCCTGCGCGACCTCTCGACCGGCGCGACCTCCTCGGTTCGCGCCGAGTACCTGGTCGCCGCCGACGGTCATCACGGCCCGATCCGCTCGGCGCTCGGGATCGGCGGACATGGCAGGGGAGCGCTCGGCACGGCCGCCAGCGCGCTGTTCGAGGCCGAACTCGGCGAGTCGATCGGTACCCGAGGAGCGCTCTACTACCTGCAGAATCCACAGCTGCCCGGCAACGGCGGCGCCCTGGTGACCACCGACGCACCCGGCCGCTACGTGCTCAACACCGGCCTTGAGGACGGAGTGTCCCCGACCACGGCCCGCTGGGTGGAACTCATCCGGATCGCCACCGGTGTCGCCGACCTGCGACCAACCCTGTTGAACAGCAACGATCGCGTTTTCGCCACCGAGCACCGGATCGCCGACGAGTTCTCCTCCGGCCGGGTACACCTGATCGGCGACGCGGCGCGGGTGATGCCCCCGACCGGCGGACTGGGTGGGAACACCGCGATTCTGGACGGCTACCACCTGGCCTGGAAACTGGCGATGGTGGTGCGCGGCGAGGCCGGCCCCGGCCTGTTGGCCAGCCACGATCCGGAGCGAAGGCCGTAGTCGGAACTGATCGCCGACCAGCAGTACGCCGCGTACATCAGCAGAATCGCGCCGCAGCGGGCCGATGGCACCGAGGCCGAGCCGGTGTCGCCGCTCTCCGCGCTGTTCTTCGGTTACCGGCAGCTCAGCGGCGCGGTGGTCGTCGAACCGGACGATGACGGCGCGCTGCTGGAAAACCCCGAGCGGCCGACCGGCAGGCCGGGTTCGCGCGCACCACATGTCCGGCTGCGCGACAACGGAACCAAACTATCCACAAGGGACCTCTTCGGTCGGCACTTCGTGTTGTTGGCCGGCGCCGACGGGGCGGACTGGCTGGCGGCCGGGGAGAAAGCCGGCCAGGCGCTGGGCATCCGATGCGCGGGCCACCTCGTCGGCGGCCGGGGCGGACTGGTCGACCTGGACGGGACATTCGGTGCCCGGTACGGCATCCGGGCCGACGGCGCGGCACTGGTTCGACCGGACGGCGTGCTTGCCTGGCGGGCCCGCACCTCAGGTTCACCCGCCGAACTGGAACAGGCGCTGCGGCGAGTGCTGGACCGAGCGGCGAACTGACCTGCCGCCGAATCGGACCACTACCGCGACTCCACCGCGCCCGGAACAACAGCGCGCGACACCATCAGGCCCGCAACCACCGCGCCCTACCTCGCCGCGCCGGAAACCACCGTGCTACTTGACCGTCCGCGAATTGGCGCCCGGCTTCGCGGCTTTCCGCAGGACGCGACGCAGCTGGATGATCCGGCCGTAACCGGGGACGGCGACGAGCAGCACACCGCAGATCGCGGCGAGCAGCATGGCCACGCCGAGCGAGAGATGCCAGTGCGCGCCGAAGAAACCGATGTCCACGGTCTGGCTGTTCTCGATGATGAACACCAGCAGTACCAACAACACGATCGCGGCGACCGTGACGCCGACCCACAGGCCGCTGAACTTGGTCCTGCGGACCTTCTGGTAGCTGCGGTGCACCTCGGTGGTCGAGGCCGGCGGGGTCGGTGAGGTCGGCGACGTCACCGGGGCGGCGGGCGGGATCGCGGCCGAAGGCGGCGGGCCGGCCTGTTCCGGAACGGTGGGGGCGGGTCGAGCCTGGACGGCGAGCCGGTCGGTGTCCGGATTGTCGACCCGGTCCTGCGCGAGGTCCGAGCGGTCCGAGCCGCGTTGTTCGGTCATGGCTATCACCTGATCTCTGCCGTAAGCGTACTGCGAAATGCCACTACTGGTAGGAGTGTGCCGGTTCGGCCGTTGTCCTGGTGATCTGCGACACGTTTGGGTGATCGATCGTGTTGCACGTTTCGCAATCACCGAGCGTGGAGAACCGGCCGCGTTCACGAGCCGAAATCGCGCCGGACCGACCACCTGCCCAGCTCAAGTACTGTCCGATCGCACGGGCATTCACCTGGGCATGGTCAACGGTGCGCTACCAACGGGCAGGCACCGCACCGAGGAAGGCAGAAGGAGGAGCCGTGGCGCCGATCGAGAACGCCGGGGTCATCGCGATCGTCCGGCTGCGCAGCAACGAACCGGCCGACGAGGTGCTCGACCATCTGCTCGCCGGCGGGATCACCGCCATCGAGATCACCCTGCCCTCCCCCGGCTGCCTCGCAGCGGTGCGCCGCTGGCGCGGCCGGTCGGATGTGCGGGTGGGCGTCGGCACGGTGATCTCCGCGCGGGACGCCGAACAGGCGATCGAGGCGGGCGCGCAGTTCCTCGTCACGCCGACCACGAGCCTGCCGGTGCTGAATACCTCGGCCCAGGCCGGGATTCCGGTGGCCTGCGGGGCGTTGACGCCGACCGAGATCCAGCTGGCCTGGGATTCCGGCGCCTGGACGGTGAAGGTGTTCCCGATCGACGCGATGGGCGGCGCCCGCTACGTGCGCAACCTCAAGGGGCCGCTGCCGGATATTCCGCTGATCCCCACCGGCGGGGTCACCGTGGACACCACCACCGAGTACGCGGAGGCCGGCTGCGTCGGGGTCGGCATCGGCAGTGCTCTCGTCGACGAGGCGACGGTTGCCGATGGTGCCTGGCACCGGCTGACCGAACGCGCGGCGGCCTTCACCTCGGCCTGGCACAAGGGCCTGCCGAAGCGGTGATCTGAACACTCCACAGTAGACAGTGTGGTGCGGAGGGGAGTCCAGCCGATGGGAGTAAGGGTGAACGTCGACGTGCTCACCGCCGGTGAGGCACTGGCGGCCTTGCGCTCGACCGGCCCGGTTCGGCTGGCCAACCAGCTCGGCCTCTCGGTGGCCGGCGCGGAAGTGAACGTGGCCATCGGTCTTGCCCGGCTCGGGCACGCCGCACGCTGGTGCGGGGTACTCGGCGAGGACCAGTTCGGTTCGCTGGTACTGCGCACGCTGCGGGCCGAGGGGGTCGACGTCGGCACGGTGCGGCGGATGGCCGCGCCGACCGGGATCATCGTGTTCGAACCGCTGGCCGCCGGGGTGACCAGGGTCGACTACCACCGCGCCGGGTCAGCGGGTTCACAGCTGGGCGCCGCCGATGTGCTGGCCGCCTGTCAGCCTCGACCGCGCATTCTGCACGTCACCGGGATCACCCCGGCGCTCGGCGAGGGGCCGGCGAGCGCGATCCGCGAGGTGGTGGCGACCGCGCATGCCGAGCGGGTCACCGTCTGTCTCGACGTCAACCACCGCTCCCGGCTGTGGTCGGCGGAGCAGGCCCGCACCACCCTCGGCGATTTGGTGTCCTATGTGGACATCGTGGTCGCCTCGGACGACGAGCTGACCCTGCTCACCCCGCCGGAGCTGGACACCGAGCAGGCGCAGGTCGACTGGCTGACCGAGCAGGGCGTCGGGCAGATCGTGGTCAAACGCGGCGCGGCGGGCGCGAGCGCCTATCTGGTCGGCGAATCCGTTGTGCACCAGGCCGCGCGGACCGTGGTCGCGGTGGACACGGTCGGCGCGGGGGACGCGTTCGTGGCCGGGTACCTGTCCGGTCTGCTGGACTCCCTGCCGGTCGAGCAGCGGTTGCTGCGGGCGGTGACCGTCGCCGGGTTCGCGGTGTCCACCGTCGGCGACTGGGCCGGCCTGCCGACCAGGGACGAGCTGGCTCTGCTGGACGCCGCGCCGGGTTCAGCGGTGCGCTGAACTCGGCGCGGCCGGCGAGCCCTATTCCGTGCGTAGGGCGGACAGTCGCATCGCGCCGCGCAGCGCCGGCAGGGTCGCGGCGGTCACCAGCAGCACCAGCACGAGGGCCGCGGCGGCGAAGATGCCGATCGTGGTCCAGTCGAGCATCAGGTGCAGGCTGGTAATGCGGATCACCAGCGCGGCAAGGCCGATCCCGGTGCCGACCGCGACGAGGACACCGAGCACCACCGGTACCGCGGTCTGCCACAGCAGCGAACGGCTCAGTGCCGAACGCGGCACCCCGGCCGCGGCGAGCACGGCCAGCGGCCTTCGCCGTTCCCGCACCTGTTCCAGTGCCAGCACCAGCATGCTGACCCCGGCCAGCAGCAGGGTGAACAGCGAACCGCCGAGCAGCACGTTGCGGATGCTGACGAAGGTCTTCTGGTCGGCGTTGAGGTTCTCGGCCGAGGACAGCGACTGCACGTCCACCTGCCAGGTCAGCGAGCCGAGGGCGTTGGCGACCTGGTCGGCCGCGTCGAGCTGACCGGGGTCGGTGCGCACGTAGGTCTCGGTATCCAGGTCGGCGGGCAGGTCCGCCTTGGCGGCGGCAGCCGGAGTGAGCAGGACCCCGTCGCCGATGTAGGGCCCACCACCGCTGGGGCCGGTGTCGGGAAGCGGGGTCAGGTTCGCCGGCACCGGATACGTGCCGGCGATCGCGGGCGGTGTGCTGGACTCGCCCATCAGGCTCGGGTCGTGCGCCGCGGTCAGCTCCAACACCATGCCGGGCTTGACGTTGTCCATGTCGTCCTGGCCCTGGACGTTGAACGCGTCGCCGTCCACGCAGTGGGCCCCCTGGAAGTACTCGGTGATCATCGCGCACGAGGCGACGGTGATCTCGTAGTCGAAACTGTTCGGGTCGGACGTGGCGACGCCCTTGAGCGTGCCGTCGGAGCGTTCCAGCAGGTCGACTTCCTTGGCCGCCGGCACCTTCGCCAGCGCCGCGACGACCTTCGGGCCGGCCGCCGTCGAACTGGACACCGCCATCCAGCCGGTGTTCGCCGTAGCCGAGGTGGCCGGCACGTTGAACCGGTTGGCCGCGGCGAAGAGCATCAGCTGCAACGCGATCGCGCCGGCCAGCACTACCGCGACGCCGCCGACCACCCGAGCCGGGGTGCCACTGTCGAGTTGCAGGCGCCGAATGGCCAGCTGCCAGGACGGTGCGCCACCGCGCATCCGGCCGATGACCCGTTCCAGCAGCCAGGGCAGCAGGACCGGAACGCCGATCAGCAGCGCCGAGGCGCCGACCGCGATGAACGCGATCCATGGACCGGAATCGTGCGCCGCGCCGGGTTTCCCCGCGAACAGCGTGCCGACGCCGATGACGACCAGCGCGAGCCGCCACCACAGCCGACGGCGGACCGGCCGGCCACCGCGTACGACGCCGAGCGGCTCGATGATGGTGCGGCGCATGGAGATCAGCACCGTGCCGACCGTCAGCACCGGCACGAACAGCACGATGAGCACGACCAGCGGCCAGGGCGGGGTGATGTCGTCGCTGAAGGCGCTCCAGCCGAGCAGGTCGACATCCGGTGCCAGCGCCCGCGCGGCAAGGAAGACCAACGCGCCGAGGATCAGGCCGGTACCGGCACTCACCAGTGACTCGGCGGCGGCGATCCGCCGTACCTGCCAACCACCCGCGCCGACCAGGCGCAGCGCGGCCAGCCGACGGTCGCGTTCGGCACCGGCGATCCGGCTGCTCACCGCGACGAAGATCAGGATCGGGATGAGCAGCGCGACCGCGCCGATGATGGCGAGCACGACCAGCGTGGGATCCACCGGGCTGCTGTCGGTCCTGCCGCCGAAGCTGTAGACGTTCTGCACGTTCGCCGCGTCGGCCCCCGAGGAGGGTACGGCGGTGGTGCCGGCGTAGAATTGCAGGTCGGCCGGGCCACGAAGGCCGGCTTCACCGATGGTGCCGACGACGCGCTGCGGGAACCTCGGCCGCAGGTTCCTGCCGGCGTCGGAGCTGAGCAGGCTGGCCAGTCCCGGCGAGAGCGCGATCTGGTTCGGGCCGGGAATGCTGGTCAGTCCTGGCGGGATCGGCGAGTCGGGGCCGGTGGCGTGCAGGTAGCCGCCGAGGATGCTCTCGCCCTGGAACGAGGTGTCGATCTGGACGAACTGCAGCGGATGGACCGACCCGGTCGGCGCGAGGTTCGGCGAGGAGGCCAGGCTCCGCCCGTCGCGGGCGGACATCATGTTGCCCACCGACGCGGACAGCAGCAGCACGGTGACGGCGAGACCGATGCCGATCGTGCCGAGGATCAACCGCATCCACGAGGTCCGGCCACCTCCGACCGCCAGCCGGACCCCGAGGACGAAATCGCGCGGCCAACTGTTGCGTTGGGCCGAGGATCGCGGCACGCAGGCCCTGTCCAGCTGGCTCGTCGCGGTCACCGACTCAACTCCATCTCGCGGGTTCGGCCGTCGCGGACGATGACCTCGCGGTCGGAGTAGGCGGCGACCCTGGCTTCGTGGGTGACCAGCACCACGGCCGCACCGGTGTCCTTGGCCGCGGACACCAGCAGACCCATCACCCGCTCACCGTTGAGGGAGTCGAGCGCGCCGGTCGGTTCGTCGGCGAAGACCACCTTCGGCCCGGTGACCAGCGCCCTGGCCACCGCGACCCGCTGACCCTGACCACCGGAGACGTCGCCGGGCCGTTTGTCGGCCACGTCGGCGACCTCAAGGCGCTCCAGCCACTCCCGCGCGGCGGCCTCGGCGCTTCGGCGCGGCACGCCGGCCAGCCGCAGCGGGAGGGTGACGTTCTCAAGGCAGGTCAGCTCGGGTACCAACTGGCCGAACTGGAAGACGAACCCGAAGTCGGTGCGGCGCAAGGCGCTGCGCTCGCCGTCGGACATCGCGCCGATGTCGGTGCCCGCGTAGCGCACGGTGCCGCCGTCCGGCGGGATGATCCCGGCCAGGCAGTGCAGCAGTGTCGACTTGCCCGAGCCGGAGGAGCCCATCACCGCGACCACCTCGCCCGGATAGATCGCCAGGTTCGCGTGGTCGAGAGCGGTGGTGGGGCCGAAGGCCTTGGTCAGGTCGGTGCCGCGCAGCAGCGGGTCCGACCCGACACCGCCGGCCATGAAACGGTGCCGATCAGTGGTCGTACTCATGAGTTGCCTCCCGGCGCCGCGGTCGGCAGCGCGCTGGCCACCTGCCCGGCGAGTTGGTCGAGTCGGGCCGTGGTCAGTTCCAGCCAGCGCAGATCGGCTTCCAGATGGAACAGGGCGTGATCACAGATCAGCGCGTCGGCGAGATCACCGGCACTCTTGCGCTTGGTCAGCGCCCGCATCGTCCGCAGGTGCTCGGCGCGCTGGATGTCCAGGACGTCCACCGCGCTGCGGCCGGACAGCAGCGCGAGGACGACCTTGGTGTAGAGGGTGTTCTGCAGGTAGGTCTCGGGCTTCTCCGGCGTGCGCAGCCAGGTCTCGACGTCGGTGATGCCGGCGTCGGTGATGGTGTAGCGCTTGCGGTCCGGTCCGTCACCGGATTCGACCCCGGTGACCTCGACCAGGCCGTTCTTCAGTAACCGCGACAGCGTCGAATAGACCTGTCCGTAGTGCAGCGGACGGTCCTGGCCGAACCGCTCGTCATAGGTGCGCTTGAGGTCGTACCCGTGCCGGGGCCCGGCCTCAAGCAGCCCGAGCAAGGTGTGGCTTATCGACATGCCGGCGACTATACAGCATGCGTATACACCGCGTTTATAGTTGGATCGTCTTCGAGTATTCGCAGGTCAGCAGGCACAGAGGCAGAACGGGTGCCCGGCAGGGTCGGCGTAGACCCGGAAGGTCGGATGATCACCGGACACGTCGAGAACAGTGGCGCCGATGGCCAGCGCCTGCTTCTCGCCGGCGTCCAGATCGGGCACCTTGATGTCCAGATGGAACATCTGCGGGCGCTGCGGGTCCGGCCAGGTCGGCGGGTGGTACTCGGCGGCGCGCTGGAACTCCAGCGTCATCCCGCCGCCCGGATTGTGCAGTTCGGCCCACCGACCCTCGTAGCTGATCTCCGGCTCGCCCGGCCAGCCGAGCAGCGCGGCGTAGAACTCGGCGAGCGCCTTCGGATCGGGGCAGTCGAGCACGACGGCAGCCGTCCGAACCCCCTCGGGAGTGGTCATGACATCCTCCGTAACCGGTAAACGTCCAATGGCGGTTTTGATCGTGCCGAAACCCTAAAACCGCGAGCGGCGGTACCGCAAGGCGCGGACGTGCCTACAGTGGTGTGGTGACTGGCCTGGTCGCCGGCGCGCACGCCGGCCAGGAAAGCGGATGGCAGCCTGTTTACCGACCCCCTGCCGGGGGTCCTGATCCCGGTGAACTCGATCGGGACGTGGACCTGGTACTTGCCTTCCTCAACACACTCGATACCGAGGAAGGCACCGACCTGCTCGGCGACGAGACCCGGTGGCGAGACTGGGCGCGCGGATCGGGGCTCGACGAGCCCGGCGACCGCGCCCACGCCCGAGGAGTGCGGGACGCGCTACGCGCCTGCCTCACCGACCGGACCCTCGCCGAAGGACTCCCACCGATCGACGGCGCCCACCCGTTGGGCAGCGCGGTCCGTATCGAGCTGGCCGCGGGCCTGCCGGTACTGGTCGGTGGCGACGCCCTCGGCGCGGTGCTCGCGGCCGGCGCCCGGCTCGCCGTACTCGGCCAGTGGGACCGGCTGAAGATCTGCGCCGCCGGGGAGTGCCGCTGGGCCTTCTACGACCGGTCCCGCAACCGGTCGCGGACCTGGTGCTCGATGCGGGTGTGCGGGAACCGGACAAAGGCCCGCAACTGGCGGCAGCGTACTCGCGGCGCCACCCCGGTGACGGCGGCCGCGGGCTGATCGAGGCGAACCGATTCCGTTGGCGGGCAGCAGATCCCACCAACGGCGGTGATCGGCGCCCATGAGGGAATGTGGCTGTGATCACACTCGCTTGGAGTAACGCAGAGTGCGACGAACCGCCCGTAAAAGCGGTAACGACCCCCGTACCAGGAGTAACCGGCCGGCCGGCTCAATCACGAGGCGATCGCAACCACGGAAACGACCGTTTGGCACTCCGCCAACCCGGTGACCAGCACACGCTTAGCGCTGGCAGCGAACAACTTCGGCAAAATCATGTCCTAGTGCACGGCCCGGAGAGCCGCTACGCTCAAAGACGCAGGCCGTGGTTCTTCGTGTACGTGCTTTATCACGCTCGCGGAACGATGTGCGGGCGTTCTGTCTTCTCGCCTGAGATCGCTGAACTGCCCGGGAACGGCCGGGAGCTGCACGGTGCAGTTCCAAGCTGATCCTGCTAGGAGGCAGGCGTGGCAGAAGGAACCGTCAAATGGTTCAACGCGGAGAAGGGCTACGGCTTCATTCAGCGCGCCGACGGCGGGCCAGATGTGTTCGTGCACTATTCCGAAATCCAGGGCACGGGCTACCGAAGCCTTGAAGAGAACCAGAAAGTTGAATTCGAGGTCGGCCAAGGCACCAAAGGCCCGCAGGCGCAGAACGTCCGCGCCCTGTAACTGACGAACCTCACGCAGCGGGTCCCCACTCGGCACGGGTGGGGGCCCGTTCGTCACATCTGCGCCACCGCTGCCCGCCGCCCCGCACGCGCCGCGTCGACCGGATCCCGACAGGGCCGGGTGCCGAGTAGACGACACTGGTGCTCGCGCCGCCGAAATCGGCCGGCTCGTTGACCCGCTGCCGCCGGCCAGGACGGTCGGCACCATCGACGCCCTCTCCGCCGGCCGGCTCGTGCTCGGCTGGGCCGAAGGCGAGTTCACCGCACTCGGCCTGCCGTTCGCGCCGACGACCACCTCGCCGCGCTGCGTGCCTTGCTGGACAACGACATCGCCAGCCACCACGGCCCGTTCGCCAGCTTCCGCAACGTGCACACCGCCGCCCGGCGCACCTTGGCCGCGCTCATCGCGGCAACAAAGGAAAGGTGCGAACCGTGTCATTCTCCGACGAGGCGAACTGGGTCCGTCCGGAACCCGTCGCGTACCTCGGCGACACCGGCGAACTCAGCGCCGACTACCGGCCGGCCGGCAGTTCCGCGTCGCTGACCACGAAATCCGGGGTGCGGTCGAGCTTCATCGCGCCGGGATCATCGACGGCAGGCGATTTCGGCCTGTTCCAATAGGACATGCCGGTGCAGGCGGGCGGCCCGAGCGCGCACTTCCACCGGACGTTCTCCGAGTCGTTCTACGTCCTGTCCGGCTCGGTGCGGCTCTACGACGGCACCCACTGGGTCGATACCCAGCGCCGGGGACTTCCCGCACGTACCGCGCGGCGGCATTCACGCCTTCCGCAACGACTCCGACGAGCCCGCGTCGATGCTCATCCTGTTCGCGCCAGGAGCGCCGCGGGAGCGGTACTTCAGGGAACTGGCGGAACAGGCCGACTCGGGCAGAACACTGACCGAGGAGCAACGGCGGGAGTTCTTGGCCCGGCACGATCAGTACCAGGTTTGAGCTTTTTTCCTTGCCCCGCTGGGCCTACGGCTGGCCGGCACGCCCATTCGGTGCGGCCAGCGGGCTCCCGCGCGGGTTACGGCCAGCTGGGGACCGGGGTGCGCTGGTTGGCTTCCCACTTCAGCCGCTGCACAACCCATTCCTGGGCCAGCGCGGCCGGCGAGGTGCCATGCTGTTCAGCGAGGTCACGCAGTTGCTGGTCGGCCATGAGCTGTAGGCGCAGTTGGTAAACCTGGGAGTTGCCGAAACGACGGCCACTACCGGTGGTCTCCATTTCGGTTTCCGGCGCCAGCGCGGCGAGATAGTTCTCAAGCTCGCGGCCTGGAGCCTGGGGGTCTTGTTCGGGCGCGACGGGACGGTGTCTACCTGTCGTCACCGCGCGGCCGATTGAGGGAAGAGGCACGCCGGCTACGATAACGGTTCGGTTGCGGCGATGCCGCCGGGGTGTGTTTTGCGCCACGCCGGCGTGTCGCCTCGGCCGACAAAACAGGCATCTGATGGCCCCAACAAGCCCATTCAACTAGGCCGAACAGCCCAACCGTCGTGAGTCGTTTGCCAAGCCGGGCAACAGGTTGCCCAGTCTCCAGCAACCCCAAACCTCACCAACCGTCCATCAGCAGGGGAACCCCAACCGCGAAGGCGAAGCCAAGCCCCCGCCCACCCACCAAGCGCCCGCAGCCAACAACGCAACCCAACCAAGGGTCAAAGGGCGCAGCCCGAGACCCAAAACCCGAACAGCGCTGACATCAAGCCAACCGCAGACGACTGTGAGGGTCTGGGGCGCAGCCCCAGCGTGGGGGCATGGGGGGGCGCTGCCCCCCAATATGATCACCGCTGTGTCCCGTGAGCGTGTTCGGCGAGCACAGCGAGCCGAACACAGCGGAGAGCCCCCGCGCCAGGGGGAGGAACGCGGGGGCCGGAGGGATCTCCACAGGCGCTGACCGGGGGGTGTCAGCAAGAAAATTGTGACACGCAACTCGCTGTAGAGCGAGAGTCTGTGGACAGATACTTTTTCACGCCGTTCACGGATTGTTTGACCGAACGTGACGTCCCCGATGCCGTGCGCTCGGTTGGAAGCGACGCAGGCGCAGGCTGTTGCCCACCACGAAGACGCTGGAGAAGGCCATCGTAGCGCCACCGATCATGGGGTTGAGCACCCCGAGGGCGGCCAGCGGCAATGCGGCGACGTTGTAGGCGAAGGCCCAGAACAGGTTGCCCTTGATGATCCGCAGGGTCTGCCTTGCCAGCCGGATCGCGTCGGCCGCGACGCGGAGGTCGCCGCGCACCAGGGTCAGGTCCCCCGCCTCGATGGCGACATCGGTGCCGGTGCCCATGGCGAGGCCGAGATCGGCGGCGGCGAGGGCGGGGGCGTCGTTCACGCCGTCGCCGACCATCGCGACAACGCGGCCCGTTGCCTGCAGTCCCCTGATCACGTCGACCTTCTCGGCCGGCAGGACTCCGGCGATCACGTCCTCCCCCTCGATGCCGACCGTGGCGGCGACCGTACTGGCTACGGTGGCGTTGTCGCCGGTGAGCAGCATCGGTCGCAGGCCGAGGTCGCGCAGTGCCCGGATCGCGGCGGCGCTGGTCGGTTTGACGGCGTCGGCGAGGGCGAAGAGGCCGTGCACCCGGTCATCCCAGGCGATCGCGACGACGGTTTGGCCGGCACGCTCGGCCTCGGCGGCGGCCTCGGTGAGGGCGGCCGGCATGGTGGCGCCCGCGTCGACGAGCAGCGTGGGCCTGCCCACCTGGACCTCGGTGCCCTCGACTCGACCGCGCACGCCAAGCCCTGCCACGTTCGCGAAGTCGGTGACGGGCGGGAGTTCGCCGAACTCGGCCCGTGCGGCCAGGACGATCGCGGTCGCGACCGGATGTTCCGAGCCTGCCTCGACCGCACCGGCCATCCGCAGCAGCCGGTTGCGGCTGACCGTGGCGCCGAGGACGGCGTGGAGCTTCATCGAGCCGGTGGTCACGGTGCCGGTCTTGTCGAGTACGACGGTGTCCACCCGGCGCGTCGACTCGAGTACTTCCGGCCCCTTGACCAGGATGCCGAGCTGCGCGCCCCGGCCGGTGCCGACCAGCAGCGCGGTCGGGGTGGCCAGGCCGAGCGCGCAGGGGCAGGCGATGACCAGTACCGCGACCGCAGCGGTGATCGCGAAGTCGGCCGAGTGGCCGGCGATCAGCCAGCCGGTCGCGGTGGCCAGCGCGGTGATCAGCACGGCCGGCACGAAGATCGCACTGATCCGGTCGGCGAGTCGCTGTACCTGCGCCTTCCCGGTCTGCGCAGCGGTCACCAGGCGGGTCAGCTGGGCGAGTTGGGTGTCCGCGCCGACCTTGCCGGCCCGCACCACCAGCAGGCCGCCGACGTTGACGGTGCCGCCGATCACGGCGGTGCCGGGGCCGACCTCCTCGGGGACGGACTCGCCGGTGACCATCGACAGGTCCAGCGCCGAGGTGCCGTCGGTGATCACGCCGTCGGTGGCGACCTTCTCCCCCGGCCGCACCAGGAATTCCTCGCCCACCGCGAGTGTCTCGACGGGAACCAGCGTCTCGACGCCGTTGCGGAGTACCGCGACCTCTTTGGCGCCCAGTTCGAGCAGTGCGCGCAGCGCCGCCCCGGCCCTGCGCCGCGACCGCGCCTCCAGCCACCGACCGAGCAGCAGGAACGTGGTGACCCCGGCCGCGACGTCGAAGTACGTCGCCGGGCCCGCGTCGGTCATCGGCAGCAGGCTGAAACCCTGCCGCATGCCGACCTCGCCGGCGCCTGCGAAGACCAGCGCGTAGGTCGACCACAGGTAGGCGACGGCGATGCCGAGCGAGACCAGGGTGTCCATGGTCGCGGCGCGGTGGCGCAGGTTGCGCGCCGCGGCGCGGTGGAAGGGCAACGCGCCCCAGGCGATGACCGGAGTGGCAAGCGCGAGCTGGACCCATTGCCAGTACGGGAACTGCGCGGCCGGCACCATCGAGGTCACCAGCACCGGCAGGGCCAGCATCGCCGAGACGACGAACCGCAGCCGCAGTGCGGCGGCCGGCGCGTCCGGGTCGACGGGGTCCGGTTCCGGTGTCGGCGCGCTGGCCCGGTAGCCGGCCGCGGTCACCGTGTCGAGCAGTTGCTCGACGGTGACCTCGGCCGGATGACTGACCGTGGCCCGCTCGGTGGCGAAGTTGACGCTCGCCCGCACCCCGGTCAGCTTGTTGAGCTTGCGCTCGATCCTGGCCGCGCAGGACGCGCAGGTCATGCCCTCGATGTCCAGCTCGATCGAGCCCGCGTCGGCGGTCGGCCGGACGGTGGCCCGCTCGGGTGCGGTCGCGGTCATTGCTTGGCCCTCCGGCTCAGCTGACCAGCTGGTAGCCCGCCTCGGTGACGGCGGCGAGCACCTCGTCGGTGCCGAGTTCGCGGTCACTGGTGACGGTCACCGCGCCACTGGCGAGCTGGACGTCGACCTGCCGCACGCCGGATAGTTCGGACAGTTCTTCAGTGACGGAGGCCACACAGTGCTCACAGGTCATCCCGGTCACGGTGTAGGTGCTGCTGACGGTCATGGATCGAGCGTCCTCTCACGATGCGTACTCAAGGCGTACTCAAGCTGCGGTTGCCGCAGTAGTCACTTCGGTGGCAACGCGCCGGGGCTGAAGTCCGACGGGCGGCCGGTTGGCCGGCTGCCCGGCCCCTGCTGCCGTTGACCAGGGAATGAGCGACCTGTCGCCGATCGATGTCGATCTCGGTACCGGTCGGTGGCGGACAACCCGACCTTACCCCTAGGGGGTAGGGGTAGACGAGACCTCCAGAGGATCGCCCTCGACACGAACGGGTGACGAGTACCTCGGGTCGACCACTCAGAGTCGCAAACCAGCACACGATCAACCAATGCGGACAAAAACAGCCACGGAGAGTCAGCCCCGGTTCACCCTACGGGGGGCTGCGGCGGCCGATTTGGCCAGTTAGCCTCGCCGGGAGACATGAGCCGGGGAGGCAGCGATGAGCGGAGCCCTCGAAATTCGAAAGCTGTTGTGGCAAGAGGATGACACCATGCCGAGGCAGGGCTCGGACATCCCCGCGCAACGCAGCGGTGAGCCAGCACGAATCTCGGCGGATCAGGTGCGCAGAGCGCGACTCGCGGTCGCCCGCAACGCACAGGACACCGAGGACTGCCGGCAACTACTGGACATGCTGGGCCTCGTGCCCGGCGAGGACGGCACCCCACCGGTCCGCCGGTAAGCCGCCCGGCGGGCTCAGACCTCCCGCGACGGACAGGTGATGAAGCTCGTTGGACCGGCGTCGAGCCGATCCGCCGATCATCGTGACGATCATCGGCGGGCCGGTCTCGGCGCCGTTTGCCTCTGGACCGGTCGCGGAAACAGGTCCTGAGCTGCGACTTTCAGCCGGTCAATGTCTTTGTGGGCAACCCGTTTTGGTCGTTGCGACCCTGTGCCCTATGCTTACCGTGCTCCCAGCGGGCAACTGTTGGAAGCGCGGTCGGTCGGTTCGTTCGACGCTCTGGCCGAGCTCCCATCGTTCAGAGGCCTAGGACTCCACCCTTTCAAGGTGGCAACGCGGGTTCGAATCCCGTTGGGAGTACGTAGTACTGTTCGGATAGGCAAGCAAGGCCCAGTGGCGCAGTTGGTTAGCGCGTCGCCCTGTCACGGCGAAGGTCGCGGGTTCGAGTCCCGTCTGGGTCGCAAGGATCGGTCGGGTAGTCACGACCGGTTCGTTTTGGCCAGGTAGCTCAGTTGGTACGAGCGTCCGCCTGAAAAGTGGAAGGTCGACGGTTCGACCCCGTCCCTGGCCACCAGCGCGTCGTAGACGAGGTGCGCTTGCGGAAAACGCAAGCGCACCTCGTCCTTCGTGTTTTCTGGGGGGGTTTGCCCTCCCAGACCCGGCCGGGCTTCGCCCCCGGACCCCTTCCAGAAGTAGCCGTTCAGCTGCTTTGCCACGCCTCGCCGAAGCTCCTCGGTGACGTGGTTACCTGGCGGCAATCAAGCCCAACTGATTCACCTGCGGCCAGTAGTGCGCGCGCTCACCAGCGGTGACAACCAGGGTTTCGTCTTACCCGGATGGTCGAGGCGAGTCAAGCGGGACAGCCTGCCGGACCAGATCGCGCAGAGCAGGCGCCGGTCAGGTCGTGGTCGGGGTCAGTTCGACGTCTTCCGAGAAGTCCACTTCGGGCGGTGGGCGACGGAATCCCCTGGTCAGATAGGTCAGGTAGCCGATGCCGAGCACCAGCCAGATGACGCCGAGCAGGTGCGCGTGCCAGTCGAGCTGGGTGAGCAGCCAGATGTCGAACGCGGCGCCGATGAGCGGGGCGACGATATTGCCGAGGATCTGGCCGACCCCGTGGAACGTGCGTTTGCGCAGGGCCATCGCGAACACGCAGAGGTTGACGAAGGTGAACGCGGTGAACGCGCCGAAGTTGATGAACGACACCGCATTGGACACGCTGTTGACGATGCCGATCAGGCCGACCGCGCCGATGGCAAGGATGTTGAGCACCGGGGTGTGGAACTTCGGGTGCACGAAGCCGAAGACCTTCCTGGGCAGCACATTGTCCCGGCCCATCGCGAACAGCAGCCGGGACGCACTGGCCTGCGCGGCGATGCCGGAGGCGAGCTGGGTGATCACCAGGCCCGCGATGAAGAACGCGGAGAACAGGTTGCCGCCGATCTGCGCCGCGATGTCGAACGCCTCGGAGTCGACGTTGACCGAATGCAGGCCGAGCGCGATCAACTCGGCCGCGTAGGAGGTGATCAGGAAGATCACGCCGCCGATGATCGTCACCAGCACGATGGCTTTGGGGATGGTCCGCTTGGGTTCCTTGGTCTCCTCGGTCAGCGTGGTGATCGCGTCGAAGCCGAGGAAGGAGTAGGCGGCCAGCGCCGCCCCGCCGGCGACCGCGGAAACGGTGGTCGAGGAGTTGCCGAAGGGGGCGGTGGAGAAGATCGAGCCGGTGCTGGCGGCGTGGCGGAAGGACAGGATCACGAAGAAGATCAGCACCAGGATCTGGAGGCCGGTCAGCAGCAGGTTGGCGTTGGCGGCGAGTTGGATGCCGATCACGTTCACGATGGTGGTGAGCACGATGAACGCGACGATCCAGATCCAGTTGGGTACGGCGGGGAACTCGCGGTTGAGGAAGGTCGCGCCGATCAGCCAGATCACCATCGGCAGGAAGAAGTAGTCGAGCAGCACCGCCCAGCCGACCAGGAAACCGACGCGACCGTCGATGGTGCGGCGGGTGTAGGTGTACGCGGAGCCGGCGACCGGGTAGGCGCGGGCCATCCGGCCGTAGCTGACCGCGGTGAACAGCATCGCCACCAGCGCGAGTAGGTAGGACGTCGGCACCGCGCGGCCGCTCGGTTCGTCGATGGAACCGAAGGTGCCGAGCACGATCATCGGTGCCATGTAGGCGAGGCCGAACAGCACAACCGGACCGAGGGTCAGGGTCCGGGTCAGCCGGGGGGCGGGTGTGCTCATCGTTCTCCTCCGCTGCTGCTGGTTCGCGCTACCGCGAGTCGGCCGGGTTGGTGGCGGCGCCGGGATGCCAGGTGGCCGGGTCGATCCGGCCCGCGTAGGCGGGCAGTTCCAGTTGGCGGTCGTCCGGGCGGAACTGGGACCAGATGCGGTTCAGTCCTGCCGTGCCGTATTCGCGGACCCGGCTGACCTCGTCGAGGTCGATCACATCGGTGAGCACCTCGGCCGACCGGCCCGCGTCGACGCGCACGCGGCCTTCCGGGTCGGCGATCAGGCTCTGGCCGACGCCGAGCGGTCCCGCGATGTTGGGGCTGAGCACATAGACCTGGTTGGCGATCGCGTTCGCCCTGGTCAGAATCAGTTCCTGGGCTCGGTCGCTGGTGGTCGTCCTGGTCGGCGCGATGATCGCCTCGGCGCCGAGCCAGGCGAGTTGCCTGCTCAGTTCGGGAAACCAGGTGTCGTAGCAGATGGACAGGCCGAAGCGGCCGATCTCGGGGATGTCGAAGACGACGAACTCGGTGCCCGGCCGATACGGCTCGTAAGGTCGCCAGGGGAAGCATTTCCGGTATGCCGCAACGAGTCGGCCCTGCGGCGAGTAGACGACCGCGGTGTTGTGCATGCCGCCGCCCTCGGCGGTTTCCAGCAGGGTGCCGGGTACCAGCCAGATGTCGAGGCTTGCGGCGAGTTCGGCAAGGGCGCTGCCGCGCGGGCCGTCGAGCGGCTCGGCGAGGCCGATGTCCTCGGTGGACTCGCCGTAGAGGTGCAACTCCGGGTAGACGATCAACCTGGTGCCGGGAAACCGGCCGAGTACGGCCTCGACCTCCTCGGCGAACCGCGTGAACGGGGCACCGGCCGGCAGCGGTTCGGTCTGGACGAGCGCGACCGGCAGGCATCGTGACATGCAGCACAGCATGATCCCTAAGCACGCCGGATGCCAAGCAAAAGTTGCCCAGGTACGCGGCTGATCACCTGAACGTAACTAGCGCGAGGGCCTGGTCGTCGTGGCGTTTTGGCCGGGGCCAGCGTTCACCGTCCGGGTCCTGTCGTTCGGCCGCTCGAACGGCGTCGAGGACGGCCTGCGGCCCGTCGGCTTCGGCCATGGCGAGCACGGCGGGCCAGTCGAAGAGGTGGTAGTCGTCGACGCCGCAGGAGACTCCGTCGCTGGCGAGCAGTACCGCGCGCAGGCCGGTGCGCGGCCAACTGGCTCGGCGGGCCCGTGCCGCCGCGGCCGGATCGGCTTCGGCGACCCAGAAACCGCCCTCGACGTTGCGCAGCCGGCCGGTCGTCGAACCGGCGGAGCGCAGCGCGGTGATGTGCTCGGCGCCGAAGCCGCCGCCCTCGGCGAGTCGGGCGCGGTAGCCGCCGGGCCTTGGCAAGGTCGCGATCCGGTCGTCGGCCAGCAGTCGTGGGCCGTCGTCGGTGAACGCGACGATCGGGCTGTCGGCGAGGACAAGGCCGTCGACCTCGGTGTCTGTCCAGCGCAGCAGCGCGACCGTGCTGGAGGGCGCGGCGCCGGGTACCAGGTCGTGTTCGGCGGCAAGGGCGGCGATGCAGCCGGCGAGCAGGTCGGCGAGATCGATCGTCGGCTCGGCGCGAAGACGCGCGGCCAGTTCCGCCGAGAGCCGCTCGGCGTACCAGCCGCCGCTGTGCCGCTGCGGTCGCAGCGCGGTCGCGCCGTCGAGCAGGATGACCGCGTTCGGCAGGACACGGACCCGGTCCTCGGTCGGCCTCTCGGCGCCGTCGATGCCGACTCCGGCGGCCTCGGCCACCGTCACCTCGGATGCGCCGCGCGCCGGAGAAGCCATACCGATCAGCCTATTGCCGTGCCGGGGGGACCGGATTCGCGATCGCCCTCCAGCGCGACCCCTCGACGATCCGGAGGGCGATCAACGAAATATGAGTGACCAGCGGTAGGGCCGGGGGTCGCATCCGGCAGCCCTACCGCCGGTCACTCGGGTGTCCCTGATCGAGGGGGCAGCTCGATCGTGGGACAGGCCCCGTACCTGCCGGGGGCGCGGTGGCAGGCCGGGAAGTCTGTGGTGGTGACCGAAACGCGGGAGTTGCTACGTCGTCAGGTCGCTCGCGCGGCACCGGTACTGCCCCGGAGCGCGCGGACACGGCTGACACAACGTTGTCGTCGAGTAGGTGGAAATCGCGAAATGGGCAGACTGCGCCCTGGAAAACGACCTCAGTCGGGTGAAACGCTCGGCAGACCCGGCATCTGGCCCGGTCTGACGATCGGTTGACCAGCCACAGTGGACATCAGGGTCGCTGCGAAGGCCGAGGAACTCGGCAGGACGCCGGCCACGATGTGGCGACTGCCCCCGGTGGGGCCGTGCGAACTGGAGATGGTCGGCGCGGGAGCGATCGGCTGCGGCGCGGGCTGCGGAGTCTGCGGCAGCGGCGGGCGCGGCAGCGGAACCGTTGGCGGCGCGACGGTCGATGGTGGCCGCACGCTGGTCGAGGCTGTGGTCGATGTGGACCGATGCGTCGTCTGCACGCCGGTCGGTATCGAGGATGCGTTTGCTGCCAACGGAACCGGGGTCGAGGCCGCCGGGGGTGGGATTTCCGCCCGCGTACCGGCCGGTGTCGGGGGTTCGCTCGGCGCGGTGGTCGGGGGCGCGATCGGCAGGGAGGACACGATCGGCGCGACCACCGGAGCCACCGTGCTGGTGACCGGAGTGACCACCGGGCTCAGTACCGGCGTCAACACCGTGGTGCCCACCGTGTTGACGTCCTGGACGACCGAGTTGAGCGTGGAATTCACCGTGCCGAGCACGGAGTTCACCGTATTCACCGTACCGCCCAGCAATCCGCCGACCAGCCCGCCGCCCGCGCCTTGGTCGGTGGGGGTGCTGTTGGCGACGACCGAGGGGTCGGTGGAACCGGTGGGCGCTTCGGCGGCCGACGCGCCGGATGCCAGCGTGCCGCACAAGAACCAACCCAGCACAACGAATCCGGCAGTCAGTGCCAATCGGAACACGACGCGCGCGAGTGGGCGGCGCACCGCGGTACCGGTGCCACGCACCGTTTCCGCGCCATCCGCCGCGACCGCCATCGCGCACCGTCCCTCGACCCGCCGACCTTCCCACCACATGTCTAGCACTGCGAGAGCGATCCGCACCGGGAAGAACGTTGATCCACCCGGAAGGACGTTGTTTGGCCGTAAAAGCTTGACCCAAAAGCACTAACTCGACCGAGACATTTCTCCTTCGAATCTAAGAGTTTCACATTGACAAACTATTGGTGTGGACGAGCCCCACCCGTCGAGGTGGATACACCGGTGACTCCTTTGTGCGAATAGTCGATCTTGTGGGAGCCCTCGGGCCGTGCGGCTCGTCCGAAGCGCTGTCCGGTTCCATCCGATTCACCCGACGCCGCAGAGGAGCCCGCGCTGTGTTCGAACTGTCCACCGCCGACCTGATTCGCCTTGCCGCCGAACGCGATCAACCGGCCTGGAACGAACTGGTCCGCCGCTTCGCAGCGCTCGTCTGGAGTGTTGCTCGGGAGAGCGGCCTGCCGAGCGCGGACGCGGCCGACGTGTGCCAGGCGACCTGGCTGATCCTGGCGCAGAACCTGGCCGGGCTGCGCGAACCGAGCAGGCTCGCGTCCTGGTTGGCGACCACCGCTCGACGGGAAGCCGTTCGGGTGTCGGCGTTTCGGCATCGGGAGACGCCGTTGGAGTCGGTGGACATCCGGATCGCCGACGACCCGGAAACCAGCGTGCTCGCCGAGGACACCGACCGCGAACTGTGGCAGGCCCTTGCCGGACTGCCCGAGCAGTGTCGACGGCTGCTGCGGCTGATGGCGCACGCGCCGGAGCTGAGCTACGCGCAGACCGCGCGGGCGCTGGGGATCGGCGTCGGCAGCATCGGCCAGACCAGGGGCCGCTGCCTCACCGTGCTGCGCCGCAGGCTCACCGCGGACGGGGTCGCCCGATGAGCGCCTACTCGCCGGCCGAACAGGCACTGCTGACCCGCCTCGCCGAACTGTTCGACCGGCTCGACCCGGTACCGACCGAGGTCGGCCGCGCCGCCGAACACGCGGTGCGGGTGCTGCGCCCGACGGCCGAGGTGCGGCGGTTGGAACTGGTGCGCGACAGCGCGATCCGGCCGTTGACGGTGGCCATGCGCGGGCCGGGAACCCGGCGGCGGATGAGCTTCGGCGTCGGCCGGCACCTTGTGGACGTCGAACTCGAATCGCTGGCCGACGGCACCCTGGCGCTCACCGGCCTGCTCGCCGACCAGGAGGCGGCGCGGGTGTGGGTGCGCTGGCCGACCGGTGCGGGTTGGGGCGCGGTGGACGAGGTCGGCCGGTTCGCGCTCGACGCGGTGCCGGCCGGTCCACTGTGCCTGTTGGTGGCCAGGGGCGGCGAGCTGGGACTGACCTCGTGGTTCGTCGGTTGACCGAGTGGCTCGGTTCGGCGGCACTGGTCAGTTTTGTCAGCCGTGGCGGGAAAGTCGGCGCTGTGTCTTGTGTGGACGGTCGACGCGGGTACCGGGAGTTGGCGACCGAGGGTGCGGTGTCGGCCGCGGTGCGGTCGGTTCGGTCGGCCTGCTGGCTTCGGTCGCACGGCAGGAACGGCCGGGCCGCGCTCGCGGCGACCCGCTCCGCCGAGGAGTTGGACGGGTTGTTGCTGCGGCCACTCGCGCGGCAGCTCGGTGACCGGCCGCTGGTGCTGGTGCCGACCGGTGCGCTGCACGTGGTGCCGTGGGCGGAGCTGCCGAGCTGCGCGGGCCGGGCGGTGACGGTCGCGCCCTCGGTGTCGAGTTGGCTGCGCGCGATCCGCCTCGCGCGGGAGGCCGATACCGGCGAGCGGGTGTGGATCGCCGGGCCGGGGCTGGCGAACGCGGAGGCGGAAGTGCTCGCGCTGCGGGCCAAGTACGGCGGTCGGGCGCTGAGCGGGGCGGCGGCGCTGCGGACGGCCGCGCTGTCCGCGATGGACGGCGCGGGCCTTGTGCACGTCGCCGCGCACGGCCGGTTCCGCGAGGACCGACCGGAACACAGCAGCATCGAACTGGCGGACGGACCGCTGCACGGCTACGACGTCTGCCGGTTGCGCACGGCACCGCGCCGGATCGTGTTGGCCTCCTGCGAATCCGGGCTGTCCGTGGCGCGGCCGGGTGCCGAGGTCCTCGGGTTGGCCGCCGAACTGCTGCGGCTCGGCACGGCGACCGTGCTGGCCAGTGTCCTGCCGGTACCCGACGACCGCGCCCTCGCCGTTGTCGCCGCGCTGCACGACAACCTGGCCGCAGGTCAGCCGCCCGCCGCCGCACTGGCCGCCGCGCAGCAGGCCGAGGGGCAGCTCGGCTTCATCTGCCTCGGCGCGGGCTAATCCCTGGTAGGGCCAGGCAGGCGTCAGGGGCGGAGTTCGCGCAGGCGGCGGACGGCTTCGTCGAGGACCTCGTCGCGTTTGCAGAAGGCGAACCGAACCAGGTGCCGCCAGGAGTCCGGATGGTCGGTGAAGACCTGGACCGGCACGGCCGCGACGCCGATCCGTTCCGGCAGCGCCCAGCACAGTTCGGCGCCGTCGGCGAAGCCCAGCGGTCGCACATCCGCGCAGACGAAGTAGGTGCCGAAGCTCGGCCGCACCGCGAAGCCGGCCTCGGTCAGTCCGGCGACCAGCCGATCCCGCTTGCCCTGCAAGGCAGTGCGCAGGTGCCCGACCCAGTCCAGCTCGGTGCGCAGCGCCTGCGCGACGGCCGGCTGGAACGGTGCCCCGCCGACGAAGGTGATGAACTGCTTGGCCGCGCGGACCGCGGCGATCAGGTCGGCGGGCCCGCAGGCCCAGCCGATCTTCCAGCCGGTGCAGTTGAACGTCTTGCCGGCGCTGGAGATGCTCACCGTCCGCTCCGCCATACCGGGCAGCGTGACCAGCGGAATGTGCACCGCGTCGTCGAAGGTGAGGTGCTCGTAGACCTCGTCGGTGATCGCGATCAGATCGTGCTCGACGCACAGCGCGGCGATACCGGCCAGCTCGTCGCGGGTGAACACGGTGCCGGTCGGGTTGTGCGGGGAGTTCAGCAGGATCGCCCTGGTCGCCGGGGTGATCGCGGCACGCAGCGCGGCAAGGTCGAGGCCGAGGCGGCCGGTGTCGTCCTCGCGGAGGCCGACCACCCTGCGGGTCGCGCCGGCCATGGCGACCGCCGCGGCGTAGGAGTCGTAGTAGGGCTCGATGACGATCACCTCGTCACCGGCTTCGACCAGGCCGAGCAGGGCCGCGGTGATCGCCTCGGTCGCGCCGACGGTGACCAGGATCTCGGTGTCCGGGTCGTAGTCGGTGCCGTAGCGGGACCGGTGCTGCGCGATCGCGGCCCGCAGTTCGGGGCGGCCGGGGCCGGGCGGGTACTGGTTGAGGCCATCGGCGATGGCCTGCTGGGCGGCGGCGAGCATGCTCGCCGGACCGTCGGTGTCCGGGAAGCCCTGGCCGAGGTTGACCGCGCCGGTGCGCTGGGCGAGCGCGGTCATCTCGGCGAAGATCGTCGAGGTGAAGGGCCGGAGGCGGGGAACGAGTACGGGTTCACGCACGCCGACGACCCTGCCACACCCGCCGGACAAGCTCGCGACTGCCGTAATCCGCGCTTGACCACCGGTGGTCGGTCGAGGAGGTAACAATGGTGAGGTGGAGAACCTCACGGCGGCGCAGTTGGACAAACGGCGCGAACTACGCAGAATGAAGCTGATCGCGGGCAGCTTCCTGGTCGCCGCCGCCATCATCTACATCGTGACCAAGATTCTCGGCGGTCACGGTTGGCTCGGCTACGTCGGCGCCGCCGCCGAGGCCAGCATGGTCGGTGCGCTCGCCGACTGGTTCGCGGTGACCGCACTGTTCCGCAGGCCGCTGGGCCTGCCGATTCCGCACACCGCGATCATCCCGACCCGCAAGGACACCATCGGCAGCAGCCTCGGCGACTTCGTCGGCACGAACTTCCTCGCCGAGGACGTGGTCCGGGACAAGCTGGCGCGGGTGGGCATCGCGAGCAGGCTCGGCGGCTGGCTGGCGAAACCGGACAACGCGGAGCGGGTCACCTCGGAGCTGGCCACCGTGGTTCGCGGCGCGGTGACCGTGCTGCGCGACGAGGACGTGCAGGCGGTGATGGAGCAGGCGGTGGTCGGCAGGCTGGTCGCGCAGCCGTGGGGCCCGCCGATCGGCCAGCTGCTCAGCAGGGTGTTCACCGACGGCGCCCACCACAAGCTGGTCGACCTGATGTGCGATCGGGCCTATGAGTGGGTCCGGGACAACCACGAAACCGTGCAGCGAGTGGTCTCCGACCGGGCGCCGACCTGGTCGCCGAGGTTCGTCGACGGTCTGCTCGCGGACAAGGTGTACGCCGAGGTGCTGAACTTCGCCTGGGCGGTGAAGACCGATGTGAACCACCCGATGCGCCAGGCCATCGACACCTTCCTTGTCGAGTTCTCCGGCGATCTGCAGTCCGATCCGGAGACCATGGAACGGGCCGAGGCGTTCAAACACCAGGTGCTGGAACATCCCGAGGTCCGCAACCTGATCGGTTCGGCATGGGGCACCGCGAAACGGATGCTGCTCGACGCCGCCGAGGACCCGTCCAGCGAGCTGCGCCGCAGGGTCGGCGACGGGCTGGTCTCGTTGGGCAACCGGCTGATCGAGGAGGACTCGCTGCGGGAGAAGGTGGACACCTGGGTGCAGGGCGCCGCCGGTTACGTGGTGTCCAACTACCGCGACGAGATCACCACGCTGATCACGGACACGGTGGCCCGCTGGGACGCGCACGAGACCTCACGCAAGATCGAGTTGCAGGTCGGCAAGGACCTGCAGTTCATCCGGATCAACGGCACCGTGGTCGGTGCGCTGGCCGGCCTGCTCATCTACACGATCACCCAGCTGTTCTGAGCAGGCGAACAGGGGCCGGCTCGGTCACAACCGGAGGGACAACGGGAAGAACCCGGTCGGCCGCGCAGTTGCACCGAGAGTGAGTTCGTCGACTTCAGCTGCCTCAGCGCCCGTACCCCTTTCCGTGCTGGACCTCGCTCCGGTGGTGAGCGGCTCGACCAGCGCCGCCGCCCTGCGCAACACCCTTGAGCTGGCCGAACACGTCGAACGGCTCGGCTACACCCGGTTCTGGCTTGCCGAGCACCACAACATGCCGGGCATCGCCAGCTCCGCGCCCGCCGTGCTGATCGGCGCGGTCGCCGCGACCTCGCGGATCCGGGTCGGCTCCGGTGGGGTGATGCTGCCCAACCATCCGCCGCTGGTGGTCGCCGAGCAGTTCGGCATGCTGGAGGCGCTGCACCCCGGCCGGATCGACCTCGGTCTCGGTCGCGCGCCGGGCACCGATCCGCGTACCGCGCAGGCACTGCGCCGCTCGGCCGCGCCGCTGTCGGCCGACGACTTCCCGCAGCAGCTCGGCGAGCTGCTGCACTATTTCGCCGACGATCCCGAGTCCGGCTGGCAGCCAGGTGCACTGCACGCGGTGCCGGCGGCCGGTAACCAGCCGCCGGTCTGGCTGCTCGGGTCCAGCGGATACAGCGCCCAGCTGGCCGGTCTGCTCGGGCTGCCGTTCGCCTTCGCGCACCACTTCAGCTCGGAGAACACGCTGCCGGCGGTGCGTGCCTACCGGGCGAACTTCCGACCGTCGGAGACGCTGCGCGAACCGAAGGTGCTCATCGCGGCCGCCGTCTGGTGCGCCGAGGACGACGAGAAGGCGGCCTGGCTGGCCGGGCCGAGCGCGCTGTCGTTCCTGCGGCTGCGCCAGGGCAGGCCCGCGCCGCTAGCCACTCCGCAGGAGGCGCGGCAGTACCCGTACAGCGAGGTCGAGCGGCTGATCATGGAGGACCGGATGGCCAACCAGATCGTCGGCGGCCCGGACACGGTGCGCACCCGGATCGAGGAGCTGCTGGCCGCGACCGGCGCGAACGAGCTGATGATCACCACCATGACGCACGGCCAGCAGGATCGGCTGCGGTCCTATGAGCTGGTGGCCGGACTGTGGTCGGCGGCCGCGTCGACCAGTGGCATCGACGCGGCCGCGACCAGCGGTAATGCCGGATGACTACTGGCGCTCGTAGGTGACCGAGAAGTTGCCGCCGGACAGCGCACCGGTGTGGTCCTCGTACTGGCCACTGTTGTTGCTGGCGTCGAAGGCGGTCGGGTTGTAGGAGGAGAGCGACTTCCCGTTCACGGTCGAACCGGTGAAGCTGACCGTGCCGAAGTTCGGATACGCCGCCGTCGGCGATTCCAGGATGACCTCGGCGGAGGCGTTCGCGCCGTTGTAGGACTTGGTGGTGGTCTTCGTCCAGTTCTTGGTCTTGTCGTTGAGCGTCATCGTGTACGAGGTGCCGCTGCGGGTCACCGTCGCGGTGATGACGTCACCGGCGCCCACCGCGTTGGAGTAGTACACCGGGTTGGCCGGGTACACCTCGTACCAGGCGGAGTCGACCGGGGAACCGGAGGAGCAGTCGGTCTGGACGCCGGTCTGCTCGACGGAGTTGCTGCCGTAGCCGTCGATGCCGACCCACGGGGCGTACAGGTCGTTGGTGGAGCTGCATTTCGCCGACGGCTCGGTCCAGGTCGTGCTCACCGAGCTGAAGCCGGAGCCGGTGGCCACGTAGCCGGACCAGTTGTAGCCGTTCTGGTTGTATCCGTGGACCCGGCTGACCGCGACGGCCGTGCCGTTGTGGGTCATCGGGTCGAAGGCGTAGGAGTGTGCGGAGCTGGCGCTGGTGGCGGTCGGGGCGACGAGGCCGACCACCAGAGCGGCGCCGGCGAATAACGCCGCGGCAAGAGCAGTGGTTCGCACGAAAACCTCCTTGGGACGCGGCTGCAGGGCCGCGTTGTGCAGGGACCTTCACCATTCCTTGCACCGGCCCGCGGAGGGCACCTCCGTTCGTCGTTAACACTTGACGTGCGCAAACGCCGACATACCCGGACCCTGATCGGGTCCGGGTCGCCGGAATTACCGCAGGTAACGGTCGGTCAGGTTTTACTGGGCCGACCGGGTTGCTCCTTGACTACTCCTGCTCGTAGGCGATGGAGAAACCGCCGCCGGACAGGCCGCTGGTGTGGTCCTCGAAGCCGTTGCTGTTGCTGGCGTCCAGCGCGGTCGGGCTGAACGAGGAGGCGTCCTGGCCGTTGATCTGGAAGTTGCTGAAGTTCACCGAGCCGAAGTTCGGGTAGGCGGCGGTCGGCGACTCGATGATCGCCTCGGCCGAGGCGTTCGCGCCGTCGTAGGAGGCAGGGGTCGTCTCGGTCCAACCCTGGGTGGTGTCCGACAGCGTCAGCGTGTAGTTGCCGTTGCCGTCGGTGGTGACCGACGAGGTGATCTGGTCGCCGGCACTGACCGGGTCGTTGTAGTACACCGGGTCGGCCGGGTACATCTCGTACCAGGCGGAATAGGTCGGCGACCCGGAGGAGCAGTCGGTCTGGACACCGGTCTGCTCGACTGACTGGCTGCCGTAGCCGTCGATACCCACCCACGGGGCCATCAGGTCGTTGGAGGAGTTGCAGGTCACCGAGGGCTCGGTCCAGTCGACCGAGGCCGAACTGAACCCGGAACCCGTGGCCACGTAACCGGACCAGTTGCCGCCGTCCTGATTGAACCCGCCGTGGCGAAGGCCGCCGATGTCGGCGTGCCGGCCGTTGCTGTGCTGGGGAACGTAAACCACGTGGTGAGCATGGGTTTGCGGAGCGGCGACCTGGGCACTGGCCGGCGCGGCGATGCCGACCAGCAGTGCCGCGCCGCCGACAATGGCGCAGGCGAGGACTCGTGTACGCACGGGTGGAACCTCCTAGATGTCGCGGCCGAGGCCGCGTGGCAGGGACCTTTACCGTGCCGCGCAAGGGCATTCGCCAACACCCCCGTAGGTCGTTAACAATTGACGTGCGCCTCGACCTGCGGATCAACCGTTGTTCGACGAACTCGAATCGATCATCCTTTGTAGACTTCAGTGAAAACCACCCGATCGCACCGAAATGCCCGCCACGCCTGCCAAGACAGGGCACCACAGTGGACTGTCGCCGACATGGCGGCAGGACAGAAATTCCACCGGTAACGGGGCCTATTCGGTGATGACGCCGCCGTCGAAGGCGTACCTGGTGTCGTAGGCGGCGACCACCCTGCGTACCCCGGCCGGCGGGGCGAGCCGGGTGGGTTCGAAGGTGTGGATCGGGAAGACCACCTTCGGCGCGATCCGTTCGACCATGCCGTGCACCTGGTCCGGCAGCGCATGGCCCCAACAGCCGATCTTGCGCAGTCGCACGCCGAAGTGGTCGAGCCAGTCGGTGAACACCGACCAGCGCGGATCGAACTCGCCGAGCGGTTCGCCGTTGGCGTGCACGAACACATCGCCGGCCTGGATCGGCAGATCGAGCAGGGAGGGCAGGTCGCCGGAGGAGGGCACCACGACGAAGGCGCTCGGTTTGGCATGCACGGCGGCCAGCTCGACGCCCTCGCTCGACCCCTCCTCGGCCCAGGTCCTGGCTCCGGCGACACCGAGCGCGCGCAGCAGGCCGGCGATCGGCTTCGGCCAGACGATGGTCCGGCCCTGCGCCTCTGCGGCGGCGATGAACTCCTCGACCCGCTCGATGTCCCGCTCGTAGGTGGAGAGCAGCACGAGTCCTGGCGCGTCGGCCATGATGCCAACGAAGGACTCGATGACGTCGTCCTCGTCGCGCGGCGGACCGTCCTGCGGGGTGAACGACAGCGTGGTGCCCTCGGTGACCAGCACATCGACGCCGCGCACCAGGTCGACGAAGGCGTTGCTCAACTCGGGACGGCGGCCGTGGAAGCGGATGTCGCCGGTGTAGGCGAGGGTGCCGTCGTTGGTGCGCACCAGGTAGCCGCAGGCGCCGGGCACATCGTGGTCGACCAGCACGCATTCGACGGTCATCTCGCCGACCGAGACCACCTCGCCCTCGGTCAGCCTGCGCCAGGCCGGATCGCCGCCGGGCAGGCCGAGACCGTTGGCGCTCAACGCGTCCAGCATGTCCACGGCATCGGTGTGCGCGTAGACGCCGATCTCGGGGCGGACCCAGCCGGCGAGGCCGACGTGGTCGATGTGCGGATGCGAGACGAAGATCCGGGTCGCGGCCGGATCACCGACCGGCCGGCCGAGTGGGTCGCCGGGAGCCAGGAACGCGGGGTCGTAGATGCCGGGCAGCGCGGGCGCCGCCCCCACTCTGAGCCGGTCGGCGAGTTCCCGCTCCTGCCTGATCGGCACGGGCGCCCGGAACAGGTTCGCCCCGCTGGGAATATCCAGGCCGATGTCGAGCAGGACCCGGTGACCGCCATCGGTGATCATGATCTTGCTGGACCCGATGACGCCGAGACCACCCCAGAACTCGATGCTCGCCAACGCTGATAAACCCCGTTTCTGCTGGTCAATGAGATTCGCGACGGTTGAGATTCGCGACGGTTGAGATCAGTCCGAGCGCGCGGCCGGACGGTAGGCGTCCGGATCGGCGGCCCAGGCCACGATGGTGGGCAGGACGCCCTCGACCGTGCCGGCCACCGCATCGGCGGGACCGTCCGCGCGGCCGAACCGGTCGACATAGCCGGTGACGGCGCCGAACTCGCGGGCCGGCGCGATGTCGTTGTGCCAGTGGTCGCCGATGCTGAAGATCCGCCACGGCCGCTGCCGCGCGTCGACCTCGGCGGCGATGCCGGCCAGGATCTTCGGCATGCCGGCCGGTTTGGCGGAGTTGAACAGCACCTCGTCGAAGGTGTCGTCGGCACCGATGCGGCCGAGCAACGCGGCAAGGCCGAGTTCGGGACTGTTCGTGGCAAGCACGAGATGCGTGGTCGGTCGCAGGGTCGCCAGCACGTCGAGGAAACACCCAGGCACCTCGACGAGCAGCTCTGGCCCGGCCAGTGCACGTCTGCTGCCATGGAACGCCGCGTCCAGCTCGGCCCTGCCGACGTTGAACCGCAGGCCGGCCAGCCGCTGCACGGCCTCCCAGCCGTCGGTGGCGGCCAGCAGCTCCGGTTCGGTGCGATCGCTCACCCCGTGCAGCAGGTAACTGTCCACAATGGACATGAAGGCGGCGCGGTCGGCCTTGTCGAGGCCGGCCGCGACACCGGTGGCATAGGCAAGCACCGGGCCGTCGCCCCGGTAGAGGGTGCCGTCGAGGTCGACGAGCAGCGCCTGCCGTTTGCCGCTGACGGGCTCAGCCACGGACGCCTCCCGCAGCGGAGAACGCGCCGGTGATGAAGTAACGCTGGAGGATCAGGAAGATCACCAGCACCGGGATGGTGGTGAAGGTGACCGCGGCGCACAGGCCGGTGTAGTCGTTGCCGCTGGCGCTGCCGTAGAGGAAGTTGTACAACCCCACCTCGACCGGCCGGACGCTGTCATTGGTCGGATCCATCACCGAGGGCCACAGGAACGAGTTCCACGAGGCCATGAACGTGTTCAGCGCGATGATGATCAGCGCGGGCCGGACCAGCGGCGCGCCGACGGAGAACAGGATGCGCAGCCGGCCCGCACCGTCGAGTTCGGCGGCCTCGAACAGTTCCGGTGGCAGGTTCAGGAAGAACTGGCGGACCAGGAAGATGCCGAAGACGCTGGCACCCCAGGGCACGATCTGAATCCAGTAGGTGTCGACCCAGTTGATGTCCGAGGCGATCTGGTAGTCCGGGATCAACAGGACGACCTGCGGGATCATCAGCACCGACAGCACCAGCGCGAACAGCACGCCCCGGCCCCGGAACCTCATCACGCCGAAGGCGAACCCGGCCAGCAGCGAGGTGACCAGGCACAGCACCAGCGTGCAGCAGGCGACCAGCACCGTGTTGAGCAGATACCTCGCCCACGGCGCCGCAGCCCAGGCCCGCACGTAGTTGGCGAAGTACAGGTGCGGGATCAACGCGGGCGGTGCGGCGAACATCGCGCTGGTGGAGTTCAGCGAGGTGACGATCACCCAGTAGAACGGGAAGACGAACACCAGCCCGACCAGGATCGACACGACGATCCGTACCGTGCGCCCGGCCCGGCGGCGCTGGCGAAAGCGCCGCCGGGCAACGGGAGCATGCAGAACTTGAGTCACTGAGCGGCCTTCACATCGTTCTTCGCGTCGGTCTGGGCCTTGTTCAGCGCGGTCTGCGGGGCGACGTTGTTCTGTAGCACATCGGTCAGCGCGATGCCCAGCTCGTACTGGGTCTTGTCCGCCCACGGCGCCGGCACGGTGCCGCTGGCGTCCTGTAGCGCGTTGGCCGCGGTGATCATCCACGGGTTCTGCGCGGTGAAGCTGGTCATCAGCGGCAGCGCCTGCGGGGTCACCGGCACGTAACCGGTCTGGGTCGACCAGTAGGCCTGCGAGGCGGGCGAACTGAGGAACCGCATGTACTTCCAGGCCGCCTGCTTCTGCTGCGCGGTGGCCTGGGAGAAGATCACCAGGTTGCCGCCGTTCATCTGGTTGGCCTTGCCGGCCGGGCCGGACGGCAGGTCGGAGGTGCCCAGCGGGAACCGGTTGCCGACGGCCTGCTGCTCGTAGCTGTAGCCGGCGATCGAGGAGATGTCGTCGAGGCCCTTGCCCGCGCCGAGCGCGGTCTCGCCGGGGTAGCCCTTGCCGGTGGCCAGCGCACCCGACTTCTTCAGGTCCAGCAGGTACTGCATGGCCTTCACCGCGGCGGCGCTGTTGAACTGCGGCTGGCCGTCGTTGTCGTAGATCGGGGTGCCGTAGGCCTGGGCGAGGATCTCCAGCCAGATGTCACCGGAGGTGATGTTCCCGGTGCCGCCCGGATCGATGCTGATACCGGTGACACCGTTGTGTGAGACCGCCTTCAGTGCCGAGGCGTACTGGTCCCAGGTGGTCGGCACGGCCAGGTTCGCGGCCTTGAGCAGGTTCGGGTTGTAGAAGTTGACGTAGACGCTCTTGCTGAACGGCCACATCCAGGTGTTGCCGTCACACAGCTTCAGGTCGTTCCGCACGCCCTTGTACAGGTTGGACACCGCACTGCTCTGCGCGCCGCCGAGGTAGGAGTTCAGCGGGTCGATCACGCCGCTGTTCGCGAAGTCCGCGACATCGCCCTCGTAGGCCTGGCCGATGGTGGGCGCCTTGTGCGCGGAGACCGCGTCCCGCTCGTTCTGTTCGAGGGTGTCGTAGTCCGGCGAGCCCTCCAGGGTCACCTTGATGTTCGGGTTGGCCGCCTCGAACTGGTCGGTCAGGTGCTGGATCGCCGGCTTCTGCGCGCCGCCGATCATGGTCTCCATGAAGGTGATGGTGACCGGGCCACTCACCGTCGCCGAGCTGCCGTTGGAGGTGGAGTTCGTACCGGACAGGAAGCAGTTCGACGCGCTGGCGCCGGTCTGGGGCGAGGAGGAACCGCTTGAACAGCCGGTCACCGCGAGCGCGGCCGCGACGACGGCCGCGGCACCGGCGCCGAGCACTCGGCCACGACGGGCAGTTGTGAAGCTATACATGCCAACCTCTTCTTCGGTTCGTGCGGGACATTCCGGCTACCAGGACTGCGTTGGTCAGAAGGCGATCGCCGAGGGACGTGAGGTCTTGCGTTGGATCAGGGTCAGCGCGGCGGTGACCAGGAACAGCACCACCGCGATGGCCGCGCCATAGCCGGTACGGGTGGCGATCTGCTCGTAGAGCAGCACGCTGACCGTTGTCGTCGCGGTACCCGGCCCACCCTGCGTCATCGCGTAGAACTGGGTGAACGCCTGCAACGACATGATCATGGTGATGGTGATGACGAAGACGGTCACCGGTCGCAGCTGCGGCCAGGTGACGTACCAGAACTCCTGCCAGCGGTTCACCCCGTCGACCCGCGCGGCCTCACCGAGTTCCGGGGACAGCACGGACAGGCCACCGAGGAAGACGATGGTGGTGAAGCCGACCTCGTGCCAGAGGCTGTAGGCGATCACCGAGGGCATCGCCAAGGTCGGCGAGAGCAGCCAGTTGGGCCCGTTGATGCCCACCGCGTGCAGGGCGAGGTTCACAAGGCCGAACTTCTGGTTGAGCAGCCAGATCCAGGCGATCGAGGTGGCCACCAGCGGAGTCACGTACGGGGTGAACACCGCGACCCGCGTCGCCGCGAACCACCGCCCGCCGCGCTGTACCAGCAGCGCGATGAGCAGTGAGATCGCCGTGCCACCGATGACCATGGCGACGGTGAAGTACAGCGAGTTCAGCGCGCTGACCGGGAAGTCGTTCTCGCTGAACAACTCCTGGTAGTTGTTGAGGCCGAGGAACTTCGACCGGGAGATGTTCAGCGAGTTCCACTTGAACAGGCTGATGTAGAGCGTGTAGATCGTCGGCAGGATGGTGAACACCGCGAAGATGGCAATGGCAGGCGCGGTGAACAGGTAACCGGCCGGGCCGGACAGCGCTCGTGGCACCTTGCGTCGACGAGGTGTGGTGCTTCGCCGCGCGCCAACGGCGGTCGCACCGACCGCAACCTGCTCTGAAATCGCCATTCCCCTGCCGCACGATCGTCGGGTCGTCCTCGCCGGCCCTTCGCAGGGGCGGACCCTCACCGAACCCCTCGTCCCGAGTAGTGATACCCGGCTAGCCGGTGACGGCGGCAGAACCATATCCTGGAGGGCTGGGCACTTGTCGCGAAGAGACATCAATTCGTGACTTGTTAACGGCGGCGTGATGATCCGGCGACCGTTTCGACGTCTCGCCAGCTCAGGGTGCCTAAAAACGTAAAACAAGATCAATTGAGGGTGCTCGGAAACCGGGGGGAGAGCACCGAACGGGTCCGACCGAGGGGTGCGGGCGGGCCCGGCCGAGGGGCGCGGACGCCTGTCTGAAGGCGTCCGAACCGCCCATGAGGGAGCGGCCGGGCCCAGTACCCGGACGGTCCGCTGCGAGGGCGCGGACCGTCCGGGCAGGCGGGTGCCGGTCCGGGCCTCGTCCTGACTGACCGGGTTGGGTGGGTCAGGTCGGGTCGGTCAGGTCAGGGTGCGGGGGCGGATCGAGTTCGCCTTGTCGACCAGTTCGATCCGTGCCTCGGCGGTATCGGCCAACCTCGCCATGGCCCGGTAGCAGCCTTCGAGGCCGACCCGCAGCTCCCGGTCGGACAGTGCGACGCCGAGCACCGAGGGGCGGCCGGCAGGCGGTGACCCGTTCGGACCGCCGGCCTCCACCCAGCCGTGCGCCGCGGTGAGCACGTCGGCGGTGAGGCCGGCGCGGCGCTGCGGGTCGATGTTCAGCCTGCTCAGCCGGTTGCCGGCGTCCACGAGATCGCGTTCGGCCATCTTCGCGGGCGAGGTCCACTTCGTCCTGGTCGCGATCACCGCGAGCTGCGCGGCGAGGTAGTGGCTCGACCGGTCGGGGACCGATTCGAGCACGTCGAGCGCGCCGGACCGGTCACCCTGGGCGAGGTAGACCCTGGCAAGGCCGAAGGCCGCGCTCACGAAGGACCGGTCGGTCCGCCAGACCAGCTCGTAGAGCCGGGCGGCCGGGAAGAAGTCGCCGCACAGCTCCGAGGCGACCGCGAGCGCGAGCTTGGGCGCCAGCTCACCGGGCACCATGTCGTAGACGTGCTCGAAGGCCGACCGCGCGTCACGGGGCCTGCGCGCGACAAGACCGAGCAGACCTCGGAACCAGCTGATCCGCCAGTCGTAGGGCAGTTCGGGCACTGGCGCGCCGCGCGCGTCCAGCGTGGCGGCCTCGGCCAGTTCCTGGCCCGCGGCGTGCAGTTCGCCGAGTTCCATCAGCGCCCGTGTCCGCCACAGCTTCGCTTCCATCGAGTTGGCCGGCGCACCACGCAGCGCGTCCAACAGCTCGCGCGGCGCGTCACCGGCCAGCGCGGCAAGGCCGCTGACCAGGCCCGCGGCCGGGTCGTCGGTGTCCACCTGCGGAGTCGGCAAGCAGTTGACCACCTCGGACCAGTCCGGCGGGGGCGGCGGAGCGCCCTGGGTGTGTGCGGAACTTGCCAGGTCCTCGCCGAAGGTGCGCACCTCGGGGCCGAACACCGCGGAGCGGCCGGGCCTCGGCTCCCTGGTGCCCAGCGCGATGACCTCGCGCAGCACACCGGTGAGCTGGTCGGCCATGTCCTCGGCCGAGTCGAAGCGGCGATCGGGGTCCGGATGCGTCGCCCTGGCCAGCAACCGGTAGTAGGAGCCGAACAGCGAGAACAACGGCACCTGCCGGGCAGCCGGCAACGAGTGCATGTAGGTACTGGTGTAGCCGACGAAGTCGAAGCTGAGCACGGCCAGAGTGCGGCCGACGGTGTAGATGTCGGAGGCGACCGAAGGGCCTTCGGTGGCGATTTCCGGTGCGCTGTAACCGGAGGTGAAGAAGATCGGGCTCTGCGCGTCGTCGACGTGCCGGACCGCGCCGAGGTCGATCAGCTTCAGCTGCGCGTCGGTCTGGATGACGTTGTCCGGCTTCAGGTCGCAGTAGAGCAGTCCGACGCTGTGCAGATATCCCATGGCGGGCAACACTTCCAGCCCGTAGGCCAGTACCCGCGCCAGCGGCAGCGGGACGACCCGGCCGTCGTTGTCCTTGTTGGCAAGGGCAATCTGGCGCAGCGACTCACCGCCGATGTACTCCATGACGATGTAGCCGACGAGGTTGCCGGTCTGCGGGTCGGGATGCTGCACGAAGTTGTAGATCTTGACGATGTTCGCGTGCTCGACCTGCGAGAGGAACTGCTTCTCCGCGACGGCGGCGGCCATCGCCGCGGTGTCGCCGGTGTCGATGAGTCCTTTGAGGACGACCCAGCGGCCGTTGACGTTGTGGTCGCGGGCAAGGTAGATCCAGCCGAGGCCGCCGTGCGCGAGCGCGCCGAGCACCTCGTACTGGCCGCCGACCAGCTCACCGGCGACGAGCTTGGGCCGGAAGGAGAACGCGGTGCCGCAGTTGGCGCAGACGCCGTCCGGACTGCCCGGCTTGCCGTTGCTGCCTCGGCCGACCGGCTTGTTGCAGTTACCGCAGTAGCGCTTGTCCTCGGGGACCTCCGGATTGGCCATCAACGCGGTGGCCGGGTCCTTGTAGGGCACCCTCGGCACCTCGACGAGGCCGCCGCCGATCCGGCGGGACTGCGAACGGGTCCGCGCCCGGCCGGGCCGGCTGCCTCTGCTGCTGGTCAGCGGGCGCGAGCCGGACAGCGGACCGGACGGCGGGTTCTGCCCGGCCGAACCCGGACCGGACAGCTGGGTCGGTGCGCCGAGAGCCAACTGCGCCGCGGTGTCCGGTCCGCCGTGGCGAGCGGCCTGAGTGGGTTGCGGTTCCTGGGTTTTCGGCTTCGGCTCAGCGGCCGGCGTCGCGCGTTGGTTGCCCTGAGGGTTGCCTTGTTGATTGCCCTGTTGATTGCCCTGTTGATTGCCTTGGGGGCTGCCCTGTTGGTTGCCTCGCTGTTGGTCCCGCTGCTTGTCCTGCTGGTTGGCCGGGGCCGCTTCCCAGCCGGACAGCCGGGCCGACAGCGCGTTGCCCGCTCCGTCGAACGGCCGCTCGACCGGCTCCAGCGTCGGGTCAGTGGCGGCCGGGTCGGTGCCGGCCACCTTGGCCTCGTTGACCTCGGCTGCTTCCGGTTCGGGGGCAGCGTGTCGAGGCCGCTGCGCGGCCAGTCCCGGCATCGGCCGCAGAGGTTGGCCGGGCGGCGCCCAACTGCGGGGCGCGACGTCCTGGTTCTCCTCGGCGTCCGGTGCCGCGACCACCGAGGTCGGCGCGGGAGCGGAAAGCGCGGGTGGCGGGGGCGGCGGTGCCTGCTGCGGCTGGACCTGTTGGGGCTGGACCTGTTGGGGCTGGACCTGTTGGGGCTGGGCCGTTTGCTGCGGCTGGACCTGTTGGGGCTGGGCCTGTTGGGGCTGGGCCTGCTGCTGGGGTTGAGCCTGTTGCTGGGGTTGCGGTGCCTGGCCGGGCTGGCGGCCTCGGGGCGGCTGCGCCTGTTGGCCGGTCATCGGCCGGGCGGGCGGGTTCTGTGCCGGGAAGCCGCCCGACTGCGGTCCTTGCGGCGGGTAGGGGCGCGAACCGGTCGGCATCGGCGGCTGTCCAGATCCTGGTTGGCCAGATCCCTGCTGTCCCGGCCCTGGTTGGCCAGGTCCCGACTGGCCAGGTCCCGGTTGGCCAGGTACCTGCTGACCGGACCGCTGCTGGCCGGGCCGCTGCTGATTCGGGCCCTGCGGTTGGTTCGGGCCCTGCTGTCCAGGACCCTGCTGATTCGGGCCGGGGCCTTGCTGATTCGGGCCAGGGGCTTGGTTCGGGCCGGGACCCTGCTGATTCGGGCCGGGGCCTTGGTTCGGGCCGGGGGCTTTGGTGGGGGCCTGGACCGGCTTGAGTCGGACGCCACAGGTCGGGCAGACGCCGTCGACGAGCCGGCCTGGGCAGCCGGGACGTGGGCAGGGTCCGTTGGGTGACAACGGTGCGCTTGGCGGGGGGCCAGCAGAAGTCATCGCAGCCTCCGCGCGCTAGTTGGAGTAGCTCGGTTGGGGCGGCGTCGCCGAGCCGCCGGGAATGTGGTTGCCCAGCCAGGTCTGATAGCTGGCGGCCCAGGTGCCGTCGTTGCGGATCTCCTGGAGCACGCCGTTGACGAAGCTGACGAAGTCCTTGTCCTGCTTGGGCATGGCAAGACCGTACGGTTCGTCGGCGATGCTCGGGCCGACGATCTTGGTGTTCGGGTCCTGCGCGACCATGCCGGCCAGAATCGTGTCGTCCGTGGACACTCCGGCGACCTGGCCCTGTTGCAGCATGACCAGGCAGTCCGACCAGTCGCTGACCGCGACCGGGATCGGGTGCGTCGGCTGGTCCTGGATGTGGTTGAGCGAGTCGGAGCCGGTCGCCGCGCAGATCTTCTTGCCGCCCAGCTGCGCGATGGAGGTCACGTTCGAGCTGGTCGGGACCAGCAGTCGCTCCTGCGCGTCGTAGTAGACGGTGGAGAAGGCGACGTCGGCGAGCCGGTCGCAGCTGATCGTCATGGTGCGGGCGACGATGTCCACCTCGCCACTCTGCAAGGCCGATACCCGCTGCGCCGAGGTGATCGCCTTGAACTCGATCTTGTTGGGATCACCGAAGATCGCGGCGGCCACATCGCGGGCCATGTCGATGTCGAAGCCTTCGATCTGGTTGTTCTCCGGATTGCGGTAGCCGAACAGGTAGGTGTTCTGGTCGACCCCGGCGATCAGGTAGCCGCGCGCGTAGATCTTGGCCATCGTCGTGCCGGAGGGCATCTGGCCGGGCGAGGGCAGCGGGTTGGGCGGGGCGAGGCTGGCCGTGGGATTGGTGCAGTTGGCCGGGGAGGGACCGGCAGGCGGCACCGCGGCGGCGCCCTGCACCATGCCGACCGGGACCGGTTCGTTGGCCGAGCTGACCGTGGCCAGGTTCACCGGGGCGGCGGTCACCCCGCAGCCGGTGACCACCAGGGTCAGCAGCGCGGCGCCGGCCAGTACGGCGGCCTTGGTCCGCGAACGGGCGGAGCGGGGATCAGCGCGCCGCGTCATCGGTACTCCCTCAGTCGCTGCCAGATCCCGATCGTCGCGCCCGCCGCGGCGAGTACCGCGAGGACGAGGACACCGATCGGGAGGGCGAACAGGGCGTCGCCCGCGGTTTCGGTCTTCTCCACGAACACCGTCCGCCCCTGCTGGATCGCGTTGCCAAGGGCGGTGTCGAGTTTCTGGAAGACGCCTGCCTCACCGGTGCCGGTCGTATCGAGCGACAGGGTCGCGGCGCTGGCGTAGTTCCCGCTGTTGTCCAGGGTGTCCACGGAATCGTGCAGTGCGAACCACTGCTTCGTGGCCGCCATCGCGGTATCCAGCTGCTTTTCCAGCACCGGGTCGTTGGAGGCCGCCTTCACCTGGCCGAGCAGTCCGCCGGTGCCATCGGTGCCGGCGAAGGTCTTGGTCAGGTTGGTGAACTGCGGGTCGTAGTTCTCCCCGCCGCGCGCGACCAGGTTGAGCACCTCGTCGGTGCGGGCCTGCAAGGCGTCGGTGCGGGCCTGGGACAGCGACGCCACCTGCCCGGACCCGGAGTCGCGGGCGGCGGAGACGGCGAACGCGCTGAGGGTGAGACCGATCCCCGACCACAACAGCGTGACCACCACGGCCACCGTCGCGACCAGCAGGCCGATGTTGAGCACCCGGTTGGTGCGCCGGGTCAGGAAGCGCTGGGTGAACAACAGCGCGACCAGCAGACCGAGCACCAGGATCGCGCCGAACCAGGGAAAGGAGGTCGCGTCGTCCTGCTCGGCGTCCAGCGCGGCGATGTCGGCGTTGTAGAGGTTCTTGGCCGCCGGCAACAGCGTGCTCTGCATCAGGCCGTCGGCCTCGCGCAGGTAGGCGGAGCCGACCGGGTAGCCCTGGGCGTTGTTCGCGCCGGCTTCCGCGACGATGCCGGTGTAGACCGGCAGTTGGGTGGCGAGCTGGGTGAGCGGGGTGGTCACATCGCCGATGTTGCTGGTGTCCGTACTGTCGGAGACCGCGACCGCCAGTGCGGCACCGGCCTGCGCGATGTCGGTCTCGTACTGCCGGCGCAGCGGCTCGGGTTCGACGGCACCGGAGAGGAAGGCGCTGGCTGAGGTGGCATCCGCGTCCGACAGCGACCGGTAGATCTGCTGGGCGGCCGTTGTCACCGGTTCACGATGCTGGACGAGGTCGTCGAGGGTGTTGGCCTTCGACTGCAGGGAGATGATCCCGATGACCCCGGTGAGCACGCTCAACAGGATCAACCCGACCATCGCGATGCCCAGCCGGCCCGGTGTGGTCGCGGCGAATCCGCGCAGCCCGGCCGCGAGGTTCGTGGGCAGACCGGTCAACACGGCGGTCCGCGACTTGTTCGGGTTGTTGGGACTGTTGCTCGGTGCGGCCGTTGCGGTCGCGGTCACCATGGCCGCCTCACTCGTCGGTGCGATGAGCGCAGTATCGGCACCCCGTGCAACCCCGCCACTACTCCCACCGCCCCCAGAAGGAACCCGAACAGTTGGCCCGGACCAACGCCCAGGCACTCACCAGTGTGCCCAGTCATCATTGCTCAGCACATGGTGCGGGCGACCACCGGTCACCCGCTACCTCCTGCAAGGTAGTGCACGGAGGGTGTCGGCGGGTGGATATACGAACAGGACAGTTCCCTTATCGCAACCTTGACCGAGATGATCACTCGATCGAGGGGAACGACCGGGGAGAGCGAAAGGGCGGACAGGCAACGACCCCCGGAGGCGTCTCCCGCGTGCGCTGCACGCGGGCCCGAGCTGGACTGGTCTCGGGGCTCCGGGGGCCGGGTAGCTGCCTGAAATTCGCCGAACGCCCGCCCAGGTCAGATCAGGCTCGACCGGGGTCGGCGATTACGCACAATGGGGCGTCCTAACGGACAGCCACCTCACGAGTCCGATAGTTATACAACTTTGGACCACCTCCTCTCTCGCGTAAGACGAACGCTAGGCAATCCGCCCCCGCCCACGCAAGGTCATTTCCTGGCGAGGCAGACCACACCAGCGCTGAGCGAAACCGGGAACAAAACCGGGATGGTTGCTCTGTCAACTACTCGACCGATGAAGCGTCCATCGGTGCTGGTCACAGCGGTGCGCATGGGAGGGCATTCGCCTGTTCGGGTTTATCTGAGCGTGTAAGCAACCCCAACGGTGGGTAACACGTCCTCCAAGTGGGTCATCCAGCTAGCGGGGAATGGCGGGAGGCGAAGACTGTGAGGATGAAGCAACGCACGGTCATGCGTGGGGTGCTGATCGGCTCGGGACTGATCGCGGCGGTACTGGTCGCCGGTTGCCAGGGCGGCAGCTCCGCAGGCGGTTCGCCGACCTCCTCGCTCGACGTTTCCCCCACCACGAGCCCGACAACCACCATCGCGCCGTCCACCCCGGCCGGCGCCTCCGTGCCGACGACCGCGGTCGGCAGCGGTTCCGGTGGCACGGCGGAGTGCAAGGCCGCCGGGCTCAAGCTCTCGATCGGCCAGGGTGACGCGGCGGCCGGGCATTCCTACCTGCCGATCGAGTTCACCAACACCGGCTCCAGCACCTGCGTGATGCGGGGTTGGCCGGGCGTCTCGTACGTAACGGGGGACAACGGCACGCAGGTCGGCCAACCGGCGGCGCGTACCGGGACCATCGGGTCCTCGGTGACGCTGGCGCCGGGCGCGACGGCCTCCTCGATCGTGACCGTCACCGATGTCGCGGTGTTCGGCGACGGCAGCCCCTGCCAGCCGACCCCGATCCGCGGTTTCCGGGTGTACGCGCCGGATGACACGGCTTCGTTGTTCATCGCCAAGAGCGGCGAGGGCTGCGCCGGTAATCCGCCCAGCCCGCAGTTGCAGGTAGAGACCGTGAAGGCTGGTGCCGGCAGCGCCTGACCTTCCTGCGAAACCGCTGGCCCGGCACGCCCTCGCGCCGGGCCAGCGGTGTGTCTCGGGGCCGGCCGTGCGAAGGCCGGCCGTGCGGGCCAGTCGCGTGCGGGTCGGCCGTGTGCGGGCCGGCCACGTGACCGGCTCGGCTGTCGCGGCAGGCCCGGCCTATCGCAGCAGCCGGGTCGGCCAGGCCTCCAGCCGGTGGGCGCTGTCCCAGAACAGCCATTCGTACTCACAGGCCCGTTGGAACGCGGCGAACATCCGCTCCCGCGTGTCGGAGGTCGCGGCCTCGGCGGCCCTGTCGACGGCGTCGCGGGCGCCGCGCACGGCGACCGCGAACTCCTCGTCGGCGTAGGTGTCGATCCAGGTCTGGTAGGGATTGGCCACCGAATCGGCGGCCTGGCCGGCGAGGATGTCCGCGCCGACCTGCTGGTAGATCCAGAAGCAGGGCAGCAGCGCCGCGATCAGCTCCGGATAGTCGCCCGACTGCGCGGTGGCCAACAAGTAGGAGGTGTAGGCCAGACAGCTCGGCGAGGTTTCCACGGCCGCGAGATCGGCCTCGGTCAGCTCGAACCGTTCGAAGTAGCCGGCATGCAGGGCGCGTTCGACCACAATGGCCTCTTGCGCGGCGCCCGCGAAGAAGGCGATGTCCGCCACATCGGCCGCCTTGCTCGCGGCGACGGCCAGGGCCCGCGCGAAGCCGACCAGGTAGCGGGCGTCCTGCACCAGGTAGAACTGGAACTGTTGCCGGCCAAGGGTTCCGGCCGCAAGCTCGCGGTTGAACGGATGGTCGAGCAGGGCGCGCTGGAGTTTCTCGGTGCGCTGCCAAGCCTGTTCGCTGAAGACGCTCATGCGCCCATCATCGGGCATCTGGCCCTTGCTTTTCCTCGCCGGGCGCCTAACGTGGGCGGGACGAACTACACACCGCGGGAGCTCGGGCAACCGGGCTGAGAGGACGGCTGACGCGCCGTCGACCGCTTGAACCTGACCGGGTAATGCCGGCGTAGGGAGCGCGGCTCATGAGCGTGGACGCACCGGTTCGCATCGTCGACGATCCGCACAGCGAAGTGGCACCGACCCTCGCCGGACCGACCCCGAAGACGCTCGGCGCACTCGACCAGAGCGCGTTCTGGGCGAATCTCGGGGTGAGCCTGCTCGGCTTCTCCGGTGCCATCTACGTGCTGCAACCGCCCAACGTTCCGCAGTTGTCGATCGTAGCGGCCATCGCGGCGACGGTGGTCGGCACCGTGCTCGGCGCGATCATGGTCGGCCTTTCGGCGATTCCCGGCGCGCGGACCGACGCGCCCGCGATGGTGCTGCTGCGCGGTCTGTTCGGCGCGAAGCTGTCCTACCTGCCGACCGTGCTGAACATCATCCAGCTGATCGGCTGGGGCACCTTCGAGCTGCTGGTGATCGCGCAGGCCGCGCAGGCGCTGTTCCACGGCGGCCCGCACTGGCTGTACGTGGTGATCACCGGGGTGGTCACCACCGCGATGACCATCCGGCCGCTGGGCGCGCTGCGGGTGCTGCGCCGGTACGTCACGGTGGCCATGGTGATCGCGATGATCTACCTGTTCGTGCAGGTGCTGCGCCATCCACTGCCGAACCTGACCACCGGTTCCTGGCGCGGTTTCTGGGCCGGTTCGGACACCGCCCTCGCCGTCGCGGTGTCCTGGATTCCGGTCGCCTCGGATTATTCGCGGCATTCGCGCAGCACCGGCGCGGCCTTCGGCTCGGCAACGGTCGGCTACTCGATCACCCAGATCCTCTGCTATGTACTGGGTCTGCTCGCGTTGGCCGGTACGACGGCCGAACCGTTCTCACCGTTCCTCGCGCTGCCGATCGGCGCGCTGTTCTTCGCGGTATTGATGGTCCGCGAGGTCGACCAGTCCTTCGCCAATGTGTACTCCACCGGGGTCTCGGTGCAGAACCTGCTGCCGAAGGCGGACCGGCGGGTGCTGACGATCATCGTCGGCGCGCTGACCACCGTGCTGGCGCTGGTGATGGACATGGGCCAGTACGAGGGATTCCTGACCCTGCTCGGTTCGGTCTTCGTGCCGATGTGCGGAGTGCTGGTCGCGGACTACTTCCTGCGCGGCAACTCCAAGCACTGGAACACCTCCGACAGGGCGCCGTCCCGCTGGTCGATGCTGGCGGCCTGGGTGCTCGGGCTGATCGCCTACCAGCTGATCAACCCCGGCGCGGTCGGCGCCTGGTCGACGATGTGGACGAACCTCGCGCACTGGCTGCACTTCACGCCGCAGAGCTGGATGAGCGCCTCGGTGTTGTCGTTCCTGGTGGCCGGCGTGTTCGCCTACCTGTTGGATGTCCTCGTCTCGCGGCGGCGGCCCGCCGCGCCGGTAGAGACGGAAACCGAACTCGACGAGCCGTAGCGGCGAACGGCCGTCGGCTGGTCGCGTTGGGACGGTCCAATCGGTTCGGGCGGGCCGACATCGGCGCACGCTTCTGGTGACGGAGAACCGATCCGCGCTGCCGCCACGAACACGGCTGTGCGCGGCGAGTTTCCTCGCCGCGCACAGCCGTCGATCGCGTTACCGGGCCGGTGATGCCGGACCGGTCGAACCGTTACAGGACCTTCAGTTCCTCGGTCACGCTGCCGACCGAGGACTTGGCGTCACCGAAGAGCATCGAGGTCTTCGCGTCGTAGTACAGCTCGTTCTCGATGCCGGCGAAGCCGGGGTTCATACCGCGTTTGAGCACGATGATCGAATGCGCCTCGTCCACGTTGAGGATGGGCATGCCGTGGATGGGCGAGTTCGGGTTGGTCCTTGCGGCCGGGTTGGTGACATCGTTCGCGCCGATCACCAGCGCCACATCGGTGCGGGAGAACTCGCCGTTGATGTCGTCCATTTCCTTGAGCTGCTCGTAGGGCACGTCGGCCTCGGCGAGCAGCACGTTCATGTGCCCCGGCATCCGGCCGGCGACCGGGTGGATGGCGTACTTGACCTCGACGCCCTTGGCCTCCAGCAGTTTCGCCATCTCCCGCACGGCGTGCTGGGCCTGCGCGACGGCCATACCGTAGCCGGGCACGATGACGACCTGGTTGGCGTAGGCCATCTGGATCGCGGCGTCCGCTGCCGAGGTCTGCCGGACGGTCTGGTCGGTCGAACCGGCGGGGCCGGCCGCGATCGAACCGCCGCCGAAACCACCGGCGATGATGGCCGGGATGGACCGGTTCATCGCCTTGGCCATCAGGTTGGTCAGGATCGAACCGGACGCGCCGACGATCATGCCGGCCACAATCATCGCGGTGTTGTTCAACGCGAGACCGGTCGCCGCCGCCGAGAGACCGGTGAAGGCGTTGAGCAGCGAGATGACCACCGGCATGTCCGCGCCGCCGATCGGCAGCACCACCATCAGGCCCAGCACCGCCGCGAACACCAGCACGCCGATGATCAGCAGCTGTGAGTCGACCCCGACCCCGATGATCACCGCGCAGGCGACCGCGAGGACCAGCAGCACCAGGTTGACCAGCTGCTGCGACTTGCCGAGGCTGATCGGCCGGCCGGGCAGGATCTCCTGGAGCTTGCCGAAGGCCACCAGCGAGCCCCAGAACGAGATGGACCCGATGATCGCGGCGAACAGCGAGGTGACCGGCACGTAGGCGGCGAGGTTGGTGTAGTCGTGGGTGGTGCGGAACTCGACCCAGGCGATCAGGCCGACCGCGCCACCGCCGACGCCGTTGAACAGCGCCACCATCTGCGGCATCGCGGTCATCTTGACCTGCCGCGCGGACGGCACGCCGACCACCGCGCCGAGAATGATGCCCAGCACGATCAGCAGCCAGTTGCTGGTGCCGGGGGTGAGCAGGGTGGCGATGATGGCGATGACCATGCCGACGGCGGCGATCATGTTGCCGCGCACCGCGGTCCGAGGGCCGGTCAGGCCCATCAGGCCGTAGATGAACATGCCGAAGGCGATGATGTAGAGCACGTCGATGAAGGAGGTCATGACTTCGCGGTCTCCTTCTCGTCAGCGGCCGGCTTACGGACCTTGAACATGCCGAGCATCCGGTCGGTGACCAGGAAGCCGCCGATCACGTTGATGGTGCCGAAGGCGATCGCGATGACGAGCAGGATCCGGTCGAAGATCCCGGTCGCCGCGGTGCCGATGACGATCAGACCGCCGAGCAGGACGATGCCGTGGATGGCGTTGGTGCCGGACATCAGCGGGGTGTGCAAGGTGTTGGGCACCTTGGAGATCACCGCGAAGCCGACGAAGCCGGCCAGTACGAGAATCGCCAGGTTGGCTAGGAACATCACGTCGTCCCTTCGGTTGTCCTGGTGACACACGATTTGGCGAGTACCTCGTCGGAGAAGTCCGGGGCGAGGGCGCCGTCGGTGAGCATCAGTTCCAGGAGGGCGGCCACGTTGCGGGCATACAGCTCGCTGGCATGCTCGGGCATGGTGGCCGGGAGGTTCAGCGGCGAGGCGATCGTGACGTCGTGCTTGACCACGATCTGGCCAGGCTCGGTCAGTTCGCAGTTGCCGCCCGCCTCGCCCGCGAGGTCGACGACGACGCTGCCCGGCCGCATGTTCTCCACCGAACCGGCGGTGACGAGGCGCGGCGCGGGCCGGCCGGGCACGAGCGCGGTGGTGATGACGACGTCGAAGTTGCTGATCGCGTCGGCGAGCCGCTGCTGCTGTTCGGCGCGTTCGGCCTCGGTCAGCTCACGGGCGTAGCCGCCCTCGCCGGCCGCTTCGATGCCGAGGTCCAGCCATTGCGCGCCAAGGGATTTGACCTGCTCGGCGACTTCGGGGCGGACGTCGTAGCCGGTGGTCCGCCCGCCGAGCCGCTTGGCGGTGGCCAGTGCCTGCAGACCGGCGACACCGACGCCGAGCACCAGCACGGTCGCCGGTTTCACGGTGCCGGCGGCGGTGGTGAGCATCGGGAAGAACCGGGTGGACTGCTCGGCGGCCAGCAACACCGCCTTGTACCCGGACACATTGGCCTGTGAGGACAGTGCGTCCATGGACTGTGCTCTGGAGATCCGGGGCACGGACTCCATCGCGAAGGCGGTGATTCCGGCCTCGCGCAGTTTTCGGGTCGTGTCCGGATCGGTCAGCGGCGCGAGAAAACCAATCAGCGTCGCGCCGGAGCGCAGTTTGCCGATTTCTTCCTCGGTCGGCCGGTTGACCTTCACCACGACATCGGCGTCCCATGGGTCGCCGATCTTCGCGCCGGCTTGCTGATAGGCCTCGTCCGGGATCAGCGCTCCGAGTCCAGCGCCGGCCTCGACCAGCACATCTACTCCGAGCGAGCGCAGTTTCTCGACAACTTTGGGCACCAGGGCGACGCGGCGTTCTCCCGCCGCGACCTCCCGTGGCACCCCGACGCTGGCGTGCGCGGTATCCCCTGTTGTGTCGGCTGTCACCCGGCGAGCATGCCGTGCATTGGTCTGCCAAGTAAAGGAACCTGTGACGCTCAGCGCGTCACAATATGAACTTGTCGGTCCGCCTAGTGGGAATGGGACGAGGTTTTCACTAGATGAGCGCTAGTGACCGCCCGACTGGCGGCGTTTCTGGTGGTCAGCAACCGCTTACCGGACTACTTGGCGGCTAGTTCACTGAATCCGGCATCGACCCGCGCGCTCAGCCGGGCGATCTCGGCCCGCAGTTCGGCCAGCAGCGCCGCATGGGACCTGTCGAGGTCACCGACCGTGGCGTCCTGGGCCTGCTCCTTGAGGTCCACGACGATGCTGCCACCGGGTTCGAGGGTGGCCCGCCGCACCTCGGTGATGTCACCGGCACCCTGGTGACGCAGGGCGACGGTGACATCGGCGCGGCGCAGTCCGAGCCTGCGCAGGTTGCCGACCGGTTTGCCGTCGATGACCAGATCGCTCGGCGTGCCTTCGAAGATCTTGGTCAACCGGGGGTGCCGGTTGGACACCCGCACCACGACCGCGTTGACCGCCAGCAGCACCAGCGCGCCGAGCAGGCCCCCGACCAGACTGTTGTCGTTGCCGATGATCGAGTTCTGCACCACATTGGACAGCAGCAGCATGACGACGAGGTCGAAGGTGTTGAGCTGAGCCAGATCCCGCTTACCGGCCAGCCGGAGCAGAATGGCAAGGCCGGCGTAGACGAGCACGGTGCGCAGCACCTTCTCGAGAACCGGAATCTGGATATGGAACAGGTCAGCCCACACGATCCCCATCACCTTCCGCTGCCGAACACCGCAGAAACCAGTTGTCGCTCGATACCGGAAGCTAATGCTTGACCGATCGCGCGGCCGGATCGGGCGCGGGGTGTTGGGCCTGCGATCGCCGAGTCAGGCGCGCACGACCGTGTCGAGGTTGGCGAGCACGGCGTCGTAGATCCTGCGCAGCCCACCCGGTGCGAAGGTGCGCTCGAAGAAGCCGCCGACCCCGCTCGCCCCGTTCCAGGTGGTCTCCACCGACACGGTGCTGCGCGCGTCACCGTCCGGGCGCACGGTCCAGGTGGTGACCATGCTGGAGTGCTCGTCGGACTCGACGAGCCGGCCATCGGACTCGGTGACCGCGACGAGGCAGTCCCTGACCCGCTTACTGGTGGCCGCGAGCTTCCAGTGCACCTTGGTGCCCGCGCCGATGCCGCCCTCGCGGACCTCGTACTCGCTGAACTGCTCGGTGAGCAGCTTGGGCCGGGTCCCGGTGTAGTCGGCAAGCGCCTTCCTGACCTCCTCGGCCGATGCGCCGACGGACCGCTGCGTGTTCGCCCTGACCTGTGCCATGAACTGATCTCCTCGCCGTGTGCGCCCGCCCGTGCCCATCGTGCCGGACCAGCCCTCGGTGCCAGCACGCGGCCGGTCACCATCGGGGGGCAAGATGAGAAAACTGGTCACCTCCCGCCCGCTGCCGTGGTTGCATGTCGACGTGCAACCGACACCTGAATCGCCAGATCAGGGCGATAGTCACCAAGGGCAACAGCCCGGTTACCCACAACCGCAAACCGGTTATCCACCGGCTTATCCACAGGCGGGGAACCAGCCGGGGTATCCGCAACAGGCCGCACCGGCGCCGGACGCCCCGCAGCAGGGCTACCCCCAGCAGGGTTTCCCACAGCAGGGGGCGGCCGGACAGGGTGCGCCTGGGCAGGGCGTGGCCGGGTACTCGATGGGGCCGATGCCCGGCGAGCCTTCCGGTTTCGGGCTGAACAAGGCGCGCCTGCCGGTCGACTCGGCGCTGCGGCTGGTGATCATCCTGATGTTCGTCAACCTCGCCCTGAGCCTGATCACCACCGTGATCACGCTGTTCCTGCACAACAGCGTGATCGACTACCAACTCGCGCACACGCACATCCCGCCCGGCGAGACCGACCTGATCCGGCAGACGCTGCAGACGGCGCTGTGGACGAAGCTGGCTTCCAGCGTGCTGGTGTCCGGGCTCTACATCTGGCGCGCGTTCGCGCTGCGGCGTGGTTCGCGCGGGGCCTACCTGCGGCTGTTCTACATCGCGATCATCGGCATCCTCGGTATCGCCTACCTGATCTTCAGCGGCCAGTACCCGGTGTGGATGCGCGTCGAGCAAGTCCTGCAGGCGCTGGTGTTGGTCGCGTTGCTCGTCGCGGTCAGCCGACCCCAGGTCCGCAACCGCTTCGCCAAGCAGGCGCGGCCGAACTACTGACCACTCATCGGGGAGCCCTCAGAACTTGGCCGGCAGCGCGATCAGCGCATAGGTGCCCAACGCACAGATAATCCCGGCGAAAGCCAAGAGGGTGCCGTCCCGCATGTTCTTGGCGGCCCGCTCATGCCGGTAGAGGTACACGGTGGCGGCCGACGCCGCGAAGGGGAAGATCCACGCCCAGCTGAACCGACCCTGGGTGACAGACATGACGGGCGCGGCGATCACCACGACCACGACGGTCGTGTACGTCACGAACGGCGCCTTCATCGACATCCGGTAGGGCTGCTGGGACAGCGGTACCCGAGGGCGACGAGGACGCGGCTCACGAACACTCGCACCACCGGGCATCGTTGCCTCCTCCCCTGTACGGCAACGCCGTCGAAGGTAGCAGGCCGCGACACGGCGCGCGTCCGACGCGGCACGATGGCCGCGCCGGACGAGGAAAGCCTGGCCCGCCGGCGATCTAGCGGACGGTGAAGGTGTGCGTCGCGCCGAAGGTGCCGCCGACGGCGATGTCGACGACGAGCTGACGGCCGGAGGAGACAACGGTGACGCCGGGGTCGGCGTGGACGATTCGGCGGCCTACCCCGGTAAGGGTGAGCTGGACCGTGGTCTGCAACTGCGTCGGGTCGGCGACGGCGAAGCGCAGGCCGGTCGGCTGCCAACCCCACTGCACGGCGGCCGGGCCGGAGACCTTCACGTCGGCGACGCTGCCGGCCGCGTAGAACGCGGCGGCGACTGTTCCGTCCGCAATGGACACTGCCTGCACGGTGGTGGTGTTGGACAGCACCCGCCAGCGTCCGGTCGCCGCGACGGTCTGCCACGGTGACGCACCGGGCAACACGGCGTAGGCATAGCTCGCGCCGGTCGGGTTGACGCCGTGGTCGAGCTGGATGCGCTGGTAGCGGCGGGTGTAGGGGACGCTGGTGCCATGCGTGTCCGCGCCGGTGTCGACGCCGAGCCAGGTGCCGGTGCGGTCCTCGCGCAGCACGGTGACCGGCGCGTCCGCCAACATGATGTAGCCGGCGACGCCGTCCAGGTGCAGCCAGCGCGCCCTCGGCAGCACGGCGCCGGTGCCGAGGTTCGTCGGACCGGGCAGGCCGTTGACCAGCAGCGTCGTAGACCCGTTCGCACCGAGGTTGCGGTTCTCGATGACGGTACGGGTGGTCGCGCCGGAGGTGTCGGTGATACCGGCGCCGAGGCAGATCACGCCGTCCGGGGTGAAGAACCAGGCCTTCTTCGCGGTGAGCGTGCCGGCCTGCGAGGTGAAGTCCAGCCCGTAGGCACCGTGCCCGCTGTCGAAGGCCACCCCACCGGTCCAGCTGCCCGTCGTGGTCGGTTCGGCGCCCAGCGGCGGTGGGGTGCCGTCGGTCTCGGTCGTGCCGGGGATCGCGATGGGGTCGATGGTCGGCCAGTAGGCGTCGGTGTAGTTGGCCTGGTCGCCGGGCAGGAAGGTGTAGAGCGCGCCGTCGCCGACGTACCAGCCGTGCAGGTTCTGCCCGTTGATCGACTCGTACCGGCAGATCCTGGTCGAGGACAGGCCCAGCGAGGCCGACCAGTCCCGTGTCACGTGCACCATCCGGTCGGACTGCGGGAAGGCGCGGTGCACCGGGGTGAACGTCGGCCGCTTCGGCTTGGTCGCGAGCATGGTCAGCGCGGTCTCGACCTCGGGAACGCCGACCATCTGTAGGCCACCGGCGAACCGGATGACATCGCTGACGTCCAGGTACGGCGCGAAGGTGCCTTCGTCGATCCAGCTCGCGGCGAGTCCGGCGAGCTGGCCGCCCAGCGGCGCGGGCGCGGAGTCGGCGAGCAGGATGACGGCCGCGGTGAGCTGGTGGCCTGCGTCGTAGCCGGTCTCGCCCTGCCGGGACAGCATCCGGCCGCGCACCGGTTCCATCATCGCGCCGCTGGTCACGAACGGCGCGTAGACGTCGGTGACCGCATCGTAGAAGGTCTGCCGGACGGACGCGTCGAGTTCGTAGCTGGTGCCGTTGGTGACGGTGATCAGGTTCGCGACGGCGGTGAGCAGCACGAGGCCGTAGTGGCCGGGGTAGGGCACGACGCCGTGCTGGATGAACGAGCCGTCGGTGTGGTAGCCGTCGCCGCGCCTCACCCGGTTGGTCAGGCTGTTGAGGCCGCTGCCGGCGACATCGGTGACGCACTGGATGCCGGTGGTGATCCGCGCGGTGTCCCCCAGCATCGCGCCGGTCACCACGGTCAGCAGGGATTTGTCCGCCCGGTTGGCGCCGGTCTCCAGAGTGGTCGGCGCGGAGGTCTGCACGTTCGGGTCGCCGACGAACCGGGCGACCGGCGCCAGGAAGGTGGCGATCTCCTCGGCGGTGAGTTCCTCGTACATGCTGACCACGATCTGCACGACCCAGTAGGGCACGCCGATCTCGTAGGAGTACCAGTTGCCGACCTCGGGCGTTGTCCCGCTGTACTCCAGCTGGTTCATGATGGTCATCGCGGCGACGATCCGCGCGCCCATGCCGGACACCGCCGACAGCGCCGAACCCGGTGTCGCGTAGTCGACGGCGATGGTGCGCAGCCGGTAGTACATGTCCGGGAAGTAGGTGGTGCCCGGCCCCATGGGCAGGTCGGTCCACAAAGGACCAGCCGGGTCGACGCCCATCGTGTTGTCGTAGCCGACGGCGACCTCGTCGAGCGCGGCCAACGCCGCGTCGCGCTGCGGTGAGTGCTTGCCGGTGCCCAGCTGCAATGCCTGGTACGCGGCCACGATCGCGGCCGTGTCGGTGTTCCCGCCGTTGGCGATCACCGAGGGCGTGCCGTTGGAGATCACCGTTGGTGAGCCGCCGCCCGCCGACGCGGGCGCGGCGGATGCCGTTGCCTGGCCGGCGAGCGGGAGCGCGGTCGCGGCAGCGGTCGCCACCGCGCCATATCGGAGTAACTCTCTACGACTCAAGGACATCATCGTCTCCTCGTCCGTTGCGCCGCAACGGACTCAGGGCAGGCGAAGCTCCCCGTCGACCCGCTGTGGCACCTTCCATGGGTTGTCGTCACGCAGAGCCGGTGGCAGGAAGGTGGGTGGGAATCCTTGCCAGGCCACAGGACGCAGGAATCGGCTGATCGCCGCCGCGCCGACCGAGGTGGTGCCCGGTGCGGTGGTGGCCGGGTAGGGCCCGCCGTGTTGTTGGGCCCAGCTCACGGTGACGCCGGTTGGCCACTCGTTCCACAGAATGCGACCGGCCAGCCGCGACAGCGGCGGCAGCACGGTGTTGACCAGTTCGGCCTCGTCCGGCTGGCCCTGGATGGTCGCGGTGAGGCTCGGTTCGAGGCCGGCGAGCAGGTCAAGCAGTTCGGCGGTGTCGGCGTAGCTGACCACGACGGAGGCCGGGCCGAAGCATTCGGCGCGCAGTACGTCGATGTGCGCGGCGAAATCCTTGCCGCTGACCGAGATCAGGGTCGGTCGGGGGGCGGATGCGTCCCCGGTCGGGTCAGCGGCAAGGACGGTGCTGCCGGGTTGGGCGCGCAGCTTGTCGAGGCCGCTCGCGAAACCGCCGGCGATGTGCTCGTTGAGCAGCGGCTGTGCCCTGACCGCGCCGGCCGCCTCCGCCAGCTCGGCGTCGAGGCCGTGGTCGGCCGGCAGGAACAGCAGGCCCGGCTTGGTGCAGAACTGGCCTGCGCCGAGGGTGAAGCTGCCGACGTAGCCGCTGACCACGGCCGCGCCGCGCTCGCGAACGGCACCGGGGGTGACCACGACCGGGTTGACGCTGCCGAGTTCGCCGTAGAACGGGATCGGCACCGGCCGCGCCGCCGCGATGTCGAACAGCGCCCGGCCACCGGGCACGGAGCCGGTGAACGAGGCCGCGCTGATCCTCGGGTCGCGCAGCGCGGTGACGCCGACCTCGACGCCGTGGACGACCGCGAAGGTGCCCTCCGGCGCGCCGGCCTTGGCCAGCGCGTCACGCACGATCCGGCCGGTGAGCGCCGACAGCCGGGGGTGGCCGGGGTGTGCCTTGAGGATCACCGGGCAGCCCGCGGCAAGGGCGGAGGCGGTGTCGCCGCCCGCGACGCTGAAGGCGAACGGGAAGTTGCTCGCCGCGAACACGAGTACCGGGCCGAACGGGACGTGCGTGCGCCGGATGTCCGGGCGGGCGCCCATCGGCCAGTCCGGGTCGGCGTGGTCGATGGTGGCACCGAGGTGGGCGCCCTCGCGCAGCAGATTGCCGAAGAAGCGCAGCTGGAAGGTGGTCCTGGCCAGTTCACCGGCAAGGCGCGGCCGGGCAGGGAGGTGGGATTCGGCCTCGGCGAGCGGGAGCAGCGTGTCGGCTTCGGCGTCCAGCGCGGCAGCGGCGGCGGCGAGCCATTCGGCCAGTTCGGCGGGGGTGCGGGTGGCGAGTTCACCGGCCGCGGCAGCCGCGGCGGCAAGAATCTCCCGCAGCTGCGCACCGGTGGTGTCGGCGACGGCAGGGACGTCGGTGGTCACGAAAAGCTCCTTGCGTAGGGGATCGAGCCGACCAGGTGGTGGCCGTTGCGGGCACCGCTGGGCACGCACGGGGGCACGTGCGCCGCGGTGACCGCGTCTCGAAGGTATGGCAGCCGGCCGGGGCCTGCGAGGCCGAGGTGATAGAGGTGCAGCTCGCCTGCTCCGGCGGCATGCAGATCGCGGACGTAACCGGCGATGTCGGCGACGGGTTGCGCGGCAACGGCCGTCACATAGCCACCGACGTCCACTGTGGACGGAACACCGGCACTGGTGGCGCGGACCGCGTCGAGCGCGGGCGGGCCGACCTGCCAGCAGGGCAGCACCACCGCGTCGACGTCGTCGAGGCTGACGGGAGTCAGACCGGGCAGCGCACCGGTCGCCCACGGGTCGGCGCTGGCGTGCAGCACGACCCGGCCCGCAGTGCCCACCTCGGCGAGTACCGCGGCGCGCAGGGCGTCGGTGTGCTGTTGGCGGGCGCGCAGGATGGTGTCGCGGACCTCGACCGGCAGGCCGTCGGCGGTGGCACCAAGGTCGCCGGTGGCCATGATCGCGCGGACCTGCTCGCGCAGGGTCCGCACCGTCTGCTCGGCGTCGAGGCCGGCCCGCTGCCAGGACGCGGTGCAGGCGCCGCAGCAGCAGATCGACAGCAACCGGGCAACGGCGGGCGCCCAGACCGCGTCGGTCTTCTCGTGCTGGTGCTGGTGCACCGCGCCCATCTGCCCGCAGGACTCCAGGATCACGGTGTCCGGCCGCAGGTCGCGGACGCACTCGGCCGCCAAGGTCGCGGCGTACTCGCGCACCTCGTCCCGAGCCGGACACAGCGCCCAGGGATAGTTCTCGCCGAAGCAGTTCCGCACGGTGGCATCGGGATTGCCGTTGCCCAGCGCGGAGTTGTGGGTGAGCACGATCCACAGCGCGGTGCGCAACCCACCGGCCCGAACAGCCTCGACCGCCTCGGCCACCCGGTCACGGCCCTGCTCGGTCTCGGCCCAGGGGCCGGGTTCTGGCCGCAGCCGGTGACCGGCCCAGGCTTGCTCGCGGACCGGCCGGTAGAGGCCGGCAGCGCGGGCGAGCACGGCGGTGCGGTCGGGCTGCCAGGGGGTGGCGGCCCGGGTCGAGTGATAGGAGGCGGCGATGGCGACCTCGTCGACACCGAGATCGCGAGCCCGCTCGACAAAGCCGGGATCGTCGACGACATCCCACGGATAGGCGTAACCGGTCACCCACACGTCGATGCCTCCTTTCGGCGCTGCTGCACGGGCTGCTGCATGGTTGGCCGGTCACCACCTGGCGATGTTCGGCGCGAAATCCGGCTCGTAGTGGCGCATGTAGGTCGCGTCGTCGCGCACGGTCTGCCCGCTGCGCACGAAGTTCTCGTGGCCTCGGGCCAACGCGTCGGCATCCAGTTCGACACCGAGACCGGGCGCCGTCGGCACTGCGACGGCGCCGTCGACGAACTCCAGCGCGCCCGGCACGATGACGTCCTCGGTCTTCCACGGCCAGTGCGTGTCACAGGCGTAGGTCAGATGCGGGGTCGCGGCGGCGACGTGCACCATCGCGGCGAGGCTGATGCCGAGGTGTGAGTTGGAGTGCATGGACAACCCGATGCCGAAGGTCTCGCACAGCACCGACAGCGCCTGGGTCTGCCGCAGCCCGCCCCAGTAGTGGTGGTCGGACAGCACGACCCCGACCGACTTCCTGGCGATCGCGGGCGGCAGGTCGGCGAACCGCACGACGCACATGTTGGTCGCCAGCGGCATGTTCGCGTGCTCGGCGACGGCGGCCATGCCCTCGATACCGGGAGTCGGATCCTCCAGGTACTCCAGGACGCCGTCGAGTTCCTTGGCGACCCGGATGGACGTGTCCACCTGCCAGGCACCGTTCGGGTCGACCCGCAGCGGATGGCCGGGGAACGCCTCGGCAAGGGCCCGCATCGCGGCGATTTCCTGGTCCGGCTCGAAAACACCGCCCTTGAGCTTGATCGAGCGGAAGCCGTAGCGGTCGATCATCCGCCGCGCTTCGTCCACAACGGACTCCGGCGTGCGGACCTCGCCCCATTCGTCGGCGCGGCCGTCGGTGTGCTCGCCGTACTTGTAGAACAGGTAGGCGGAGAAGTCGACCTTGTCCCGCGCGGCGCCACCGAGCAGGTCGACGACCGGCCTGCCAAGCGCCCTGCCCTGCGCGTCCAGCGCGGCGACCTCGAACAGCGAGTAGACCGTGGCGAGGGTCTTGTCACCGGAGAAGGCGCCGGTCAGGCCGTGCTGGTCGGTGAAGACCGAACCGCTGACGGCCGCCGCGACGCGGGCGCGCAGGCCGGGCAGGTCGAAGACGTCGTGCCCGACAAGGCTCGGCGCGACCTTGTTGGCCATCTCCAGGAAGGTCGCGTCCCCATAGGACTCACCGAGGCCGACGATGCCGTCCTCGGTGGTCAGTTGCAGCACGCTGCGCAGCGCCCACGGTTCGTGCACGCCCATCACGTTGAGCAGCGGCGCATCGGCGAAGGCGACCGGGGTAACAGTGATCTCGCGGATCTTCATCGTCGGCAGGATCTTCATCACTGACCAGCCTCGTAGTCGGCAAGGGTCTTCAGGCCGCCATCGATGATCTGCTCAAGCCGGGCGACCTGCTCGGCGGTCGGGTCCTGCAACGGTGGCCGGACACTGCCGACCTTTTCGCCGCGCAGCCGGGCGCCCGCCTTGACCAGCGAGACCGCGAAGCCGGGGGTTTCGTCGCGCAGGGCGACCAGCGGCAGGTAGAAGCCGTGCAGCAACGCGTCGACCAGTGCGTTGTCGCCGCTGTTGAGGGCGCGGTGGAAGGCGTGCGCGAGGCTCGGCGCGATGCAGTGCACGGCGGAGGAATAGGTCATGACGCCGATGGACTGGTAGGCACGGGCGGAGACCTCGGCGGTGGGCAGGCCGTTGAGGAACTGGAACTCCCGCGCGCGCGGGTGGCCGCTGGCGCGCACGGTGGTGATGATCCTGGTCATCAGGTCGATGTCGCCGTAGCCGTCCTTGAGGCCGATGATGGTCGGCTCGTCCAGCAGCGCCAGCGCGCTCGCCGGGGTGAACACACCGGGCGAGCGGTGGTAGACGATCGTCGGGATGGACGACCCGGCCAGCGCGAAGCGAACGTGCGCGAGCAGGCCCTCGGCCGGACCGGTGACGAGGTACGGCGGGAGCAGCAGGACGCCGTCGGCGCCTTCCTCCTGCGCAAGGCGCACGCCCGCGCGCGCGACTCCCGGACCGCCGCCTGCCCCAACCCACACCGGCACCCGACCGGCCGTCACCTCGGTGGTCACGCGCAGGACGCCGCGCACCTCCTCGGGAGACAGCGCGCTGAACTCACCGGTTCCGCAGGCCACGAACAACGCACCGGCGCCGGCATCGAGATGCCGCTGCACCTGTTCACCGAACACGTCGAGGTTGACCGCCTCGAGGTCGTCGGTGAACGGGGTGAGCGGGAAGGCCAGCAGGCCGGAGGGGCCGGACGGAGTTTGAGTCATCACACGCTCTCTCACGGAGGACGTCGTTGTCGGTGGACCCTCAAATCCTAGCCGATGTTCACGTACATGAACGATGTCATGTGATTGAATCGTCTTCAGGTAGAAGAAACCTGTCCGAGAAGTTAGTGTGGTCCAACACACCTGTCAACGCCTGCCAGGATGAAATGACTGGTAGCAAGGTCTCCACCAAGGGGACGACGATGAACAGGGTGTAGCCGAGAACTCTCCGGCACCTCACTGCGAAGGGATGGCCATGGTCCGACGGGCGGCGGTCAGCGCGATCCACGACGAGACAACCCAGCCGGACACCGGCGAGGCCATCGAGGCCGCCGACGGCTCGGCCGAGGGATCGGTCGACGGCTCGGTTGACGGCTCGGTCGACGGCTCAGTTGACGGGGAACGTCCTGGTGAGGAGGGTGCCGCGCCGGTGAAGTCCGCGCAGCGCACCATCGACCTACTGGAGACCTTCGCCGCGAACCACGCCTGGACCTCCCTTGCCGAACTGCACGCGAGGACCGGTTTCCCGCGCTCCAGCCTGCACGGGCTGCTGCGCACCCTGCGCGACGCCGGCTGGATCGAGGCCGACCGCGCCGGCACCAAGTTCCGATTGGGTATCCGTGCGCTGATCTGCGCGACCGCCTATCTCGACCGCGACCCGGCCATGCCGTACGCGACCGACGCGCTGGAGCGCGTCCGCGAGGAGACCGGCTGCACCGCGCACTACGCCCGCCGCGACGGCACCCAGGTCGTCTACCTGGAAACCAGGGAGTCCCGGCACTCCATCCACCTGGTCTCCCGCGTCGGCCGGACGCTGCCCACCTACGCGACCTCACTGGGCAAGGCGCTGCTCACCGAGCTGACCGACGAGGAGATCACCGAGTTGCTGCCCCGCAACCTCCCCGCGCTGACCAACCACACGATCACCGACCGGGAGGCGCTGCGCCAGGAACTGGCCGAGATCCGCGAGCGCGGCTACTCGCTGGAGCGGGAAGAGGGCACACAGGGCATCGCGTGCGTGGCAGCCGTCGTGCCGTACCGGATTCCGGCCACCGACGCACTGAGCTGTTCGATGCCGGCAGCCGACCTGACCAAGAGCGAGGCGAAGCGGATCGGTGAACTGCTCCGCGACGTCACCACCGACCTCGGCGGCCAACTGCGCCGCGCGGGCATTCGCTGAACCTCCGGACCTCTCCGGACCTCCCGTGCCTGACCTCCCTGGTGAACTCGATAGGAGCCTGACCTGATGGTCGACCACCGCGTTCTGATCACCGGCGCAGCCGGCGTCGTCGGCACCCTGATGCGGCCGAGGCTGGCCCGCGACGGTCGGGTGTTACGCCTGCTGGACCTCAACGCCGTCGAGCCGGCGGCCGACGGTGAGCAGGTGGAGATCCTGACCGGCTCGGTCACCGACGCCGACACGATGCGCGCGGCCTGCCAGGGCGTCGACGCGATCCTGCATCTCGGTGGCCTCAGCCGCGAAGCGCCGTGGGAGGACATCGTCGAGGTCAATGTCAATGGCACGCACACCCTGCTGGACGCCGCGCGGGCCGTGGGCGTCTCGCGGGTGATTCTGGCTTCCAGCAACCATTCCGTCGGTTTCCGGACCAACGAAGAGGCAGGCCAGGACGGCGTACCGGCCGACACCACCGCGCGCCCGGACACCTACTACGGCTTCAGCAAGGCCGCGTTGGAGGCGCTGGGCAGCCTGTATCACGACCGGTTCGGCATGAACGTGATCTGCGTACGGATCGGCTCCTGCTTCCCGACACCGCCCGGTGTTCGCGGCCTGACCACCTGGCTCTCACCCGATGACGGCGGCAGACTGTTCGAGGCCTGCCTGACCGCGCCGAACCCCGGTTACCGGGTGATCTGGGGCGTCTCGGACAACACGCGCCGGGTGTACTCGCTGCGCGAGGCCGAGGAACTCGGCTACCACCCGAAGGACAATGCCGAGGTCTTCGCCGAGGAACTCATCGCCAAGCACGGCGAACCCGCCGCGACCGGCCCGAACTACCTGGGCGGCCCGTTCACCACCACCGAACTCGGTGTGCCGAACCCGATGTGAGCCCGTTCTGACCTATTCGCTCTGGCCGGCGAGCATCGCTTCGGTCAGCGCGTCCAGCCATTGATGGGCGTCGGCCCGATCGCCGATGCCGTCGATGGCCAGGTGGATGAGCGAGGCGGCAAGGCCGATCCAGTCCGCGAGCGCGAGTTCCCACCCGGATTCGGGCTGGTCAGGCATGGTTGACCCGCAGCTGATGCCGGCCGGCCCGCGCCAGCCGATGTCGCCCGGAAGGCCGTGGTTTCGGCGCGTCGGCGAACAGTCCTTCGATGCGACGCGCGACGGCGGCGATATGTCGCCGATGATGAAAGTCCTTGATCAGGGCTGATATCCCCAGAACTGCTGCCCAGAGCAAGCCGACGGCGACGGTGGCGAGCAGGACGGCAACCTCGATCGACATCGACGAGCGCTCCTTGTGCTGAGTATGTGTTCGAGTGGAAGGCGATGGGATCGGCGGGGAGGCGGGAGCCGATCCCATCGCTGGACTGTGGCGGCAGGCGAGCCACTTTTGCGCGACGAGTTGGGTTAACAGTGTCAGCGGCTCACCTGCCATCATCACCATAGCGCTGTCATATGGCAGAAGTCATGGCACGAATGGGTGAAGCGATCAGTCATATTGCAGTTGGTGCAAGATATGCACCGATCACGAGATGAGGAGAGACCCATGGCTAAGCCGACGCCGGAGCGAGTGGAACTCGGACTACTGCTCAAGCAGTACCGGGAACGAGCCGGCCTGCAACACGAGGCGATCGAGACAGCGCTCGACTGGCATCAGGGCAAGGTCGGCAGGGTCGAGCAGGGCACTCGCACCATCGTCAGGGCCGAGATCGACAAGCTGGCCGAGCTTTTCGGCGCGAGTGCCGAAGAAGCGGACATGCTGCGCGTGATCGCCGGCCAAGCCCGCAAGCGTGAAGCCAAGGGCCTGCTGCCGGACTGGGCCGAGAAGCTGATTGCGATGGAGCGAACCGCATTCGAAATTCGCTGGTACGACCCAGAAGTGATCACCGGCATGTTCCAGACCGAAGGCTATGCGAGCGCCATGATGGCGCCGATGCGCTCGGACTGGCAGGAGGTGGTGCAGGCTCGAATGAAGCGGCGCACCGTGCTGACCGGTGCTCGCCCACCGCGAGTGTGGTCGGTGCTCGGCGAAGCCGGCCTGTACCGCAAGCTAGGCAACGATCAAGTACTGCGCGACCAGCTGGCACAGCTACTCGAACTAGGCAAGCTGCCGAATGTGACCATCCAGGTGCTGCCCTTCGAGGTCGGCGCCCATCCAGCGCTCGGCGTCGGCTTCACGCACCTGCGATTCACCACTCCGAACGCGGCTCGGGTCTACATCGAAGGACTCACCAACGGGGTCTGGCTGCACGAAGATCCAGACACCCGCGCCTACGCCGAGATCTTCGGCAAGGTGCAAACCCTTGCTCTGGATGAGCGGCGATCTGCGACGATGATCCGCGCGCGCATCAAAGAGTTGGGTTAGCCGGAGGAGTCGCAAGCATGGCTGGTTGGCGGAAGAGCAGCTACTCGCAGGGAGCGAACAACTGCGTCGAGGTGGTCAGCACGCGGGATCGGGTTCGGGACTCGAAGAATCCGGGGCCGGTGTTGACCGTCGATCTTGCTCCGCTGCTGGCCGCGATCAGGAACGGCCGGCTGCACAGCTGATCAAAGCCCACACAGCCGATCAGGCGCCGCCGACTCGGTTGGCGTCGAACATCAGCATCTTGCCGTGCTGGATGACGAACACGAACCGGTACAGCTCGTGCGTCACCTGCCCGCTGGTCTTGGTGAAGGTCAGCACCGCGCTGACCGAGGCGAGCCCGATCGGCAGGACATCCTTCACGTCGATCGAGCTGATCCCGGCGTAGAAGCTCTGGAAGGTACCGAGTCCGCCGGTCTTCTTCTGGTAGTGCGGGGCCAGCTCGTCGAACGCGGCCTGGGTGTTGGCGGGCAGCAGCGAGTAGTACTGGAGCAGCTGGGCGCGCATCTGCAGGTAGGTCAGTTTCGGCGCCGGGTTCACGCCGACCTCGGGCACCGGCGGTGTCGTTGTCGTCGTTGTCGTCGACTGGCTGCCGGTGGACGAGGCGTTGCTGGTCGCGGGCGGTCGGTCGATGGCCTTGGTGAGCAGCGCACCCGCGACCACGACCACCAGCACGACCACGGCGATCCCCGCGATCAGGCCGGCTCGGTTGCGCTTCGGTCGCCGGAGGGAAGCCGGTGACACAATCCTGGTTCGGGAGGACGGCGACTGGAGCAGCGACTGAGACGGCGGCGGTGACTGCGACTGCGGCTGGAACGGTGGCTGGGCAGGCGGGGGCGGCGGGTTGCCGTTCAGGCGCGCGGTGGAGAACTCGTCCGGGTTGGCCGAGGACAGCTGGTCGACCGAACGGACGGTTGTGATGTCGCCGGCCGCTCTGGCCAGGACTTCCTTGACCTGCGCCATGCTCGGCCGATCCGCGGGGTCGTAGCGCAGCAGGCCGCTCAGTATCGACGCGAGCGGGCCGGTCACGGTCGGCGGGCGGACCTGGCCCGCGGCGACGATGTGCAGCAGGGCGAGGGTGTTGTCACCGAAACCGAACGGCGGCTGGCCCTCGGCCGCCGTGTACAGGGTCGCGCCGAGCGCGAACACGTCCGAGGGCGGATTCGGGTGCTCGCCCTTGGCCACCTCGGGCGCGAGATAGGCCGGCGTGCCGCAGACCAGGCCGGTCGCGGTGAGCACGGCCTCGTCGTTGGCCCGCGAGATGCCGAAGTCGGTGATCTTCGCGGTGCCGTCCTCGGCCAGCAGTACGTTGCCGGGCTTGACATCTCGATGCACGATGCCGACCGCGTGCGCGGCGGCCAGTGCCGAGGCCAGCTGCGCGCCCATCCTGATCACCGCGCTCGGCGACAGTTTGCCGCGTTCGGCAAGCACTGCCGCGAGACTGGGGGCCGACACGTATTCCATGACCAGCCACGGTTGTCCTTCGACGTCGGCGACGTCGTAGACGGTGACCGCGTTCGGATGCTGTAATCGCGCGGCGATCCGGCCTTCGCGCATCGCGCGCGCACTGGCCTCTTCACCGTCCATTCCGGACACCGCGAGCAACTGTTTGACCGCGACCGTCCTGCGCAGCAGCTCGTCCTGGGCTCGCCACACCACGCCCATCGCACCGCTACCGATTCGTTCCTCGATTCGGTATCGACCGGCGATCAGTTGGCCCGCCTGTGCCACCACGCCTCCCCGTTCCCAGTTGTGTCCGACTCAGGTTATGCCCAAGCCGCACCGGACTTCACGGCGCGCACCTCGACCTTCAGGTGCGCTTCAGCTGATTTTGCCGTGCCGAACCCATGTTCGCAGCGCCGAACCAGGTCCGCAGCGCCGATGCCAACGCGTTGACGTCGGCGTCTGTTCCGGATGTACCGACCCAGCAGACGTAGCCGTCCGGCCTGACCAACAGTGCGTGCACGGGCGGGGCGAAGGCGTCAGCGGAAATCGTGACCGGTTGGTAATCCACGCGGTCGTCCCAGCCGGCGACGGCCGCCCGAAACTGCTCCCGGTCGCGGAAATCGAGCAGTTGTCCGCGACCGGTACGCAGCAGTTCGGGCAGCCGGATCTCTCGGTTGCCCTGGCCGGCGTCGAGATCGGGCAGGCGGCGGCCGATGAGCCGATGCGCGCTGCCGGACTCGGTGGGCAGGTCGTAGCGCAGGTCGGTGCCGGCCATCATGGCCGTCACGGCCTCGTGCGCGGCGGGGATCTCCAGTAGGTCCGACAGGATCTCGCGCAGGGCGGCGACATCCTCGTCGCGGGCCTCGTCACCGGTCTTGGCGGCCAGCGCGGCCTGCGCCTTGACGTTGCGCAGGACCCGAGCACCGACCGGATGCCGTTCGGCCTGGTAGCTGGCCAGCAGGTCGGGCGGTGCCCAGCCGGCCACCGCGCCCGCGAGTTTCCAGCCCAGGTTGACCGCGTCCTGCACGCCGAGGTTGAGGCCCTGGCCACCCATGGGCGGATGGATGTGCGCGGAGTCACCGACCAGGTATATGTGATTTGCATTGTAACGGCTTGCCTGGCGATAGGCGTTACCGAAGCGAGAGCCTGCCTTGAGTTCGCGCAGGGTGATGGTCGAGCCATAGGTATCGCGCAGCACCGCGCCGACCTCCTCCTCGGTGACCGGGCGGTCCCGGTCGGCAAGTGCGCCCGGTCCGGCCATCAGCCGGTAGGTCTCGCCGAGGTAGGGCAGCAGGACCAGCCAGTTCGCGCCGCGCCGCCGGGTGTAGTCGAGGATGCCCCGCGCGCCGACCGGCAGCACCTGCTCGACCGGCCCGTCGAGCACGACATCGGCGAGCAGGGTGCTGCTGGTGGCCGCGCGGCCGGGGAAGTCGATGCCGGCCAGCGTGCGCACCGTACTGTGCCCACCGTCCGCGCCGACCAGGTAGCGAGCGGTGTGCCGGATGCGGCCCCGCTCGGTCTCGACGGTCGCGGTGACACCGTCGGCGTCCTGGGTCAACTCGACCAGGCGCTGGCCGAGCAGCAGCGGGATGCCGTGGTCGGCGAGGCGCTTGGCCAGGAACTCCTCCAGCAGGTGCTGGGGCACGTACCGCCATGGCTGGCGGGTGTCGGTGCGCTGCCAGTCCAGCGGGAGCCCGGCGAAATGGCTGGAGCCGGTGCCGGTGACCGCACCTGCCTCGATCAGCGGTTCGAGCAGGCCGCGCTGGTCGAGCACCTCTCCGGTGCGGGGCGTGGTGCCACCGGCCCTGGACTGGCCGGTTTCGACCTGTCGCGCCTCGACCACCAGCGTCGGCACGCCGGCAAGGCCCAGTTCGGCCGCGAGCATCAGGCCGCTGGGCCCCGCGCCGATCACGATCACCTCGGTGTCCATCACTACCTCTCCTTCGGTTTACTCAGGAGCAAAGTATACCAAGTCTACTTATCCTCTTGGTCTATGTTTGTTAGAGTGGTTCATATGGAGGCACCGACCGGCTTGCGGGAACGCAAGAAACAACGCACCTACCAGGCGATTTCCCATGCGGCGATCAGCCTTTTCCTGGCGAGGGGCTTCGAGGAGGTGTCGGTGGTGGATGTCGCGGCCGAGGCCGAGGTGTCCAAGAGAACGCTGTTCAAGTACTTCCCGACCAAGGAAGACCTGGTGCTGCACGTCTTCGCCGACCACGAGGACGAGGCGGCGCGGGTGGTCAGGGCCCGGCGGCCGAACGAATCACCGCTGGCCGCGCTGCACGCGCACTTCCTCGCCGGGCTCGACCGCCACGATGCGGCCACCGGCCTGTGCGACGAACAGGTGGTCGCCCAGATCTACGAGTTGCTGACCAGCACGCCGACCCTGGCGGCGCGGCTGCTGCAGTACTCGGCGCGCAGCGAGTCCGCGCTGGCCACGGCGCTGGCGGAAACCGACGACGACCCGCTGCGGCCACGGGTGACCGCGGCCGCGATCGTCGCGGTGCAGCGCACGCTGGCTCAGGACAACCAGCGGCGGATGACCGCAGGTGAGAGCGCGCAGGCACGCCACCCGGCCGCCGTCGCCGAGGCCGATCAGGCGTTTACCCTGCTACGCAACGGTTTTCACTGACCGTCCGGTGCGTTGGTCAGTAGCCGTCGCCGCCGACGTAGCGCTCCTCGATCAGGTCGGCGGTGCCGGCGACCAGCGCGAGCGGGTCGACGAACTCGTTGATGTCCAGGTTCTCCAGCGGCAGCGAGTGCCGGAGGACCACGTACTCGCCCATGATTACCGCGCCGCCGACCACCGTGGTGGCACCAAGCTCGGCGAGCAGCTGCGCGAGATCGACCTCGACCGCCTTACCGCAGGGCGAGGCGATCTGCACCCACTCCTCGCGCTTGTCGAGCACCTCGCGAGCGAGGATGACCATCTGCTTGCGCTCGTCCTCGAACTCGACCAGCAGCCGCACTTCGTCCGGCTCGACCTTGGTCACGCGATATTCGGTCCTGACGAAAGTGACCAGATCTTCCCAAGTTGCCACGGTGATCCTCCCCGCCGCCCGCAGTCGGGCCGTTCCGCCGGAACGGTCCACGATATCGGGTTCCGACGGATCGGCGCGCGGTTGATCAATGCGCCGTCCGGGTGTTTCTGTTGACAAGAACCTGATGTTCTCGGCACTTCCGGGCATCGAAATGGCTGTCAGTCACCGGGATCGTTGCCCTCGGTGGTGAGCACGAGCGTGCCGTTGACGACGCCCGCGGCGACCTCGGCGAGGCGCAGATTGTTGTTGCGGGCGTGGCGACGCATCAGGCTGAACGCCTCGCCCATGTGGATCCGGCAGCGTTCGGTCAGTACGCCCTTGGCCTGCTCGATGATCACCCGGCTGGTCAGCGCGGTCTGCAACTGCCCGACAACCAGCGTGCGCCGCGAGACGGCGCGTTCGTGCAGAATGCCGATGGTGGCCATGTCCGCGAGGGCCTGACCGATCCGGACGTCCTCCTCGATGAGGAGACCGGGCTCGGTGCGGAAGAGGTTGAGCGCGCCGATGGTCTCGGTGCGTAGCCGAAGTGGTATCGCGTGCACGGCACGAAAACCGGACTGCCAGGCGTGCGAGGCAAAATCCGGCCAGCGGTGACCGTCGTCACGCAGTTCGGCGACGGCCGCCTCCCGGCTGGTGCGGAAGCATTCCAGGCCGGGCCCCTTGCCGACATCCAGTTGGAACTGCAGGGCTTTCCGAGTTTCATCGGTTGACGCGGACATCACTTGCAGCCGACCTTGTTGATCAGACAACAAAATACCGGCGGACGAAATGGGTAACAATCGAACACAGAAAGCGTTCAACCGATGCAGCAGTTGAATGACGTCATAGTCGTCGACAAGGGTATCGGCCAATCCGACGAGGGCCTCCGCGAGCGCGTCCGCGCGACGCTCCGAGTCTCCTCGCACGGACTTCCTCCCCTCGGGGGCTGCCGTCCTCCGGGCGGCGAGCGTCCTACAGTCTCGCGCCGACCCGTCGTCACGGCAACGCACTCACCGAAGGACATCCGGTAAGTAAGCTGATCCGGGCGTAACCCTCGAATTCTCACGGGCTGCCGGCCTCGGCGAGCCTACCGTGAACCGACGAGAATTTCTGCGTCCCAGCGCCATGAGGATGACATTCGCGGTGGTCGCCGCGTTGTCGGTCATGGTGAACAGCGTCAACTACTTGACCAGCCCGCGAGCCGCTCGGACGAGATATCGAAATCGGCTCGATGCGACAGCATGAAATGACTCCGGTCGCGTTGCCGCGCGGCGCGGATTCCGTCGGCGAAGGTGAGATCAGGCGGCCATCCTGCCGATCCGCGAATGATCGCCGAGACAATCATCGCGCCGCGGGTCGTCATGGTGCGCGAGGCCGGAGATCTTCGTCAGCACGTACCGCTCGGCGGTGTCAGCCTCGCCAACTGAAACCGGTGACCGCACTCACTCGGGATCGATACTTTCCAAAAGTTAGTGCTATCTTCTAGGTGAGTACAGACCCGAGAATGAGGAGCGCATCAGATGATCGTCGTCACAGCTGCCACCGGATCGCTCGGCCAACTGGTTGTCGAGAGCCTGCTGAAGACGGTGCCGGCCGGTGAGATCACCGTCGCCGTGCGCAACCCGGACAAGGCGGCCGGGCTCGCCGCGAGGGGTGTCACCGTGCGCGCGGCCGACTACAACGACGCGGCCAGCGTGCGCGCGGCCTTCACCGACGCGGACAAGGTGCTGCTGATCTCGGGCAACGACGCGGAGAACCGCGCGGCGCAGCACGCCACCGCCGTCGACGCGGCGAAGTCGGCCGGGGTCGGCCACCTCGTCTACACGAGCATTCCGTACGCGGACACCACCAAGATGGTGCTTGCCCCCGACCACAAGGCGACCGAAGAGGCCATCCGCGCCGCCGGGCTGCCGTTCACCTTCCTGCGCAACGGCTGGTACACCGAGAACTACACCAACACCATCCACGCCGCGGTGGCTTCCGGCTCCTTCGCCGGCAGCGCCACCCCGGACGCGAGGCTCTCCTCGGCGGCGCGGGCCGACTACGCCGATGCCGCGGCCGCCGTGCTGACCGGAACCGGCCACCTCGGCAAGGTCTACGAACTCGGCGGCGACCTCGCCTGGAGCTACCGCGACCTGGCCGAGGAGCTGACCAAGGCCGCCGGCAAGCCAATCAGCTACCAGCAGGTGTCGCCGGCGCGGCACCTTGAGATCCTGGTCGGCGCCGGTCTTCCTGCCGGGTACGCGGCCGCGCTCGTCGACGCCGACCGGGGCATCGTCGATGGTGAACTGCTGGTCTCGACCGGTGACCTGCACCGGCTGATCGGCCGGTCGATCACCCCGCTCGCCGAGACGATCGCGACGATCCTCAAGGACTGAGTCACGGACTGGCCTCGATCGGGCTTTTCGGCAGGCGTGCTGTTCGGCGTTAAAGTTGGCCGGTGATCGCACCGGAACCGCTGGCAGCCGCCTATGCCGAGTGGATCACCCCTGACCTGCCGCTCTACGGCAGCGACCATGATCGCGGCGACCTCGCTCCCTGACCAGACGGGTTCATCCGCTCCGCAGTCGGAGGGATTTCATCCCTCCCGACCGGAGCGGTCCGCCCCGTCCACGTCACCCGTTTCTCGTCAGGGAGCAACCGAATGCACTCAGTCCATTTAGGACCCATTGTTCGGCCGGGACTTTCTGTCCGACCAGGACTCCGTGTTCTGCCAGGACTTTCTGTTCTGCCGGGACTCCTTGTTCGGCCAGGCCTGTTTGATCGACCAGGCCTGCCTGTTGGGCCAGGCCTGCCTGTTGGGCCGGGCCGGCGATGACGGCGCCGTCGCCGACGCCCTCCCCAACGCCGTCACGGGCCAGTGCGGTGCTGCGGGCGCCGCAGGTCGGCCGGGTGCTGTTGGGCAGCATCGCCGGTCGGCTGCCGACCGGGTCGGCACCGTTGGCGCTGTTGCTGTTCGCCCGGTCCACGATGCCGATCTCGCTGGCCGGGGTCCTGGTCGGCGCGTACACGGCCGGGATGGCGATCGGTCAGCCGATGCTGGCCCGGCTCGCCGACCGCTGGCGCCAGCCGCCGGTGATGTGGGCAGCGGCGGCGGGCTCGACCGCGGGCTTCGCATTGATCGCCTTCGTGCCGGGAGTCGGGGTGGCGATCGTCGCCGCCGCGCTGGCCGGCCTTGGCGCGCCGCCGTTCGAGGCCTGCCTCCGGGTGCTATGGAAGGACCTGGTCGCGGAGCGGCTGCTGCCCGCCGCGTACACCGTCGACGTCACCTTCCAGGAGTTGATCTTCATTCTGGGGCCGGTGGCGACCGTGACCGCGGTCGGCGTCGGCGGCCCGCGCGCCGGCCTGTTCACCGCGGCGGCCATCCAGCTCATCGGCACGCTGGTGTTCACCACCGCGCCCTCGGTGCGCCGATGGCGGGGCGAGGCAGCGGTCCGGCACTGGGCGGGGCCGCTGCGCTCCGGTCGGCTGCGGTTGCTGCTGGCGGCGACCGTGCTGGTCGGTTTCGCGGTCGGCGCGACCACCGTAGCGGTCACCAACTACGCGGAGGTCGCCGGGAAGCCGTCGGCGGCGGGTTGGCTGCTGGCCGCGCAAGCGTTTGGCTCCCTGCTCGGCGGGATCGGCTTCGCGCGCCGGCAACCCAAGGACCAGCAGCGGGCGCTGCCGCTGATCGTGGGGATTCTCGCGATCGGCTACCTGCCGCTGCTGAGCGTCGCGCCGTTGCCGATCATGGCGGGCTGCCTCGTCCTCAGCGGACTGACCCTGCCGCCGATGCTCACCTCGGTGTTCCTGAGCACCGACCAGGTCGCCCCGGCCGGCACCGCTGCCGAGGCGTTCGCCTGGGTGGCCACCGCCTTCTCGGTCGGCAGCGCGATCGGCTCGGCCATCGACGGCACCCTGGTCGGCACCGTGCACCTCCCGGTGATCGGCTTCACCCTCGCGCCGCTGGCCATCGTGATCGCCGCCGTGCTGCTCTGGTCGCGGCGAAATCGCTAGTCAGCGCGCCGCACCGACGACCGGCGCGGCCAAGGCCAGGCGACACCGAGACTCGCGAAAATATTTCGAGATTCCGAGGATTGGTCGATTCTCGTTGTTCGGCATGGAGATCTCGTCAAGAAACGTCATGGTTGAAACGTCGCCAAGGAAACGTCGCCGAAGAAACGTCGTCAAGGAACCGGCGAGCCAGTGCTCTCATCGCGCTGACGACCGGCGCGGTCGTCCTGGTCGTCGTCACCTTCGGCACGTTCGTGGTGCGCGGGCCGGAAAAGTGACGATGAACCTCGATGCCGGGGCTTTACTATTTCCCGATATCTCGGCAGGATGCCTGCCATGTCGCGTGGAATCGGCCCGGTCCTGTTAACCCATTTCACGCCCGACGACGACACCGACGTGATCAGCGACGACGAGCCCGAAGCTGCCAAGCCCGCCGAGTCGGCGCAGGCGCCCGCCGGGGTGATCGTCGCTCCGGCGCCCACCGGCAAGGTCGCCCGGCACCGAGCCGGGCGAGGTCGCCGCGCCGTCGTCCTGACCAAGTCCCCGTCCGCGACCTCTGCGGCGCGAGCCGCGTCGCAGGCCGCGCGAGCGGAGGCGAAGTCCGCGTCAACCGAGGCCGGACTCACCGGTACCAGCGAGTTACCCCGCGCGCCGCGCGAGTACTGGTACCGCTCGCCTCGGTTGCTGCGCGCCGTCGCACTGGCCGGCGGCGCGGTCGTACTCCTCGGCTTCGCCCTCGGCCTTGCCAACACCAGTCGTGACCTGGCCGGGAATCCCACCGCCGTCGCCGGATCGACCAGCGACGGCATGCAACCCGGAACACTGCCCTCGGCCGCGCTCGCCGGTGTCCCGACCACCACCAGCGCCGCGCCGCCGCCCCCACCGCCGCCGGTCACCACGACGCACCACGCGAGCACGCCGCACACCAAGGCGGCCGCGCCGCCCCCGGCCAACCAGAGCACGGCGCCGAACGATCCGGTTGCCGGTTTGCCGGTGCCGGGGCAGTCGTGCGGCACGCCCGGTCAGTTCAGTTTCGACGCGCAGTACCAGCCGGTGGAATGCATGTCCAACCCGGCGACCGGCGCCGCCACCTGGCAGCAGTTCTGACCCAGCGGCAGTTCTGACCCGGCGGCCTTTCCTCGCAGCCCCGACCGGTGGCGGCCGGAGTGGTCAGTGCTGCTCGTTGATGCGGACCAGGTTGCCGGCTGGATCGCGGAAGGCGCAGTCACGAACCCCGTACGGCTGCTCGGTCGGCTCCTGGACGACCTCGGCGCCGCCGGCCTGTAGCCGAGCGAAGACGCCGTCGAGGTCGTCGGTGGCCAGGATGATGTGGCCGTAGCTGCCCTTCGCCATCATCTCGGTGATGGTGCGGCGCTCGTCGTCGGTGATGCCGGGAATCGCGGCAGTCGGACACAGGACGATGGCGGTGCTCGGCTGGTTGGCGGGGCCGACCGTGATCCAGTGCATCCCGTTGTATCCGACGTCGTTGCGGACCTCGAAGCCGAGGTTGTCCCGGTAGAAGGCGAGGGATTCGGCCGGGTCGTCGTGCAGCAGAAAACTGGAGTGAATCGTGATGTCCATGGCGGTCACCCTAAGTGCGGCTCGGTGACCGCGCTTCTCGATTCCTGATCGGTCTGGTCACCTGTTTCGCCACGCAGGAAGGCATCCCCTCGGTCTCCTGCGCCGCCTGCCGCCGATAGGTGCTCGGCGGCATTCCGACCAGTTCGGTGAAGCGAGTACTGAAGGTGCCCAGCGAGGAGCAACCGACCGCGAAACAGACATCGGTGACACTGAGATCGCCGCGACGCAGCAGCGCCATCGCGCGCTCGATACGCCGAGTCATCAGATAACCGTAGGGCGATTCGCCGTAGGCGAGCCGGAACTCGCGGCTGAGGTGCCCGGCCGACATGTGCGCGCCACGAGCGAGCGCCTCGACGTCCAGCGGCTGCGCGTACTCCCGGTCGATCCGGTCTCGGACACGCCGCAGCCGCGCGAGGTCACGCAGATGCTGCGCCTCGGTCGGAGTGCTGGTCACCCTGGTGATGGTGCCACATCGCGCTACCCCGTACCCGTGATCGCACCGTGTAGCCAGACCAAGGTGGCCGCGTGGTCGGCCTCGGTTTCGGCCTCGGTTTCGCGGAGCAGTCGGCTGAGCGTCCGCTGGTCCTCGTCGTCGCCACCGACCGTTCGCGCGTCGAGCAGGTGGTCGAGGACGAAGGTGGCCAGACCATCGAGCAGGGGACGGTTGGCCCGGTCACGGACGAAGTCCACCGCGAGGCGCAGGGTGATGTCACGGGCGCAACGGCCGGCTCTGGCCAGGTCGCGAGCCACATCGCTGGCCGCGTCGACGCCGAGGTCGCCGGCGATGGTGCGGGCGAGTTCGTGGGCGCGGTCGAGGTCCGCGAGAACTGCCAAGGCCTCGGTGACCTCGCGTTCCGGGTCGTTGTGGCGACCGCGAAGATCGTGGATACCACGCAAGGCGCTGTTGATGCTCCGGTTGAGTTCGTCGCAGCGGTCCACGGTGCTGTTGCGTCCCTGCTCATGGTCGCGAGCCATCGCCACGGTGAGTTCCCTGTTGCCGTAGAGAGCCGCTGCTTGGTAGCGGGCGCGGGCAGTGGGCCGTTTCACCTGCCCGATCCGGGCGCGTGCTCGCTGGTATTCCGGCGACCTGTCCAGCTCAGCTACTGCCCGTGCCAGTCCACTGTTGGTTGTGCAGGCCGTGGCCAGAGCGAAGCAGCCGGCAACGGGGTGGTTGCGCAGCGCCTGTCGGCGCGCTGCCGGCAGAGACAGCACGAACGCCGAGATGGCCGGCGCGGGCGGCAGCGCTTCCGGAGCATCCATGGACACCTGGACAACGTAGCCGTCGGCCGCGCGGTGGTTCCAGGACTGCTGTCCGGAAGCCTGGAAAGTCCGCGCGGGGCAGGCACGCGGGGGCCGAGGGCGCAGCGCCCGGCGTAGGGGTTTGGGGACTCGGTCCGCCAAGATGACCACCACGCGATGGTGGCTCGCGTTCTCCGCGAGCACACCTCGCCCAATCGTGTGGGCCGGATGCAGCACAATACGAACCGTTCGGGCGCGCAGCGCTCGAACCTGCGGGGGTCTGGGGGTCGTCCCCCAGATAAGACGACGGGCGAACTGGTTCGCGCTTTCCGCGAACACAGCTCGCCCGAGCCCGTGGGCCGCCTGGGGATCGAACCCAGAACCCAAGGTTCCATGATCACATCTGTTCGTCGTTTGTCGACCTTCGTTGTCACCTGCTGTGGCCTGCGCAGATTGCAAAGGCGAATGGTTGCCGTTACCCGTCAATGCTGGTCATTTGGCGTCCTATTCGCGGGGTAAGTGCGGGGAATGATCTAGCCTTGCTTGACCCGAGGGCCGTCGCCGAACTGCACGAACCTGCCCCCGCATGTCTGGTCATTCGGCATCGTCGCGCAGATCCACAGCGTTTGGCCACCCGGCATCTCGACCTCGCTCCGCTTCAGGCTGATCTGCTGGCACTCGGGACAGCGCTCCAAGCCGTTCATGCCGGGCACGCTACCCCCGTTCGCTCGGTCCGCCCGTCGCTGTTGCAATCCCAATTCGTGGCCCCCTCCGTGGTTCCTGGGCCGCTGCCCTTCCACTCCGCCGCGCGCGGGGACCGGCGCTTGCGCCGCACGCCCCGCTGGCGCGGCGGAATGGAACACAGCGGGCAGCGGCCCCCGGAGGGGGCCGCCTTGAAGAAGTATGGAAACTCTGCACACAGCATGCGCGAGCATCGGCGGGTCAGTCGCCGTGAACCCTACGGTTGTAGTCGGCGCTGCCGTCAAGGTCGAGCCTGCCGGCTCCGCGAAGCTGAGGCTCGACCTCGAACGAACGGAGTAGAGCGCATGCGGCGAGAAGCTGGGCGTGGCGGTGACCCTCGTCGTGTGCGGGCTTCAGACCGTGGTGAGACAACAGCCCTTCGACGTCGTCGAGAAACCGGTACGGGTCGTACTCCTGCCTGTGCGGTTCATACGCAAGGCTGCTTGGATCGCGCTCCGGCGTGCTCGCGGTCATAGTCACCCTCCTACTTGGCCCAGCTCTGACCAGTGATCCGCTCGAATACCTCGGTGTACCGCTGCCGTGTCGCCTGAACGATGTCATCTGGAACGGTCGGCCCGGGCGGAGTCTTGTCCCACCCGGTAGTAAGTGACCAGTCCCGAACGAACTGCTTGTCGAACGCGTGTTGCGGACGGCCCGGTTCCCACTGGTCAGCAGGCCAAAAGCGAGATGAGTCAGAGGTGAGCACTTCATCGCCCAGGGTCAACACGCCATCGGAGTCCAAACCGAACTCGAACTTCGTGTCCGCGATGATGATGCCGTTCTTCGCAGCGTGCTGGGCACCGGTCGTGTAGATCTCGATCGTCAGGTCGCGAAGCCGTTCGGCGGTCTTCTGGCCGACATCGTTCACGACATCGTCGAAGGTGATGAACTCATCGTGACCGGTGTCCGAGAACTTGGTGGTAGGGGTGAAGATCGGCTCTGGGAGTCTGCTGCCCTCTACCAGTCCAGGAGGTAGAGCAACGCCGGACACGGTGCCGGACGCCTGGTACTCACGCAATCCGAGACCGGCGAGGTAGCCGCGCGCGATGCACTCAACGGCAACCATCTTCAGTGGCTTACAACGGATGGCGCGGCGAGCAAATTCGGCCGGCACGTCTGTATCCGAGATCAAATGGTTGGGTACGAGCTCGCTGAGTTGATCGAACCACCAGACGGATAGCTGAGTAAGGAGTGCACCCTTGTCCGGGATCGGCGTAGGGAGGGATACGTCGTAGACGGACACGCGGTCCGACGCAACGAGGAGGATGTCTCCGTTGTCCTCGTAGAGATCGCGGACCTTACCTGCGTGAATGTGCTTCATTCCCCGTCCTCAACGGCGTAGTGGTAGTACACCCAGTGTCCGGGTAGGGCGGTCGACTCGCCGTACTCGATGACTTCACCCTGGGCATCCTCGTATCGGTTCCTGCTCAACAGCACTGCCGAACCGGGTTCGATCTCCAACTCGTTCGCATCCTCGTCGTTCGCCAATCCAGCGGCATGCTGGACATCGGTGTCGACGTGACTGCGACCGGTCACCTCCTCAACGTACTTGGCGGTCCCCTGCTGAATCCGCTCGGTCGTCAACAGCAGGGGCGCGCGGGAGGCTAGCGAGCCATCGAACCAAGAGACGGAAGTGGACACCGGAACGTCCTGGGCGGTGTAGGTGGTGCGCTGGCGTCGTATCGCTGCCGAGCCGTGGTCAAGCCCCAGGGCATCAGCCGCCGAATCCGACGCCGGAGTCAGCTCGCAGCGGCGAATCTTGGCGTAGTGCCCAGGTGGGTAGATCTTGCCGGTTCGATGCATGGCGATGCTGCGATCCTGTGCCGAATGGTGCAGCGATCCACGAACCTGCACCACTGTTCCCTTACCTGGGTCGACACGTGTGAGGCCCTCGGACCGAAGGGTGCTCAGAACTTTGGCGGCCGTAGCTATCGCCACGTTCCAGTCCCGCGTGATCTGACGGGCAGACGGAACCGGATCGCCGTCTGCAAGCTCGCCGCTGAGGATCTGCTCGCGGATCTGCCGGGCGATCTGTAGGTACGGTGGGTCCGGCCGGTCGATCTCCATCACGCTCTCAATTCTCTTGCAGTGCGTGCCTGCGTTCTAGCACGCCATCATCGTAGACTTCAAATCGCCAGGTCAGCCGCCGATTTACTGGTGTTCTAGAACGCATACTTGACTGCGTACTAGAACACCATGTAGTTTGATGAGTGCAGGGCGAACACCACAAGCGATGGAGATCCAGACAAGGCGTGACACCGACGCCGGAAGCTCAACAAGACGGACGCAACATCGACGCTAGGAGATCAACATGCGTGACATCCCGTGCAACCTGGGCGGCTACACCCTGATGGTGACCGAGGCCCCGGAGATGAAGACCCGCAAGGACGACGACGGCAAGGACGTCATCGTGACCGACCGCGACACCAAAGAGACCATGTTCGTGGTGTCGGTGTTCGCCAAGCAGCCGGCGATCAACGGCCGAAAGTTCAAGGGCGAGGAAATCAAGATCACCCTGGAGGCCGACCCCGGCGACGTCGCGGAGGGCACCTACGTAGAGCTGATCGACGCTCGGGTGTCGCCGTACTCGTTCAAGAACGACAGTAACCAGACCGTAGCCGGGATTTCCTTCCGTGCGCATGGCCTCAAGCCCCGCGTGTAGACGGTGGGACTGGACGAAACGCCGTGAGGCGTCGCCGGTACTGAGGCCGGCCTGACGAGTCCCATTGTCAGCGCACAGCAATTCGTCTCGCACTACCCCTATGCCCAAATTCGGTGCCGTTCTTTGACAATTCCATTTACCCGGCCTGGCGCGGAGAAATGCCAGGGGTGGACAGGTAGCTAAGCCGTAAGCGACCCGCCTAGTCCGCTGCCCTTGATGCACGCAACTGGGGCGAAATCCTTTCCACGCCAACGGGTGTGGAGAGGCACTACTGCCAACTGAAGGAGGTGAGGGAAGTGGCCTGCCAGCACTGGTTTTTCTACGTCCAAGACGGCATCAAGCACTGCCAGGACTGCCCCCACTGGTGGAGGTAGTCACCGAATAACACAGACCCCGTAGGGAGGTTCACATGTTCGGCAACGACGGATTCACCAACGGAGGATGCATCGGGGGAACACGATGACCCGCACTCAACCCGCACCCGAGGAAGACCTGTTCGGCAACCCTGTCGAAGCGGCAGTGCCGGTCAAGCGCACACCGCCGCGACACGCCACCAACGATGTCGACCTGATCGAGTCCGTTCTTAAGGTTGCTCGCAACGAGGGCTACGTCGTTACCGGCCTGAACACCAAGGTCTACCGGATCGAAGGCACCCAAGGCGGCACCTACGAAGTGGCCACCGTGCCCGTGTACGAGGCCGACGCGGTCTGTCAGTTGATCGACCTCGGCGTGCTCAACGTCGGCGGCGCCCACCCGTGCCGCTACCGCAACAACCGCGAGAGCACCTGCAACGCCGTACTGGTCCCCTCCATCACCAGGCGCAAGGCCGACCGGTGGGCCGCACTGCAACGGCCCGGCAACTGGAAACCAGCAAACGAGTACCGAAAGGACGCAAGCGCATGACCACCCTCAACCAGATCCTCGCCGCGTTCACCGACGCCCACGAGGAAACCTTCCAGGCCGGCTACGAATGCGGCGACAGCAACTGGAGCACCCCGCCCGCCGTGGTCGGAGGTGACCTCTGGTGACCGAGATCGAAGAGATCATCACCGCAGTCACGATGGCATACGAGGACAACCGCGCCACGCTCAACGAGCTGGAAGGCCGCTTCGGCGGGCTCATCACTCGCGAGATCGGCATCCTCGTCGGCCGCCTCCGCGAATTCGAATGGCAGATCAATAACGCACTCGAAGGGAAGTGACCTCGCATGGTCGTGCAAACCGTCAACCGTATGGCCGTCAAGCGCTACGAGGAATTCACCAGCGCGATCGAGACCGTACGCCTCGCTCTGGAGGAGTCCGACCCGCTGATCAAGTCCATGAAGGACATGCACGCCGGCCGTCACCAGGGCTGGCAAGTGCCGGACAAGAAAGAGGTCCTCGCCGCACGCAAGAAGGCCACCGACCTGTTGGACGCGCTGCGGGCGGAAGCGAAGAAGTGGCACAAGGAACTGGTTTCGCGCGGATGGAGGGTGTGAGTGATGGCTACCAAAACGCAGGACATCGCGGCCGGGATCGACATCGCCATGAAGACGCTCCGCAGCTCGATGAAGGGCATCCAGGTCCGCACCGCTGGGTTCAAAAAGGATCACGAGAACCTCACCCGCGCTGTCAGCCACCTGACCGTGACCCTCGTCGACGCGGAAGCACTCCTCATCGCGGAAACCACTCGGCGACGTCGCCGCTGACCCCAATCCGCGCCGCTCGATCCGTCGGCCCCGACTCCCTGACCGCACATGGGAGCCGGGGCCGATCTCCACCCACCGACAACACCTGACCCACCGATAGGGAGTGAACACGACATGACCAAGAACAAGCCTGGCGTGGAAGTCCGTGCCGTCCGCTGGATCGCCCGCCACCCGCAATTCGTCGCCGCGCCCGCGTCGGTGGCCGCGAGCCTGATCGAGCTCGGCCCCTACAGCACGGGCGGTATCGCCGCTGGCCTCGCCCTGACCGGCGTCGGCTGGATGCGCGCCCACCCGGCATCCTTCCGGCAGCACGCCACGCCCCGATTCCGGTCGTCGCATCGCCGCTGGGTCCGCTACCACGGCCGGCGTTGGCACAACCTGTGCTACGCGTGCGACCTGGTCAAGGAAGACCGACGCACCGGGGAACCTCGCTTCCCCCGCGTCCTACGGGTCTCCTCGCCGACCCCGTCCATCGATCGGATCACGGTCCGGTTGGCTCCTGGTCAGTCACTGCGGACCTGGGTAGACCGGCAAGAGGAGTTGGCCGCGATGCTCAACGCGGATGTCGTCGGCATCACCCGGATCAAGCCCCAGCAGCTCGTCCTGACCGTCGTACACGGCAACCCGTTCGTCCGCCCCGTGCCGGCCGCTGAGATCCCCGAGGACGTCGCTGACGTCAACCTCCGTGCCCTGGAGCTGGGGGACACCGAATACGGCGAGACCTGGACCGAACCCCTGATCGGCCAGAACTGGTTCGTCCACGGCGCCATCGGCTCCGGGAAAAGCTCGTTCATCTGGAACCCGCTGCGTGCGATGGGTCCGATGATCCGGGAGGGCCTGGTGCGGGTGTGGATGTGCGATTTGAAGGGCGGGATGGAGACCTCGCAGGCCCGGCCGCTGTTCTACCGGTGGGCCGATCACGTCGAGGACGAGGACGAGGAGACCAACACTTACGCCGGCGAAGCGGCCATGACGGTGATCGAGGACTTCCGGGACACCATGCGCGCTACCCAGGTCGAGCTGAGCAGCCAGGGTGTCCGCAAGTTCACCCTGTCGAAGGAGAACCCGCTTAACGTCCTGATGATCGACGAGTTGGCCATGGCCACTGCGCTGTCCAGCCGGGGCGCCACCAACACGATCACCAAGCTCCTGTCGGAGATCATGACCCAAAACCGGTCAACGGGCTTCCCGGTGATGGCCTATGTGCAGGAGCCGACGAAGGACATCGTCCCGATCCGGGGCCTGTTCACCCGCAGGATCTGCCTGGCGACCACCCAGGACTCTTATGTGGACATGACGCTGGGTGAGGGCATGCGGCAGCGCGGTGCCTTGGCGGATGAGATCCCGCTGGACGAGGAGCACGCCGGTATCGGCTTCCGGGTAGACCAGCGCTCCCGCAACCCGATCCGTGTCCGGGGCGGTCACAACACCGACGAGGACATCGCCGAACTCGTCCGCACCTGCTCACCGCAACCCCCGGCCGCTGGCCCTCGCCTGACCGTCGCAGCATAGGAGGAACCCCGTCATGGACTACGGATCGATCACCGACTGCGTCGAGGTGCTCTCCGCGACCAAGGACCGGCCGTTACCGCCTTACCAGGTCGATGACCCGGTGTTGGCTCTTGTCCACGAACTCCGCGCCCGGATCACACGGGACGAGGAGACGTTGCGGCTGGTGCTGGCCTACGCCCGACACCTGGTGTTCCCCCGCCCCTACATGCTCAAAGACCTGGCAGACCACGCGAGCATGTCCATCTCTGGCATCCGCACGGCGTACGCGGACTGGCACGTCGAACGCGCACACCAACTCCTTACTGACCCCACCAACGAGTCCCGAAAGGACACCAACCAATCATGATCACCCTCTATTTCATCCGCGCCTGGTTCAAGGCCCTTCTCGGCGTGCTGCTGGTAATCGCGATCGAGTACGGCATCAGCCGACACGGACTCTGGTTCCTCTTGCTCGCCATCCCCACCGCAGCGGGCTTCGTAGGGTTCACGGTCCTGATGTACAAGGACTGGAAGTCCTCCCGCGCCAATGGAAGCGGCTACCGATACGACATCGTCCGCGACGTCACCCGCTCCCGCTCCCGAGACAGGTGGTGACTGGCCATGTCGGTCGTGACGACGTACGCCCATCCCCGCGTGGAACCAGATGGCTCGGTGTGGGCGGACGCTGAATCGGACTGCGGTGGGGGCCTCACCCCTGAACGGTTGGCGTTCGACGCCACGGATGGCATGCGCCCGCTGTTCTACCTGGATGGCATCTTCTTGAAGCCTCGCCTGTCCAGGCTCATCGCGGATGGTGGACTGCCAGGACTGCGCTGGGCGACTCAGGACGATCTCGCCTGCTACCCGATCCCCTCCGGATCCTGCAACGGATGCACCAGCTACTACCCGCTCGCCTCGGAAGGAGAGGCCACATGCGACGGACCGACCTGACCGACATTGCCCGCATCATCGTCACTGTGGCCCTGGGTGGCATCGGTGCTGCCGCTGGCTTCACCCACACCCACGACTGGGCCAACGCGCACTGGCAACACGGTTGGCTCGCCTGGGCCGACGCTGTAGTGATCGAGGGCCTCGCGATCGTGGCCGGGTTCGAAGTCCACCGTGACCACCAGGCAGGCAGGAGGGGACGCGCCGCACTCATCCCACAAGCCGTGCTGGTCGCGGCGTTCCTGATCCAGATGACCGCCCAGGTCTCCCAGGCCGAACCCACTCCGGCCGGTTGGCTGCTCGCGGCCATGCCCGCACTCGGGTTCCTGACCGTGGTCAAACTCGTCATGCGCCGCATGCCGGCTAGGACAGCGCAACCCGCCGCCCCGAGCGAACCGCCTACCCGGCAAGCAACCGCGCTCAGGACCGACCCGCCCGTCACCCCACCAGCGCCACCCGCGCCGCCTGCCCGGCCTGCGCTCACCATGACCACCCGGCTACCCGCGTCCATCCGCAACACCATCACCGACCTGACCAGCAAGGCACGCCAGGAAGGCCGGCAGATCACCATCGAGGAGATCCGCCGCACCATCACCCTGCCCGACACGATGCTGACCCAACTGGTCGCCGAACTCAACACAACTCTCAACCCGGAGGGAGCGACGTCGTCATGATCAGCCCGCAGCACTTCGACGACCTCATCATCGACTATCAGATAGCTCTGGCCGACGTAAACAGCGCGGCACGGACCCTCAAGGAGACCTCGGTCTTCGCTCACGCCCTACCACCGGAATTCGCTCGCATATCGGCCAAGCTCATCGACGACGCCGACAACCTCTATCAGGCAATCAACTCAGCAATGGGATTCCTCGACAACGCCGGCCAACAAGTGAGGTACGCGAGATGATCAGCCGTAAGAACCTCGATGATCTGATCGAGGGCTACACCGACGCACGCAACCGGGTCAGCGCCATCGGCTACGACCTGGAAGACCTCTCCACCCTGGCTACTGCCACGTCATCACTGTTCGCCCGTGCCGGCAACTCGATCGGCGCTGAGATCAACGATCTGTACGTGCACATCAACGGTGCCCTCAATCAACTGAGTGGTATCAAGCCTGAGGACTGATCCCGGCCTCCATCACCGAAGTCAACACGACCTATTCCGTAAAGGACTGAACCACCGTGATCAGTCGAAAGAACCTCGACGACCTGACCGAGGACTACAAGAAAGCCCTCGTCCTCGTCCACGAAGCGGCCACCATCCTGGAAGAAGCCTCTGTCACGGCAGAGGCTGTGTCGCCGGAATTCGCGCGCCACTCAGGGATGCTCATCCGGGACGCGGAGATGGTGTACCGATTCATCAACTCCTCACTCGCCCGGCTGCACAGGACCACACCGGACACTTGAGCACGTCCCGAAGCTAAGGGCCTATCGGTCTTGCTCCTGCAAGTGGGTGACCCTTGCACCATCTCCCCGACCTGGCGTAGCCCGATCACACAGGTTCTCGGGGTGTGGCCCTCCCGCCCCACCGAGGTCGACTGACCACGTGCCACACCCCGAGGTTCTGTGTGATAGCCCTCCGGGAGGTCGGGGAGATGGTGCGCTCTTGGGCCACACACGAACCGCAACCCACCCGCCTCTCCCACCCTCTCCTTGACCTGCCCGTCCGGCGAGGACACCTCTTTCACTCTTTCCCACACACACAAGGACAGCGTTGCCATGGGATACCAACACGAAGCAATCCAGGCAGAACTCAAAACAGCTTACGAGAGCATCTCAGACTCTCTCGAAGAAGCCATCCGATTTCTTTACAACGAAGAGGTCGAACTCTTCGCGTCCGGTTGCGGAAAGACCGTCTATGAAGGACACCGATCCCTTCAGCGTGGGGTTCAGGCTCTCCATGTGGACCTGGCCAACCAGATGTCCACCGTCCGCAGAAGCGAACCAGACGACGACTGACCCGTCATTCCCGAAAGGATCAAACCCGTGCGCATTCGCCTAATGGGCACTCGTGAGGAGACCGAACGCCTCGCCGCCAAACTCACAACCATCGTCACTGTCCAGGAAGTCTCACCGTGGCTACCGAACCGGGGAGCATCGATCCTGGGTCGCGTCTACATCACCGCAGAATTCCCTCCTGACTAATCCTGAGATTCCGCACGAATAAAGGCCCTGGCGCGTCTGCCGGCAAGCAATCGACACGCCAGGGCCCCTTCCGCACCCCATCCCGCTCGCGAAATGGAGCATCGTCATGTCTACACCACCCCTCGCGCTCACGGTCGATGACCGTTACGACCGCGACAACGCCAGCGACCGCGTGTCCCGCTACGGCGCCTACCTCGCCCAGAACTCGCGCCTGTTCCTGGACGATGGCGTACCGACCGCTGACGTGTCCTGGTTCGCGTTCTCCGCGTGGGAGATCGCCTCCAGCCCGATCATGGCCCCCGGCTATGTGCGGACGCATCCGCGCGTGGCCAGTGCTGAGCCGCACTGGGATGAGGACGGCCGCCCGGCGCTGACGGTGCGCTTGGTCGCCCCGCACCCGCTCCGGGTACCGGAGGCCCTGGGCCGCAACGTACGGACCTGGGAGCCGCAGCGCGATGTCAACCGGGACATCTACGCCTGGTCGGAGCCCTGGGACAACGACCGACTCTCCGCCTACACCACGCTGACCGTCCGCGTCCCGATCGTGGCAGAGGTGCTGCCGACCCCGTGCTACCGCTCCGCCGTCCCGGACACCGCGACCGCCAAGCACGCGGTCAAGACCCTGTGCGCCGTGGTCAACCCGCCGATCAGCTACCTGATCGCGGTCCTCGACGCTCCCCAGGCCGGCCGATGAGCACGGGTGCTGCCGTCCTGGGCAGCCTGGACGAACGCCTCGCCGAACGGGTCAAGGCAGCAGACTTCCGGTCCTGGCGCGGACACGTGGAGTCCACGGGTGGATGCGCCAAACCGATCCATCTGGACGGCCTGTGGCGGATCGAGCACGCCGAGACCGGCGATACCCTCGCTGAACGCTCCGGGGTGGTCATGGCCCCGTGCGGCAACCGGCGCGCCTCGGTCTGCCCGGCCTGCGCGGACCGGTACGCGGCGGACTGCTTCCACCTGCTCCGCGCCGGCCTCTGCGGCGGCAAAGGCATCCCCGCGTCGGTGGCAGGCAAGCCGCGGCTGTTCGTCACCCTCACCGCACCCTCCTTCGGCCCCGTCCACACCCAGCGACGCCGGAAGGGCAGCGGTAAACGCATCCCATGCGCCTGCGGGACCTACCACCTGGACGCCGACACCAGGTTGGGCACGCCGATCGACCCCGGCACCTACGACTACGCGGGAGCGGTCCTGTGGCAAGCGCACTCCGGTGACCTGTGGCACCGGTTCACCACCCGCCTACGGCGCGAACTGGCCATGGCGGCGGGCATCCGGGTGCGGGAGATCGACGACCACGCCCGACTCTCCTACGCCAAGGTCGCCGAATACCAGCGACGCGGCCTGATCCACTTCCACGCCGTCATCCGCCTGGACGGACCAGGCGGACCGGACGACCCGGCACCAAGGTGGGCGCACCCGGACCTCCTCACGGCCGCTGTCCAGGCCGCCGCCCGCTCGACAGAGGTGCGCCGGACCCTCGCCACCCCGGACGGGGATACGGCCGGCTACCGGTTCACCTGGGGTCAACAGGTGGACGTCAAGACCATCCGGCCGACCGATGCCGAGCGGATCGAGACGGGGCAGGGTGAGATCACGGACTACGCCCTGGCCGGCTACATCGCCAAGTACGCCACCAAAGGCACCTCCACCAGCGAGGCAGCCGACCGGCCGATCCGGTCCGAGGTCGATATCGAGAACCTGTCCATTTCGGAGCATCACCGCGCGATGATCCAGACCGCGTGGGACCTGGGTGGCTTGCCGGGGTTGGGGTTCCTGCGCCGCTGGGCGCACATGCTCGGCTTCCGGGGCCACTTCCTGTCCAAGTCCAAGCACTACTCCCGCTCGTTCCAAGACCTCCGGGCCGAACGGGCGGAATGGCGTCATGCGGAGTTGCTCGAACGGTTCGGCGTCACCGACGACGACATCATCGTGATCAACGACTGGCGCACCACTGGTGCCGGCTACAACAGCGAAGCGGAAAGGGAATTGGCATCCGCTATCTACGAACGGATACGCGAACAACGGATCACTAAATACGAAAGCGAGGCAGCGTGATGGGTAAATTGTGGAGTGTAGGGGAGGTCGCTGACTACCTGGGTGTGCCGGTCAACACGATCTACGCCTGGCGCACCAAGGGCTACGGCCCAACCGGCCGCAGGATCGGCAAGTACGTCCGATACCTACCCGGCGACGTTGAGCAGTGGGTCAACGACCAGGGCAGTGCGTGATGGCGCGCCCACCCCTGTCGGTCGGCACCTACGGGAAGATCAATGCCAAGGAGGTGAGTAGGGGAGTCTTCCGCGCTCGTTGCCGTTACCGCGATTACAACGGCGAGATCTACGAGGTTGAGCGGTACGGGGAGTCGGAGACGAAAGCTGTCAATCGCCTCAAGGAGGCCATTCGGGATTGGGTAGCCCCTGCCATCGCAGGCGGCGTCACTGCGACTACGAAATTCAGTGACGTCGCTCGGCTCTGGCTCCGTGAACTGGAGTCCGACGCGGAGCAAAACCACAAATCGTGGGGAACGATCGACACGTATCGGAGCCGGCTGGAAGGTGTGATCATTCCTGCGATCGGGAATCTCCGCATGCAGGAGGTGAGCGCCACTGTGCTCGACAGGTTGTGCCGGCAGGTTCGGGACACGTCAAGTGCAAGTTCAGCGAAGACGGTTCGCGCCGTCCTCTCCGGGGTGTGCGTGTTCGCTGTTCGACACGGTGCGCTCAAGACGAACCCCGCCCGCGACATCGGGCCGCTGGACAGCAAGAAGGCCAAGAACCAGCGGACCAAGCCACGAGCTCTCACCGCTGAGGAAGTCCTCGACCTCCTGGCCAAGCTGGATGCCGACGAACAGGCAGTGCGTGATGACCTGCCCGACCTCGCCAGGCTGTTCCTCGGAACGGGGGAGCGGACCGGTGAGGCCCTGGGTGCGTACTGGCCGGACTTCGACAAGGCCGGCAGGGAACTGACGATGTCGGGCAACGTGATCCGGGCGAGGGGACGCGGCCAGATCAGGAACGGTGGCAAGACGGAGAACTCAGCTCGGCCGATACCGTTGCCGGACTGGTGCGTGGCCATGCTGGTGGAGCGGCGCGCGGTGGCCAAATTCCCCGACGGGCCGATCTTCCCCAGCAGTACCGGGACTGTGCGTGAGGCATCGAACGTCCGGAATCGGGCCTGGAAGCCGTTCGTGGACCGTGCGGGCTACGGCTGGGTGACCTTCCGGACCTTCCGAAAGACTGTGGCCACGCTGCTCGACGACGCCGGCCTGACCGCTCGCCAGATCGCGGATATCCTCGGTCATGCCCGGCCCTCGATGACCCAGGACGTCTACATGGGTCGCACCTCGGTCAGCCGGGTTGGCGCCGACGCGCTGTCGGCCACCCTGCGCAGGTCAGGCGGGTAAACGCGGGGAAAGTGCGAGGTTCGATCTTGGAATGCGAGATCCCCAGGCCGTTGACCTGGGGATCTTGTGGGCCGCCTGGGGATCGAACCCAGAACCCAAGGATTAAAAGTCCTTTGCTCTGCCAGTTGAGCTAACGGCCCCTTGGGCCACAGCCTACCGAACGGTTCCAACGGGTTAAGCGGGGCCTGACCACCTCTGGACACCGGCATCACGGGCCGGTCGACTGGTCGGCGGCAGGTGAATAAGGCGTTGACGATCGGGCGGGATTGTTGGACAGTGAACCCAACGCGGAATTGAACGGAATGGAGGAAGTCATGGCAACGATGCGGCGCCGACGTTGGCATAATCGCCAGCGCGTGCTGATGCGCGCGTTCGCGCTCGACTTCCACCGTGCTGCTCGCATGCGGAATTCGTGGCGACACCTGCCCGGCGCGGCCTCCAGGATGTGACGGTTTACCGTCACCAGAACGGAAGCCGCCCCTCGCCCGTCGAGCAGGGGCGGCTTTTCAATTAGCTCGTAATCGTTGTTTCCGCCTGCGCGAAACAGGCGAGAATTTCAGCCGGTGCGACCTGGGTGTCGGCGTGATCTCCAAAATCACGGCCAGTAGGTTCGATTCCTGCCATCGGTGCAATCCACTTTCTGCCAAGACAACCTTTTCGCCGGATACGCGATATGAGTTTCCGGTGGACAACACCCGGCCCGCATAGCTCAGTTGGATCAGAGCGCGACGTTACGACCGTTGAGGCCCCAGGTTCGAGTCCTGGTGCGGGCGCCGTGGTCGATGCCGAAGCAGACGAGGCCCCAGATTGTGACTCTGGGTGAAGCCGGTGCGAGTCCGGTCGACCACTCCAGCACGCACGGTCCGGGACCACCTGGGACTCATGATCCTGGGACGCCTGGTTCGACACCAGGGTGCGTGACCAGTGGCCCTCGCCAATCGGGGGAGTTCCCCGGTTACCTGCGCGGCGTTCAAATGGGGAACTCCCCGATTGCACCTTCTGCAAGGAGCCACCTAGTGGTCGATCCCGCCCGAGGTCCGGGTTCGCGCCGGGAGAATCGTGGAGACTGGGCGCTGACCGTCCGCGCCGCGCCACCAGTTCGGGCTCGACGAGACGAGCCGGGCCGGGCCGGGCCGGTAGGCGGCTGATCCGAAGGACCGTTCCCGGCAAAACCTGTACCCGGTTCACAACCGGGGCACAGCGGTCACTTACGGTTGCCAGCCGGAGCACAAATCGGGCGGAATGGCTGTTCGAAGGCAACGTCGAGGATGCCTGCGACGTCTATCCGGACGAACCGGCCCATTGAGCCGGCCCGTCGAGTTGGTTCCGCCACTGAGGCCTGAGGGGGTGCGATGTCGGTCAGTCCTGGTCCGACCCTGCCACCGGACGTGATCGCCCGCACACTGATCGAAGGACCTTTCGAGTCCCCGGTCATCTGGCAACTGCTGCTGGTGGCCGCCGCCATCGCCGCCTACCTGCTGTTCCGGCCGCTGACCAGGCGTCGCAGGAACCGGATTCGCAGCCGGCAACCGCTGGCGAACCGGTTGGTGATCGTCGGTGCCCTGCTCGGACTCGCCGGCGCGTTCTGGCTCAACAACTACGTCGGCTATGTGCGGACCACGCACGATCTGGCCCAACTTTTGCAGCGCAGCACCGGCTACACCGAAGCGGCGGGCGACGGACTCGCCGACATCACCGCCGCCCAGGACGACTACGTCAACGCGGCGGCCGCCGCGCTGGCGAACGCCAAGAACGCCGGGAAGGCCACGCCCGGTTCGGTGGCGGACAACACACCGCAGGTGTTGCAGGTGCCCATCGCCGACCCGGCGCGCGGGGTGCCGATCGGCAAGGCGAACGTGATGCTGCCGCCGGGCTACTACGACCCGGCCAACGCACACACCCGGTACCCGGTCGTCTATCTGCTGCACGGTTATCCGGAGGGCAGCCCGGACGACTGGTTCACCTCGGGCGACGCGCTCAACACCATGGAGGCGCTGCTCGCCGATCATGTCGTGCAGCCGATGATCGTCGTGGCGCCGGACATGACCGCCGAGCAGTCCTCGATCGACTGGGAATGCCTGAACATTCCGGGCGGCCCGCAGTTGGAGGACTACCTCGTCGACACGGTGGTACCGACGATCGACCACCAGTTCCGCACCCTCGCCGACCGGCAGCACCGATCGCTGGGCGGGATGTCCGGTGGCGGGTTCTGCACGCTCAACATCGGTCTGCAGCACCTGAGCACGTTCAGTTCGCTGCTGATCAGCCTGCCCTACGACGACCTCGGCGACTCGGCGGGAATCCTGGCCGGGCACCCGAACCTGGTGATCGCCAACGATCCTCGGCTCTACATCCCGAAGATGGCGTTCCCGCAGCCGATCTCGGTGCTGATCGCGGCGGGCGAGAGCGCACCGACCGATGTGGCCACCGCACACCGGCTGACGAACGCGCTGCTCGCGCGCAACCAGCATGTCGCGCTGGTGCTGCAACCTGGCATGACGCACACCTGGCGCGCGGCCCGAGCGGCCCTGCCGTACATGCTCGCCTACGCCAACCAGGTCTTCGGCCGGCCGCCGTCGCAGTCGCCGGGCAAGCCGAACACCCTGCCGGCCGGTCCGCCCGCGATCGCATCGGGGCCCTCGTACCAAGCGGTCCCGCCGCCGAACACCAAGACCACGACGCACGGCGGCGGTTCGCACACCACTCCGCACAAGGGCCCCGGTCGTCACGGACTGGCGGCCAGAAGGGTGTGAGCGGTGACCGCGATTGTGTTCGCGGTCACCTGAACATCAAGATCGCGGCAACATGACGGGCTCTCGTGTCATGGCCGCGTCCACGATCACGACCATGCGCCGACCGGCGACGTTTCCTGGATGTGTCCACAGCGCAACGAGCGCATCCAGGAGGAAGTCGTGACTCTCGCCGAACTACTGCCGAGCGTTGGTGCTTCGGTGCAACCCCGGCTGGAACAAGGAATCTGGCCGGCCGGGACGCACACCATCGCGGGCGGTGACCTGAGTTTCGGTGGCATCCCGATGACGCATCTCGCCGCCCGGTTCGGCACGCCGTGCGCGCTGCTCGACGAGACCGAGGTGCGGGTACGGGCGCGGGCCTACCGGGAGGCGTTGCCCGGCGCCGAGGTCGCGTTCGCCAGCAAGTCGCTGCCGTGCCGGTCGGTGCTGCGCTGGGTCGCCGAGGAGGGGCTGTCGCTGGACGTCTGCTCGGCAGGCGAACTGGCCGCCGCGCGGTCGGTCGGCTTCCCGGCCGAGCGGATCATGCTGCACGGCAACGTGAAGACCGGAGAGGACCTCAAGGCCGCGCTGTCCTACCGGGTCGGCCGGATCGTCATCGACTCCCTTGACGAGATCGAGGCGCTCGCCGCGCTGGTCACCTTCCCGCAGTCGGTGCTGATCCGGGTCACCCCCGGCGTCGACGCGCACACCCACCGGGCCATCGCGACCGGCGTCGAGGACCAGAAGTTCGGTTTCTCGCTGGCCTCCGGCGCGGCCATGGCGGCGGTGGAGAAGGTGCTGGCCACGCCCGGCCTTCGGCTGGTCGGCCTGCACTGCCACCTCGGTTCGCAGGTGCGCAGGATCGACAGCTACGAGGAGGCGGCCCGGCGGATGGTCGGCCTGTTGGCAAGGATTCGCGACGAACACCGGGTCGTACTCGACCAACTCGACCTCGGCGGCGGTTTCGCGGCGGCCTACCGCGACGGCGACGGCGAGTTCGACCTGCCGGGCTTCGCGCACCGGGTGCGGGCGACGCTGGGCTACGAATGCTCGGTGGCGCGGCTGCCGGTGCCCCGGCTGACCATCGAGCCGGGCCGGTCGATCGTGGCCAACGCCGGGGTGACGCTGTACCGGGTGATCACCGTCAAGCACGGCACGCGGACCTTCGTCGCGGTCGACGGCGGCATGAGCGACAACCCCCGGCCCGCGCTCTACGGCGCTCGGTACGCGGTGCGGCGGATCGGCCGGCGAACCAGGGCCACGATGGCCCCGGCGACCGTGGTCGGCCGGCACTGTGAGGCAGGCGACATCGTGGCCGAGGACATCCCGCTGCCGTCGGACATCCGGGCCGGTGACCTGCTCGCGGTGCCCGGCACCGGGGCCTACCACTACGCACTGGCCTCCAACTACAACCTGGTGTGCCGGCCACCACTGGTCGGCGTCCGGGCCGGCGAGGCGCGGCTGCTGGTCCGGCGCGAAACCGAGGAGGACGTACTCGCCCGTGACCTCGGCTGAACCGGCTACTCGGCTCGTCGACTCCTGACCGCCGGGCGGCCGGCGCGGGCCACCGTCGTCGATCAGCGACAATGGGGGCATGGCGAGTGCGTACAACCCCCTCCGGATCGGGCCCTACCTGGCTGATCCGCCGGTTGTGCTCGCGCCGATGGCCGGGATCACCAACGTCGCCTTCCGCAGGCTGTGCCGCGAGTACGGCGCCGGGCTCTACGTGTGCGAGATGATCACCACCCGCGCGCTGGTCGAGCGCGACCCCGGCACCCTGCACATGATCACCTTCGATCCGAGCGAGACCCCGCGTTCCATGCAGCTCTACGGGGTCGACCCGGAGACCATGGCAGCCGCGGTGCGGATGATCGCCGAGGAGAACCTCGCCGACCACATCGACATGAACTTCGGCTGCCCGATGCCGAAGGTGACCCGCCGGGGTGGCGGGGCGGCGCTGCCGTTCAAGCGCAAGCTGTTCGGCGACATCGTCGCGGCGGCGGTGCGTACCGCGGAGCCGGCCGGTATCCCGGTGACGGTGAAGTTCCGGATCGGCATCGACGATGAGCATCTGACCTATCTCGACGCGGGCCGGATCGCCGAGGCGGAGGGCGCGGTCGCCGTCGCCCTGCACGCGCGCACCGCCGCGCAGCGGTATTCCGGGCAGGCCGACTGGTCGGCGATCGCGCGGCTGAAGGAGGCCGTGCGCACCATTCCGGTACTGGGCAACGGCGACATCTTCAGCGCGGCCGACGCGGTGCGGATGGTCGAGCAGACCGGTTGTGACGGCGTGGTCGTCGGTCGTGGCTGCCTCGGGCGGCCGTGGCTGTTCGGGGAGCTGCGGGCCGCGTTCGCGGGCGAGGAGGTCGGACCCGGCCTCAATCTCGGCGCCGTGCTGCGGGTGCTGCGCAGGCATGCCGAGCTGCTGGTCGACCACCAGGGCCCGGACAAGGGGATTCGCGACCTGCGCAAGCACATGGCCTGGTACCTGCACGGCTTCCCGGTCGGGTCGAACCTGCGGCAGCGCTTCGGTCTCGTGCGCACCATGGACGAACTGGACGAGCTGCTCGGCGCGGTCGGTGAGCTGGGGCACGACGGCGAGTACGCGGTCGGGGCCGAGGGTCCGCGCGGCCGGCAGGGCTCGCCCGCGAAGGTGGCGCTGCCGGAGAACTGGCTGGAGGACCCGGACGACGCCAGGGTGCCGGCCGGTGCCGAGCTGATGCATTCCGGCGGCTGAACAAGACTGCTGCATTCGGCGGCCGAAAGCTCCCCGTCAAGACTCGGCGAGGCCCTGCGCGCGGGTCGGTCGCGCTACTGTCAGTGGTTGTCTTCCTTGCCGATCTTCCTGGCCCGCGATTGCGCTGATCAGTGCCTGTCAGTGCCCGAACCAGCACCCTCGGTGGTCGGTCGACCCGGCCGTGAGCTGGCCGGACAGTGCCGATCACAGTGTCAATCGAACGGTGAATCACGAAACGATCAAGGCGTGATTCGGTACCCCTATTCGGCTCGAATGCGAGCTAAATCACCGGATATCACCGTATTGGAGTAGGGCCCCTTCAGCCAGTCGAGCGAAATCCGACACCGGCACGTCCTGTCAACTCAAGACCGGGCTCTTTTAGGTCGACACCACGGACGTAGGGAGGTGAGGGCGATGACCATACTGCAACCCAGCTTCGCAGGACGAGAACCCGTTGAGGACGACACCGCCCTGACAACCTACGGGCCGCCCAGCCAGATGGAACCGAACGCGACGCCGAGCGGGCCGAACGGCACGCCTGGCATGACAACCGGCCAGTACCCGACCGGCCAGAAGCTGGCCGGCCAGACGGACTCGTCGAAGTTGATCCGACTGCACGAGTCCATCGCCACGCTGCTGTCCTCCCGTGGCGAGTGGCGGCAGGCGTACCAACACCTGCGCTCGGCGCTGGATCTGGCCTACGCGGACTCGACCGAGCAGCCACCGATCCCCGAGCAGCTGCGGCACGAGGTCGCCCGGCTGCGCAAGGAGCACGCCGAGGCGCTCGAACAGAGCATCAGGGACAGTCTGACGGCCAGCTACAACCGTCGCTATCTCGATCAGCGGCTCACCTCGCTGCTCGCGGGCTCGGGGTCGAACGGCCCGACCGAGGGGCTGGCGATCGCGCTGGTCGATCTCGACTGGTTCAAGCAGGTCAATGACACGTTTGGGCACCTGCTCGGCGACCGCGTGCTGCAACGCGTCGTCGACCTACTGCAGAGTGGCCTGCCGGACGGTGCCTTCTGTGCCCGTTACGGCGGTGAGGAGTTCGTGCTCGTGTTCCCCGGTATCGATCCGGGGACCGCGATCGCGGTGGCCGAGTCGGCCCGCGCGCGGATCGAACGGTTCCCCTGGTCGCAGTTGGCGCCGGGGTTGCGAGTGACGGTCAGCGGCGGCGTCGCCTACGAGCCGGCGGCCAGTGCGCAGTCCTGTCGGCCTCCGACCAGCGCTGAGCAGCAGTTGCTGCGCGCGGACAGCTTGCTCTATGCCGCCAAGCAATCGGGCCGAAACGCGGTGGCATATCGTCAGGGCGGACGGGTGCTGCTGGCCGGCGAGGCAGCGAGCCGGAGAGCTGTGGCCCAACCCAGGGTCGTAGGTTTCTACTAGTCGTTCCCCGACTGTCGTCCGTTTGGCCTAGCACCGTAGGCACAACCGCGTACTAATAGTGACAGTATTTCACGTGACTGTCGTCAGAACGGTCATCCGACCGTACTATCGCCTGCGCAGGATGACTTGCGGTACCGGGCGGGGCCGGCCGCGATCCGACCCACCGACCTGGTGTGACACTGGAGGGAGAACGAGTGCCCGACGAGCCCCGCGATGCGGGTCGGCATGAGTCCCCTCCTGACGACAATCCCTTCGACAAACCAACCGGCCGACGCCGCCGTTCCATGGAGGATTCCGGCGGTCTGAGCGTGTCGGACCTGGTTGCCCTGCACGGCAACTCGCGGACCGACCTGACGCCGGTCGCTTCCCCGCCGACCGGACGCCGCGCCGCCGCCGATCCGCCCACCGGGCGTCGTGCCGCGCCGGAACCGCCCCCGACGGGCCGACGCGCCGCGCCGCCGCAGTCGAGCGGACGCCGGGTCGCCCCCGAACCGCAGTCGACCGGCAGACGCGCCGCGGCCGATCCAGCCGCGACAGGTCGACGCGCCGCCGCCGACCCACAGTCAACTGGCCGACGGGCAGCCGCTGACCCACCGGCGACAGGTAGGCGGGCCGCTGCCGAGCCACAGTCAACTGGTCGGCGAGCGGCCGTTGAGCCACCCGCGACCGGTCGACGGGCCGCGGTTGATCCGCCGGCGACGGGCCGACGCGCCGTTGACTCGCCGCGCGGCCATCGGCGAGCCGAGCCGACCCAACAGGAGCCACGCCAGCCCGAACCACCCCAGGCGGAACCACGCCAGCGGGAACCGCGCCAGACCCGAGCCCAGTCGCGGGCACCGCAGGCGCCACCTGCCGCGTCGTCACCTGCGGCGTCGGCGTCCGGGTCAGCACCTCAATACCGTATGCAACCGCAGGGCACCGGCCGGACGCGAACCGGTAACGACCTGGCACCGCCGCAGGCGGCCCAGCCGGGTCGGGCCGCCGAACCCCGGCGGACCCCGCAGCGCAGCGCCGCCGAGCCGCCGCCGAGCAACGAGCACCGCATCGCGGGTCGACGCGGTGCCGAGCGGGTCGGGGCCGACACCCGCGCGGCCGGTGCGCCGGTCCGGGGTACCGCGACCCGCGCCGAGGCGCCGAGGGTTGCCGGGGCACCTCGAACCAGCGGCCAGACCAGGACCAACGGCCAGCTGAGGGCTGTCGCCGGGGCGCCGGTCCAGGCCGCGCCGCCGGAGACCTCCTCGCCGCCCGCGCCATCGATGCCACCGGTTCCGCAGGCCAAGACCCGAGCCCCGGCCGGCAACGGGGCCAACGGCAGCAATGGGGCGGGCGGCCCCGCGCCGCGTCAGGGTGCGGCGCGGGACAAGGCCGTACTGGCCGGTGCCGCGACGCCGACCGGACGGCCCCGGACGCCTCGCCAGGACCAGCCGCAGCGCCGACCGCGCGCCAACGGGGCCGATCCGGCGATCGGCACCGCGGGCGCCCGCAGGCCGGCAACGCGCAACGGGATGGAGCCGGCCGGTCAGGACAGCCGCCGGCTACCGGTCAACGGCGGCCGGTCGCAGGCCGACATCAGCAACCGGCTCAACCCGGTCAACCAGCCTCCTGACCCGGACGCGCGCACCGCCGATGCGGTGGCGGCGCTGGTCGAGGCGGCCAAGACCGCCGGCAACGGCGCCAACGGCAACCCAGCGGGCCCCGGACCAGTCAACGGACCCGGCAGCGGCGGGACGGCGCGGCCGAATCCGCAGGCCACCGGGCGCCGGCCGGTCCGTGGCACACCGGGCGGACCGGAACGCCGGGAGGAGGTCGACCCGATCTCGCTGACCGCCGAACTGGAACCGATCAGCGAGATGGTCGTGGCGAAACGCAAGGTCGACGCCACGTTGGCCAGATTCTCCGCGGTACACGACGAGATGGCCGCCGAGGAGGAAGACCGGCGGAGCCGGCGCAAGCGCCTGATGCCCTGGCTGGCCAAGGACGACGACCTCGAAGAGGCGTTGTCCGGGAAGCCGGGCGCACCGACCATGCTGGCCCACCCGGTCGGGGACCCGGCGGAGGTCGAGGACGCGGATTTCAACGAGGCCGTCGACGACGAACCGGCTGGCGCCGACGAGCCTGAACCACCCGAGCCGGCCGATGGGCCACCCGCCAAGACCGATCAGGGCAGGAACCAAGGCAGGTTCGGTCGGGCCAAGGCCGGTCCGGCCAAGATCAGCCTGAAGGACAAGAGGGTCTCCTGGAGCCTCAAGGCACTGGCGATCGCGGCCGCGATCGCCGTGCTCGCGTTGACCGGGGTCGAATGGGGCACCCAGAACCAGGTCAACAACCAGATCCAGGAAGTCGCCGCGCTCGACGAGAACTCGCCGGCGATCGCCAACGGCGCCAAGCAGTCCGGCGACGAGAACTTCCTGTTCGTCGGGACGAACGCGCGGGCCGGGGTCAGCAGCAACGACATCACCACCGACACGGTCACCGTCGCGCACATCCCGGCCGACCGCAGCCGGGTGGAGATCGTGTCCTTCCCCGGCAACCTCCAGGTGACCCGGCCGGCCTGTCAGGGTTGGAACAACTCCGCCAGCACCTACGCCGCCACCACGGAGCCGCCGCAGGACGGGGTCCGGCTGGACGCGATCTACGCGATCGGTGGCCCCCGGTGCGTCACCGACACCGTGCAGGACCTGTCCGGACTGCGGATCAACCACTTCGTCGGGATGGACTTCCAGGGCTTCCAAGGCCTTGCCGGCGCGCTGCCGCCGATCTCCTTGTGCACCAAGGGTCCGGTGATCGACGACAAGCTGGGCACCATCATCGCGCACGCGGGCACGACGACGCTGTCCGGCCAGCAGGCGCTGAACTTCGTACGGGCCGACCAGGTCGAGGGCGATCCGGCCGGCGAGTACGCGAAAATCGCGCGGCAGCAACGGTTCCTCGCCGCGGTGTTGCGCCAGGTCATCGGCCAGAACCTGCTGACGAGCCCGAGCAAGCTCAACGACTTCCTCAACGTGTTCAGCAAGTCGACCTTCGGCGCCAATATGGACGTTTCGGCGCTGCTGACGCTCGCGCAGTCGCTACAGGGCGTGAGCCTGAACCAGATCACCTTCATCACGTTGCCGACCACCGGCCAGGACAACGCGCAGGGCGAGGCGATCTCGGCGACCGACGAGCAGAACCAGCTGTTCAACGCGATCATCGGCAACGCCCCGCTGCCCGGCACCGCGCAGCCGACGACAACGACCACCTCGACGGTCACCCCGGCGAACACCAAGATCCAGGTACTCAACGGCGGGGACAGCCAGCAGGGCATCGCGGGCCAGACGGCCAACAGCCTCAAGTCGCAGGGTTTCACCGTCGTCGAGGAGGGCAACGCGCCGCACTCGGTGCCCTCGACCGTGGTCCGGTACGCGACGCAGGACAAGGCGCAGGCGCAGCTGCTCGCCTCGGCCGTGCCGAAGGCGACCCTGCAGGAGGATCCCTCGGCGGACGGCGCCGTCGAACTGATCCTCGGCGCGGACTTCGACGGCCACGTTGTCGCGGCATCGAGTTCGGCGGCCACCACCGGCGCGAACTCGCCGAGCACCCCGACCTTGACCACACTGAGTGCCGCGGACACCTCCTGCGCGTAGTTGTATCCGCAACTTTCCGTTGCCGCGCAGTAGCTTGTGGCTGCTAGCCGGGCCGAGCCGGGGACCTGGTCATCGTGGGTTCATCAGTGGTTCACCAATGGATGCCGAGTTTGCGACGCGCTACCCGTAGGCTTGGGCCATGCGTGAGGCTTATCATGACCGGCTCGGCGACTTGGCCGACCACCTTGCTGACATGTGCGCGATGGTCGGTGAGGCGATGGACCGCGCGACCAGGGCGCTGCTGGAGGTCGATCTCGCGCTGGCCGAACAGGTCATCGGCGACGACCTGAAGGTCGATGCCGCCCGGTCGGCGTACGAGGAAGAGGCATACGCGCTGCTGGCCCTCCAGGCGCCGGTGGCCACCGACCTGCGGACCGTGCTCGCGGTCATCCACGCGGCGGAAAGCCTTGAGCGGATGGGCGATCTCGCGCTGCACGTGGCCAAGACCGCGCGCCGCCGGCACCCGAACCCGGTACTGCCCGAGGAAGTGCGACCGTACTTCACCCAGATGGGCACCGTCGCCGTCGACCTCGCGCGCAAGACCGAGCAGGTCATCCGCACCCAGGACGTCCCGCTCGCCAAGACGGTCGCCGAGGACGACGACGAGATGGACAACCTGCACCGGCACCTGTTCACGGTGATCATGGACAAGTCCTGGCCGCACGGTGTCGCCGCCGCCGTCGACGTGACGCTGCTCGGCCGCTTCTACGAGCGCTTCGCCGACCACGCGGTGTCGGTGTCCAAGCGGACCGTGTTCGTGGTCACCGGCCGGATGCCCGGCTCGGACCAGTACGACATCTGACCCTGTACAGCACAGACGACATCAGGCGCACCAACAACCGTTGGTGCGCCTGATGTGTTGTGTCGGGTTGCTCAGCCGAAGCGGCCGGAGATGTAGTCCTCGGTGGCCTTCTGGCTCGGGTTGGAGAAGATCTTCTCGGTGTCGTCGATCTCCACCAGTCGGCCGGGCTGACCGGTCGCCTTCAGGTTGAAGAAGGCGGTCTGGTCACTGACCCGCGCGGCCTGCTGCATGTTGTGGGTGACGATGACGATCGTGTAGTCCTTCTTCAGCTCACCGATGAGGTCCTCGATGGCGAGCGTGGAGATCGGGTCCAGCGCCGAACACGGCTCGTCCATCAGCAGCACTTCGGGCTGGACCGCGATGGCGCGGGCGATGCACAGTCGCTGCTGCTGGCCGCCGGAAAGGCCACCGCCGGGCTTGTTCAGCCGGCCGGAGACCTCGTCCCACAGGTTCGCGGCGCGCAGCGCCGCCTCGGCGACCGCGTCGAGCCGTTTGCGGTCCCGGACACCGGACAGCCGCAGGCCCGCGACCACGTTGTCGCGGATGGACATGGTGGGGAACGGGTTGGGCCGCTGGAAGACCATGCCGATGGTCCGCCGCACGATCACCGGGTCGACCGAGGACGCGTAGATGTCCTCGCCGTCCAGCGAGACCTTGCCCTCCACCCGTGCACCGGGAATGACCTCGTGCATGCGGTTGAGCGAACGCAGCACCGTCGACTTGCCGCAACCGGAGGGACCGATGAACGCGGTCACGCTGCGCGGTGGGACGGAGAGGCCGATGTCGGCTACGGCATGGAACTTGCCGTAGTAGAGGTTGAGATCCTTGACGTCGATTCGTTTCGCCATCTGACGATCACCTTCCTACTTCGAACACGCGCTAGCGGCGGACCCGAGCGAATCGGGCGATCGTTCTGGCGACGAGGTTGAGGACGAGCACAATCAGGATGAGGGTCAGCGCACCGGCCCAGGCCCGATTCACCGCATTGTCGCTGGAGGCGCCGACCTCGGTGAACACGAACAGTGGCAGGGATGCCTGCGGTCCGCTGAACGGGTTGTTGTTGATCGCCGGGTTGCCGAACACGGTGAGCAGCACCGGCGCGGTCTCACCCATCACCCTGGCGATCGCGAGCATCGAACCGGTGATGATGCCGGCCAGCGCGGTGGGCAGCACGATCCGCACGACCGTGATCCACTTGGCGACGCCGAGTGCGTAGGAGGCCTCGCGCAGTGCGACCGGCACGAGCTTGAGCATTTCCTCGGTGGAGCGGATCACCGTCGGCAACATCAGGATCAACAGGGCCAGCGAACCGGCGAAACCGGAGAAGCTCTGGCCGAGCGCGATGATCCACAGCGCATAGATGAACAGACCGGCCACAATGGACGGTAGACCGGTCATCACGTCGACGAAGAAGCTGACGACGCGACCGAGCCTGCCGGAGCTGTACTCGACGAGGTAGACGGCGACCAGTACGCCGAAGGGCACCGCGATCACGGTCGCGATACCGACCTGTTCCAGGGTGCCGATGATCGCGTTGTAGGCGCCGCCGTTGGGGTCGGTCTCGGCGACCGCGCGCATCGAGTGGCTGAAGAAGACCCCGTCGAACCGCGTGAGGCCGTTGGCGATCGTGTAGGCGAGGATGGCGACCAGCGGCAGCAGCGCGAGTACCACCGCGACGACCAGCGCACTGGTCATCAGCCGGTCCTTGCCGTGCCGCCAGCCCTCGATGGAGGTGGAGGCGATGGTCTGCACCACGATGTAGAGCAGCGCGGCGACCACCGCATAGGCGGCGTAGCCGTGGATCGCGCCGATGGCCAGCAGCAGCCCGGCGATCCCGAGCGCGGCGACGGCGATGACGATGAACGTCCACAGCGGCAGCCGGGGCCGGGCGAGGCTCGGCCCGCGAAGCGGGGTGTCCAGTGCGGTCGAGGTGCTCATGCCGCTGCCTTCTTTGCGCCCCGGCGGGCAATGGCCCGCGCACCGAAGTTGATCACCAGGGTGATCGCGAACAGGATCAGGCCGGAGGCGATCAACGCGCCTCGGCCGACGCCGCCGGCATCCGCCCACTTGTTGGCGATGTTCGCCGCGATGGTGTTCCCGCCGGGGTCGAGGATGTGGAAGCTGATCGCGAAGTTCGCCGACAGCACGAGGGCGACCGCGATGGTCTCACCGATCGCCCGGCCGAAACCGAGCACCAGGGCGCTGATCATGCCGGAACGACCGTAGGGCAGTACGGCCATTCTGATCATTTCCCATTTGGTCGCGCCGAGCGCGAGGGCACCCTCGATGTGTTCCTTCGGGGCCTGCACGAACACCTCGCGGGAGATCGCCGCGACGATCGGCAGCACCATCACCGCGAGCACGATGGCCGCGGCGAACACCGACTGACCGTAGGTCTGGTTGGTCGAGGAGAACAGCGGGATCCAGCCGAGATACCTGTTGAGCAGCTTCTCGAACGGTTCCAGCGCCGGGACCAGGAACTTCAGGCCCCACAGGCCGAAGACCACACTGGGCACCGCGGCGAGCAGGTCGACCACGTAGCCGAGGGGCTTGGCGATGGCCCTCGGCGCGTACTGGCTGATGAACAGCGCGACGCCGACCGCGATGGTGCCGCCGACGATCAGCGCGAGCACCGAGCTGAGCAGGCTGCCGAAGGCCAGTGCGGCGATGCCGAAGATCACCGTGCCGTCCGGGTCCCAGGTCAGCGTGCTGAAGAAGTTCGACTTGTCCGCCGAGACGGCCGGGATGGCCTCGAAGATCAGGAACGCGGCGATGAGCGCCATCACCACGAGAATCAGGATGCCCGAGCCCTTGGCCATCAGCCGGAAGACCAGGTCACCACCGCGTTTGGTGTTCGCGGTCAGTGCCGGCGCACGATCGAGACGACTCGGGCCGGGCTCTGCGCCCGGTTCGCCCGCCGAGTCCGACGGCCGTCGTGTGGTGGCGATGTCAAGCTCCTGTCCGGGAATAGCGTGCATCGATGGTTGAGCCGATGGTGCTGAGCTGCGAATTCGGTACTGCTGAGCTGCGTGTCCGGCACCGCTGGGTTACTTCTGGGTCGTGCCTGTCGGTCTGCGGCGACGTGCCCGCCGACCCGAGGTGGGGCCGGCGGGCAGGTCCCGCAGCTTGCATCATCCGATGGCCTGGCCCCACTGCGCCAGGTCGGTTCGGATGATCGGGTCGATCAGCCGAGCGAGGAGATCGCCGAGGCAACCTTGGTCTGCAGGTTCGCCGGCAGCGGCACATAGCCCTGGCTGGTCAGCGTGCTCTGGCCGGAGGTGCTGGCCGCGTAGCCGAGGAAGCTCTTGAGCAGCGGCAGCGTGCCGGCCGTGTTGCCCTTCTGGCAGACGATCTCGTAGGTCACCAGCAGGTTCGGGTAGGCGTCGGCATCGGTGTTGGTGTAGTCGAACTGCAGCTTCAGGTCGTTGCCGGTGCCGACGATGGTGGCCTTCGACAGGAAGTTCGCCACGTTCTGGGTGTTCAGTGCGACGAACTGACCGGCGGCGTTGCTGACCTGCGCGACGGGCAGGTTGTTCTGCGTCGCGAAGGACTCCTCGAAGTAGCCGATGCCGCCGTTGGTGGCCTTGACGGTGCTGGCGACCAGCGAACTGCCCTTCTCACCCTGACCACCGGGGCCGGGCCAGTTCTTGTTGGCGCCGTAGGTCCAGGCCGACTTGGCCTCGTTGGCCAGGTAGTTGGTGAAGTTGTAGCTGGTACCCGATGAGTCGGACCGGTGGAAGGTCTGGATCGCCAGGGTGGGCAGCTTGGCGCCGGGGTTGTCCTTGGCGATCGCTGGGTCGTTCCAGTTGGTGATCTTGCCGCCGAAGATGCCCGCCAGCGTGCTGGAGGAGAGGTTCAGCTTGGAGACGCCCTGCACGTTGAAGCCGATGGCGATCGGGCCGGGGGTCAACGGGATGTCGATCGCGTTGCCGGACTTGCAGCGCGCGTTGGCCGCGGCCTGGTCGGAGGAGTCCAGCGCGAAGTCGGAGCCGGCGAAGGCCAGCGTGCCCGACTGGAACTGGGTCACCCCGGCGCCGGAGCCGACACCCTGGTAGTTGATGGTCGCGCCACCGCACTTGTCCTCGTAGGCCTTGGACCAGGAGCTGATCGCGTTCTGCTGTGCGGTCGAACCGCCGGACGTCAAGGTGCCGGACTGGCAGGTAATGCTGCTGGTCGAGGCGCTCGACGACGGTGAACCACTCGCGCTCGGCGTCGAGTTGTTGTCCGAGCCACAACCCGCGAGGAGCAGGGCCGCGGCACCGACGGCCGCGATGCCGAGCGCAGCGGCGCGGTACTTGCTGCGACCCATTTCCTGGGTCCCGCCCCCGCCGGGCCGATTGATCTTCACCTGAGATCCTCCAACTAGGAGCCATGACCGATCGCGACATGGTCGCGCTTGACACGGACGGTAGGGAGCGCTGGTGGACGGTCGGCCGTATAGAGATGAACGGAAGGTGAACTTGCCACGCCAGGTGACTATGCACACGTCCATTGGGGTGATCTGGACGTCAGTCCGTGACCTGGCTGTTTGCCCCGCGTGACCTTGGGCTCAGCGGTAACGCAACACAGCGCTTCAGTACGCGTACTGCACGTCAGCATCCCAGTCGACGAACCCCAACCGTGCGTACACATCGGTCGCCGGAGCGTTGTCCGCCTCTACGTAGAGCATCACCTGGCGGGCGCCGCGGTCAGCCAGATGGCGCAGTCCGGTCAGGGTCAGCGCGGTGCCGAGACCGTGGCGTCCCGCGCCGGGGTCGACGGCGACCACGTACACCTCGCCCATGGGCGCCCCGGCCCCGTCGAGTTCGCCGTGCACCTTGGTCCAGTGGAAGCCGAGCAGGTGGTCGTCGGCCGCGTCGACGGCGAGGAAGAAGCCCGCCGGGTCGAACCAGGGCTGTTTCTCGGCGTCGGCGAGGTCCGCGGCGCTGAAGGAGCCCTGTTCGGGATGCCAGGCGAAGGCCCGGTGGTTCACCGCGATCATCGCGGCTTCGTCGTGGCCGATCTGGAAGGTGCGCAGGGAGACACCCTCGGGGAAGTGCGGGGCGGCCAGTTCGGTGTCGGCGAGGGTCAGTCGCATCCTGCGCAGTTCGCGGACCCGGCGCAGGCCGAAGCGCGCGGCCAGCGCCGCGGCGGCCGGGTGGTCGCCGTGCGACCAGACCCGCAGGGTCTCGGTCTCGCCGTCGGCGGCGGGCGGGCCGACCCGGTCGAGCAGGGCGGTGAGCAGGGCGGCGCCCCTGCCCCTGCCCCGGTCGGCCGGTCGCACGATCAGCTCGGCGACCTGGCGGCCGAAGGAGTCGCCGTCGACGTCGCGGGCGAGGACACCGACGAGCCGGCCGTCCTCGGTGGCGAGGCCGTAGTCACGATGCCGGAAGTCGCCGGGTAGCTCCTCGACCTCCGGGTCGAAGTTGGGCCTGCCGTCAACGGCGACCGCGTCGGTCAGCAGGGACCGCAGTTGGCTGGTTTCGGAGGGACTGAGGCTGCTACGCCAGGCGATGTCGGGCACTTCACGACGTTAACCCAGCGCAGGGCCGGATTCAGTGCGGCGCCGAGCACACCGGTCGGCCGGGCAACCCGGTCTCGATGCGTTCGGCGCCGCGAAGAACAGGCCTCAGAGAAACAGCGGATCAGGCCAGGATGTCGATCGAGTCGACGGACAGGCCCTCGGTCGCGGTCGAGGAGGTCGAGGTGCCGTTGGTGCGGCCTGGCCGGACGAACTTGTAGCCGACGTTGCGCACGGTGCCGATCATCTGCTCGTGCTCGTGGCCGAGCTTGGCGCGCAGCCGCCGGACGTGCACGTCGACGGTCCTGGTGCCACCGAAGAAGTCGTAGCCCCAGACCTCCTGGAGCAGCTGCGCCCTGGTGAACACCCGGCCCGCGTGCTGGGCGAGGTACTTGAGCAGCTCGAACTCCTTGTAGGTGAGGTCGAGCAGCCTGCCGCGCAGCCGGGCGGTGTAGGTGGACTCGTCGATCACCAGCTCACCGAGCTGCAGGGCGCCCTCACCCGCGCGGGTCGCGTCGACCCTGCGGGAGCGGACCAGCCGCAGCCGGGCGTCCACCTCGGCGGGGCCGGCGGTGGGCAGCACGATCTCGTCGATGCCCCATTCGGCGGCGACGGCGACGAGGCCGCCCTCGTTGACGACGGCCACGACCGGAACCTCGACACCGCTGCTGGCCAGCAGGCGGCAGAGGCTGCGGGCCCCGGCGAGGTCGGTGCGGGCATCCACGAGTACCGCGTCGTAGGGGCCGGCTTCCAGCAGAGCCGCGACATCCGGCTGGACCGGACGCACCCGGTGGGAGAGCAGACCCAGCGCGGGCAGCACCGCGGCCGGTTCCGGATCACTGGTCAACAACAGCAGGTCGACACCCATGGCGGCGCACCTCCCGGTCGGCGACGGGCCTGGTCGATAACGTCGACAAGACCGCCGAGGAGTATGACTGGTGCGGCTCCGTTGCCGTCAGATGTCGGGGACACTACCTATCTGAACCACATAAGCCCAGGTCGTGACGACTGCATCACACCAATGGCGCCATGTCGAATCGGTATCGACTCGGCACGGTAACCAAAACGGCATCTGACATCTCGGCATACGGGCCGAAACGGACGAAGACTCCGGCCGGGGGTGGCCGGAGTGTAGTGCGCAACGGCGGCCATGACACCCTTGTCGTTGCACAACAGCGGAGAGGTGGACTCGCGGCGTGAGCAAGGGCGTACGAAGGCTCCTTATTATTGTCATCGTGGTGGTCGCGGTACTGGTGGCCGCCGACTTCGGTATGGCCGCCGCTGCCGAGTACCAGGTCTCCAAGCAGATGCGCAGCGAGCTGAACCTCACCAGCGACCCTTCGGTGGACATCGAGGGCTTCCCGTTCATCACCCAGGCCATCGGCGGCGACTACCGGGACATCTCGGTCGCCGCGAGCGGCGTCGCGGTGAACAACACCCTGCGCGACCTTGAGGTCGACGCGGACCTGAAGAACGTCCGGATCTCGCTGTCCAATGTGCTCTCCGGCAACTTCTCCTCGCTGAGCATCGACGAGGTGGACGGCCAGGTGCAGATCAAGGCCAGCGACCTCGGCCGGCTGCTCGGCATCCCCGACCTGACCATCAACCCGGAGTCGCTGGACTTCATCGAGGGTTTCGGCGTCGACGAGAAGCAGCAGCAGATCCAGCAGGTCACCGGCAACACCAACAGCACATCGGCCGGGATCGGGCTGTCCGGCACGGTCGACATCGCCGGTGTGCAGACGACCGTCTCAGCCTATGGGCTCATCTCACTCGTGGGCAGCGACATCGTGGTCAAGCCGACTAAACTGGAACTGTCCAACTCTTCGATCACCGGGCCGATCCCGGACGCCATCGAGGACCCGATTCTCGGCCAGTTCACGCACACGTTCAGCCCCAACGACCTACCGCTGCCCTTCGCGGTGACCCCGGTCGGCGTCCAGGTGCAACCCGGCACCCTGATCGTGCAGGGCGAGGCGCACAACGTGCACTTCTCAGGGAGTACGAACAGTCAATGACCGGTGTGTGGGTACTACTCGGTGCGCTCGTCGTCGCGGGCATCGCCGGGTGGTGGCTGCGGGCCGGCAACGGCCGCATCCGCACCGGCCACGGTGCCTCCGCCGCTGATTCGACTCGCACTCCCACCGCCGAGGCTCGCACTCCCGCCGCTGACCTGCCGGAACCAATCCGCGCCGCGTTGGACCCCGCCGCCGCGGTCACCCTCGTCCAGCTGTCCACCACCTTCTGCGCCTCCTGCCGGCAGGCCGACAAGCTGCTCAGCGGCGTGGCCGAGGACACCGACGGCCTCACACACGTCGAACTGGACGTCACCGAAGATCCCTCGGTGGCCACCAAGGTGGGCGTCATGCGCACCCCGACCACGCTGGCACTGACCGCCGACGGCACCGAACTGCTGCGGGTCGGCGGCGTGCCCAAACGCGAGGCCCTGCTCGACGCGCTGCGCGAACACCTGCCGACCCCGGTCACCTCAGAACACCCCTGACCGACCCTGACCTGGGCCCCCTGCGGTGTTCTTCGATCGTGTTCCATCACGTTCCATCAGATGGACGTACCTCCCAGGAGCAGGGAGGACGGGGTACTCTCGGCCGCGTGCCAACCATGCTGACCAGGCGCCGCGCGGTGGACTACCGCCGCGTGCAGAGCAGTCTGTGTCGACCCGGCATCTGAGCAGGCGGAGTCTGTCCATTCCGACCGCGCGTTGAACACAAGTTGCGGCAACTCTCGCGCGTGTCGCGTCAACAGCTGAGCATCCCAAAATCCGCTTCTCCTGAAGAATTCGGGAGGTCTGCCATGCCCAACCCACCTGCCGTCGACCCACGTGGTCCTCGGTTCGGCGCCTGGATCACCACGGTCGTACTCGCGGTGACCCTCGTACTGTCCTCGTTCTCCCCGCTCGCCGCGTCGATCCTGCTGGCCGCGCAGGCCGTCGTGTTCGGCATCGGCGCGTTCGCCGGCCTCGGTTACGCGCCGTACGGCCTGATCTACCGGTATCTCCTTGCGCCCCGGTTGCAACCGGGCGATGAGCGTGAGGAGGCCGCGCCGCCCCGGTTCGCCCAGGGCGTCGGGTTCGGCTTCGCGGTGATCGGGGTGATCGGTTTCGCGACCGGGGTGACCCCGTTGGGGCTGGTCGCGACGGCGCTGGCGCTGATCGCCGCGTTCCTCAACGCGGCGTTCGCCTTCTGCCTCGGCTGCGAGGTGTACCTACTGCTGCGGCGCGCCGGCCTGCCGGCGTTCAGTGGCTGAACCAGCGAGGGTCCGCGTACTACGAATGTCGATTTTCAACATCAATAATGGAAAGTGGGAGCAGCTCCGATGAGCCGTGAGAACGTCCTGGTTTCGGCAGAGTGGTCGGAAACCAATCTCAACACGCCGGGTGTGGTGTTCGTCGAGGTTGACGAGGACACCAGCGCCTACGACGGTGGCCACATTCCGGGCGCCGTGAAAATCGACTGGAAGCAGGAGCTGCAGGACCAGGTCCGGCGCGATTTCGTCGACAAGGCCGGCTTCGAGAAGCTGCTGTCGGAGAAGGGCGTCGGCAACGACGACCAGGTGATCCTCTACGGCGGCAACAACAACTGGTTCGCCGCGTACGCCTACTGGTACTTCAAGCTCTACGGGCACGAGAACGTGAAGCTGCTCGACGGTGGCCGCAAGAAGTGGGAGCTGGACGGTCGCGCGCTGTCGGCCGAGGAGGTCAAGCGGGAGGCCACCAACTACACCGCGAACGAGCCGAACACCGCGATCCGCGCCTTCCGCGACGAGGTCGTCGACGCGATCGGCAACAAGAACCTCGTCGACGTGCGCTCGCCCGACGAGTTCTCCGGCAAGCTGCTGGCCCCCGCGCACCTGCCCCAGGAGTCCGCGCAGCGTCCCGGCCACGTGCCCAGCGCGCTGAACGTGCCGTGGGCCAAGGCCGCGAACGAGGACGGCACCTTCCGCTCCGACGACGAGCTGCGCGAGCTGTACAAGGACGCCGGCCTCGACGAGTCGCGCTCGACCATCGCGTACTGCCGGATCGGTGAGCGTTCCTCGCACACCTGGTTCGCCCTGCACGAACTGCTCGGCCTGGCAGATGTGAAGTACTACGACGGCTCGTGGACCGAGTACGGTTCGCTGGTCGGCGTCCCGGTGGCACTCGGATCGGAGTCCTGACATGACTGATGGCTGTGGCGCACCGACCCAGTCGGTGACCCTCCCCGCGAACATCGACCTGACCACCCAGGTGGTCCTGGCCGGCAAGGTCACCTCCGGTGACGCGCCGGTCGGCGGCGCGTTCGTCCGGCTGCTCAACTCCGACGGCGACTTCGCCGGCGAGGTCGTGGCCTCGACCGAGGGCGACTTCCGCTTCTTCGCCGCCCCCGGCAGCTGGACGGTGCGCGCGCTGCACCGCACCGGCAACGGCCAGTCCGAGGTCACCGCGGCAGGCCCCGGCCTGCACGAGGTCGGCATCGCGGTCGGCTGAGCCGGTCGAACCTGATTTCTCTCCGAGGGCCGGTGGCGATCATGCCGCCGGCTCTCGGCACGTTCCCGGTCCCCGCCGTGCTCCCCGGTCTCGACATGTTCACTGGTCTCGGCGCGTTCCCGGTCTCGCTGTGCTCACTGGTCCCGCCGTGCTCCACGGTCCCGGCGTGTTCACTGGTCTCGGCGGGTTCACCGGTCTCGCCGTGTTTTCACCGGGAGGGTGAGCACTGTCTCGGCCGGTCAGCAGTGGCCTTCGGGCGGGCGACGGATATCCTCGGTGGGTGGAACAGTTCTATACCGCCCTGCTGGTGCTGGTCGTGGTCGCCGTCGCGTGGTTCTCCTGCTACGTGGTGTACCGGATGATGCGGGAACATCGCTGAGCTGCGCCCGAGCCGCAGACCGCTGACCAACCCGCCCACGGCACCGACGGATGGCTGATGAGCACCGACAACGACACCCCGCCCCAGGACAGCACGACCGAGGGCGGTACCGACGCCGACGCCGCGATCCAGGTCGCGGCGCAGCGGGCGCAGAGCACCCGAGCGCGTAACCTGCCGCAGTTCGACGACCTGCCGATTCCCGGTGACACCGCGAACCTGCGGGAGGGCCCGAACCTCAACGAGGCCTGCCTTTCGCTGTTGCCGCTGGTGGGCGTGTGGCGCGGGGAGGGCGAGGTCGACTATCCGACCATCGACGGTCCTCGCCGGTTCGGCCAGCAGATCACCTTCGCGCACGACGGCAGGCCCTTCCTGTACTACGAGGCCCGCGCCTGGCTGTTGGACTCCGACGGCGCGGTGATCCGGCCTGCGCACCGCGAGGTCGGCTGGTGGCGGCCACAGGCCGACGACACCATCGAGGTGTTGATCACCACCGCCAGCGGCATCCTGGAGATCTTCTACGGCACCCCGCGCAGCCAGACCTCCTGGGAGCTGGCCACCGATGTGGTCACCAGGACGGGCACCGCGAAGGAGGTCAACGCGAGCAAACGGCTCTACGGCCTCGTCAATTCCGGCGACCTCGCCTATGTGGAGGAGCTGGCCATGGTCGGCCAGCCCTTGCAGCCGCACATCTCCGCCTACCTGACCCGCGTCGTCGGCTAAGAGTCGCTGACAGTCGGCCGCAGGCCGGCTCAGGTTGGCTCAGGCCGCCCGGCTGCGGGGTTTCCGGGTTCCGGGTCGGCGGATCGCAGCGGCCGAAGGCCGACAGCGCCCCCCAGAATGACGATCAGCCGCACACTGCGCCGTTGCGAGATACTGTCGTCGACTCCGACTGCGGCAAGCCGGGAATTTGTTGCCCTCAAACAGAAAAGAGCCCCCACCCATCCACGGGGGCACGGCCCTTGGCCAGTCTATCCGCGCGGGGCGGGCGATCCAACTGGTTAGGGTCCACTGTGGATTGCGGTGCGGGCTGTGGACAAGTCTCGTGTCGGGCCGCCGAAATGTGGTATCGGCGGCCCGCATTCGGTGCCCGCACGGCTGACAGTCGCCCGCGCAGTCGTCCGCGCGGTTGTCGCGCGCGGTTGGCACCGGTCGGGGAGACCCGCAGGGTCAGAACCTGGGGTGGTTGCCGCGCACGATGACCCGGACGTCCTCGGCCTCGGTCACGTCCTTGGTCGGCTTGACCTCGCCGAGTACCCAGGCCGGGATGTGGCGCGCGGTCAGCATCGCCAGTGCCCGGTCGGAATCCTGCTCGTCGATCACCGCGACCATGCCGACGCCCATGTTGAACGTCTTCTCCATCTCGTCGCGGTCGATCCGGCCGCGCTGGGCCAGCAGCGCGAAGACCGGCGCGGGCGTCCAGGTTCCCCGGTCGATGGTCGCGGTGAGGCCGGGCGGGATCACGCGGGCCAGGTTCGCGGCGAGGCCGCCGCCGGTGATGTGCGCGAAGGTGCGCACCTCGGTCTCGGCGACCATCGCCAGGCAGTCCTTGGCGTAGATCTTGGTCGGTTCGAGCAGTTCCTCGCCGAGGCTGCGGCCGAACTCCTCGACGTGCCCGGACAGCGGCATCCGCGCGATCTCCAGCAGTACCTGCCTGGCCAGCGAGTAGCCGTTGGAGTGCAGGCCGGAGGAGCCCATCGCGATCAGCACGTCACCGGGGCCGACCCGGTCCGGGCCGAGAACACCCTGGGCCTCGACGACGCCGACCCCGGTCGCGGACAGGTCGTAGTCACTGCCGTTCATCAGTCCGGGATGTTCGGCCGTCTCGCCGCCGAGCAGGGCGCAACCGGCCTGTACACAGCCCTCGGCGATGCCCTTGACCAGCTGCGCGATCTGGTCCGGCACGACCTTGCCGACCGCGATGTAGTCCTGCAGGAACAGCGGCTCGGCCCCGCACACCACCAGGTCGTCGACGACCATCGCGACGAGGTCGATGCCGACCGTATCGTGGATGTCCAGGGCCTGGGCGATCGCGATCTTGGTGCCGACGCCGTCGGTCGAGGAGGCCAGTACCGGTTCCGACCAGCGGTCGAGGCGGAGTTTGAACAGGCCGGCGAAGCCGCCGATACCGCCGAGCACCTCGGGCCGGTTCGCGCGGGCCGCGAACGGCTTGAGCTTTTCCACGGCTTCCTCGCCGGCCGCGATGTCCACCCCGGCGGCGGCGTAGGTGGTGGCTGCTGGGCTGTCGTCGGAATGCGTGGTCACTGCGAAGTCTCCATCGTGGAGCGAAACGGGGCATCAGGACTGGAACTGGGAAAGCTCTGGATTTTCAGGCGTTGTGGGCTAGCGGGCTAGGCAGGACATGGCAACGCGAAGCGGCCGGCGGGGTTGGGTCGGCGCGAACACCGTACCCATCCGTTCGGACCCGGAAACGTGCTGGCGGTCCGGGCCGGTCTGGACAGGGTGCGGCAGCCGGTCACGGTCGGCGCAGGGCTTCCTCGGCGCCGTACCCGCTGGGCACCGAGGCCGAGGACGCACCCACGGACCCCGGATCCATCGCCCGGCCCGCCGCGTTGAGTTCCTCGATGAGGTGCTTGCCGATCAGCGCGTCCTCGGGCAGCGGAATCGGGTACTCGCCGGTGAAACAGGCCGTGCACAGCCGGGTCCTTGGCTGTTCGCTCGCGGCGACCAGGCTTTCCATCGACACGTAGGCCAGCGAGTCCGCGCCGATCGAGCGGCGGACGCCGTCGATGTCAAGGCCGTTGGCGATCAGTTCGGCACGGGAGGCGAAGTCGATGCCGTAGAAGCAGGGCCAGCGCACCGGCGGCGAGGCGATCCGCACGTGCACCTCGACCGCACCGGCCTCCCGCAGCATGCGGACCAGGGCGCGCTGGGTGTTGCCGCGCACGATCGAGTCGTCGACGACGACCAGCCGCTTGCCGCGGATCACGTCGCGCAGCGGGTTGAGCTTGAGCCGGATGCCCAACTGTCGGATGGTCTGCGATGGCTGGATGAAGGTCCGGCCGACGTAGGCGTTCTTGACCAGTCCGGAGCCGTAGGGGATGCCCGAGCCCTGCGCGTAGCCGATGGCCGCCGGGGTGCCCGACTCCGGCACCGGGATGACCAGGTCGGCCTCGACCGGGCTCTCCTGCGCCAACCGCCGGCCGATGTCGACCCTGGTGGCGTGCACGGAACGACCGGCGATGGTGGTGTCCGGGCGGGCGAGGTAGACGTACTCGAAGACGCAGCCCTTGGGCTCCGGGATGGCGAAGCGGGAGGAACGCAGGCCGTCCGCGTCGATGGCGAGCAGTTCGCCGGGCTCGACCTCGCGGACGAAGGAGGCGCCGACGATGTCCAGTGCGGCGGTCTCGCTGGCGACCACCCAGCCGCGCTCCAGCCTGCCGAGTACCAGCGGGTGCACGCCGTGCGGGTCGCGGGCGGCGTAGAGGGTCGACTCGTCGGCGAAGACGAGGCAGAACGCGCCGCGCAGGGTGGGCAGCAGGTCGAGGGCGGCCTGTTCGATGCCGGTGTCGGCGGCCGCGGCGGCCAGCAGGCCGCAGACCAGATCCGAGTCGGTGGTGGCGCCCTGCCCCTGGCCGGTGTCCGCGCCGAGGGCCTTCGCGCGGGCCAGCAGTTCGGCGGTGTTCACCAGGTTTCCGTTGTGGCCAAGGGAAAGCCCGCTGCCGGTCGGGGTGTTGCGGAAGGTCGGCTGGGCGTTTTCCCAGGTGCTGGAGCCGGTGGTGGAGTAGCGGCAGTGGCCGACGGCGACGTGGCCGTGCAGTGAGGACAGCACCTGCTCGTCGAACACCTGGCTGACGAGGCCGAGGTCCTTGAAGACCACGATCTGCCGGCCGTCCGCGACGGAGATTCCGGCCGATTCCTGTCCCCTGTGTTGCAACGCATACAGGCCGTAGAAGGTGAGTTTGGCCACTGCCTCACCGGGAGCCCAGACTCCGAAGACTCCGCACTCCTCGCGCGGCCCCTCATCGGGTTGCGCGATGTCCGCGGCAGTGGATGTTTCGGGGTTGAGATGTCCTGTTCCAGCGGCTGTCTGGTCAGTGACCACCGAAAACTCCCTTGGGACGCCGAGCGGGCCACCCCAAGTGTAGGTGGCGCGGCGCCCCGATCCGGCCAACGCGCTGCGACAACCGGTCTCGATCTGTCTCGGTGTCCGTTCGGGCGAAACAACCGGTTCACCCACAGTGAGTACACGAACCCGGTGCGTCAGCAGGCCTCGGGTTCTTCGGGTTCTACAGCCGGACGACGGGCAGCAACGCGGACAGGTCGGCGCGCGCGCCGGAGGCGGTGACCCTGGCCTCCTCGATCGCCTGCGCCCAGCTCAGCCGGCCGGTGGCGAGTTCGAGCCAGCTGCGCGGATCGGTCTCGATGACGTTCGGTGGGGTGCCCCTGGTGTGCCGGGGGCCCGCGATGCACTGCACCGCCGCGAACGGAGGCACCCGCACCTCGACGCTGCGTCCCGGTGCGATCTGCGGCAGCACCCGCAGGCTCAGCCGCACCGCGGCGGCCAGGACCGCCCGTTCCGGCACTTGCGCCGCACCGGCCAACCAGGGCGCCACCGCGGCGACCGCGGCCCGCACCTCGTGCGGGTCAGCCGAACTGCGACCAGTCATCAGACGAGCCTAGATTCCCGCCCCGACGCTCCCGCCTGGCCATCCGGCCGATCGACGGTCACGTCCAGCCGATCGACGTGCACGTCCAGCCGACCGACGGTCACATCCAGCCGTTGCGGACCGCGTGCAGGGCGAGCTGGAAGCGGTTGGCCGCGCCGGTGCGGGCCATCATGCCCTCCAGGTAGCGGAACAGGGTACGTCTGCTGACCCCGAGCGCGCGGGCGGCCTGGTCGTCACCCATGCCGGCGGCGAGCAGACCGAGCAGCCTGCGCTCGTTGGGTTGCAGGTAGCGGCTTGCCGGGCGATCGCGTACGTCGAAGGGCAGCGCGGCCTGCCAGCACATCTCGAAAAGGCCGGTGAGGGCCGACAGCAGGCTGCACGGTCGAATCAGCAACGCTGACACGTCGCATTCGGCCTGGGGCAGGGACTGCGAGACCACCGCGCAGTCGTCGTCGAAGATCATCAGCTTCACCGGGACATCGGGCAGGGTGCGGGCCTCTTCGCCGGCCAGCACGCCCGGAATCACGTTGTCGGCGAGGTAGTCGCCACGGCCGAGCGCCGCCGTCGCATACACCACCCGGTAGCGCACCCCGCGCGCCAGATTGTCGAGTTCGACCTGGTTGGCGTCGGCGTCCGCGTAGTAGGGCGGGGAGTCGAAGCCGAGGATCTCCTCGTGCGCGGAGCGTTCCAACTGGGTGATCCGCTCGGACACCGTCGAGCCGGGAATGACCTCGATCAGGTTGTTGGCTGGTTCGCCGCCGACGGAACGGACGAACCCCTCGTAGGCGCTGATCGCGGCGACCCGCGCCTGCCGAAGATCGGCTTCCCTGCGCCGAATGAGGAGATCCAGCGCGGGACCGGGCCGCATCGGCACCGCGGCACCCTCGGAGTCGGCGAGGGTGATCAGGCCCGCTTCGCGCAGGATGTCCAGCGCGTACCTGGTCTCGGTCGGGGTCTGACCGGTGAGTTCGGCGAGGGTTTCGACATCGGAGGGTCCGTTGGTGAGTAATCGCATGTACACGATCGCGGGGCCGTCGGGTAGGCCCAGCAGGGTGAGGTCGTTGATGCGAATGGCGGTCACGTCATAGCTCCTGACCTGCGACGAGGCGGCACATCAGTGTCAGTGGCACACCAGCGACACCGCAAGCTTCACACTCGCTGTACACAAGACGTACCAACAGGTGATCGCCCACCCAGGTAGTTCGTATTACCGGAGGAAGAACAGCAGTGGACAGGTCGCGCGAGAGCCGGGTACCGCCGGGACGCCTCCGACCGGTACCGCGTCGCACCGCCATACCTTGCCGCCGCGCCGGGGGACGGACCTGAGAAATAAATGCGAACAGCCGAGCGGCATTCAAGCTGAGCGGAAATTAAGAATTGCCGTTCGAACCAGGCCAACTATCGCCCTGCACCGAAATCGGGGGTGGATCGCATACCGCGTCCGCCCCCGATTTCGACTTTTGTTCAGGTCGATGATCAGCGTCAATGATAAGCCTGATGATGATCGCTGATGGGGTAGGTTGACCGCCGCTCCCCCCACCGGGTGATGAATCGTGGTGCTCGGCGCGATTTCTGGCACGGTAACCGAAAGCGACCTGTAGTCGCGGGCGGGAACGGGGATCGGGGGCGATGACGATGGTCGAAGGATCGGCTGTAGAGATTCCACCGATCACCGATGACATGCGGGAAAGTGCGCTGGGCAATCCGAATTCCTGGCTTTATGTCATCGACCCCGCGTTCGACCCGCGTTCGGAAGTTCCGCCCTGGGGGATTGTCGGCGCCTATCCGGTCAACGCGGCCGGTGAGATCGAACCCTCCTTCGACTCCAACGACACCTACCGGCCCTCACCGACGGCACTGCGCTGGCCGGAGCCGACCACCGCGTTGGAGCGGATGATCCAGCTCACCAAGGCCGGCCACCGCCCGACCGAGGACCTGCCGGCCGCGGTACTCGACGCGACGGTGCTGATCTACCGACCCGCCGCCGTCCCGGCCGAGGGCAAGGGCAAGAACGGGTTGGTCGCCTTCCCCGACCGCAACAGCGGTCAGCTGGTGGTGCCGGCCTGCACCTCCGTCGAGCACGTCCCGGCCAGTTGGCCCGCCTGGCGGCCGATGCTGGGCAGCGCGGTCGTCGCCGGCCTCGGCGGCTGCGCGCTGGCGATCAACGCGGACGGCCCGATCAGCGCCATCATCCCGGCCGAACTGCTCACCGCCTACGCCAAGGCCCGCCAACCGACCGGCTGAGCGGACTGTCGTGGTCTGTCGTGGTCTGTCAGGCCGCTGGAACGGCGCCGGGGTCCGCTGGGACGCTCTTGAGGCCGGCTGGGATGTCCGCCCTCGTCAGCGCCGCGCGTCGACTAGCCTCACCGGGATGAGCACCGCGCAGCCGGTCGGCCCCGGCAACATCGAGGACTACGCCCTGCTGTCCGACCTGCGCACCGCGGCGCTGGTCGGCATCGACGGGTCGATCGACTGGCTGTGCCTGCCCCGATTCGACTCCTCGTCCTGTTTCGCCCGGCTGCTCGGCGACGAACAGCACGGCCACTGGCGGATCGCGCCGACCGACGAGGTGCTTGAGACCCGGCGTGCCTACCGGGACACCACCATGGTGCTGGAGACCGAGTTCGTCACCGCGGACGGTGTCATCCGGCTGATCGACTTCATGCCGCCGCAGCAACACCGGGACCGTGACCGCAAGGACCAGCCGCGCATCGTGCGGATCGTCGAGGGAGTGTCCGGCTCGGTCGAGGTGTCGCTGCGCTGGGTGGTGCGCTTCGCCTACGCGGCGTCGGTGCCGTGGGTGCGGCGGATGCGCAAGCACGACAACGAGTACCTGCTCGCGCTGGCCGGCCCGAGGGCGGTGACGCTGCGCGGCGACCGCCTGCCCTTCCGGGTGCCGCACAAGCGGGCGCACGAGGCCAGCTTCACGGTGATGGCGGGCGAGCGGCTGTCCTGGGTGATGGAGTACCTGCCGGACGCCGACGAGCAGCCGCAGCCGATCGATGTCGACATCGACCTGCGCTACACCGAAGCGCTCTGGCACGAATGGGCCGACCAGATCAGCTACGACGGCCCGCACACCGAGGCCGTGCACCGCTCGCTGACCACCCTCAAGGCGCTGACCTACGCGCCGACCGGCGGCATCGTGGCCGCGCCGACCACCTCACTGCCGGAGGCGCCCGGCGGCGAGCGCAACTGGGACTACCGGTACTGCTGGCTGCGCGACGCGACGCTGACCCTGTTGGCCTTCGACAACTTCGGCTGCTCACAGGAGGCCGCCGCCTGGCGTACCTGGCTGACCCGAGCGGTCGCCGGCGACCCGGCCGACCTGCAGATCATGTACGGCATCGACGGTGAGCGGCACCTGATCGAATGGGAGGCCGACTGGCTGCCCGGCTACTCCGATGCCCGGCCGGTGCGGATCGGCAACGCGGCCTACCGCCAATTGCAGCTGGACGTGTACGGCGAGGTGATGGACGCGCTGCACCTGGCAAGGGAACGCGGCCACACCGAGACCCCGGACTCCTGGTCGATGCAGCGCGGTCTGATGGGGCATCTGGAGAAGATCTGGCAGCAGCCGGACAACGGGCTGTGGGAGGTACGGGGCGAGGGCCGGCATTTCACGCACAGCAGGGTGATGGTCTGGGTCGCCTTCGACCGGGCGGTGCGCGCCGTTGAGGAGGACGGGCTACCCGGTCCGGTCGAGCGTTGGCGGGAGATCCGCGACCAGGTGCACAAGGAGGTGCTCGCCAACGCGTTCAACGCCGAGATCGGCGCGTTCACCCAGTACTACGGCGGCACCGCGCTGGACGCGGCGACCCTGCTGATCCCGGCCGTGGGTTTCCTGCCCGGCACCGACGAGCGGGTCTGCGCGACCATCGACGCGATCGGCAAGCATCTCAAGCACGGCGACCTCATCGACCGCTACACCACGGAAAGCGGACAGTCCGAAGTGGACGGTCTGAAGGGGCACGAGGGTTCGTTCCTGGTCTGCTCCTTCTGGTACGTCGACGCGCTGGCACTGGCCGGCCGGCAGGAGGAGGCCGAGGCGATGTTCGAGCGGCTGCTCGGCCTGTGCAACGACGTCGGCCTGCTCGCCGAGGAGTACGACCCGGTCTCGCGGCGCTTCCTGGGCAACTTCCCGCAGGCCTTCAGCCACCTCGGCCTCGTCAACAGCGCCGCCGTCCTCTACCGCGAACAGGCCAAACACCACCGCCACGAAGCCAACCGCCGCAACGGCGCCCACCGCAAAGCCGACTAGCCACGCCCGCTCTCGGTGTCCTGGTCGTCGTCGGTGTCGTCTTCGTCGTCGTCGGTGTCGTCTTCGGCATTGACCACGCGAGGAAACAGCGTGGCCGCCTCCTCCGGATCGACGTAGACCAGCCCGTCCGGCGCGGTCGGTTCTTCGCGCACGGTGACGCCCTCGTCCGGGATCGGGAACGGGATCTTGGCCATGGTGCGCACATTCGCGGCCAACTTGGTGACCAGGTCGAGATGCATCAACAGATTGGGCCGCCGCACCTCCTCGGCGGTCTCCAACTGCAGCTGGATGTCCCGCGCCTGCGCCTCAAGATCCTCGGCCGCGTCGACGAAGGCAAGCTGCTGGTCCCGGACCTCCTCATCCCAGTCGTCCATCTGATGACGCAGCGTCGGCGGCAGCTCTCCGCCCGGTTCCTCGGTTGGGTCGGCCACGTCACCCAGAGTGCCAGAGGTGCTCGGGGTCATACCAGGACCGACCGGTCCACCCTGCTGAGCGGCTGGTCATGGGGTATTTTCTGGTGCTGACCGCAACTCATCGTCACCTGCGTGGGGGATCGACAGCTGATGCCGACCGAGTTCTCGTTCTCGCTCTCGTTGACCGCGATGGACATCCTCACCGACCTGCTGCGACTGGGCAGTCCGGTGCTGATCTTCGAGGTGCCCAGCGTCGGGGAGACCATGGAGGACCGGACGCTGATCCGCGATGTCGTGCTGCGCGACCTGGCCTCCCGCAATCTCGCCAACCGCGGCCGGCTGGAGCCGGAGGTCGAGGACGCCCTGGTCACCCTCGCCAAGTACCGGCACGCCATCGACGGCGTCGCGGCCATGGCCGACGAGAGCCGGCTGTGCTACCGCGCGGCGACCGACGGCAGGATCGCGGTGCTCGCGCGCAAGGAGGACACCGAGATCCGGTTCGAGATGCTGCGCCCGGAGAGCCTGGTGCACGCCGCGATGGGCCCGATCGGCAACGTGAAACCCGGCCCCGGCCAGTCGATGACCTACCCCGAGGCCAGCCAGCAGCCACCCCGGCAGCCCGCGCACCGTCGCCAGGAACCCGAGGAGGGTTTCGGCGGCCTCCGGAAGGTGAGCCCGGCCCAGGCCTCCGGCTACGAACTCCAGCGCAGGGCGGCCGGCACCATCACCGACAAGCCGAGGACCCAGATCGGCTGGTTCAGCATCTACGGCCGCGACCAGATGGGCCGTCACCAGAAGGCCCCCGACGTCACCTGGTTCGACACCGAGGAAGGCCGCTACATGGGCTACCGCAGGCCGGGCTCGGACGGCCAGCAGTGGACCACCTACTCCCCGTCCGACACGCCCCGCATCGCCCAGCAGGTGATCGCCATGCTCAACTCGCTCAACCAGAACCAGCAGCGCCCCCGCTGACCCTTCCTTCTGGCAGCAGGGGCGCCTCCTTCTGGCAGCAGTGGCGCCGGTACGGCCGACCGGATCGCCGGTCCTATCCGACCGGATCGCGGTCCTATCCGACCGAGAAGACCTGGGGATACCCCATCCCGATCTGAAGCGGTTTGCGCGTGGTCGACCCGTAGGCCCGGCCGTCGGCCATGATGAACTGGCAATATTCGAGCGCGGCCTCGGCCGGCAGCGTCATGCCCGCGCCGGAGATCGAGATCTTCTGGTGCACCGCGCCGAGCAGCTTGCCCGAGTTCGCGTCGAACTTGCCCAGTACGAGGTCGGGATTCTCGGTGTCCGCCGGCCTGCCGACCGTCTCCCCGACCGCGTACACCGTCGTCCCATCGACCCCGACCGCCGCGGAGAACCCGACGCCCGGTACCCCGGTCTCCCAGCGCTGCTTGCCGGTGGTCGCGTCCACCGCCGCCACCTTGTTGGCGTAGTAACCGCCGCCACCGTCGCCCGACGCGTCCTCGACGTAGAACGTCGTGACCAGATACACGGTGTTGCCGGAGACCGTGGCCCGGTTGTAGTCGTGCAGGCCGTCGGTGAGGATCGAGGACTGGTCGGTGGTCAGGTCAAGACCCTTGGGGTCGCCGGTGGTCTGCACATCCGACCAGGAAACCTTGAGCGCGTCGGTGAGGCCGACGAGCGCACCGTAGAAGGCGTTCGTGCCGACGTTGCTGTGCAGCACCAGGACCAACGGCGAGAGCGAGACGAACGCCGCCAGCCCCGACTCGCCTCCCGTCGAACTGGGATCGATCGGCAGCTTCACATCAGCGGCCTGGATCGGGTTGACTGCGATCAGCTTGGCATCGGTCGCGTCGACCTCGCCGACGGTGTAGTAGCTCGGGCCAAGGCCGAGACAGGTGCCGAGCACGTACACCGAACTGGTGCTGGCCGCGATGTCGCTGACCTCGCAGGAATTGTTCCCGTTGGTGAAGGCACTCGAGGACTGCACCGTCCCGTCCGCGACCGCGAACTGCGTGAAATTCGAGGACGACCCGACGAAGACGCTGGTGCCGGCGAAGGCCATCGACGCCCCGGTCGGGTCCGGCAGGCCGGCCGGATCGGTCTGCGGGAGCGGTTTGGTCCAGGCGTACTGCCGCGTCTTGAGGTTCAGCAGGCCGACACTGGCGCAGTTGGCGAGGTTCGGTTCCCCGTTGGTGGGGCCGAAAGCGATACCGAGAGCATCATTGGCGATCGTACGGGTGAGACCGCAGATCACCTGCCCGGCGACGGGAGGGGCCACCTGCCACAGCTTCTTCCCGTTGTCCCGTTCGAAGGCGGTCACGCTGACATCGGTGGTCACGATCATGTCGTTGGCATAGGACAGCGGCCCGTACCCGTTGTTGTACTGGCCGAGATCATTACCGGGCGCCTGCCACGCCGTGCCCGTAGGCCGGCTGTAACTGTTGCCGCCGCTCGTTGTCTGCGAGCCCTTGCCGCCAGCGGTGTTCGTGCTACCGCCACCGTGGCTCGTGAGCACGATCGGCACCACGACCGCGGTCGCGACGACCACGACAACCAGCGGAACCAGCCAAGGCCACGGCTTCCGCTTCTTCTGCTGCCCCGGCCCGCCTGGTTGACCCGGTCCACCCGGTTGTCCCTGGCCGCCTCCTTGCTGAGGAAACGCGCCTGGGTAGCCGGGCTGGTACCCAGACGGCGGCTGCTGCGGATAACCGGTGGGTGCCGGGCCAGGATACCGAGGCCCGGCCGGCCCACCCTGCTGCGGATACGGATTCTGCTGCGGGTATGGATTCGGCTGCTGCTGCGGATACCCGGCAGGCTGCTGCGGACCGGCCGGTCCGCCCTGCCACCCCTGGTTCCCCCCGCCAGACTGCTGCCATGGCTGATCATGCGAACTCACCGCGTCGCCCCCTCTGTCAACGACGAACCTCCCCTACCGACGATCACGGTAGCGCCGCCACCCGCATCAAGCCCGTCGGGCCGGCCAATCAACCGGGCAGGCAAGCAGAGATCGCGAGGCGGCCGAGGCCAAGCCCTCGGCCAACTGGGGCAGCGGAAACTTCGACGGATCAATCTGGTCCCCAGCCCCGGATCTGTACCACCGTTCGGCCGACCGTAGAGGTCAGGAAACCAGTCGTTGTTGTCTCTGGGGAGTCTGGCCGGGATTCTGTGGATCGCATCGCTTGTGATACCGGTCCGCCCCTGCACAACAGCCCGGTCGGCACAGTGACAGCAATCAGCGAATGGTTGCCGCCATGGGGTATCCAGCAAGCGCGCAGGACGCCATGGCTAGCTTCGACTTCCGTCAGATCTACCCCTGACAAGCGAGCCGGTTCCGGAACGTCAACTGTCCAGATTCGCGAGCATCCTTCGCGACCTCTAGGGAACCTTCCTCGACCTGCCCACGGCTCAGTGTGGCGAGGTCTCCAGAGTGCGAGACCCGCGCAATGACGTGCGGTACCGTCATGGTGGCACTGACGGTCTTCGGAGACAGGGTTGGAGAGGCGGGCGAAGATGATCGAACCATTGAGCCCAGACGGCTTGACCGTGCAAGAAACAGCGAACCTGGCAGAGGTTCAGCAACGAGACGCGGTCAACGCAGCCGGGTCCGCAGCGAAGCTCGCTGCCAAAAGCGGAACCGCCGCTGACCAAGCCGCCGTTATGGACGGCAGCGCCGCGACCTTGGTCTCGGCCGCCGGCACCGGCTTCAAAATCGAACCGGCAGCCGCCACGGCATTGGCGATCTCATGTGGCGACTCGATCCGGACGTTGGAAGCGGTCCAGGTGCACCTGCGCACCGTTACCCAGGCGCCGAAGCTAGGCGCCTTGCCAGGTGTACCGGAAATAGCTTCTTTCACCGGAAATGTTGGCAGCGATCACCAGGGTATCGAAAAAGCGGTAAACAGCCTGATGTCGACGCTCACCCAGATGCAAACAGCATACGAAAACGCGGCAAAGAGTTACCAGAACGTTGATCAAGAAGTCAACGACGCAGTAAGCAAATTCAAGCTTCCGTCCGACCCGCAGGCTTGATCAGTGACAAGGAAACTCGTGAAGCGCCAACTTGTAGTCCTGCCACTGCTAGCCGCCGCCCTCCTCGTCAATGCGTGCTCCAACCCGTCCGTGGTGGGCACGCCGTCGGCCAATCCCACCACGGCGAACCAGTCGAGCGGCGGTAGTGCAACCTCAGGAAATAGCAGTTCCAGCGGGGATCCGTTGGCATCGGTCAACTCGTGTTCGCTGCTTACCTCCGCACAAATCAACCAATACCAACTGCAAAAGGTCAGCGCGGACACGGAAAATGGAGCGCGTGACTGTTCGTGGCAAGGGGCCGTGGGCCCTAGCCCGAACGGGGGTGGGATAGATATCGCCATCTACGACACCGCCGGTATCAGCCAGCTGAATAGCGGTGGCTATACCATTACAGACTATCCGGTCGGGAAGCATCAAGGACGCCTCTATCAGTCCAACGACGGCGGCGGCCTTTGCGCAGTTTCCATCGCGATAACGAGCACTTCGCGAGTTGACGTTGGCGGACAGGGTGGTACTGGCCAACAGTCGGACTCGTGCGGCATAGCCAAGCAGTTCGCCCCAATGGTCGAACAAAACCTGGTGGCTTTGGGTGACTGATCGTCACTGTTAGCGAGCAGCAGGTCGGTCGCTGGATGACGACATCGGCGTTGCAAGGACGTAGAGTCATAAACGCTGTGTATCCGCAAACGTGGACGCTGTGAAGGACAAGGGGAAGATCATGGCGAACGGGGATGGCTCAGGTAACGCGGGGTCGTCGAACTACAGCGGAGGGTCCAGCACCGGACAACAGCCTGCGGTTACCCCGACAGTCACACCTGTGGCGGCGCCCGACAAACAGGTCGACTCGGCTGGTAGTGCGGCGCTGAACGCGACTCTGAAGAAAGACGGCGTGATCGGCATCTTCACCGGGCTAGGCAGCATGGCGTCGGCCGAGCATTCCAAGCAGCAGTCGCTGACCAGCCAGGCGAACACCGATGCCGGAGACCTACAGACTCGGTCTGCGCCGTCGGGCACCACCCCCAACTACCACAGCATGACGTCCGTCCAGCTCAACGGTGGCCTGAAGCCTGCGGACGCGGCCTCGGCAAATGCCAGCAGCGAAGCGTGGAACTCAATCGCCAACGCATTGGCCGATGTGAACACGAATATGTCCAAGGCCGCGACGGCGGCGTCTTCGGGTTGGCAGGGCGAAGCCGCGAACAATGCGATGCAGTTCCACAACCAGGTCGCGAACTGGACCAATACGACGGCTGCTGGCGCTCAGGTAGCCAGTGTCAACCTGTACAACCAGTCGACCGCGGTCTCCAGTGCGAAGGCAAGCATGCCGACGCCGTACACGTACACGATGAGCCAGGCGTTCGAGGACGTGCTGACCTCACCTGACCCGATCACCGCCGTGTCTACCGCGCAGAGCAACCTGAACAAGGCGGCCGAGAACCAGCAGCAGTCCGCGCAGGCGGCCACCACTTACCACCAGAGTTTGGTGCAGGCGACGCAGAAGATGCCCGCCATGACCACGACGCCGACCTTCGGCAACTCCAGTGGCAGTGGGTCCGGGACCGGTTCCGGGGTCGGTGCGCCGGGGGCTGGGGGGTCCGGTGGTTCGGGTGGCGGAGGCGCTTCGGCGCCGCACCTCAGTGGGGGTAGTGGCGCTGGTGGAAGCGGTGGCGGTGGCGGGGGTTATGGCGGTGGTGGCGGTTACGGCGGGGCGCCGAGTCCTGGGGGCGGGGGTAGTGGCGGCGGGAATCCTGGGCAGGGTGGGGTCAACCCGCCTGGCAGCGGAAACGGTAGCGGCCTTGGTACCTCGGGGTTCAATCCTGGTGGGACATTGACGAATCCCGGCGGGAACAGCCCTGGTGTCAACGGTGGCAATCCTGGTGGCAACACGGCTGGGGTGCCGATCGGCGGGATGCCGATGGGTGGCGGGTTCCCCGGCGGCGGGGATACGTATCTGCCTGGTAGCGGGTATGGCAGTGGCGGCGGCGGGGGCGGCTACGGAGGGTCGGGCGGCGGGTCTGCTGGTGGGGGTTATGGGCGTAGTGCCAGTTTCGGCCCTGGTGGGGACTCGGCTTCCGGGAGTGGCTCCGCCAGTGCCTCCGGAGCGGGCGCGCGTAGTGCCGCTGGGGCGAGTGCCGCTGAGGATTCGGCGATCGGCAACGGGGCGGCCGGAGCGCGCGGCGCCAGTGGGACGAGTGCCGGTGGGATGGGTGGCGGCGGGCGCGGGCAGAAGGGGCAGGGCGACGGCGAGCACAAGCGCGCTTCGTACCTGGTCGAGGCTGACCCGGACTCGATTTTCGGCACCGATGAACGGACCGCGCCGCCGGTCATCGGCGGGTAGTGCGGATGGCCGAGCACGGCGAGCACCATGACACGTTGTTCGGCGAGTACCTGCAGTTGGACCGGGCCAGGCTTGAGGCGTACGAGATCTATGCCGAGGCGACTGGCGATCGATTGGTCGAGCTGGGGGTACTCGCCGCTCGGTGGCGTGGGTTGAGCGACTTCTGGAAGCGGGTCCGGGACGATTCGGACACGCCGTTCTTACAGCGGGTTTCCGCTGACAAGGCGGCTATTCACGCCAGTGAGCGGGCCAACTGGTGCTCGCGGGCGGCCGTCGAGCAGGAGCGCACGGAATAGCACCAATCAGCAGGTCGCGGCCGGTTTGGTACTCCCGCTGCGGTTTGGGTGGGGACCAGGTCGTGGCCGGTTTGGTTACTCCCGCTGCGGTTGAGCGGTGGCCATACCGACCAGGTGCGGCCAACCCCAGCGGTCGAAGCCGGGCCGGGCCGAGAAGGTCAGGCTTCGGACAGCAGGCGGGCGATGTTGTCGGGTTTGCCGGGACGGGCGAACAGCCAGCCTTGGCCGGAGTCGCAGCCGATGCGGCGTAGCCGTTCGGCCTGGGCCGGGGTTTCGACGCCTTCCGCGGTGACGGTGAGGCCCAGCGCGTGCGCGAGGGTGACCAGGGTGGCGACGATCTGGGCGTCGACCGGGTCTTCGCGGTCGGAGGCCTGGAGGCCTTCGACGAAGGAGCCGGCGATCTTGAGTTCGGTGACCGGCAGGTGACGCAGGTAGGCGAGGTTGGAGTAACCGGTGCCGAAGTCGTCGATGGCGATCCGTACGCCCATCGCGTCCAGCGTGCGCAGGGCTTCCAGCGGTGCGTCCGAGGTGCTCATGATCGCGCTCTCGGTGACTTCCAGTTGGAGTAGCCGCGCGGGCAGGCCGGTGTCCTCCAGTGCCTTGCAGACCTCGGCGACCAGGTCGGGCTCGCGGGATTGGCGGACGGCGAGGTTGACGCTGATGTAGGGGGCGTCGTCGCCGAACTCGTCGAGCCAGCGTTTGGCCTGGGCGCATGCGGTGCGCAGGACCCATTTGCCGAGCGCGACGATGAGGCCGGTCTCTTCGGCGAGTTCGATGAAGCGGTCCGGGCCGAGCCTGCCGAACTCCGGGTGCTGCCAGCGGACCAGGGCTTCGACGCCGACGGTGCGTTCGTCGCCGAGGCGGACGAGGGGCTGGTAGTCGACGTAGAACTCTTCGCGTTCCATGGCGGCCGGCATGGCCGCGGCAAGGGCGAAGCGGGCTACTTCGTAGGCGTTGCGTTCCGAGTCGTAGACCGCCCAGCGGCCGCGGCCGTCGGCCTTGGCCCAGTACTGGGTGATGTCGGCGTCGCGCATGAAGTCGGCGGCGTTGGTGCTGGCGACCGGGCGTTCGACCACGCCGATGCTGGCGGAGACGGCGAGTTCGTGGCCATCGATGTGCACCGGTGGGGTGAGGGTGGACAGCACGCTCTCGGCGATGGCGATGACATCGTTCGGGCCGGTGGTGCCCTCGACGAGGACGACGAATTCGTCACCGCCCATCCGGGCGATGAGGCGGCGCTCGCCGGCGACGGATTCGGCGAGGCGGGCCGCGACGGCCACGAGGAGCCGGTCGCCGACATCGTGGCCGAGGCTGTCGTTGATGACCTTGAAGCCGTCGAGGTCGAGGTAGCACAGGCCGGCGCGGGCCTGCGTCGGTTCCGAGTCCGGGTCGAAGACCTCGGCGAGCCGTTCGGTGAACATGGCACGGTTGGGCAGGCCGGTGAGTGGATCGTGGGTGGCCTGGTAGCGCAGGATCTCCTGCAGGTCGTGCCGGTCGGTGACGTCTTCCATCATGGAGACGAGGTAGAGCGGCGCGCCGATGTCGTCGCGGACCAGGGAGACGGTGAGGTTCGCCCAGGCCCAGCCGCCGTCGGGGCGGCGGAGGCGCTTCTCGATCTGGTAGTGGTCGAGGTCGCCGCGCAGCACCTTCTCGTAGGAGTACCAGAGGCCGTCGTAGACGTCTTCCGGGTGCATGTAGTCGCGGACGTTGCTGTCCAGCAGCTGTTCGCGGCTGCCGCCCATCATCCGGATCAGCGCGGCGTTGACGTCGATGATCCGGCCGGTGAGGTCGGAGATGCCGATGCCGATGGCGGCGTCGGCGAACATGGCGCGGAACTTGGCCTCGCTGGCGCGCAGCGCGGCTTCTGCCTCGTCGCGGGCGTCGAGCACGGCGCCGCGGATGGCTTCCTGTTCGCGCAGGGTGCGCACGCGCAGCGCGTGGGCGTAGCCGGCGGCGAAGGCGCCCTGGAGTTCGGCGATGCGGTTGCGCGCCCAGTCGGTCGGTTCGATACCGAGTTCCGAAAGCAGCCGTTCACCGATGATGTGCACGCAGCGGTGCAGGCTGGCGGGGGTGGTGAAGTGCGCGTCGACGAGTTCGCCGCCGGCGTCGTGGGCCACCTGGGGATCGAAGGTTTCGGCGCGCAGCGCGTCGACGAGTTCGCCGGCGAGCTTGTCGAGCAGGTCGGCGACCTCGGCGCCACTCATCGGCACGTAGCTCGTGCCGGCCAGTGCGGCGGCCCAGGCGATTGCAAACGATCGCACCGCCGATGCCGACGCGTTCGCGGACGGCATGGCGCCCGCCTGGCTCTGGCGGCGGGCCGATGACCTGGTCATGTCCGCCGCCCGCCGGTGTTGTGGCAGCCGGCAACGCGATAGCTGGTCGGCCCTGCCACACCCGACCGCCGATTCGGGTGCTTCACCCCAGCAGCCCCTCTCGCTTCACTTGCGCACAATCGCTCCTGGTGACGCAGCGAGCATACGACCGTCCGAGAGAACTACCTACCGAACACCTGTGGGTGAATTTGTCATGTCTTATTCGTGACATAACGAACTTTCCTGTTCACCGCACTGTCGAGTGATCGCCGGTGGTCGTTCAGTTGCTCGGTCGTGACCCGGCACCATGCGCGAAGGAAGCGGCTTCGGTGCCCCGCGCGGGTGCGGCCTGCCGGTTCAGTCTAGGCAGCGCGCGGCGCAGGTCGTCAAGAAGCATGTCGCCGAGGTCATGGCTGAAGCCATTGCGGACCACCACGCGCAGCGCGGCCAGATCGGTGCGATTCGGCGGGAAGGTGTAGGCCGGCAGGAGCCAGCCGCTCTCCCGTAGCGCGGCTGATACGTCGAATACCGAATAACCGGTGACGTCATCCTTCAGGGTGAATGCGAAGACCGGTAGCTCATCGCCCTTGGTCAGCAGTCGGAAGGGGCCGAGATCGGCGATTTTCGCCGACAGCGCGACCGCGACCTCCCGGCAGTGTTGCTGCACCCGCCGGTAGCCCTCGAAGCCGAGCCGGACGAAGTTGTAGTACTGCGCGGCGACCTGGGCGCCCGGCCGGGAGAAGTTCAGCGCGAAGGTCGGCATGTTGCCGCCGAGGTAGTTGACGTTGAAGACCAGTTCCTTCGGCAGAGCCTCGAGGTCGCGCCAGAGAATCCAGCCGACGCCTGGGTAGACGAGGCCGAACTTGTGTCCCGAGGTGTTGATCGACGCGACGCGCGGCTGCCGGAAGTCCCATTCGAGGTCCGGGTCGCAGAAGGGGGCGATCATCGCCCCGGAGGCGCCGTCGACGTGCACGGGGATGTCCAGGCCGGTGCGCTCCTGGAAGGCGTCGAGCGCCTTGCAGACCTCCTCGACGGGTTCGTACGCACCGTCGAAAGTGGACCCGAGAATGACCACGACGCCGATGGTGTTCTCGTCGCAGAGCTTGACGGCCTCTTCGGCGGAGAGGATGAACCGGTCGCCGTCCATCGGCACGAGGCGCGGCTCGACCTCCCAGTAGTTGGCGAACTTGTCCCAGCAGATCTGCACGTTGACGCCCATCACGATGTTGGGCTTCTCGGTGGATTTGCCTTCTGCGCGACGTTTGTTCTGCCAGCGGCGCTTGAGGGCGAGGCCGCCGAGCATGCAGGCCTCGCTGGAACCGGTGGTCGAGCAGCCGATCGCGTGCGCCGGCGCCGGCGCGTGCCAGAGGTCGGCGAGCATCCGGACGCAGCGCGCCTCCAGTTCCGCGGTGCGCGGATACTCGTCCTTGTCGATCATGTTCTTGTCGTAGCACTCGGACATCAGCTGGGTGGCCTGTGACTCCATCCAGGTGCTGACGAAGGTGGCGAGGTTGAGCCGGGCATTGCCGTCGAGCATCAATTCGTCGTGCACGATTTGGTAGGCGATGTCAGGGTCAATGCCCTTCGCCGGGAAATCTGTTTTCGGTACCCGAATCGGCTCCCTTGTGAAGATCGGGTTCACCGCGACACCACCGCTGGTCGTGGAGTGACGATGGCTTGCTGACGGGTGCTGGAGAGGCATACCGGCACACTATCGACCGCGCAGGGCCGCCGCCTCCGGGATGCGCGAACTCTCAAGATGCGCTAACACCCAACTGGCGGCAACCTGTAGTCCGAACGGCGCACGGGTCACGAGCCGGCAGGGCGAGGACGAATCGGGGACACACAGGTGAGGCGCTTCGGACAGCACATCGGTGAGCACCGTCCCGTCGGCCGAGGACGCGCACCGGTCCCTGCGTCGACGTTGATCGGCGCGGCGTTGATCAGTGCGGTGCTGGTCGGGTCGGCACTGCCGGCGGTGGCCACCCCGGCTCCCGGTTCGGCGGCCTCGTTCGGGGTGTGGCATCCGCAGGACGACTACGCCGGTTCGCAGATCGCGATCCACGAGGGCACCACCGGCCAGAACGGCAGCAACGCGCAGGACCTGCCGGGGACGGCCGGGGCGCCGACCGGGGTACCGCTCGGCCTCGACGTGAGCGGTCACCAGGGCGCGATCGACTGGGGATCGGTCTCCTCGGGCGGCGGCAGTTTCGCCTACATCAAGGCGACCGAGGGCACGTACTACACCAATCCGGACTTCGCCCAGCAGTACAACGGGTCCTACTCCTCGGGTCTGGTCCGCGGCGCCTATCACTTCGCGACACCCAACACGACCGACGGCGTCAGTCAGGCGGACTACTTTCTCGCGCACGGCGGCGGTTGGTCCAATGACGGCAAGACGCTGCCGCCCGCGATCGACCTTGAGTACAACCCGTACGGCGACACCTGTTACGGCCTGACGCCGGCCGCGCTGGTCGCCTGGATCCACGCGTTCGTCAACGAGATGAAGGCACACATCGGGATCTATCCGACGATCTACACCTCGACCACCTGGTGGTCCACCTGCACCGGCAACGATTCGAGCTTCGGCGCGGATCCGCTGTGGATACCCCGCTACGGCTCCAGCGTCGGCACGTTGCCGGCGGGATGGAGCACGCAGGCCGTCTGGCAGTACGCCGATTCCGGCACCTTCCCAGGGGATCAGGACTCCTACAACGGCTCTGCCGCGCAGCTGCGGGACTTCGCCAGCCACGGCTAGCCGGTGAAGGCGGTTGACCGGTGCTTTCCTGTTAACGAACGCCTCGTGATTTGTTAACAAAGAAACGTGACATTTGGTTGACCAATGCTGCACACTCTTCGAGCAGGGATCTACGTGATGTAGATCACCGCGAGGGCAGCGTTAAAAATTGAAAGGTCAACCATGATGACCGCGTCTGCATGCAGGCGTGGGGCCATCGCAGCGTTAGCGGCCTGCACCGTCGCAGGAACGCTCGCGCTCGGCTGGGTGGCCCCAGCGAACGCCAGCACCGCACAACCCGAGGTCAGACCGTCAGCCACCGTGCCGAACATTACGGTGAGCCCGGCGGAAACCGCGTGGATCCACGCAATGGACCACCAGATGGGTTCACAGATCCGCCTGCACGAGAGCGTTGGGTCCACTGTGGTGACTGCGCCGGACGTCACCCAGACCCCCGGCCTCGACGTCAGCGGCTACCAGGCCAACGTCGACTGGTCCTCAGTGGCCGCGGACGGCGCGAAGTTCGCCTACGTCAAGGCAACCGAAGGCACCGACTACGTCAACCCGTACTTCGCGCAACAGTACGACGGCTCCTACGACGCGGGGATCATCCGCGGCTCGTACCACTTCGCCCACCCGGACGAGTCGAGTGGCGCGGCACAGGCCGACTACTTCATCGCCAACGGCGGCGGCTGGTCGGGCGACGGCAAGACCCTGCCCGGCGCGCTGGACATCGAATGGAACCCGTCCGGCAACGCCTGCTACAACCTCTCACCGAGCGCGATGGTCAGCTGGATTCTATCCTTCAGCAACGAGTACCACGCCAAGGAAGGCGTCTGGCCGGTCATCTACACCGCGACCAGCTGGTGGAGCGAGTGCACCGGCAGCCAGGGCGACTTCTCCAGCACGAATCCACTGTGGCTGGCCAACTACGCCAGCAACCCCGGCACCATGCCCTACGCCTGGGGATTCCAGACCATCTGGCAATTCAACGATTCCGGCACCTTCCCCGGTGACCAGGACTACTTCAACGGCCCCTACAGCGGAGTGCAGGCACTGGCCAACGGCTGAGCAGCACGACTACTGACGACCGGCGGCTGCCGGGCACCGGTCACCAATAGCCGACAACAGTGAGCACGACAGCGCCGGCAACGACGCGAGTCGATTCCTTGCGCCCCAACGAAAGTGGTGTCAGCCATCGCCGACATCGCTTCAGTTCGGCACGCTCGAATCCGCTTTTTCGGCCACCAATATCGATCTGCTCTCGACCAACCTTTCGATTAGTCAATTGCGGTGATTGGTTTAGCAAAAGGGGTGACTTTTACTCGGACTTTCCAGCACACTGACCGATGTCAGATGGTCACACACAGCTGACCATCAGCGAGGGCGCACGAAAGGGTCTTTCACCATGAAGAGCACGTTCACCCGCAAGAGGGGAGCGCTGGGGGCGGTTGTCGTCGGCAGCGTCGCCGCGGCTCTGCTGTTCGGTTCGTTAACACCCGCGTCCGCTACCCCAGCGGTTCACCTGGCACCGAACCAGATCCTCACTCCAGCGGACGCCGCGGCTGCCGGCCGCACGCCCGAACTCGACTGGCTGGGTTCGCAGGTGGCCAAGCACGAGCCGCACGGCAACCCCAACACCGGCTACGAGATCGTGAGCCCCGACGTCACGCAGACGCCCGGCCTCGACGTCAGCGCCTACCAGGGCAGCATCAACTGGTCCACGGTGGCCGCCGACGGCGCGAAGTTCGCCTACATCAAGGCAACCGAGGGCACCTACTACACCAACCCGGACTTCGCCCAGCAGTACAACGGCTCCTACAACGCCGGGATCATCCGCGGCTCGTACCACTTCGCGACGCCGAACACCACCGGCGGTGCCGCGCAGGCGGACTACTTCATCGCGCACGGCGGCGGCTGGTCCAAGGACGGCAAGACCCTGCCGGGCATGCTGGACATCGAGTGGAACCCCTACGGCGCGGACTGCTACGGGTTGAGCGGGAGCCAGATGGTCAGCTGGATCCTGTCCTTCAGCAACGAGTACCACGCGAAGGAAAGCGTCTGGCCGGTCATCTACACCGCGACCAGCTGGTGGAGCGAGTGCACCGGCAACGAGGGCGACTTCTCCAGCACCAACCCGCTGGCGCTGGCCAACTACAACGGCAGCCCCGGCCCGATGCCCTACAACTGGGGCTTCCAGACCATCTGGCAGTGGGCCGACTCCGGCACCTTCCCCGGTGACCAGGACAGGTTCAACGGACCGCTGAGCGGCGTGCAGGCGCTGGCCAACGGCTGAGCACCGTAAACCGAACAACCCCAGCGCGATCCCTGACAGGTCAGCGACTCGACTGGCGGCTGTTGACCGGCGGCTGCCGGGCACCGGTCAACAGCGGCCATCGACGTCGGAGCTGGGTGACAGCCTTCTCGGAAAGCTGTTGCGGCGCACCGGTTTTCCGGTGCGCCGCAACAGCTGTCTCCGCCGAGGAAGGATCTCAGCCGAACAGCTCGGGCAGGGTCGCTTCCCAGGCGGCGCGGAGTTCGGTGAGCGAGAAGTCCGCGACGTCCTGGATCTGTACACCGTCCGATTCGGAGTCGACGACGCCGATCTTGACCCAGGGCAGTCCGCGCATGGTGCACATCTCGGTGAACCGGGGTTCCTCGCTGCGCGGCACCGCGACCAGCGCGCGACCGGCCGACTCGGAGAACAGCAAGACGAACGGGTCGGCCTCGGGCGGCAGCACGATCCTGGCACCGGTCTCGCCGATCAGCGCGGCCTCCACGACGGCCTGGGCAAGGCCACCGTCGGAGAGGTCGTGCGCCGCGGAGAGCATGCCGTCGCGCGAGCCGGCGATCAGGATGTCGGCGAGCAGTGCCTCGGCCGCCAGGTCCACCGTTGGCGGCAGGCCACCGAGGTGACCGTGCACGACGTGCGCCCATTCCGAACCGCCGAACTCCGGCCGCGTCTGGCCGAGCAGCAGCAGGCTCTCGCCCGGCTCGGTGCCGAATCCGGTCGGTACCCTGCGCCGCACGTCGTCGATGACACCGAGCACGCCGACCAGCGGAGTGGGCAGGATCGCCGTGCCGCCAGTCTGGTTGTAGAAGCTGACATTGCCACCGACCACCGGAATACCGAGCACCTTGCAGGCGTCGGCGAGACCGTGCAGGGCCTGCTCGAACTGCCACATCACGCCCGGGTCCTCCGGCGAGCCGAAGTTCAGGCAGTCGGTCACCGCGACCGGCCGCGCCCCACTGGCCGCGACGTTGCGGTACGCCTCGGCCAGCGCGAGCTGCGCGCCGTGGTACGGGTCGAGGGCGACGTAGCGGGAGTTGCAGTCGACCGACAGCGCAACGCCGCGGTGGGTCTGCTCGTCGATGCGGATCATGCCGGAGTCGGCGGGCTGCGCGAGTACCGTGCCGCCGCGCACGTAGCGGTCGTACTGCTGGGTGACCCAACGCCGGGAGGCCAGGTTGGCGCTGCCGAGCATGCGCAGCAGGGTCGCCCTGATGTCATCCGATGTGGATGGTCGGGCGAGACCGTCCGGCACGTTGGCCTGCAAGGCATCCTGGCCGGCCGGGCGGCTGATCGGGCGCTCGTAGACCGGGCCGTCGTGCGCGACGGTGCGCGGCGGGACGTCGACGACGGTCTTGCCGTGCCAGGTGATGACGAGCGTGTCGCCGTCGGTGACCTCACCGATCTCGGTCGCGGTCACATCCCATTTCCGGCAGATCGCGAGGAAGTCCTCGACGTGCTCGGGAGTGACCACCGCGCACATCCGCTCCTGCGATTCGCTGGAGAGGATCTCGGCGGGGTTCATGTCCTTGGCCCGCAACGGAACCCGGTCGAGGTCGATGGCCATACCGCCGTCACCGGCACTGGCCAGCTCACTGGTCGCGCAGGCGAGGCCTGCCGCGCCGAGGTCGGAGATGCCGACGACGACCTTGGCCGCGAACAGTTCGAGGCAGCACTCGATGAGGACCTTCTCCGCGAACGGATCGCCCACCTGCACGCTGGGCAGCTTCTTGCGGCCGGTGCCACCGGAGAAGGTGTCCGAGGCCAGCACGGACGCGCCGCCGATACCGTCCAGACCGGTCCGCGCACCGAACAGGATGATCTTGTTGCCGGTGCCGGAGGCGTGCGCGAGGTGCAGGTCCTCGATCCGCATCGCGCCCACACACAGCGCGTTCACCAGCGGGTTTCCCGCATAACTGGCGTCGAAGACGACCTCGCCGCCGATGTTGGGCAGGCCGAGGCAGTTGCCGTAACCGCCGACGCCGGCCACCACGCCGGGCAGGACACGCTTGGTGTCGGCCGCGTCAGCGGCGCCGAAGCGCAGCGAGTCCATCACCGCGAGCGGACGGGCACCCATCGCCAGGATGTCCCTGACGATGCCGCCGACGCCGGTCGCCGCACCCTGGAAAGGCTCCACATAGGACGGATGGTTGTGGCTCTCCGCCTTGAAGGTCACCGCCCAGCCGTCACCGATGTCCAGCACGCCGGCGTTCTCGCCGATGCCGGCGAGCATGGTGGCACGCATCTCGTCGGTGGTGGTCTCGCCGAAGTAGCGCAGATGCACCTTGGAGGACTTGTAGGAGCAGTGCTCGCTCCACATCACCGCGTACATGGCCAGTTCGGCGTCGGTCGGCCTGCGGCCGAGCAGCTCGCGAACGCGCTGGTACTCGTTGTCCTTGAGGCCGAGTGCCTGGTAGGGCTGCTCGATGTCGGGGGTCGCAGCGGCGCGTTCGACGGTGTCGACGGTGCCGGCGGTCTGTGTGACGGTCATGCACTCACCAACTCCTCGAGTACGGAAAGGAACATGCCGAGGCCGTCGTCGCTCGGCCCGGTCAGCGCCTCGATGGCGTGCTCGGGGTGCGGCATCAGGCCGACGACCCGGCCACTGGCATCAGACACGCCCGCGATGTCGCCGACGGAACCGTTGGGGTTGTCGGTGTAGCGGAACACCACCCGGCCCTCACCCTCCAGTTCCGCGACGGTCGCGGCGTCGGCGACGTAACAGCCGTCCATGTGCTTGACCGGGATGAGGATCTCCGCGCCCGGCGCGTAGCGGGTGGTCCAGGCGGTGTCGGTGTTGTCCACCCGCAGCCACTCGTCGCGGCAGACGAAGTGCAGACCCGCGTTGCGGATCAGCGCGCCGGGCAGCAGCCCGGCCTCGCACAGCACCTGGAAACCGTTGCAGATGCCCAGCACCGGCATGCCCTTGCGGGCGGCCTCGACGACCAGTCCCATCACCGGGGCGTAGCTGGCGATCGCGCCGGCCCGCAGGTAGTCACCGTAGGAGAACCCGCCCGGCACCACGACCGCGTCGACCCCGCGCAGGTCGGCGTCGCCATGCCAGAGCGGCACCGCCTCGGCCTCCACCGCGCGCACCGCGCGGGCGGCGTCCACGTCGTCGAGGGTGCCGGGGAAGGTGATGACCCCGATCCGGGCGCTCATTCGGCGACCCGCCGCACGGTCCACTCCTCGATCACCGGGTTGGCCAGCAGACCCTCGGCGATCTTGGCAAGGGTGGCGTCGTCGACCGAGTCGTCGACCTCCAGTTCGAAGCGCTTGCCTTGGCGGACCTCCGCGACCCCGGAGAAGCCGAGGCGGGGCAGGGCCTTGGCGACCGCCTGTCCCTGCGGGTCGAGAATCTCGGGTTTGGGCATGACATCGACAACAACTCGGGCCACTTCAGGCGCTCCAGTTTTCAGGAGAGGGTCGGCCCTCCGGCAAGGCGGGAGTTGCCTCGCCAGGGCGCACAACGACACCCCGGATCGTACCTGAGCAGCGGATTCGTCCTGGCGAGCCAGGCAGCTGGGAGGTGGCGGACAGGCGGTGTCCACGAATGTTCACGAGTGTTCACCGCTGTTCGCCGAGCGCGAGATCGATGGCCACGGCGCGACCCGCGGACCATGCTCAGCGGCATGCGAACGTTGGTACTGGGCGGATCGGTGTTTCTGTCGAAGGCGGTTGCGCGGGAGGCGCTGCGCCGTGGCCATGAGGTGGTGTGCGCGGCGCGCGGCCGCACCGGTTCGGTGCCCGACGGTGCGAGATTGGTCACCGTCGACCGCAACACCCCCGACGCCTACCGGGAACTGGCCGGTGAACGCTTCGACACGGTCGTCGACGTCGCCGGGTACTCCTATCCATGGGTCGCCGACGCGCTCGCCGCGCTCGGTGACCGGGTCGGGCACTGGACCTTCGTCTCGACGGTCAACGTCTACGCCGACACCACCACCCTCGGCCAGCGCCCCGACGCCGCGCTGGTCGCACCGCGCCAGGAGGCCGGGGACCAGAACGCGGTCGACGCCGATCTGTACGGCGCGATCAAGGTGGCCAGCGAGAACGCGGTCCGGGAGGCGTTCGGCGATCGCGCGTTCGTGGTGCGGCCCGGCCTGATCACCGGACCGGGCGACCGGTCCGACCGGTTCGGCTACTGGCCCGGCCGGCTGAGCAGGGGCGGGCGGGTCCTGGTCCCGGCGGACAACGGGCAGCTGACCCAGCACATCGACGTCCGGGACCTCGCCGACTGGATCGTGACCGCCGGCGAACAGGGCATTTCCGGCAGCTATGACGGTATCGGCCCAGCTCGGGGGCTGACCGGACTGCTGCGGGAGATGGCCGAGGTCCTCGACACCGAGGTCGAACTGGTCGCCGCGAGCGAACAGGCCCTTACCGAGGCCGGCGTCAGCTACTGGGGTGGGCCGAAGTCGCTGCCGCTGTGGGTACCGGCCGACCTGGCCGGCTTCTGTGCGCACGACCCGGCGGAATCACTGGCGGCGGGCCTGCGACCGCGACCGTTCGCCGATGCGGTGGCCGGGGCGCTGGGGCAGGAGAGAGCGCTCGGCCTGGACCGGGCCCGCAAGGCCGGTCTAAGTCTGGCGGAGGAGGCGGAAGTGCTCGCCGCGTTGGCGTGACATGCGTGTCCGGGCATAGGTTGACGACGGGATCCGAGCCAGGATTCGTGCTGAGCTTCGAGCCGAGGGAAGAACCGATGCGGATAGTCCACTTGGGACATTCATGTGTGCTGATCGAGACGGGCACGGCACGACTGCTGATCGATCCGGGCGGCTTCTCCAGCGGGTTCTCCGAACTGCGCGACCTGACCGCGATCCTGATCACCCACCAGCACCCCGACCACGTCGACGAGGCGAAGCTGCCGGCGCTGGTCGCGGCCAACCCGGACGCGACGCTCGTCGTCGATCCGGATACCGAGGCGCTGACCACGAAACTCGGCCTCACCGCGACCGTCGCCTCCCCCGGCGACGCCCTTGAGCTGGGTGGCGCGGCGATCACCTCGGTCGGTGGCACGCACGCGACGATCTACCAGGACTTTCCCGGTATCACCAACGCCGGCTACCTGATCGACCACGGCGCCTTCTACCACCCCGGCGACTCCTTCCACGTGCCGGAACAGGCCGTCGACGTGCTCGGCGTGCCGACCTACGCGCCCTGGATGAAGATCGCCGAGGCGGCCGATTTCGTGCACGCGGTCAAACCGAGGGTGTCGATCCCGATCCACGAGGGGATGCTGGCGAACCCGCCGTTCGCCGACGCCCTGCTGGCACGGTTCACCTCGGCCGTCGCCCCGTTCACGCGGTTGACCAGGGGCGAAGCCGTCAAGGTCTAGGCGCGCTGGAGCCTAAGCGCTCTGGCGTTCGTCCTCGCGCTCGGTACTCGGCTCAAGCGTCGGGGCGGGCACCAGGGTGGGCCTGCTGCTGACCGTCCGGCTCGGCAGCACGGCGTCCGCGCGGGGGGCCGGTGGCCGCGTCAACCCCAGGTAGGTGGTTGGTTCGGCGCCGTGGTGCAGGGCGATGTCCACCGCGTCGAGGGTGGCACCGCGCACGCCGGCCCTGGTGAGGCCTGCTGCGTCGATCGCGAGTCGGACCAGCCCGCCCTTGCGGGCCGCCCGCGCCGCGCCCATGACAACCGCGAGGCAGCGCCAGGACAGCCCGTACTCACCGGCCCCGAAGCCGATCACCCGACCGAGGTACACGGTGTCCCCATGCAGGTCGCGGACGCCGTGCAGTTCGGCGCACACCCGGAATCCGCTGCGGCGCAAGGAGTTGCGCGCGCCGGGAGACACCACCCAGTGCGTCGGGGCGAAGACCTGCGGGTTGAGGCCGAGCTGGTCGAGGCGGGCACGCAGGCTGATCAGCTTGAGACCGGCCTCGTGGCCGGGGACCACCGTGGTGCCGGTGAGGCGCCTGCGGGTGGCGCTGACGCTGTCGGCGTGATCGAAACCGTGCAACACCAGTGCGTCGGCCCGCCCGGTCGTCCGGTCCGCGACCCAGTCGATGGCGGCGCGGTCGGCGTTGAAGCGGCGGCTCGGCTGCCGGCTCGGAGAGACGAGCAGGGACAGCGGCACCGAGCGTTGATCCAGCTCGGCGGCGAGGTCGTGGCAGGCGTCCAGGGAGTTGGCGTTGATACCGGCGATGGAGACGACCAGGCTCGCGGTCATAGCTCCAAGGAAGCCGTATCGGAATGACGGCAAGGAGTCACCGAGGTGACGTGGCGCCACCGATCGGGCAAATCCTGTGCTCGGCCTCGGCCTGCGCTTGGCCGGCTGCGGCTGGGCCTGCTTCCGATCGGCTTCCGGCCGGCTTCCGGCCGGTGAAACTCAGCCGGTCAGTTGCCTCAGCCGGTCAGTTAATCGGCCAGTTAATCGGCTCAGCTCAGCCAGTCGGCGAAGTCGCGGCCGGTGATCCGCTGATAGGCCTCGATGTAGCTGGCCCTCGTCGCGGCGACGACCTCGGCCGGCAGTGCGGGCGGCGACGCTGACGAGTCGCGGTCCCAGCCGGAGTCAGGTGAGATGAGCCAGTCGCGGATGGGCTGCTTGTCGAAGGAGGGCTGCCCGCGGCCGGGCTGGTAATCGGCCAGCGGCCAGTACCGGGAGGAGTCCGGGGTGAGCACCTCGTCGCCGAGGACCAGCCTGCCATCCTGATCGTGGCCGAACTCGAACTTGGTGTCGGCGAGGATCAGGCCGCGTTCCTTGGCATGCTGCGCGGCGCGGGCGTACACCAGCAGCGTCTTCTCCCGGATCAGATTCGCCGTTTCCGCGCCGAGCTTGTCGACCATGGTCTGGAAGTCGACGTTCTCGTCGTGCTCGCCGACCTCGGCCTTGGTGGCCGGGGTGAAGATCGGTTCGGGCAGCCGGTCGGCCTCGGCCAGGCCGTGCGGCAGCGACACGCCACAGACCGTGCCGGTGCGCCGGTAGTCGAGGAGGCCGGAGCCACTGAGGTAGCCGCGCGCGACACATTCGAACGGCACCATGCTCAGCTTGCGGACCAGCAGCGCCCGCCCCCGCACCTCGGCCGGAATCCTCGGATCGTCGGCGGGCGCGGCAAGGTGGTTGGGCACGGCGTCGGCGAGGAGTTCGAAGTAGAACACGCTCATCGCGGTGAGTACCCGGCCCTTGTCCGGGATCTCCGGCGACAGGACATGGTCGAGCGCGGAGATCCGGTCCGTCGCGACGAGCAGCAGATGCTCGGCGTCCACCTCGTACAGGCGGCGGATCTTTCCGGTGGCGACCAGCGGGTAGTCAGCGAGATTCGGCACGGTCAGAGCCTACGTGGCCGCCGCGGGACACCTGGCAGCGCCGCATGACGGCCGTCGGCCGGTCGACCGCCGGTCCGGCGGCCCCGCCGGTCGTCCGCAGGGTCGTCCGCCACTCCTCCCGGCCAGCCGCCAGCCTTCCCGGCAAATCGTCAACCTCCTGGCCAGCAGCCAGCCTTCCCAGCCAGCCGCCAGCCCTCCCGGCCAATCGTCAGCCTTCCCGGCCAGCAGCCAGCTCTCTGCAAGTCGTCAGCTCGCTCGGCAAGTCGTCAGCCCTCTGCAAGTCGTCAGCCCTCCCGGCCAATCGTGAGCGCCGGGCAGAGCTTCGCGAGGGTCCCCGGCCAGGGGGTCCCCCGAATTTCTACGCTATTCGAAAAATTGGCGGCTTGGGTTGACTGTGCACAGAGTTGTGGATAACCGGGGTTCCTGTGGATAACTCGGCGGATGGGCAGGTGCGGAGGCTCGCGCGGGTTGTGGACGGACGTCAGACTCAGGCCCGACCGAGGCGGGTATGCGCAGAATGGGCGGGTGCGATACGACTGGATCTCCTTCACCACCGACTACGGCACCAGCGACGCCTTCGTGGCAAGCTGCAAGGGGGTCATCGCGCGGATCGCGCCGAGCGTCCGGGTCCTGGACGTGACGCATGAGGTGGGGCCGCAGGACGTGCGGCGAGGCGCCATGCTGCTCGCCGAGGCGATTGCCTATCTGCCGCCTTCGGTGCATCTGGCGGTCGTCGATCCGGGGGTGGGCACCGCACGGCGCGGGGTGGTGGTCGTTGCCGGGGCGGGGGTGCTGGTCGGTCCGGACAACGGGCTGCTGGTACCGGCCGCCGAGGCGCTCGGCGGGATCAGCGGTTGCTTCGAGTTGAGCGAGTCGCGGTTTCGGCTGCCGGTGGTGTCGGCGACCTTCCACGGGCGTGACATCTTCGCGCCTGCCGCGGCTCATCTGGCCAACGGGACGCCGCCGAGCGCGTTCGGCGCGGAGGTCGATCCGGCCGAGTTGATCCGGTTGCCGGCGCCGTATCTGCGGGCCGAGGCCGGATTGTTGGCGGCCGAGGTCGTCGGTGTTGATCATTTCGGCAATATCCAGCTCGGCGCGGACGGGCAGGCGGTGCGGACTTGTGGCTTCACGCGGGGAGATCCGCTGAAAGTCCACTGGGGACAGTTGGTCATGGACGCGGTGTACGGGCGGACCTTCGCGGATGTGCCGGTGGGCGGCCTGTTGGTGCACCTTGATTCGGCCGGGTTGCTGGCGGTCGCGGTGAACGGCGGGTCGGCGGCGGTCGCCCTCGGCGCGGCGGCGTCGGTGAGCGGGTCGGCGGCGGTCGCCCTCGGCGCGGCGGCGTCGGTGAGCGGGGCGGCGCCGGTGAGCGGGGCGGTGGTCAGCGGGTCGGCCGAGCGGGTGGTCATCAGGCGGGGCGGCGGCTTGTAGCATCGGTGATGGTCGCGACTGGCGAAGGTGGACAACCACCGGGGAGCGGCCGAAGTCCCGCGTGAGCGTCGACCGCCTGGGCGCCTCCCGTCAGTGTCGTTCACTGAGGAGGCAGAGCACGATGCGGCAGAGCACGATGAAATTGCGCTACGGCATCAACCCGGCCCAGGCCGCCCAGGCCACACCGGTCGATCCCGACCGGTGGCCGATCAGCATCGTCAACGGCCACCCGTCCTACATCAACCTGCTCGATGCGCTCAACGGCTGGCAGTTGGTGCGCGCGGCCGGCGCCGCGCTGGGTCGGCCGGCGGCAGCGTCGTTCAAGCACGTGTCGCCGGCCGGGGTCGCGCTGGCCGGGCCGATCGACGCCGTCAGCACCGAGCAGTACGGCATCGCTGACGGCGAGGTCGGCGCGCTGACCAGCGCTTATCTGCGGGCACGGGATGCCGATCCGAAGTCCTCCTACGGGGATTTCGTGGCCGTCTCGGCGCCGGTCGACGCGGAGTTGGCCCGGTTGCTGACCAAGGTGGTCTGCGACGGGGTCATCGCGCCCGGCTATGCGCCTGGCACCGTGGAGGTGTTGCGGCGCAAGCAGAACGGGCGGTTTCTGGTCATCGAGGCGGATCAGGATTTCCTGCCGCCGCCGACGGAGACTCGGGAGGTTTTCGGGCTGCGGTTCACCCAGGACACCGAGGAACCGGCGCTGAGCAGAGCACTGCTCGCGGAGACGGTGTGCGGACAGCTCACCGCGCAGGCCGAGGAGGACCTGTTGCTCGGGTTGGCGACACTGCGCTTCACCCAGTCGAACTCGGTGTGCTACCTGAAAGACGGCGTCACCATCGGTATTGGCGCCGGCCAACAGTCCAGAGTGGACTGTACTCGGCTGGCAGGGGCGAAGGCCGATGTCTGGTGGCTGCGGCGGCATCCCGCGGTGCGGGCGCTGGACTTCCGGCCGGAGGTTCGCCGGCAGGACCGGATCAACTGGCAGATCCTGTTCGCCGCAGGGGATCTGACGCCGGCCGAAGGGCAGCGGTTGACCGCCGCACTGCGCACGCCGGCCCCGGACCTCACCACCACTCAGCGGGCCGAATGGCTGGCCGGGCACGGCGGAGTCGCGTTCGCCTCGGACGGGGCGCTGCCGTTCCGGGACAACATCGACCATGCCGGCCGGCACGGCGTCAGCTACGTCGTCGAACCGGGCGGGTCGATCCGGTCCGAGGAGGTCGAGCTGGCCTGCCGGGAGCACGGGATGTCGTTGGTGCGCACCGGGATTCGGCTGTTCCACCACTAGGAAAACCGGCTGCCACCAGGAAAGCCGAAACCTCTAGAGGATCGGCTCCGGGACGTAGCCCGCAGCGGAGGCGAAGTTCTCCAGCAGCTTCTCCACCCTGGCGACCACGGTTTCCACCTGCGCGCCGGCAAGACCGGTGAAGGACAGGCGGTCCGCGAGCAGGTCGGCGAGCTGCTCGGCGGTCAGCGGCAGGCGCGGATCGGCGGCGATCCGGTCGAACAGCTCGTTGCGTTCCGCGCCCCGCTCACGCATGGCCAGCGCCGAGGCGACCGCGTGTTCCTTGATCACCTCGTGCGCGACCTCCCGGCCGACCCCGGCCCGCACCGCGGCCATCAGAATCTTGGTGGTGGCCAGGAAGGGCAGGTAGCGGTCGAGTTCGCGGGAGATCACCGCCGGGTAGCAGCCGAAGTCGTCCAGCACGGTGAGCAGGGTTTCCAGCAGTCCGTCGAGGGCGAAGAAGGCATCCGGCAACGCGACCCTGCGCACCACCGAGCAGGACACGTCGCCCTCGTTCCACTGGTCGCCGGCAAGCTCGCCGACCATGGACAGGTAGCCGCGCAGCACCACCATCAGGCCGTTGACCCGCTCGCAGGAGCGGGTGTTCATCTTGTGCGGCATGGCCGAGCTGCCGACCTGGCCGGGCTTGAACCCCTCGGTGGCCAGCTCGTGGCCCGCCATCAGCCGGATGGTCTTGGCAAGGCTGGAGGGCGCGGCGGCGAGCTGGACGAGGGTGGCCAGCACGTCGAAGTCCAGCGAGCGCGGGTAGACCTGCCCGACGCTGGCGAAGACCTGCTGGAAACCGAGGTGTTCGGCGATCTTGTGTTCGAGTTCGGCGACCGCGGCGGAGTTGCCGTCGAGCAGGTCGAGCATGTCCTGGGCGGTGCCGACCGGGCCCTTGATACCGCGCAGCGGATAGCCGGCGATCAGGTGTTCGAGCCGGTCGAAGGCGACCAACAGCTCCTCGGCCGCGCTGGCGAAGCGTTTGCCGAGGGTGGTGGCCTGCGCCGCGACGTTGTGCGTGCGGCCGGTGACCACCAGGTCGCTGTGCTCGGTGGCCAACCGGGCCAACCGGGCGAGGACGGCGGCGCAGCGGCCGTGCAGGTGCTCCAGCGAGGCGCGGATCTGCAGCTGTTCGACGTTCTCGGTGAGGTCGCGCGAGGTCATGCCCTTGTGCACCTGCTCGTGCCCGGCCAGCGCGTTGAACTCCTCGATGCGCGCCTTCACGTCGTGCCGGGTGATCCGTTCGCGTTGCGCGATGGAACCGAGGTCGACCTGGTCGAGTACGCGCTCGTAGTCGGCGATGGCCGTCTCCGGCACGGTGATGCCCAGTTCGGCCTGGGCGCGCAGCACCGCGAGCCACAGCTCACGCTCCAGCACGACCTTGTACTCGGGCGACCAGAGGTGGACCAGGGCGGCCGAGGCGTACCGGGCGGCCAGCACATTGGGCATATTGGGCTTGCTCACGTCATCCAAGCCTACTGACCTGGTCGACCGATGGCTTGGGCCGGTCGCCCCAAGGCAGGCCGCGCCGATCGGGTGTGTCAGAACCGGGTGGCCAGGGCGTCGGCGATCGAGGTGACCTTGTCCGCGAACGGGATGACGCCGCCCGCCGGTTGCGGCTGGCTGAGCACGGTCAGCGTGTCGCCGGCCTTGGTCGCGACGGTGGCCTGCGCGGTGCCGGAGCCGGTGGTGAGCGGGGTGTGCGTATCGGTGCCGGGCCGCAGGACCGCGACGACCACACCGTTGGCGCCGTTGTCGTGCACCGAGTAGGCGGCCCCGGAGCGGGCGTCGGACGGGCAGTCGGCGGCTGGTACCCCGGTCTGGCGCGGATCGCCGACGGACGGGAGCTCGCCGGCGAGGGCGACAGCAAGCTCACCGTCCGTCGACCCACACCCACCAGGGGTGCTGTCGGCCGTAGGGCCGACACTCCCGGCGCCGCCGCCCCCCTGCATGGGCGAAGACGTCGGGACGTCAGGTCGTTCTAGCTCAGGGCCCGCCTTGTTGCCCGCTTTGGGTTGGAACCCACGCGAGCTGTTCGACGGACCCGCGACTCCTGCCGCGGTCGAACTGAGACCGCTGCTGCTCCCAGTGTGCCCGAACCAGCCCAGCCCTACCACGCCGAGGCCGGTCAACAATCCAGCGGAAAGCAACACGATCGCCGCCATACTGGTGCCGCGCACCACCGAACGGCGCCGCGCGGTGAGCCTGCGGGAGGCGTTGAGCACGTCGTCGGCGTCGAAAGTGGCCGGTGGGGGGTCTGGTACGGCGTCGTGCAGCAGTTGCGCGAGTCGATCCTCATCCATCGGGTGCCACCTCCTTCGCCAGTCGTCGTGCGGTCGATACGAGCGTAAAAATCGTCATGACGCGGGCCGTAAGTCGTCGAGAGCATCGCCAAGCTCGGCGCGGAGGGTGGCCAGACCGCGCGCGGTCTGGCTCTTCACCGTGCCCTCGCTACAGCCCAGCGTCACCGCGACCCCGCTGACGTCGAGTCCCTCAAGGAACCGCAACATCAACACGGCCCGCTGCCTCGGCGGGACCTTGCGTAACGCGGCGAGCAAGGTGGCCCGCGTCGCCACCGAGTCACCGAGTTCGGGGGCGGAGTCGGCGACATCGGGAACGTCATCGGTGAATCGCTCCCTCCGCCAGGGCCGCCGTGACTCGTCGATCACCGCGCGGACCACGCACCGCCGCACGTAGGCATCCAACGCGCCCCGGTCGGCGATCTTGTGCCAGCGCCGGTGCAGCGCGACGAACGCGGTCTGCGCGAAGTCGTCCGCCCGGTGCCAGTCACCGCAGAGCAGGTAGGCACTCCGGCGCACGGCTTCCCGCCGAGCCGCGAAGTACTCCCGGAACTCCTGCTCGTCGCGCTGATCCACGCGGACGCTCTCCGCTCGTTGTCCTTACGCCTACTGGACGTACCGTCCGGGCTCTACGGTTGCACGGATCGGCAATGAGATCTACGCCACCCTCCGTGGCCGGGTCGCCCGGCCGTCGAAGGTGGTGGGATCGGGGTGGCCGCTCCCGCCGAAACCGACAAACCTACCCGGTTGGAACGGCCAAGGTTACCGGGCCCGATACGGGAGGAAAGGGCGACATGCGCTGGGTGGTCTTTGATTTCGGCGAGGTGATCGGCCTGCGCACGAAAGCCCTGCCGACGTTGGCGGCACGCATCGGCGCCCCGGCCGAGGAGTTCGCCGAGGTCTACTGGGAGCACCGGGACGCCTACGACCGCGACAGCGACGATCTCGGCTACTGGCGGCGGCTCGGTGCGCCGTTCGGGGTCGAGGTCGAGGAGGCGCTCAGTGCCGAACTGACCGAGATCGACTGTGCCGGCTGGCTGCACGCCGTGCCGGAAACGGTGGCGTTGATCGCAGAACTCGCGCAGGCCGGAGTTGCGCTCGCGGTGTTGTCCAACGCGCCATCGTCGTTCGGGCGGGCCGTCGAGCAGCAGCCGTGGGCGAAGTACTTCCGGCACCTGCTGTTTTCCGGGGACCTCGGCGTGGCCAAACCGGACAGGGAGATCTGGGCGGCGCTACTGGCGAGGCTCGACGCGGCAGCGGCGGACTGCCTGTTCGTCGACGACCGGCAGGTGAACGTGGACGGTGCGCTGGCCGCCGGGCTGCGGGCGGCCCACTGGCACTCGGCCGGCGCCGTCCGCCCTCGGCTCGTCGAGTTCGGGGTGCTGGCCGAGGACGGCCGGGCACCCTCGACCCGGAGCGCGCAGGCGCGCCCGGCGGTCCCGTTCGAGTGAAGCTCAGGAAATCTGGTTGCGCTTCTTGGAGTTCTTGATCGCCCCGTAGGCCGCGGTGCCCAGGAAGGCGACCCCGCCGATGATGGCGAGCACGACAGCGGCGTGCACGATGAACCCGATGACCGAGAACGCCACCCAGATCGCGATCGCAGCGATGATGATCTTGAGAAACATCGGAAAGCCTCCCCGCCGAGCACCGGTAAATCTCTTAGACGTCAAACGATCCGCGCGGGCCTTCGGTTCCCGAACCGGACCGGCCCAGCTTGTCAGCTAGCGCACAGCTTGTCAGGCCCGCCCCGAACTGGCCAGCCAGTCGCCCAACCGAACCAGCGCGGTTGCCACGTCCTCGGTGTCGCCCGCGAAGGACATCCTGATGAACTCGCCGCCGCGCGCCGGGTCGAAATCGTGGCCGGGCGCGACGGCGACCCCGGTGTCGGCGAGCAGCCGCCGGCACCAGGACATCGAGTCGGTGGTCAGCTCGGAGACGTCGGCGTAGGCGTAGAAGGCGCCGTCGGCGGGGGCGAGCCGGTCGATGCCGAGCTGGGGAAGGCCGGTCAGCAGCAGGTCGCGGTTGGTGCGGTAGCGGGCCACGTGCGCGTCGACCTCGGCATAGGACTCCGGTTCGAACGCGGCGATCGCGGCCAGCTGCCCGAGTGCCGGCGGGCAGATGGTGAAGTTGCCGGCCAGCGCGCCTACCGCACCGTGCAGCCGACGCGGTAGCAGCATCCAGCCAAGGCGCCAGCCGGTCATGCACCAGTACTTGGAGAAACTGTTGATCACGATCGATTGCCGGGAGGTCTGCCAGGCGCTGGCGAACGGGGCGCCGTAGCCGATGCCGTGGTAGATCTCGTCGCTGACCAGCTGCACCTCGTGCGCCTCGCACCAGGTGGCGAGCGCGGCGAGTTCGGCGGGGTCCAGCACGGTGCCGGTCGGGTTGGCCGGGCTGGCCACGACGAGTCCGCGCACCGGGGTGTCCAGTTCCTCCAGCTGCCGCACGGTCGGCTGGAACCGGGTGGCCGGACCGCACGGCAGGTCGACGACCTCACAGCCCAGCGCGGCCAGGATGTTGCGGTAGGCCGGGTAGCCGGGAGTGGCCAGCGCGACCCGGTCGCCCGCGTCGAACGCGCTGAGGAAGGCCAGCAGGAACGCGCCGGAGGAGCCGGTGGTGACGATGACGTCCTCGGGGTCGAGGTCGGCGAGGTCGGGGTAGGTGCGGTGGTAGTGCCGGGCGATCGCCTCGCGCAGCGCGGGCACGCCGAACTGCTCGGTGTAGCCGAGGATGTTCGAGCGGAGGCCCTCGGCGGCCGCGGCGAGTACCGGGGCCGGTGCGGGGCTGGACGGCTGGCCGGCGGCCAGCGACACCACGTCGCCGTGCGTGCGCTGCCGCTGGTGTGCGGCGGCGAGCACGTCCATCACGTAGAAGCGCGGCACATCGGCCCGCTTGGCGGGTGGTAACCCGCGCAGACCGGGAGCGGATTCGAGCATGCCGCCAGCCTAAGCGGCTCGGGCGGACGCTCGGACCGACGTGTCAGTAACCGACGTAGTGGCCGCCGTGGCTCACCGCGACGATGCCGGGCACGTTGCTGATCGAGCCGTAGCGGCCCAGCGCGTACCGGACCCCGGCGATGATGTTGTCGACAGGGTTGTAGATGTTGGTGTGTCCGGACAGGCTGTGCGCGTTGAAGGTGGAGTCGATGCACTGCATCAGCCCCTTGGACGGGTGCCCGGCCTGCGCGTTGGAGTTGCCGGTCAGGAACACGTGGTCGTCCTCGCGGGCGGTCCAGGTACCCAGTTCGGTCGTTACGCACCACACGTCGCCGCGTCCGGCGTCCTCCCTGGTCAGGAAACCACCCGTGATGATCGGATTGTTGCCCTTCACCCAGCACTCCACGGCCCAGTTCTCCGGTGCGTCGCGCCGGTTGACCACGCCGATGCGGGGGCGGCGTCCGGACAGGTAGACCGCGAGCGTGGCGGCCTCCAGAACCGCCCCAGGGGCCTGGTAGATCGCTCCTGATGCGGTTCCCTCCGCATCGGTGACGGCCGCCAGCCAGGCCTTCCGTTGCGCGGTCGACATCGCGAGAACCTGCGCAACGGCGTCCGCCTTCGGGTTTCCCGCGCGGCGGAGGAGGTCTTGCGCATACGTCGGGTTCAGTCGGAACTGGTGGCGCGGACCGCACCCACCACGGTCGTCGACGTAGGTCGCGTGCGGTATTCCGACGAGCAGGTCGCGCAGTGCGGCTACGAACCGCGGCTTGGACTGCCCGATGCTCATCGACGGTGCGTGCTTGCGGGTCTCGACGTGACCGTCCCCGGCGATCCAACCGAGAATCGCGGCCTCCCGCACCGTCACGTCAAGTGCCGAGGCGGTGTCGGCGGGGGCGGCCAACACGAGCCGGTCCCGCGAGTCAAGGCGTTGGGTGGTGACGAACTCGGCCTCGGTGGCGTGGACGTTGTTCTGCCGTTGCGCCGCCAACTTGTGCGCCTTCGCCAGGTGAATGCGCAGACCGCCCGTGGTGGCGGCGCCACGGCGACGGGTGCCCTCTGGCCAGTCACACAATGGGCAGCCCGCCTCGGTTTCCACGACGGCGGCCTTGGGCAGGGCGATCCTCGGCATGGTCAGCCAGCGGTGGTTTCCGGTGCTGGTGGCATGCCAGCGGGAGTTACTGAGCCGAGTCAGCGGTGCATCGCCGTAATGCACGACGCGGGTGATCGTCGTCCACTCGCTGCGACCGGCCGCACGGTTGTAGCCGATCGTCTTGTCGTCGATCCGCACCTCATCGTGCTTCAACCAGCCGCGCCGGGTGAGGATCGCGGTATCCAACGGCACGCAGTCCCAGTTGTTGATGGCATTGGGGTTGCCGCCGGACTCGTGTTGGATGATCGTCCAGATGTCGTTGGCGTTGAGTTCGCTGGCGGGTACGCCGTTCTGTTCGAGGATCTGCATGGCCTGCTGAATCCACTGCTGCACGTTGCCGGGCGGGGTGCTGGAGGGCGGGCCGCCGCTGGAGCCCATGCCGCCGGCCCCACCACCGCCGCCGCCTCCGCCGCCACCGCTTCCACCTCCGCTGTAACCGCCCCCGCCACCACCTCCGCCGTGGTGACTGCTCCCGCCGCCGCCACCTCCGCCGCCGCCGCCGCCTCCGCCCGCCGAGGGCGGGGCCGACGGGGCCGGGGTGGCCGCTGAGGTGCTGGTGGTGGAGGAGGCACCGGCGCCCGGCGCGGTCAGGGTGGAGAACTTCGGGTTCAGCCCGCTGGTCACCTTGGCGATGTTGCTGGCCGCGGTGCCGAGTTCGGTGTTGATGTCGGTGATCTGGCTGGTGATCGCGCCGCTGTTGTCGGAAACGGCCTTACCGGCCGCCTCCTGCTGCTCGGCGGGGGTCGGATGCGGCGCGACGGTGCCGTAGGTCTTGAGGTTGGTCTTGTACTCGGTCAGCACCCGCTCGAACAGCGACTCCAGGGTGGTCTTGCCGTTGGTCAGCGCGGTGGCCGCCGAGTCGATCGCGGTGCCGCCCGAGGACAGCGCGCTCTGGCAGGCCGCGCCCGCGGCCGAGAAGTTGCCCATGTAGCCGCGGAAACCGTCCGCGACGTCGCCGGTCCAACTGCTGAGGTTGCCGACCGCGCCGGTGATCGTGGAATTGCAGCCCTGGGCGTCACCAGCGGCGGAGGACAGTTTCGACCCGAGCGCGCTGATCGAACCGGGGTTCGCCTTGTAGACGCCCTCTGCCTGGTTCGCGATGTCCGCGCCCGCTCCACCGGGCAGTGCGGCGACCTCGTCCCTCGCGGTCACTTCCGTCCCATCCCCCGCCCGGCGATCACGCCTGTAGTGCCTGCATGGACTGCTTGTTGTCGGTCTCGGTGGCACCGGTACTGGACACGGTGTCGTCGAGGGTGCGCTCGATGCTGCCGATCAGGTTCTCCGCGGCGGCGTACTCGCCGTGCAGCGCCGTGCACAGTGCGCTGGCCGCCTGCGCGGCGGCCGAGGAGTTGCCGAGGGTGCCGAACATACCGGCGTCGACGCTGGTCGGCACGGCGTCGGCGACGTTGCCGAACTTGCCGGCCTCCGCCCCGATCGTCGTACGGGCCTGCTCCACATCGGCCGCGTTGTAGTTGACCGCTCCCATGCTCGTCAAACCCCCTTCAACCACGTGCAACGTCGTTTGGACGCGCCCGAGGACCGGCTGGTTCCACGGGAAACCGCGTCGGAACGAACACCCCGGACAGGTCAGCACAGACATTGTGCACGGTTTGGCATCGCGGCAGGCCCGATCGGCGTGATCACCACCTGACCCGGCTACAACTCGTCGAGCAGTTCCGCGACGTTCTCCGCGATTCGGGCGTTGTTCGCCGGCACGACGGTCGCCCAGGGGGTGCCGTCGGCGCTGCGCCGGACCGCGAACAGGTAGCGGCCCCACTCGGTGTCGTGGAAGGCGACGACCCGGTCCGCTCTGCGCACCCGCCCGTCCCGCAGGGTCAGCTCGGCACCGAACTGGCCTCGGGTGAGGATCCCGGTGAACATCCCGGCCAGCTCCTGCGCATCGGCGAGGGCGACCCCGCGCCGCTCCAGCGCGATGATCAACTTGGCCGGGTCGCCGCCGACCTCCTCGTCGGCCGCGCGCAGGGTGTCCAGCGGCAGGCTCACCGACCGTCCGCCGCCGGGCGGGCACTCCCCGGCGACCGACACCGCGGAGGCGACGAAGGAGCTGGGGCGGGCCGGGATCAGCCAGACCTGGCCGGAGTCGACGACGGCGAGCAGGGCCGAGCCGCCGGCGGAGACCGAAAGGCCCCTGATCTCCCGGTCGGTCCACACCCAGATGTCCACGGCCTGTTTCGGGTTGGCCAGCAGGGCCAGTTGGTCGACCAGTTCGCTGTCCGGCCGGGTGCCGTTGGCAAGGCCGCGTTCGGCCAGGCTCGCCCATGCCTCGCCGACCAGTTGGGCGCGCTCGGTGTGGGTGGCGCCGGGACTGGGCACGTCGAGGGCGATGTGGCGCCGGGGAAACCGCTGGCTGGCCCAGAGTACGTCGAACTCCAGCGCGGAAAGGACCACGCTGCTCGGCAGGCTCACCCGGCTACGCGTCCTCGTCGTCGGCGGCGCCGAAGACATCGGGTGCGACCATCCGACCGTCGTCGAAGAAGTCGGCCGAGTCGGCGGCATAGCTGTTGCGGTGTTCGGCGTCGTCGTCGCGGCGGCCACCACCGACGGCCGGTTCGAGCAGGGTCGGGCCGGCCGGTTCGGTCGCGGAGAGCTGCTCGTTCACCCTGGCCGCGGTGGCCTGGCCCGCGTCGAGTTCGGCGAGGTCGCCGTCGCCGGAGTGCGGGGCGAAGTCGTCCTCGTCGTCGGCGAACCCACCGGGTTCGTTGCCGGAACGGCCCTTGACGACCTGGTCGCCCTCGCTGTTGGCCCCGACGATGCCGACCGCTGCCGCGCCACCGGCCACCGCGGCACCGCCGGCGAAGTTGCCGATGTCCTCGCCGAGGCCGGCGCCTGAACCGCCGCCGGGCATGGCCGCGCTGCTCGGACCGCCGCCGGAGCCGCCTGCCGAGCCGATACCGCTGATCGGACCGGTGGGCAGGTTCGGCGAGCCGGGCGGCAGGCCGACCGAGGAACCGCCGCCACCGGGGACCCCACCACCGGAAACGCCGCCGCCGGACGCTCCGCCGGGAAGGCCGGTGGGCAGGCCGCCGGGGAAGCCGAGACCGGACTGGCCACCGCCCGAGGGGACACCGCCGCCGCTGGAGCCGCCGCCCACGGTGACGCTGCCGGGAGCGCCGAGACCGCCGAGACCGACCGGCGGCTGGGAGCCGCCGCCCACCCCGCCACCGGACACGCCGGGCGGCAGGCTGGTGCCCCCGCCACTGGGCCCGGTCGCACCGGGTGAGCCGGCACCGCTGGGCGGTGGGACGTAGCCGGACACGGTCACGCCGCTGCTGCCGCCGGGTGGGGCCTGGGTGTGCACGCCGATGGCGGGCGCCGGGGCAGGCGGGGAGTAGGAACCGAGGTTGCTCTGGCTGGCCGAGGTGTAGTTGTTCAGGGTGTCGACGGCCTTCGCGCGGGCGGCGTTGGTCTGGTTGGCCTGCTGCGACTGGTCGTTGCCGTGTCCGGTCAGCGGACTGGTGAGGTTGGCGAACAGGCTGTTGCCGCCGCTCTGGGTGTTGCCGAGCAGGGTCTGCGGCTGCGGGGCCGCGTTGCGCGCGGTCGCGTAGGCCTCGGCCTGCTGGTTGATCGAGGTGGACGCCTGGCCGCCCTGGTCGGTAGCGCTGCCGCCGTATGCGGCCGAGGCGCTGATCATCTGGTCGGCGAGTTCCGAGGCGGAGGCGCTCTGCCAGTTCACCCCGATGGCCTGTAGCTGGGTCTGCAGGGTCTGGTTGATCTGGGCGAGGCCGGCGGCCACGTTCGCCAGCGCGTCCGCGGCCTGGGTCATCACCGAGGCGCTGCTGCCGTCGTTGAGCTGCTGGACGGCCGCGGCCAGCTGCGGGTTGCTCATGCCCTCCCAGCGGATGTCGGAGAGCGGGGTGTCCGTGCCCGGCGCCGCGCCGGAGCCGGTGACATCGTCGATGAGGTTCTCGATGCCCTTGCCAACGGTGTCCACGGCGTCTTCGACGCCGTGGACGAGGCCGGTGAAGAGGTTTCCGTCACTCATCTCTACCCCTCAGTTCGCGGTCTGCAAGGTCGCGACGGCGGCCGCGGCGACCCGTTCGGTGCTGGCACAGGACTGGGCCGCGGTCGTCCCGTTGGGCGGAAAGTCGAACTGCACGATCAGCATCTGCCCGTCGGCGACGCTGACCACGGTCTGGCAGCTGTTGGCGGTGCTCGCCTTGCTGGTCACGTCGACGGCGGGGAAGCCGGCGATGCTGACCGGCCGCACGTTGTCGGCCAGCATCGGGTTGAGCCAGAACTGGATGCCGGTCGCGGTGACGGCCTGCACGTTGTAGCTGGGCAGCGTGCCCGGATCGGTGAGCTGGAAACCGCACTGCGGGTCGTGCCAGTTCACGTCGGGATGTCCCTCGACACCGGGATCGACGCCGAGGCCGGCCTGTTGGGGGCTGGTCAGCAGGGTGCACGGATCGAGGTGGGTCAGTGGCAGGCTGCGCGGCCGGGGCGGCAGCGAGATCGTGCTCGGGTCGCTCGTCGCGGCCGGCGGCACGGACCCGCTCCCGCTGGGCGTCGCCGGGACGCCGATGCCGGAGGTGGTGGTCGAGCAGCCCGCAGCGGCCAGGGCGGTGAGCAGCGCGATCACCAGCCGGCCGAGCGGAGCGACGCCCCGGTCCTGGCAGGCTGCCCGCGAGGGGCCTGCGGCCGACTCACGCACCGCCGCCACCGGTCGATGACGCCTGCTTGAAGGCGTCGGAGATCTCCTCGTCGGAGTAGCCGTACTGCTGGGCGGTGGTGGCCAGGTTGTCGGCGACGGTCTGCAGGCTCCGCAGGTACTCGTTGACCCGGTTGGCATAGGAGTCCGGGTCGGTCACCAGTCGGGCGTTCCACTGCTGGGCGGCCTGCACGCTGACCACGTCCTTGGCCGGCGCGGTCACCGAGAGCAGGGCCAGGTTCTGCTGGATGTCGCGGCCCTCGTTGTTGAGCACGTCGTTGATGATCTTCGCGGCCTGCAGCACATTGGCCTGGTTGACGGTGATACTGGCCGCGGTCTGCGGCACGCTGCTCAGCTCACCGGTGATACCGCTCGCGTTGGACGCGGTCCGCACCGCCGCGTCCTGACTGTGCGGCGCGTTGTCCGTCGCCATCAGCGACCCACCCCCGTACACCTGAGTAGCCGTGTGCTTGCACTGTGCAGGCTACCAATGTTGCCGGCAGCCAGTCCCCGGTTGGACGCAGGCGACCACCGTCCGGTTCCGCTCCGGCCAGAGGTTTTTCGTGAGATTCGGGGATTTCGGGTGCGGGTGGGGTTTGCCGAGGGTGGCGGTTACGGGACGGGTACCGCGATCTCGCCGGCCTCGGCGCGGGCGGCGATGTCGGTGCGGTGGTGCGAGCCGGGCAGGTTCACCCCGGCCAGCCGCTGGTAGGCGAGCTCACGGGCCGCCTTCAGGTCGGGTCCGGTACCGACGACCGACAGCACCCGGCCGCCCGCGGAGACCACCGCGCCGTCCTCGCGCCGCCGGGTGCCGGCGTGCAGCACGCCCTCGCCGTCGGCGCCGGTGATCACGTCCCCGGTCCTCGGCCGGCCGGGATAGCCCTCGGCGGCGATGACGACGGTCACCGCGGCGCCCGGCTGCCAGTCCAGCGGCGGCTGCTCAGCGAGGGTGCCGGTGGCCGCCGCGTGGAGCAGGCCGGCCAGCGGGGTGTTCAGCAGTGGCAGCACGACCTGGATCTCCGGGTCGCCGAAGCGGCAGTTGAACTCGATGACCTGGGGGCCTGCCGAGGTCAGGGCGAGGCCCGCGTAGAGGACCCCGGTGAACGCGCTGTCCCTGCGGGCCAGTTCGGCGGCGACCGGGGCCACGATCGTCCTGGTGACCTCCTCGGCGAGGTCGGCGGGCGCCCAGGGCAGCGGGGTGTAGGCACCCATGCCGCCGGTGTTGGGGCCGTGGTCGCCGTCGCCGACCCGCTTGAAGTCCTGCGCCGGCAGCATCGGTACGACCGTTGTGCCGTCGACGAGGCAGAACAGCGAGACCTCGGGGCCGTCGAGGTAGGACTCCAGCAGTACCGGATGGCCGCCGTCGAGCAGGGTCATCGCGTGCGCGCGGGCGGCGTCGAAGTCGGCGGTCACCACGACGCCCTTGCCGGCGGCGAGGCCGTCGTCCTTGACGACGTAGGTCGGGCCGAAACGGGCCAGCGCGGCGTCCAGGTTGGCCGGGTTGTCCACGATCTCCGACCGCGCGGTCGGCACGTCGGCGGCGCGCATCACGTCCTTGGCGAAGGCCTTGGAACCCTCGATCCGCGCGGCGCGGGCGGAGGGCCCGAAGCAGGCGATACCGGCGGCGCGCACCGCGTCGGCGACCCCGGCGACCAGCGGCGCCTCCGGCCCGACGATCACGAGGTCGGCGGCGAACTCGGTGGCCAGCGCGGCGACCGAGGCCGGGTTGGTGGCCTCGACACCGAGCGATTCGGCAAGGCCCGCGGTGCCCGCGTTGCCGGGGGCCGCGGCCAGCGCGGTCACCTCGACATCATGGGACAGAGCGAGCAACAGGGCATGTTCGCGGGCGCCCGACCCGATTACCAGCACGCGCACAGGGCGCGAGTTTACGGCGACCGCACATCGGCCCGATGCACGGGGACGCCGCGCACGGGCAGGCCGGGCGCGGGTGTGCCGCTCAGACCAGCTGATGGTCCAGGTAGCACCAGCGCCACTCCTCGCCGGGCTCGAAGGACCGGATGATCGGATGTGCCGCGGCGTGCGCGTGCGCGGTGGCGTGCTGGTGCGGGCTGGAATCGCAGCAGCCCACGTGGCCGCAGGTCAGGCACAGCCGCAGGTGCACGAAGGTGAGGTCGTTGATGGCCAGACAGTCCTCGCAGCCCTCGGTCGTGCTCGGCGTGACGGTGAGCTGTTCGATCTCGGCGATGTGCGCACAGGCCATCGGTCACCTCCGGATGCCAGGATTGCCCAGAACGCACTGGTTTTCCCGACTGCTGTTGTCCGCTGCTCCGAGCCCCATGATTACCGAGGACCGGATCACGTCAATTCGTACCCTCCGAATCGGATCGGCCGAGCCGGACGATCCGGCCGCGAACCAGGTAGGTGCAGGTGTCAGAGATCGAAGAGTTGCTGCTGGTGGTCGGTTCGCTCGCGGTGTCGGCACTGAGCAGGCGGCTGAAGGTGTCCGCGCCGCTGCTGCTGGTCGCGGTCGGCCTCGTGGTGTCCTATCTGCCGGGTGTCCCGGATTTCCAGATCAACCCGCAGCTCGTGCTGGTGCTGTTCATGCCGCCGCTGCTGTACTCGGCGTCGCTGGGCAGCTCGTATCTGGGTTTCCGGGCGAACGTGCGGCCGATCGCGCTGCTGTCGGTCGGCCTTGTGCTGGCGACCACCGTCGGCGTCGGCTTCGTCGCCCACCTGATGATTCCGGACCTGCCGTTGACCTCGGCGCTGGTGCTCGGCGCCGTGGTCGCCCCGCCGGACGCGGTGGCCGCGGTCGCCATCGGCCGAAGGCTCGGCCTGCCTCGGCGGGTGATGCTGCTGCTGACCGGGGAGAGCCTTGTCAACGACGCGACCGCGCTGACCGCGTTCAAGGTCGCGGTCGCCGCGGCGCTGGGCACGGCCGCGTCCTGGGGCGCCGGCCTGCTCACCTTCGTGGTCGCCTCGGTCGGCGGTGTGGTGATCGGACTCGTGCTGGGCATCGTGGTGCACCAGATCCGGCTGCGGCTGCACGACGGCGTGCTGGAGAGCGCGCTGGGCATGGTGGTGCCCTTCGCCGCGTACCTGATCGCCGAGATCCCGGCGATCGGCGGGTCCGGGGTGCTCGCGGTGGTCACCGCGGGCCTCTACCTCGGCCACAACGCGCCGAGCGCCGGCTACGCGACCCGGTTGCAGGAGGACGCGGTCTGGCGCGCGGTCGACGTGCTGCTGGAGTCGCTGGTGTTCGGCCTGATCGGGCTGAACTTCCGGTACGTGCTGCACCAGGTCAACAGCGCGGGCCACAGCACGATCGCGCTGCTGGGCGCCGCGCTGGTGGTGCTGGCCTCGGCCATGCTGGTGCGGGTCGCCTGGATCTTTCCGGCGACCTACCTGCCGCGCTGGCTGTCGGACAAGCTGCGGCACCGGGACGCCTCGCCGCCCTGGCAGAACGTGGCGGTGCTGGCCTGGTGCGGGATGCGCGGCGTCGTCTCGCTGGCCGCCGCCGCGTCGGTACCGGAATCGGTGCCGGGCCGGGACCTGATCCTGTTGCTGGCGTTCTCGGTCACCGTGGGCACCCTGCTGGTCCAGGGGCTGAGCCTGCCGTGGCTGATCGGCAAGCTCGGCGTGCACGGCACCGAGGACTTCTCCGACGCGCTGGCCGAGGCACAGGCCGCGCACACCGCGTCGCGGGCCGCGGTCGACCGGTTGGACGAGTTGATCGCCGAGGCCGAGGACACCACCCCGCCACATGTCGTCGACAAGCTGCGCTCGATCGCCGAGGGCAGCGGCAACGCCGCCTGGGAGCGGCTGGGCCGGCAGGAGGTGGAGAGTCCTGCGGCGGCGTTTCGCCGGCTGCGGATGGAGATGCTGGCCGCGCAGCGTGCCGTGTACCTCACCGCGCGCAACTCCGGCGAGATCGACGACGAGGTGCTGCGCAGGGTGCTGCGCGAACTGGACCTTGAGGAGGCCAGGCTGGCCGCGAGGGACTGACCTCTCGGGCATCGGAGCGGCGTGTTCGGCCATGGTCAAGGCGAACCCGATCGGGAAGGATCGGTCGTCTGTCGATTCACCGCTCGATGTCACCGCTCGATTCCACCGCTCGATTCACCGCTCGATTCACCGCGACGCGAGGAGGCGGCCATGAGACCAGCGGATGGTCACGCCGAGGACGACCAGGACCTCGACACCGCGAAGGCGGTGCTGCGCGACAGCGAGAACCGGCCGTCGGAGGCCAGGGTCTACGACTACTACCTCGGTGGCGCGGCCAACTTCGAGGTGGACCGGCAGTTCGCCGAGGCGCAGATCGCCCGCTATCCAGACATGCCGATGATCGCCTCGGAGAACCGCCGGTTCCTGCATCGGGCCGTGCACTTCCTCGTCGAATCGGGCATCCGGCAGTTCGTCGACATCGGCTCGGGGGTGCCGACCGAGGGCAATGTGCACCAGGTCGCCGAGCAGGCCTTTCCCGGTGAGTGCCGGGTGATCTACATCGACCGTGACCCGATCGCGCACGCGCATGCCCAGATCCTGTTGCGTGAGGACGGGGATCCGGCGCGGCACCGGGCGCTACGCGGGGACCTGTTGGAGACCGGCGACCTGTGGCGGCGGGTCACCGCGACCGGCCTGATCGATTTCAGCCAACCGGTCGCGCTGCTGATCGTGGCGGTGCTGCACTTCATCAAACCGGACCGCGAACCGGAGAAGGCCGTGGAGTTCCTCCGCTCGAAGCTGGCGCCCGGCTCGTTCCTGGTGATCTCCCACGCCAGCGGCGAGGGTCTTTCCTCGCGCCAGCAGAACGCGGCCGAGCGGGTCCGCTCCAGCTACGAGACCCAGGCGGCGAATCCGGGCTGGTTTCGCCCGCAGCACGAGATCGAGGAGTTCTTCGGCGGCTGGCCGCTGGAACCGCCCGGTCTGGTGTGGACACCGGAATGGCACACCGAGAAGACGGTGTCGGGCTTCACCGACAATCCGGCCCGCGCCTTCATCATGGCCGGCGTGGCCCGCAAACCCCGGCCCGAGCCCGAACCCTGACCCGTGGCCGAGTCCTGACCGTGGCCGAGTCCTGACCCGTGGCCGAGTCCCGACCGTCGCCCGAGTCCTGACCGTGGCGCGGCCGGGCGGGTATCAGTCGGCGGCGTCGTCGAACAGCCGATCGGTGAGTTCGGCCAGCTGACGCCGCTGCGCCGCGGACAGCCCCGCGCACAGCCGCTCGATCCGTTCGGCGACGGCGGCGCGCTGGGTGCGCCCCAACTGTCTGCCGTGTTCGGTCAGCTGGACCCGGAAGGCCCTGCGGTCCTCGGTCGCGGTGATCCTGCGCAGCAGCCCGCGCCGCTGCGCGCGGTCGACGAGGCCGCTGAGGCTGGACGGTTCGACGTTCATGAACCTGGCGAGTTCGGCCATGGTCGGTTCGCGGTCGCGCAGGATGCCCAACACACGCAGCTGTTGCACCGTCAGGTCATTGTCGGCGGCGACCTCGGTCAGTGCCTGCAGCACCGTGTACGTCAGGCGCACCAGCCCGTCGACCGGAAGCTGATCGTCAGCCATGGCATCCCTTCGAGTTGTCGGTCACATCGATGGCGATTACTTCGTTCCACGAAGTATAGTACTTTGTAGCACGAAGTAAATAAGCTTCGGTTCACAGTCCGAGGAGGGGCCAGCATGCACGCGGCGGTAATCCAGTCAGTCGACCAACCACCCCAGTACCGGTCCGTTCCCGACCCGGTGGCCGGCGACGGCGAGGTCGTCGTCGATGTCCTCGCGGTCGCGGTACATCCGGTGACCCGGTCGAAGGCCAGCGGCCGGCACTACAGCAGCAGCGGCAGGCTGCCGATGATCCCCGGCATCGACGGCGTCGGCAGGCTCCCGGACGGCACCAGGGTCTACTTCACCGCACTCGACGACCCGACCGGCACCATGGCCGAGCGCATCGCGATCCCGGCGGCGAACTGCGTGCCGGTGCCCGACGGGCTCGACGACGCGGTGGTCGCCGCGGCGGTGAACCCGGCGATCTCCAGTTGGCTCGCGCTGCGCAACCGGGTCGAGCTACGGGCCGGGGAGAGCGTGCTGGTGTTGGGCGCGACCGGCAATGCGGGCGCCATCGCCGTGCAGCTCGCCCGTCGGCTCGGCGCGGCCACCGTCATCGGCGCCGGCCGCAACCCCGACGCCCTCGCCGCGCTGCCCGGTCTCGGCGCGGACGCGGTCATCTCGCTCGACGCGCCCGCCGACACCGTCAGCGCGGAGATCGCCAAGCTGGCCTCGGAGGTCGATGTCGTCGTCGACTATCTGTGGGGCCCGCACACCGAACTGGCCCTCGCCGCCATCGCCGACGCCCGCCGCGAACCGGCCCGCCCGCTGCGCTGGGTGCACATCGGCGCCGTCGCTGGCCCGACGATCACCCTGCCGGCGGCGGCCCTGCGCAAGATCGCGATCCAGCTCACCGGCAGCGGGATCGGTTCCATCGCGCAGGACACCCTGGACACCGAGACCGCAGGCCTGCTCGACCAACTGACCACAATGGACCTGACGACGAAGCCCGTCAGGACGCCGCTGCGCGAGGTGGAGCAGGCCTGGAACCGGCCGGTGGCAACGGGAAGCCGCCTGGTGTTCATCCCCTGACGCGAGGTGGACCGGCGTGGCCGGACACGGCGGCGGGCCTACTTCACGGCGAGGCGAATGCGGTAGGTCCACCACCAGGGCACGGGTTCGGGCAGGCGAGCCAGCGCGATCTCGCGCAGCGCGTCGAGGCCGAGTTCGGCCGCCCTGACCCCGTTGTCCAGCAACGCGACAACGCCACCCTGGCTGTGCGCGACCGCCAGCAACCGTTCCGCGTCACCGGACTCGCGCGAGTGCAGGCAGGTTTCCCGCACATGGCTGAACAGTCCGGAAGCGGCCATCCTGCCGAGATGGCCTTCCTTGTCGGCACGGTGCGGTTGCAGGCCACGAGCCTGTTGCAGGGTCCACTGCAACCGGTCGAACTCCTGATAAGCCGCGTCGACCTCGGCCCGCACGGTCGGCGGCCAGTCGCAGTCGAAGGCGGCGAAGACGCCGCCGGGCCGCAGCAGCCTGGCGATCTCGGGCAGCACCCGCGCCGGGTCGAACCAGTGCATGGCCTGGCTGGCGGTGATCACATCGGCGCAGCCGTCCGGCAGCCCCGTCGCCTCGGCGGTCGCGTTGACCAGGGAGAAGTTGGCCGCGTCGGGCAGGGTGTCGATCCGCTCCCTGGCCACCGAGCGCATGTCGAGGCCTGGTTCGACCGCGAGCACGTGCCGGGCCCGGCCGGACCAGATCACCGTGGACAGTCCGCTGCCGGCGCCGAGGTCGACCACGTCCGGCGTGGCGACTCCGGACCACTGGCACAGCAGATCGACGATCTCGGTCGGCGGCGTCGGCCGCGCCTGGTCGTAGGCGGCGGCGAAACCGACGAACCTGGATACCGAGTCGCTCATCGGCCCACTGTAACAGTACGAGCGTACTATTTACAGCCTTACCTGTTCCGCTCGGCCTCGGGAACGACCGCGCGCAGCCAGGTCTGCTCGGCGTCGAGATAGCCGGCGAAGGACAGACCGGCGTGCGCGAGGTAGGTGCGCAGGTCGGTCTCGATCAGCTTGCGGACGGAGAAGGACCGGGTCCAGCGGTCCGCGTCGAGCCGGTATTCGATGCTCGCGGTGAGCAGGTCGCCCGAGGGTCGGCGGATCTCCCGCCACCGGTAGCCGACGCCCTCGACGATCCGCTCCGGCTCGTCGTCGGTGACCTCGGCGGGCAGCGCGTCGAACCAGGCGGGCGGATGCCATTCGATCAGCGCGCTGCCCTCCGGCCGGAGGTGGTGGCGGCAGGTGCGCAGCATGGCGAGCCTGCTGTCGTGTTCCGGTTCGTTGACCAGATGTGAGGCGAACAGCACCGCGTCGAACCGTTCGGGCAGGCGCAGGTCCTCGATGTCGGCCAGCACGGTTCGGGTGTCCCGGATCTCGGCCAGCATCGCGGCGGAGCGGTCGACCGCGACCACCGGATGGCCGAGAGCCAGCAGCGGGCGGGTGATCCGACCGGCGCCGGACCCGAGTTCCAGAATGCTGGCGCCGGCCGGCAGCGCGGCGTGGATCAGCGCGGGCTCGGTGCCGGCGGGCAGCCGCCGGTACAGCTCGACCGCACTGCCGTCGTCGGTGATCACCCCAGGGCCGCTGCCGGCCGAACCGGAATCCGTCATGGCGGCAATCCTGCCAGCGAACCGGCCGCCGGCCCAGCGGATCGCGCCAAGCCGGCCGTCAGGCCGAGCGGGTCGGGCAGGTCCGGCAGGTCGGGTAGGCCGAGCGGGTCGGGCAGGTCCGGCAGGTCGAGCGGGCCGTCGAGCGGGTTACGGTGCGGCGAGCAGACCTCGGCGGGCCAGCTCCGGGCGGACGCCCTCACCGAACCAGTAGGCCTCCTCAAGGTGCGGATAGCCGGACAGCACGAACTCCTCGATGCCGACCTGGTGGTACTCGGCGATCAGGTCGGCGACCTCGGCGTGGCTGCCGACGAACGCGGTGCCCGCGCCGCCACGCACCAGCCCGACCCCGGCCCACAGGCCCGGATACACCTCCAGCGAATGCGCGTCGCGCTCGAACTTTCCGCCGTGCAGCCGCGCCATCCGCCGCTGGCCGACGGACTCTCCCGCGGCGAACCGCGCCTGCGAGGCGGCGACGACCTCGGGGTCGAAGGCGTCCTGCAGTTTCTGTGCGACCGCCCAGGCATCGGCCGAGGTGTCCCTGCTGATGGTGTGCGCCCGCAGGCCGAACCGCAGGTCCCGGCCCTCCTCGGCGGCGAGCTTGCGCAGCCTCGCCACCTTCTCGGCGACAAGGGCGGGCGGCTCGCCCCAGGTCAGGTGCACGTCGGCCTGCCGGGCGGCAACGGGCAGCGCGGCGTCGGAGGAGCCGCCGAAGTACAGCCGCGGCGCCGGGTCCGGCACCGTGAAGGCGGTCGCGTCCTTGATCTGGTAGTACGTGCCGTCGAAATCGACGGGGCCACCGGCGAAGATCCTGCGCATCACGGCCATGAACTCGTCGGTGCGCGCGTAGCGCTCGTCGTGGCTGAGATAGTCGCCGAACCGGGCCTGTTCAACGGGATCGCCGCCGGTGACGATGTTGAGCAGCAGCCGGCCGCCGGAAACGTGTTGGTAGGTCACCGCCATCTGCGCGGCCAGCGTCGGCGAGAGCGCGCCGGGCCGGAAGGCGACCAGGAACTTGATCGTCTTCGTCCTGGCCAGCAGCGCGGCCGTGGTCAGCCAGGCGTCCTGACACCAGGTGCCCGTCGGGGTGAGCATGCCGGTGAAGCCGGCCCGCTCGGCGGCGGCGGCGACCTGCGCGAGGTAGTCGATGTCCGGTTCACGCGGGATGCCCGCGCCGACCGCGGACTGACCAGGTTTGTCCACAATGGAGCGTCCATCGCCATGGGTCGGCAGGAACCAGTGCAGCGTGATGCTCATTGCGCACCCAGTCCGGCCAGGTAGGTCTTGACAACGGAGTCGTAGCGGTGGTCGACGAAGTCGCTGAAGGTGATCTTGCCGGGGATCTGGTTGGCCGAGGTGAACTCGTCGGCGAGCTGCTGTTCGGAGTTGATCAGCGTGTTGTCCAGCAACACCGGGTGCAGCACGATGTCAGCGGCGGCCGCCGTAGTGGTCGCCAGCGGTAGGCCGGTCTCCTGTGCCCACAGCTGCGCGAACTGCGACTGGTGGGTCTTGGCCCAGGCGTAGGCCTTGGCGATGCGCACCACGTAGTCGGCGATGGCCGCGTTCTTGCCGGGGTCGGCCAGTGCGGCGCGGCTGGCCACCTGCACGCTGTAGCCGTTGGACAGCTGCGTACCGCCGGCAAGGCCGGTGCCGGACTGCGAGTCCTGCCCGGTGATCAGCTGCCGCGCGCCGTCCTGCTGGATGGCTTCGGCAACATAGGGCTGCCACACCGCCCAGGCGTCCACCTGGTGCTGGCCGAACGCGGTCAGCGCGTTGCCCGGTTGCAGGTAGGCGAGCTTCACGTCGGTCGGGCTGAGGCCGGCCTTGTTCAACGTGTTCAGCAGCGTGCCGTTCGCCGACGAGCCCTGCGCGACCGCGATGGTCCTGCCCTTGAGATCGGCCAGGGTGTGGATGGGCGAGTTGGCCGGCACCAGGATCGTGTCGCCGACCGGGGACTGCTCGGCAGCGACCACGTCGACCTTGTCGTTGGCGGCGGCGGCGAAGATCGGCGGCGTGTTGCCCACCTGGCCAAGGTCGATGGCGCCGGCCGCGTCCGCCTGCAACATGGGCGGGCCGGAGGTGAACGTGGACCACTGGATCGTGTAAGGCAGGTTGTTCAGTTCGCCGGAGGCACGCAGCAGGGCCTGGGCACTGTTGCCGGACTGGTCGCCGACCCGCAGCGTCACGCCCTTCAGCTGGGCCGGGCTGACCGCAGAGGGAACCGGGGCCGACGATGACGGGGACGACGAACCGCCGCCGCAGGCGGTCAGGCCGAGGGTGGCCACGGCGAGCGCGCCGAGGAGCGCGACGGTGCGCGGGTTAGGCGGGTTGGACAGCTTCACTCTCGTTCACTCCAAGGTCGGCGAGTACTTCGGTACGCAGCCGCGCCAGTTCGGCGAGCGTGCGCGGGCGCGGTTGGGTGACCACGTGTTCGGCGACGATGCGGCCGGTGTCCAGGACGAGGACCCGATCCGCGAGGGCCAGCGCCTCGTCGACGTCGTGTGTGACGAGCAGCACCGAGGGCCGGTGGGTGGCCCACAACTGGCCGACCAGACGGTGCATGGCGATCCTGGTCAACGCGTCCAGCGCCGCGAACGGCTCGTCGAGCAGCAACAGATCCGGCTCGCGCACGAGCGCCCTTGCCAATGAGACACGCTGCGCCTCACCGCCGGAGAGGGTGCGCGGCCAGGCGTCGGACCGGTCGCTGAGCTGCACCTCGGCCAGGGCGCGCAGCGCGGTGCCGCGCGGGTCGTCGACCTTCAGGCCCAGGACCACGTTGCGCCACACCTTGCGCCAGTCCAGCAGTCGCGGTTGCTGGAACGCGACCGACACCGTTCCATCCACTGTGGACTCACCGGTGATGTCACCGTCCAGTCCGGACAGGACCCGCAACAGGGTCGACTTGCCGGAACCGCTGCGGCCGAGCAGCGCGACGAACTCGCCCCTGCGCACCGCGAGATCCAGCCCGTCCAGTACCCGGCGCGGGCCGAATTCCTTGACGAGGCCCCGAACATGGACGGTCAGCTCGTTCGCCACCGCAGCAGCCTCCGTTCGAGCAGTCGGACGATGCCATCGGTGAGCAGCCCGAGGATCGCGTAGACCAGCAACGCGACCAGCACGATGTCGTTGCGGCCGAACTCGCTGGCATTGTTGATCATGTAGCCGAGGCCGGCACTGGCATTGATCTGTTCGCCGACCACCAGCGACAGCCAGGCGGCGGCAAGACCGAGGCGCAGTCCGACCAGGCTGTTGGGGACCGCCGACGGCAGCACCACGTGCCGGATGCGTTCCCAGCGGGAGAAACCGAGCACGGTGGTGGCCTCGACCAGCCTCTTGTCCGCGTCGCGGATGCCCGCGTGCACGTTCACGTACAGCGGAAACGCGGTACCCAGCGCGACCAGCGCGATCTTGGGTGTCTCGCCGATGCCGAACCAGATGATGAACAGCGGGATGAGGCCGAGGAACGGCAGCGTGCGCAGCATCTGCATGGGCGGGTCGATCAGCAGGTCGCTCCACCGCGACAGCCCGGCGGCGACGCCGACGACCGCGCCGATCAGCAGCCCGATGGCGAACCCGATGGCCACCCTGCGCACCGAGACGACCAGCGCGTCACCCAGCTCACCGGTCTGGATGAGCGAGCCCGCGGTCTTCGCGATGGTCACCGGTGAGGACAGCTTGTCCTCGGAGATCACGCCGACACTGCTCAGCAGCTGCCACAGCAGCACAAGAGCGATCGGGCTGATCAGCCGTAGCAGCGCGGAAACCCGCCAACGCCCGAGCCTGCGCGGCCCGCCGGCCGGGTGTGGCACGGCGCGCTCCCGCGTCCTGGTGAGCACTTCGGAACTGGATGTCGACACGGCCAGGAGTCTCGTTCGGCCCGCCTACCCCGTCAACGTGCGGAACGGTCCTCCCAGATCTCGGAAATCATTCTGTCGCAGACAGAAACGGCCCTTGGTGGGTCCGAAGTGGACTCACCAAGGGCCGTCCCGGTGACTCCGTTCCGGTGTTTTCCGGTTCCGGTGTTTCCGGGGTGGACGATCAGGGCAGCAGCTCGTGTCGGACGATCGTCTGGTCGCGGCCCGGTCCGACGCCGAGTACCGAGATCCGGGCACCGGAAAGCTCTTCGAGCCGGTGCACATAGGCCTGTGCGTTGGCCGGCAGCTCCGCGAAGGTGCGGCATTCGCTGACGTCCTCGAACCAGCCCGGCATCTCCTCGTACACCGGCACGGCGTGGTGCACGTCGGTCTGGGTCATCGGCATGTCCTCGGCGCGGAAGCCGTCGACCTCGTAGGCCACGCAGATCGGCACCCGGTCGAGGCCGGAGAGCACGTCCAGTTTGGTGAGGAAGTAGTCGGTGATGCCGTTGACCCTGGTCGCGTAGCGGGCGATCACCGCGTCGAACCAGCCGGTGCGCCGGTCCCGCCCGGTGTTCACGCCGACCTCGCCGCCGACCTTCCGCAGCCGCTCGCCCATCTCGTCGTGCAGCTCGGTCGGGAACGGGCCGGAGCCGACCCGTGTCGTGTAGGCCTTGAGGATGCCCAGCACCACCGAGATCCGGCCGGGGCCGATGCCGCTGCCGGCGCAGGCGCCCCCCGAGGTCGGGTTGGAGGAGGTGACGAACGGGTAGGTGCCGTGGTCGACGTCGAGCATGGTGCCCTGCGAGCCCTCCAGCAGCACCGTCTCGCCGCGCTCCAGTGCCTGGTTGAGCAGCAGCCGGGTGTCGGAGATCCGGTCGGCGAACTGCTCGACCTGCTCAAGGGTGGTATCCACCACTTCGTCGGGGTCCAGCGCCTTGCGGTTGTACACCTTCACCAGGATCTGGTTCTTGATGTCCAGCGCGGCCTCGACCTTCTGCCGCAGGATCTTCTCGTCGAGCACGTCCTGGAAGCGGACCCCGACCCTGGCCACCTTGTCCTGGTAGCAGGGACCGATACCACGGCCGGTGGTGCCGATCTTGGCCTTGCCGAGGTAGCGCTCGGTCACCTTGTCGATGGCGACGTGGTACGGCATGATCAAGTGCGCGTCGGCGGACACCAGCAGACCAGCGGTGTCGACGCCGCGATCCTGCAGCCCGTGCAGCTCCTCCAGCAGCGCGCCGGGATTCACCACGACGCCGTTGCCGATGACGTTGGTCACCCCTGGGGTGAGAATCCCGGACGGGATCAGCTTGGTGGCGAACTTCTGCCCGTCCGGCAGCACCACGGTGTGGCCGGCGTTGTTGCCACCCTGGTAGCGGACCACCCACTTCAGGCGTTCGCCGAGCAGGTCGGTGGCCTTGCCCTTACCCTCGTCGCCCCATTGGGCGCCGATGACCACGATGGCAGGCATGTAAAACTCCCGGAAGGATCGACGGCGATTGCCGAGGGGTCAGACTAGTCCAGGAGCGATGGTGGCGGCGGTTGTACTGGCCTGTGGCGAGACAGGTCTCAGCCTCGGTGACGATGCGTCGAGCGCTTTCACTCAGCGTGACGACATCCGGGTCCACCGGGTTGCGGCGCGGCCCGGCAAGGACGACGTCGAGGAGATCCTTTCCGAACTGGACGGACGGCGCCTCGTCGTGGCCGGCACGGACGCCGACCTCGCCGCCGTGGTGCTGCGGCTGCTGCGCACCGAGCGCGTTCCCGCCGTCGACCTCGGCTTCGTCCCGGCCGAGTCGTCCTCGGCGGTGGCGCGGCGCTGGGGGCTGCCGAGAAAGCGCACGGCCGCGGTCGAGACCGCGCTGACCGGCCCGGTCCGGCCGGTGCCGCTGGTCCGCGACGACAACGGCGGCGTGCTGGTCGGCGTCGGCAGCATCACCGCGCTGGACGCGGTGGCCTACTGCGACGACACCCGGGTGCTCTCCGGCGCGGCCAGGCAGCTGCGGGTGCTGCCCGACCGGGCCGGACTGCGCGTCGAGGTCGTCACCGGCCGGTTCGGTCAGGTCGCGGCCTCGGCGACCGGCCGGGCCTGCCAGATCGGCGGTGAGCTGCCCGAGATCGTCAGCGACGGCGTGCCGCACGGCAGGCCGATGCCACGCTGGACCTGGTACCGGCACACCGAGGACCTGCGGCTGGTCCGCCCCGAGTAACCGCCCCGCGCGACTCCCGCCCTCGGCAGCGTCGCGGGGCCGACCGGCTCGCCGGCGGCAGGCGGGTCAGGAGACGCCGAGGACGGCGGCGGCTTCCGGGTCGGAGTCGGCGAGGAAGTCGCGGCAGCGTTCGTACTCCTCGACGTCGTCGATGGCCCGCGCGGCCAGAGCCAGGGCCCCGAGCGCGCGCAGGAAACCCTGGTTGGGCACGTGCGCCCAGGGCACCGGGCCGAAGCCCTTCCAGCCGGCGCGCCGGAGCTGGTCGAGGCCGCGGTGGTAGCCGGTGCGGGCGAAGGCGTACGCGGTGACCGGTTCGCCGGCGGCAAGGGCCTTCTCGGCGAGGGCGGCCCAGGCGGCGCTGAAGTCCGGGTAGGCCTTGGCCACCTCGACCGGATCGGTGCCATCCGCCAGCGCCGTCTGCGGTTGGGGGCGTTCGGGCAGCAGGGTGGGGCCGGGGCCGAGCAGGTTCTCGTGCGAGGTCATATCGCTATCCTGCCCGGCTGCCGGCAGCGCCCCGGTTCGACCCTGCGATGCCGATCCCGACCCTGCGGATGAGGACGCCGGGTCGGACGAGTTCAGCCGAGGAAGCTCAGCACGACGCCGGTCATGGCGAGCACGATGGCGGCAACGATCACGGAAGCAATTACGCGCTTGGGCATCACGGCGAGTCACCATGCCCTGAATGCCGGCGGGTGGCAACGACCGTCACCCGGACGTGTGGCCGGATTTTCCGCTGTCGCGATCGTGATCCGCCACGCCGAACAACTAGGGGGCTCCCCCCTTCGGAAAGGGGGTGGGCACGTGTATCGTCGGTCACGCACTTGGCGCCGCCCCCCTGGCGCCAAGTGCCCTTTTGTTTCCGGGCCGCTTGTTTCCGGTTGTTTCCGGGCCGCGCTTCCTCGCGTTGGGCGACGCTTCCCCGGCGTTGCGGCCGCTTCGCCGGCGTCGCGGCCCCGGCCGCCGAGGCCGGACATGCCGCTGCCGGCACCCTGTGACGGGCACCGGCAGCGAGACGAAGCGGGAAAGCCTGGTAGCGGCGGCTAACCTACTTGCCGAGCCTGCGGCCCGCGGAGAGCAGGTCGTCGCAGGCCTGGGTGATCCTGGCGGCCATGGCCAGCTCGCCTGCCTTGAGGTAGCTGCGCGGGTCGTAGGCCTTCTTGTTGCCGACCTCGCCGTCGATCTTGAGCACACCGTCGTAGTTGGTGAACATGTGCGCGGCGATCGGCCGGGTGAAGGCGTACTGGGCGTCGGTGTCGATGTTCATCTTCACCACACCGTAGGAGAGGGCCTCCCGGATCTCGGCGAGCTCCGAACCGGAACCACCGTGGAAGACCAGGTCGAACGGCTTGCTGCCGGCCGGCAGGCCGAGCTTGCTGGCGGCGACCTCCTGGCCCTTCTTGAGGACCTCGGGGCGCAGCTTCACGTTGCCCGGCTTGTAGACGCCGTGCACGTTGCCGAAGGTGGCGGCCAGCAGGTAGCGGCCCTTCTCACCGGCGCCGAGGGCGTCGAGGGTCTGCTGGTAGTCGGCGTCGGTGGTGTAGAGCTTCTCGTTGATCTCGTTGGCGACGCCGTCCTCCTCGCCACCGACGACGCCGATCTCGACCTCAAGGACGATCTGTGCCTTGGCGGCCAGTTCCAGCAACTCGGCGGCGATCTTGAGGTTCTCGGTCAGCTCGATGGCCGAGCCGTCCCACATGTGCGACTGGAACAGCGGGGCCAGCCCGCGCCCGACGCGCTCGGTGCTGATCGCCAGCAGCGGGCGGACGTAGCCGTCCAGCTTGTTCTTGGGGCAGTGGTCGGTGTGCAGGGCGATGTTGACCGGGTACTTCTCAGCGACGACATGCGCGTACTCGGCGAGCGCCACCGCGCCGGTCACCATGTCCTTGACGCTGGTCCCGGAGGCGAACTCCGCGCCACCGGTGGAAACCTGCACGATGCCGTCACTCTCGGCCTCGGCGAATCCACGCAGCGCCGCGTTCAGCGTCTCCGAGGAGGTCACGTTGATGGCCGGGTAGGCGAACTCGTTCGCCTTGGCCCGGTCCAGCATCTCCCGGTAGACCTCGGGGCTCGCGATGGGCATTGCTCGTCCTCCTTCGAAACCGCGCGGAACCGCGCGACGCGCTCGGCCGCGCTCGACTCAGCCTGAATGGTAGGTGCGGCGCCCAACAGCCTCGCACGCGCGGTCAGCGGTTACTCAACCGATCCAGCAATTGGTAGGTGTTCACCTATCGAGACGAGTTGATGATCATGGTCCGTCAGGTTCATGTGAAGTCGATCGAACTGGCTCTGGCACAACTGTCTGTGATGGACCACACTTGTGATTATGTCTATTGCGCGACTCAACGGCGAGGTTATCGCGGAAAGCACGGACACCGTGCTCATCGAAGGAAACCGCTACTTCCCAGCACATTCGGTCCGGGCGGAGCTACTGCGGCCCACCGTCACCCGCGATGATCGGCACTACTACTCGATCATCGTGCATGACAACTCGGTTTCCGATCATGCGTGGAGCGTTGTCGGCCCCTCGATCCCCGATCCCCGAATCGCCGACTACGTGGCATTCGACGGTCCGGTGGAAATCGAGGACTGACGAGCCAAGTTCACCCACAGGTAGCGACCAGCTGGTCCCCGGCTTCACGTGAAGCCGGGGACCAGTTGTCTGTCAGGCCGTCCGGCCAGTGGGACGGGTACGGACCGTTGAGGCCCTGCGAACACGGCGTGACCTAGGTTCGGGGTATGACGAAACTGGGTACCACCGATCTGGACGTCTTCCCGCTGTGCCTCGGCGGCAACGTGTTCGGCTGGACCGCCGACGAGCGGGCCTCGTTCGCGGTGCTGGACGCCTACGTGGCGGCAGGCGGCAACTTCATCGACAGCGCCGATGTCTACTCGGCCTTCGCGCCCGGCAACTCCGGCGGCGAGTCCGAGACGATCATCGGCAGGTGGCTGGCGGCGCGGGGCAGTCACGCGGACATCGTGGTCGCCACCAAGGGCGGCCAGTTGGCGCCGCACAACGGCCTGTCCGCGCAGTCGGTCAAGGCTGCCGCGGAGGACTCGCTGCGACGGCTGGGCGTCGAGACGATCGACCTCTACTACGCGCACCGCGACGACAAGGTCACCCCGGTCGAGGAGACCGTGACCGCCTACGACGAACTGGTCCGGGAGGGCAAGGTCCGCTACGTGGCCGCGTCCAACTTCAGCGCGAAGCGTCTCGCCGACTCGCTGGCCTTCGCCGACGCCGAGGGACTTGCCCGCTACGTGGCCCTGCAACCGCACTACAACCTGGTGGAGCGGGCCGGTTTCGAATCGGAGTACGCGGAGCTGCTGCGCGAGCAGGGCCTGGCAACGGTGCCCTACTTCGCGCTGGCCAGGGGCTTCCTCACCGGCAAGTACCGGCCCGGCGTCGAGGTCGACAGCCCGAGGGCGGGCGGCGCGAAGCAGTACCTTGACGAGCGGGGCCTTCGGGTACTGGCGGCGCTGGACGAGGTGGCCGCCGCGCACGACACGACGGTCGCCGCGGTGTCGCTGGCCTGGCTGGCCGCCCAGCCGACCGTGGTCGCGCCGATCGCCAGCGCCCGCGACACCGAGCAGCTCGCCGACCTGCTCAGCATGGCCACGCTGACCCTCACCGATGCGGAGCTGGCCACGCTGACCCGCGCCTCGGACTGACCGCCGCAGGCCTCCTCACACGCGACCGGAAGCTGTTACCGAAATTCCGACTGACGGGTAGCTTACTGCTAGTAAGTTACGTTACGGTGCTGGTGGGCCGTTGGGGGCCCAGCCGGTCGGCGTGGCCGAGCGGTGCGGTCCGGGGACGAGGTCGAGGAGGCCGCGATGGGTGCGTTCACGAAGGCGAGCGGGGCGGACGGGGCGGGCCGGATGGCCGGCAAGGTCGTGCTGATCACCGGCGCGGCGCGGGGCATCGGGGCCGGGGTCGCCAGGAAGCTCGCGGCCCAGGGCGCCGAGGTGGCACTGGTCGGCCTCGAAGCCGAGGAGTTGCGCGCGGTCGCGGCCGAGTGCGGGTCCTCGGCATCGGCCTGGGACGCAGATGTGACGGACTGGGCGCGACTGGAGGCGGCGGTCGCCGGCGTTGTCGAGCGCCACGGGCGGATCGACGTGGTGCTGGCCAACGCCGGCATCGCCGCGGCCGGGTTCATCCGGTCGATCGATCCGGCCGCGTTCGAGAAGGTGATCGAGGTCGACCTGCTCGGGGTGTGGCGGACGGTGCGGGTCTGCCTGCCGCACCTGATCGCCGCGCGCGGCTACTGCCTGATCGTGTCCTCGATGGCCGCGGTCGTGCACATCCCCGGCAACGCGCCGTACAACGCGGCCAAGGCCGGCGTGGAGGCCTTCGGCAACAGCCTGCGCGCGGAGGTTCGACACTTCGGCGTGGCGGTCGGGGTCGCGCATCCGACCTGGATCTCCACCGACCTGGTCAACAGCGCCGACGAGCATCCGGTGTTCGGGCCGCTGCGCGCTTCGATGCCGGGACCGATCGGCAGGACCTATCCGCTGTCGGTCGCGGTGGACGCGTTCGCGGCCGGTATCGCCAAACGGGCCAGGACCATTCACATCCCGGCGAACCTGCTGCTGGTGAAGCTGATCAGGGCGCTGCTGCCGCCGATCGTGGAGTTCTCCGCGAACCGGCTGGTACCCAAGGCGGACGCGGCGGCGCTGGCCGACGTGCGTGAACGGGGTGCGGCGGCCTCCGCGCCGGTCGGTCCCGGCGGTGCCGCCGCGATGCACGCGCGGGCGCAGGACCGGACTCCGGCCGGTCACCACCCGTCGAGCGCCACCTGAACCGGTGTCGTCGTCCGGCGAGACGAGCCATGGTCGGACCCGGCATCGAGCGGTACGCGGGGCGCGATCACGCCCCGCCGCCGCTGCCGCGCCAGGAGCCACCCGGTACGGTTTCACTGGAGGGAGGCTCCTTGCCGAACATCGATGACACCCCTGCTGGGGCAGATATCACCGGCCGTGCGATGCGCAGCGTCGAGCAGACACTCGGGCACCTGCGCGTACTGGACGGTGGCGCGGCCAAGGAGCCGACCGCACCGCTGAGCCTTGAGGATCTCTACCGGACGCAGCGGATGCGGCTGATCCGGTTGGCGCTGCTGCTCGTCGACGAGCCGGCGACCGCCGAGGACGTGGTCCAGGAGGCCTTCACCGCGCTGCACCGCAACTGGCGCAACCTGCGCGACGCCGCGGCCGCCGTCGGCTACCTGCGTACCTCGGTGGTGAACGGCTCGCGCAGCGTGCTGCGCAGGCGCAAGACCGCTCGCGAGTACACCCCGCCGCATGTGGCCAACGCGCGGTCGGCGGAGAGCATGGCGATGCTGACCGCCGAGCACCAGGCCGTGGTCAAGGCGCTCTCGCAGCTGCCGCCGAGGCAACGCGAGGTGCTGGTGCTGCGCTACTACGGCAACCTCACCGAGACCGAGATCGCCGAGGCGACCGGTATCTCCAAGGGGACGGTCAAGTCCACCGCGAGTCGCGCGCTGGAAGCCCTGCAAAAGATCATGTCGACCCAGACCTGAACCAATCCTGCGGCTGGTTGATCCGTACTGATCGCTGTTGCGCGATTACGCGCGGCCCCGTACCCATTCACGCAGCGTCCGTTTGACTCAACCAGGTGGCTGATTGCCGGACAGATTGCGCCATTGGTATAGACCAGGCTGGGTTCCATGGCGCAAGATCTGTAGCCGTGGCGAGCAAGGGGACCCTGCTGGCGGTCGACGTCGGCGGCACGGACATCAAGAGCGCGCTGCTGAGCGCGGACGCCGAGCGGCCGAGCGCGCTGAGCGTGCTCACCCGGCTGCGCAGGCCGACACCGCGCGCGCAGGACGGCACCTCCACCGCGAAGGGCATCGTGGCCACGGTGGCCGAACTGGTCGCCGAACTCGGCGCGCAGAGCCCGACCGGCGGCATCGACGCGGTCGGTGTCGTGGTTCCTGGCGTCGTGGACGCGGGGGTCGGGGTGTTCTCGGCCAACCTCGGCTGGCGCGACTTCCCCTTCGCCGCCGCCCTCGGTGAGGCCATCGAAGCGCCGGTCGTGTTCGGTCACGACGTCGGCGCAGGCGGCGTTGCCGAGCACCGGATGGGCGCGGCAAGGGGCTGCCGGGACGCGGTGGTCATGCCGATCGGCACCGGGATCGCGGCCGCGCTGATCATGGACGGCGAGGGCCGCACCGGCGGCGGGTACGCCGGGGAGATCGGCCACGTGGACATCGGCCACCAGGAACCGTGCGGCTGCGGGCGGACCGGCTGCCTTGAGGCGATCGCCTCGACCAGCGCCATCGCCCGCCGCTACGGCCGCCGGGTCGGCAGGCAGATCGCGGGCGCCGCCGAGGTGCTGGCCGCCGCGAACGCCGGTGACGCCGACGCGGCGGCGGTGTGGACGGACGCGCTGGACGGGCTGGCCAAGGGCATCGCGGTGCTGGCCACCCTGCTCGGGCCCGAGCGGGTGGTGCTCGGTGGCGGCCTCGCCATGGCCGGCACGGCGTTGACCGATCCGCTCACCGAGCGGATCGCCGGCCTGCTGACCTTCCAGCGCCGGCCCGAACTGCGCATTGCCGAGCTTGGCGACGAGGCCGGTTGCCTCGGGGCGGGATTCCTTGCGCTGCAACGGTGGAGCGCGTAGCTATCGGAGGTGACGGATGAGTCTTGTACTGCGCGGCGGTCGCATCGCGACCGAGGACGGGATTGTCGAGGACGGGTGGGTCACCGTCGCCGAGGACGGCATCATCGCCTCGGTCGGCCGAGGACTGCCGGAGGCGCCCGCGACCGGTGACACCGAGGAGATCGACCTGGCCGGCAGTTGGCTGGTGCCCGGCTTCGTGGACATCCACTGTCACGGGGGCGGCGGGGCCAGCTACACCGAGGTCGCGCCGGACCGGGTCGAGGCGGCGGCGCTGGCGCATCGCAAGCACGGCACCACGACCACCATGGCCAGCCTGGTGTCCCGGCCGATCCCGGTGCTGTTGGAGCAGGTCAGCGCGCTGGCCGAACTGGCGGCCGACGGGCTGGTCGCCGGCATCCACCTTGAGGGCCCGTTCATCTCGGCGGCGCGCTGCGGCGCGCACGACCCGGCGGTGCTGACCCCGCCCGACCTGCAGTCGGTGCGCAAGCTGCTGGCCGCGGGGGCCGGGCAGATCAGGATGGTCACCCTGGCACCGGAACTCGACGGCGCGGTCGACGCGGTCCGCGAGTTCACCGAGGCCGGCGTGATCGTGGCGCTCGGGCACACCGACGCGACCGAGGCGCAGGTGCGGCCGGCCGTCGATGCCGGCGCCACGGTGGCGACGCACCTGTTCAACGGGATGCGGCCGCTGCACCACCGCGAACCCGGTCCGATCGGGGCCCTGCTCGACGACGAACGGGTCACCGTCGAACTGATCTGCGACCTCGTGCACCTGCATCCGACCGCGGTCCGGTTGGCCGCGCGGCACGCCGGCACCGAGCGGACCGTGCTGGTCACCGACGCGATGGCCGCGGCAGGGGTCGGCGACGGCGTGTACGAGGTCGGCGGGCTGCGGGTCACCGTCCGGGACGGAGTGCCCACTTTGGACGGTGCGGGTTCGCTCGCGGCCAGCACGCTGACCCTGGACAAGGCGGTGCGCAACTTCGTGTCCAGCTGCCGGATGACCATGTCGGAGGCGGTCGCCGCGGTGTCCACCCGGCCGGCGCGGCTGCTCGGTCTCGCCGGGCCGGGCGTGAAGGCGCCGATCGGCGTGATCGCGCCGGGAGCAGTGGCCGATCTGGTCGTGATCGACGAGCAGTTGCGCGCCAACCGGGTCATGCACCGGGGCTCCTGGGTCTGATCTCGCGGTTTCTAGGCTTCTCTAGCATTTGAGCTATAGAAGCCGGGGAAAGGCCGGCGAGGTGCGGTGGGCCCGGCAACCGGAACGGCCGCGAACGAGGTCGGCTAGCGTAGCTGGGTGACCGAAGGCCCGGACCCGGAACGCTTGCTCGCCGAGGCGCTGCGCGCGCAGGCCGTGAGTACCCCGCTGCCACCGGCCAAGCCGCTGCGGATCGACGAGCCGGCCGGCGGCGCCTCGGCGACGCCCGTGCCCGATGCCGCATCGGGCGCCGGTTCGGGCGCCGGTTCGGGCGCCGAGGAGGAACCGGGCTCGTTCGGCGGCTCGGAGGGGGCGCGGCTGGTCGACCTGCTCTCCGGCGCGGGCCACGGGCTGCTCTCCGGCCGGGACCCGGACACCACCGACGTGCCGTACTCGCGGCGCGCCGGCGACAACGCGACCGGACCGGTCGGCACCACCCGGCTGAACACCGACCGAGCGCCGTTGGCCTGGTGGTGGATCGTGCTGCTGGCCGTCGCGCTCGGCCTCGCCTGCGGAGCGATCGCCGGAGTACTGAGCCTGGTCTGAACGGGCCCGCTTGGTCTGAACGGGCCCGCCTGGTCTGAACAGGCCCCGCAATCGGTCGGCGACGGGCTCGCGGCCGGCGCGGAGACCGGCCCATGGTGGCTGCGGCGAACGGGCGAACCGTCCTGGATCGACCTCCCAGGAAGCCGGGACAGCCGGCGGCGCGGCGCTCCCGCAGAGGTCGCCCTGTACCTTTGGAGACGTGCTGCACGCCATCGCGACCACGACTGTTGCCCTCGGCCCGAAATGGATTGACCCGAACTATCTCCTCAGTTCACTCGGCAGCTATCTGCTGCTGGTGATCGCGGTCATCATTTTCGCCGAATGCGGTCTGTTGATCGGGTTTTTCCTGCCCGGCGACTCACTGCTGTTCCCGCTGGGCCTCTACATCGCCAAGGGATCGGTGCACACCCCCCTGTGGGTGGCCTGCCTGATCATGAGCGCCTGCGCGGTACTGGGCAACGCGGTCGGGTACTGGATCGGCCGCGCGGTCGGGCCGAAGCTGTTCAACAAACCCGATTCCAGGCTGTTCAAGCGCGAATACGTCGACAAGACCCACGAATTCTTCGAACGCTACGGCGGCCGGGCGATCTTCCTCGCGCGGTTCGTGCCGATCATCCGCACGTTCATCACCGCCGTCGCCGGTGTCGGCCGGATGGAAGCCCGGCGCTACCTGAGCATTTCCCTGTTCGGTGGCATCATCTGGGCCTCCGGTGTGCTGGTGCTCGGTTACTTCCTCGGCCAGATCAGCTTCATCAGCAACCATCTCGACCTGATGCTGGTGCTCATCGTGCTGGTCTCGATCGTCCCGATGGTCATCGAATGGGCGCGCGGGCGCCGGGCGGTCCGGCTCGAACGGGAAGCCGCCGCGCGGGAGGCCAACGAGCAGACCATCGTCAACCAGGGCCCGGTGTGGCCGAACTGACCAGCTGAAGTCACCCGGTCACCACAGCAGCAGCACGAAGCCCCGGCCGATGTCCCGGCCGGGGCTTCGCCGTTCCCGCGCCTCGTCCGCGACCGCACGGGGTCCGAGGTGCCGCCCAGGCTCCCGCTGGGCGGCGTGGCTCAGCTGGCTGAGGTCAGCTGTGTTCCCAGGTCATCTGGAAGTCCTCGCCGCTGAGCGCACCGGTCTGTACCTGCACGGTGTTGTTGTCGTCGGCGAGCTGGAACTGGAGGGTCTGGCTGTTGCCGAACGGCGCCCCGTCCAGATCGCAGCCGGTGAAGCTCATGCTGCCGAAGTCGTCGACGGTGTCGGTGAGCCGCTCCATGATCACCTCCGCGGTGGCGTCCTGCGCGCCGCTGAGCGAGGAGTTGAAGGTCTTCGACCAGTTCTGGGTGTGGTCGGCGAGGGTGAGGGTGTAGCTGGTGCCGCTGTCGTGCACGACGGTCGCGGTCATCGAGTCACCGGCGCGGGTGGTCTCGTCGAAGTACACCGAGTCCCTCGGGTACATCTCGTACCAGGGGTTGTACTCCACGGTGCCGGACGAGCAGTCGAGGTCGATGCCGATCTGCTCGACGGTGTCGCTGATGTTGGCGCCGTCGAAGCCGACCCACAGCGAGTTGTCGCCGTCGACACCGCAGTGCACCGTCGGGTTCACCCAGCTCGCGGTGACGGTCGTGCCGCCGTGCTGGATCGAGTAGCCGCCCCAGAAGTCGCCGTCGTGCATGGTGTGCGGCAGGTGGACCGGGGCCGGCGCCGCGGCCCGACCTGGCGTGGCGGCCGGGGCCGCGTTCGCCGGGACGGCGACGAGGATCGCGCCGAGTCCGGCTAAGGCGATGACGGTTCTGGTCAGCAGGGAACGAGACATACCAATGGCCTCCAACCACGGCAGGGTGACCAGCGCAGGGTTACTGGTCATGCGCGGATGGTGGCTGATCCCGGACGGGCTTCGACAGCGCCGAAAGTGTGTGCCGGCGAGGCCGGAAATTGACAGTTGACGCATATCGGACCGGCCTCGACGCGGCCGGCTTCAGAGGCTCAGGTCATCGAGAACATCGAGCCGGGGTTGAACAGGTTGCCGGGGTCGAGCGCGGCCTTGAGGCTGCGGTGCACCCGCATCCCGACCGGGCCGATCTCGGTTTCCAGCCATTCCCGCTTGATCTTGCCGATACCGTGCTCCCCGGTGACGGTGCCGCCGAGCCGGAGGCCGAGGGCCAGGATCGCGTCGAACGCGGTGCGCGCCCTCGCGAACTCCTCGGCGGAATCGGGGTCGTAGACGATCGTCGGGTGCATGTTCCCGTCGCCGGCATGGCCGACAACGGCGATGCGCAACCCGCATTCGGCGCTGATCCGTTCACAGCCGGAGATCAGCTCGGCGATCCTGGTACGCGGTACGCACACGTCGTCGGTCAGCCAGGCGCCGTAGACCTCCAGGGCCATCAGCACCACCCGCCGGGCCTGCAACAGCATCCGGCCCTCGGCCAGATCGGTGGTGGCGTAGGCCATGGTCGCGCCGGCATCGACACAGATGGTCTCGATCGCGGCGAGTTCCCGGTCGGCGACCTCGCCCCCGGAGTCGGACTGGCACAGCAGCAGCGCCGCGCAGTCCCCGCCCGGCCCGACCTGCGTCTTCAGGTACGCCTCCGCCGCCTTGATCGAGGAGGAGTCCATGATCTCCATCAGCGAAGGGACGAGTCCCTCGCGGATGACCCTCGCCACCGCGGAGCCTGCGGCGTCGGCGTGGTCGAAGGTGGCGACCAGGGTGGCCGGGGCCTGCGGCAGCGGGCGCAGCGCGAGGGTGGCCCGCGTGATCACGCCGAGGGTGCCCTCGCTGCCGATGAACAGCTTGGTCAGGTCGTAGCCCGCGACGCCCTTCACCGTGCGCCTGCCGGTGCGCAGCAGTTCGCCGTCGGCGAGTACGACGTCGAGGCCGAGGACGGAATCGGTGGTCACGCCGTACTTCACGCAGCACAGGCCACCCGCGTTGGTGGACAGGTTGCCGCCGATGGTGCACCAGTCATAGCTGGAGGGATCGGGCGGATAGAACAGGCCGTGCTTCTCCACCGCCGTACGGAAATCGAGGTTCACCACGCCCGGCTGCACGACGGCGAGCCGGTTGTCCGGGTCGATCTCCTCGATCTCGTTGAGCTTGGTCAGCGCCAGCACCACACAGCCGTCGATGGCGTTGGCCGCACCGGACAGGCCACTGCCGGCGCCACGCGGCACGATCGGCACCCCGGCCGCCGCGCAGGCCCGCACCGCCGCCTGCACCCCAGCGGTGTCCACCGGCAGGACGACCGCGAGCGGACTGCCGTAGGGCGCCAGCGGCATCATGTCCCGCTGGTAGCTCGCGGTCACGTCGACGTCGGTGAGCACCGCGTCCGGACCGAGGTTCGCGCGCAGTTCGGCAAGCAGACTCTGGCTGTCCATACTGTCGACAGTAATCCGCTGGCGCGCTCTTCGAACAGTCCGCGACCGGGTCCGGCCCATCCTTGACGAATCAGTTCACGTGCCTGACGAGAGATCGACCCGAGGCTCGATGTCCATTTAGGACACTCGGCGGCTGGGGCCGAGTCGACGGACAACAAGCGGCCCCGGTGACCTGCGGGTGTCACCGGAGCCGCTTCGTTGTCGGCTGTTCGGTGTGTCAGCCGATCTGCTTGACCAGTGCCGGCACGAAGGTCTCGGGGTCGACGGTGCCCCAACCAGAAGCGGTGTCGAACCCGGTACCGGCCGAGAAACCGGACACGCCGTACTGGCTGTTGTTACCGGAGGTGATGTCGACGATGCCGGCCTTGGCGCCCTTCGGGCCCATCTTGTAGAGGGCGCTGTCGATGAACCCGAGCGGGCCGCCGTGCAGTTGGGTGGCCAGCGCCAGCACCGCGCCGAACAGCGGGGTCGCCTGCGAGGTGCCGTCAATGCCCTGCATGGTGATGTCCGGCAGCGAACGCTGGGTGCTGCCGGTGATCGAGGCGACCTTGTCCTGCCAGGACGGCCGCGCGTAGGTCTTGGAAAGGCCCGCGCCGGACTCCGGCCACAGCACCGCGGGCGCGATCTGCTGGTTGTTCGCGTCGAGCTGCAGCACGCTGCCGCCGACCGCGGTCACCAGCGGGTCCGACCCCGGCCAGCTGGCCACCCGGTACGGGAAGACCTGGCCACACTGGGTCGCCGAGTCGAGGGTGTTGTCCGTCGCGCCACAGTCACCGGTCGCCGCGACCACCGGGATACCGGCGGCCTTCGCGTCGCGGAAGGCGTAGTCGAGCTGCTTCGGGTCGTTCAGCGTCGGGAAGTCGTCCTCGGGGGTGCCGAAGCTCAGCGAGATGACGTCCGCGATGTGGTGCTTGGCGATGTAGGCGATCGCGTCCATCATCTCGGGCAGGCCGGTGAAGCCCTCGGTCTCGTTCACCGGGGTCGCCGCGATGACGATGTGCGCCTCGGGCGCGATGGCGTGCACCATCACGATGTCCAGGTCGGTCTCGCCGATCCAGTCGTCGCAGCCGATCTGCTGTTCGAGGGCAGGGGTGCAGACCGGGATCGGACCGGCCGGCGCGATGACCGAGAGGTCGGCGGCGGGCAGGCCGTGCTCGGTGTCGTAGGAGTCGAGGACCTGCGCGGCGTTCGGGTCACCGAAGGAGTCGACGACGGCGACCGTGGTGCCGGCCCCGGTGACACCCGCGTTCCAGAGATCGGGCACGCCGTAGGCGGTGGTCACGTCCGGCAGGGTCGTCGCGGCCCTGTCGATCGCGGCGACCCGGCCGGCGACCGTCGGGTTCGCGCCGACCACGGCGGCGGCCGTACTCAGTTCCGGCCTGATCATCTTGGTGGTCGGCGTCGCCTGCGCGGCGTTCGCCGCTGGCAGCATGACCGCCGATACGGCAACGGCCACGACCGCGGCGCCGAACAGAGCCGTGGCCCTGCGGCTGCCCCGCCGTCTCACGGTGGATGAACGACCAGCGGATAAACGATCGGTGCTCTCCTGCACGTGCCCTCCCAATGTCCCGCGCGGCAGTGCGCGGTGCGTTCGTCACGGTGTGCCTCGGCACCATTTCCTGCTGTGCGCCACGGCGCCGAGGTCAGGGGTGCGCCGGTGGCCGGTAGCCGAGGAACCTGCTGACCTTAGGAAGCCTTCGGGACCGCTACCAGCTACTAAAGTCGGTTTACCGGCGGCCATGCCGGCCCACCCCGGCCGCCAGGACGGTCACGGCCGAGGCCGTCACGCACGTCGCGCGGATCCCGCCGCCGGCTCACCCCGTGGCGGCACACCGGCCGTCGACCGGACTGCCGCTCGCCGAGCGCCTCGTCAGTCCTGGTCCGGCCGCGGCCGAGGCCGGGATGCCGAGGTCGGCGCGTGCGGCGTGGGCTGATCCCGCTCGAAGGCGATCAGTAGGGTGCGCAGCAGGTCGGCCAGGGTGTTGCGCTCCGCCTCGTTGAGCGGCGCGAGCATGCGGTGCTCGTTGGCGAGGTGCTCCGGCGCCACCTCCTCGGTCAGCGCGCGACCGGCGTCGGTGAGCCGCACGTGCATGCTGCGCTTGTCGTCCGGGTTCGGTTCGCGGCTGACCAGCCCGGCGTGTTCAAGGCCGTGCAGGGTGTGCGTTATCGCCCCGGAGGTGCGCATCACCGCTTGGTAGAGGTCGGTCGGGGTGAGCCGGTAGGGCGGGCCGACCCTGCGCAGGCTGGCCAGCACATCCCAGGACTGGCGGGTCAGGCCGTACTCGCCGAGGGTCTCGTCGAGCTGCCGGTCGATGTAGGCACGGACCCGGCCGAGGCGGGCGATGACCCCGACCGTCGCCAGGTCCAGTTGTGGCGCCTCGCCCGCCCAGAGGGCCAGCACCCGGTCGACATGGTCACCGGCACCGACCGGCTCTTCCGAACCTGATTGCGTTTGCTGCACGTTAAGATATCTTTCGGGTTGTCGCGCGCCGCTCGGTGCGGCGCTGGAGGGGGAGGTTGCCATGTCACAGGCAATTGACGCGAACACCCTGGCCGCTTCGCTACCGAAACTCCTCGCCACGGTCGAGTCGGTACTCGATCGTGGCGAGTCAGTGCTCAACGGTGCCGAGTCAGGCGGGTCAGCAGCCGACGCGGACTGGCCGGCCATCGCCGACCGGCTGCGCAACAGCGTGCTCCGACCGCTGCTCGACGCCCTCTCCGGGGCCGACGGTCTCGGCCGGCCAACCGCCGAGGGGTCGGTCGAGCCGGTCGAGACTCCCGTCAATTCCGTCGAGGGTTCCGTCAACTCCATCGACTCCGTCGAGGGTTCCGTCGCCATCGACGTCTCCGTCAGCTTCTCCGTCGACGCCGCACTGCTCGCGTTGGCCCGCACCGCGACCCGGTTGCGCGCCCAGCCGCAGGCGCCGAACGGCCTCGTCGAGGCGACCGCCGCCCTCCAGCACCTGGTGGCCGGGCGCCCGGAGACCGCGCCGGTCCTCGCCGAACTCGCGCGGGCGCAGGACGGTGTGCCGAGCGGAGTTCAGGTCAGCGCGGACGGCCCCTACCTGGTGACCGGCGCGGTCGGCCTCACCGATGCGCTCGGCCGGTCGATGCCGGTGACGCCGACCATGGCGCTGTGCCGCTGCGGCGAGTCGGCGAGCAAGCCATGGTGCGACGGTTCGCACGTCCGGGTCGGGTTCACCGGCGCGAAGGACCCGGAACGGGTCGCCGACCGGCGCGATCGGTATCCGGGTGTCGGCGTCACGGTGCTGGACAATCGGGGGATCTGCCAGCACTCCGGACTGTGTACCGACCGGCTGAACCGGGTCTTCCACGCGGGCGAGGAACCGTTCGTGACCGCGTCCGGGGCGCGGATGGACGAGATCGTCGACGTGGTCCGATCCTGCCCTTCCGGTGCGCTCAGCTACGCGATCGACGACCGGGAAGCGCGGGAACAGGTGGACCGGGCCGGGCGGGCGCCGTCGATCGAAGTGTCCAAGGACGGCCCGTACCGGGTGACCGGTGGCCCGGCACTGACCGGCGCCGACGGCGAACCGGAACCGCGTGCGGCCGGTGCGTCGACCGAGCACTATGCGCTGTGCCGCTGCGGTCACTCGCGCAACAAGCCGTTCTGTTCCGGAATGCACTTCTACGTCGGCTTCAGCGACCCGCCGGTCGCCGACGAGCCGTCGGTTTTCGAATGGGCAGGCGGTTTCCCCGCGCTGCTGCGGATGACGAAGATCTTCTACGCCAAGTACGTGCCGGCCGATCCGCTGCTCTCGCCGCTGTTCGCGGACATGTCCCCTGACCATCCCGAGCGGGTCGCGGCCTGGCTCGGCGAGGTTTTCGGCGGGCCGGAGGCCTACAGCGGAACCTACGGCGGGTATGCGCGGATGATCTCGCAGCATCTCGGCAAGCACCTGAGCGATGAGCAGCGGGCGCGGTGGGTCAGCCTGCTCGGCCAGTCCGCCAACGACGCCGGTCTACCCAATGACGCGGAGTTCCGGGCGGCCTTCAACTCGTACCTGGAGTGGGGTTCGCGGATCGCGGTGGAGAACTCGCAGCCCGGCGCCCTACCGCCGCAGGGCATGCCGATGCCGCACTGGCCGTGGGTGGCCGGTGCGATGCCCGGTTCGCGGATCTCCGCACTCGCAACGGAAACCGAGAAGCCCGCGGCGGCGCTGCCCGATCCTGGTCAGCCGCTGAGCTTCGCGGTGCACATCAAGCAGCTGTTCCGGGCGATGGACCGCAATTCGATGCGCTTCGCGTTCGACCTGTGGTCACCTGAGGATGTGCGGACCCACGCCGAGGCGATCCTGGCCCGGCTGCGCGCGGGCTCGATGCCCTGCGACGGCGCCTGGCCGACCGAGCGGATCGCGGTGTTCGCAGACTGGATCGCCCAGGGCACTCCGGAATAGTCGGCCCGATCGACACACGGTTCCACCGGCGCACAACTCTGCCGGTGCACGATTCCGCGCCCGCGCCGGTCGCCGCTCCGCGCACGTCGTCGCGTCGCTGCGGCTCCGCGTCGCCGCAAATTTTCGCCCCCACCACATTGGGGCGCCCCCCGAGATCAACTCTATTCGAATTTTTGGGGGTGCGGGGAGCAATTGGGGCCGGGTGTGGACAGCGTGCGCGATTGTGGACAACTCCGGCCGTGTTCGCGTTGGGGTGGTAGGGGTGTGAGCCCGCCGAGTGGCCGGCATTCCTCGCTCCGCGGAACCTAAGTGGAATTTTTAGTTTAAGAAATCAGCGCAATTGTCCTTAACTCACATTTAGTCGGCACCCAGCTTGGTCTTGGTGTTCCTACAGCTTGGTCAACAAGCATCGGACCAACGAGAACGCCAGTGCCAACAATGTGAGGAACCGCAACCAATGGTGAGCACGGACACATTTTCCGGCGAGTCAACCGTGCTCACCACCGGGACGAGGTCCGCGCCGAACCAGCCGCCGTGCCGGCTGGACACCTTGACCGGCATGCGGTTCTTCGCCGCGCTCGCCGTTGTGCTGTGTCACGTCGGCGGCCAGTTCACCGGGGCACAATCGCTCACCGTGCTGGCCAGTTACGGTTATATCGGTGTCAGCTTCTTCTTCATGTTGTCCGGATTCGTGTTGACCTGGTCGAGCAAACGCGGCAATGGCCGCCGTTTTCTGTGGATGCGATTCTGCCGGGTGTGGCCGCTGCAATTCCTGCTCACCATGGTGGCCTTCACCGTGCTCGCGGCACAGGAGGTACTGCCGGGGCCGTTCGGCCACGTCGCCGAGATCCTGCTGCTGCAGGCCTGGTCGCCGCAGCAGGGGGTCTACTTCGGCGGCAACGGGGTGAGCTGGTCACTGTCCTGCGAGATGTTCTTCTACCTGCTGTTCCCGTTTGTCGCGCCACTGCTCGATCGACTGCGCGGCAAGGGACTCCTGTGCACGGCAGCGGCGACGGTCGCGGTGCTGGTGGCCGCACCGCTGGCCGCGGACGCGCTGCATGCCTCGGCGGAGACCAGCTACTGGCTGTTCTTCATCTTCCCGCCCTACCGGTTCGGCGAGTTCCTGCTCGGCATGGTGCTGGCCAAGGCGGTTCAGCACGGCCTTCGCCTGCCGAGGGTCGGGCCCGCCGCCCTCGGCGCGGTCGCCGCCCTCGGAGTCGTACTGCTCTCGCTGACCGCGTTCACCCTGCACACCGGCAGCACGGTGGACCGGCCGTTCGTGGCCCTGCTGGCACTGCCGCCGTTCGCATTGCTGCTGCTCGCTGGCACGACCAGCGATCTGGCCGGCCGCAGCGTCTGGCTGAACCGACGGCTGCCGGTCCGGTTGGGCGAATGGTCCTTCGCGTTGTACCTGGTGCACAAGCCGTTGTTCCTGGTGACCGCGAGCTGGGGTTGGTGGGGCCAGGCGGGCGGACTGACCGGGCTGGTCGGGTTCGTGGGCTTCCTCGCCCTGGCCTTGTCGCTGGCCGCACTCCTGCATCACGCCACCGAGAAACCGATCGAGCGGTACCTGCGGCGATGGCCGGTCGGCATGGGGCACCGGGTGGAGGCCTAGCAGCGGACGAGGCAGTAGGCACGGGGAGGGTCTCTGCGGCGCTTCGGTGCGTCCAGGTTTGTCAGAGGTGCCGGCTACCGTGAGCCTTGCTCATGCTTTCGGGTGGTCTCCACCCGCTGGGGTGCTTCCTGGTTGCTTGGTCACATGGCGTTTACCAGCAGTGACGCCATGAAATCGGGTAAATCGGGCGGCTGGGATCAGGGTCACAGTTATTTTAGTTGCATGAGACACCTATCGAGATGCATGCTTGTAGTCGACAACTAATTGCGTGGGGAACACAAGCAGAGGAGCCGGGCGATGGTCACCAAAACTCGTTCGACACCGGCGCTCGCGATCAGCGAAGATCGACCAAGTCCGCCGATGGCTATCAGCGATGAACAGTACGAGAAGGCCGAGGACATCCTCAACCAGCTCGTGCGGTTCCTTCGGCTGAGCAAGCGTGCGACCACCCGGTTCACCTCCCAGCACAGCGACGGGATCGAACAGGCCGCCTACCTGATCCTGTTCGTGCTGGTCAGCGACGGCCCGCGCCGGACAACGGCGCTCGCCGAGGCCGTCCACTCGGACACCTCGACGGTGAGCCGGCAGGTCGGCTCGCTGGTCCGGCACGGCCTCGTCGAGCGCCAGGCCGACCCGGCGGACGGCCGCGCCTGCCTACTCGCCGCGACCCCACGGGGCTTGCAGTGCTTCGAAGCACACCGCAAGGCCAGGACCGCGGAAATGATCCAAGTGCTGGCCAACTGGTCGATCGACGACCTGCGGTCGGCGACCAGCCTGCTCGATCGGCTCAACGGTGAGCTTGAGCGCTACGAACTCGAACAACACGCGAGTGCCATGACCACCACCGCAGCAACTCAAATGACTCCATCGAAGGGGGGAAACCGATGACCAGCACGATGCGTGCGCCCGCGAAGAACGTCGAGGCGGCGCCCACCGCACAGACCGCGGGCGGGGGAATGTCCCACCGCCAGATCATGACCATCCTGGTCGGGTTGATGCTCGGCATGTTCCTTGCCGCGCTCGACCAGACCATCGTTGGTACCGCGATGCCGAAGATCGCGAACGACCTGCACGGCCTGAACATCCAGGCCTGGGTCACCACGGCTTACCTGATCACCTCGACGATTTCCACACCGCTGTACGGCAAGCTGTCCGACCTCTACGGACGGAAGCCGTTCTACCTGATCGCGATCTCCATCTTCGTGGTCGGTTCTGCGGCGTCGGCCTTCTCCACCTCGATGTACATGCTGGCCGCGTTCCGCGCGTTCCAGGGCATCGGTGCCGGTGGCCTGATGTCACTGGCCTTCACGATCATGGGCGACATCATCGCGCCGAGGCAGCGGGCGCGGTACATGGGTTACTTCATGGCCGTGTTCGGCATGTCCAGCGTGCTCGGCCCGGTGGTCGGTGGCGCACTTGCCGGCGCGAACTCCATCCTCGGCCTCCCCGGCTGGCGCTGGGTGTTCTTCGTGAACGTGCCGATCGGCATCATCGCGCTGATCGTGGTCGCCCGGGTGCTCAACCTGCCGCACCGCAGTGTCCGCCAGGTCATCGACTGGTGGGGCGCGGCCACGCTGGTGATCGGACTCGTCCCGATCCTCGTCGTCGCCGAACAGGGTCAGACCTGGGGTTGGGGCGACATCAAGTCCATCGCCTGCTACGCCGTCGGCGCGATCGGTATCGCCGCCTTCATCGTGGCGGAAAAGCTGATGAAGGATTCCGCGCTGATTCCGCTGCGGCTGTTCAAGAACCGCACGTTCAGCCTGGTCATCGTGGCCGGCGTCGTCGTCGGTGTCGCGATGTTCGGTGGCATCACGCTGATCCCGCAGTACCTGCAGATCGTCAAGGGCTCCTCGCCGACGGTTTCCGGTCTGCAGACGCTGCCACTGATGGTCGGTCTGATGGCCGCCTCGCTGGGCTCCGGCCAGATCACCGCACGGACCGGTCGATACAAGATCTTCCCGATCATCGGCGCGGTCTTCATCACCGGTGGGGCGTTGCTGTTCACCCAGGTCCGCTGGGACACCCCGTTGTGGCAGCCGATGATCTACATGTTCCTGCTCGGCATCGGCGTCGGTCTGTGCATGCAGACGCTGAACCTGGCCGCGCAGAACGCCGCGCCTGCCAAGGACATGGGCGTTTCCACCGCCTCGGCCACGTTCTTCCGGCAGATGGGTGGCACGCTGGGTGTCGCGGTCTTCCTGTCCATCCTGTTCAGCACGGTGGGCAACAAGATCGTCAGCGCGATCACGACGAGCTTCAAGACCAACCCGAGCTTTGTCGCCGCGCTGCACAACCCGGCACTGCTGCACAACCCGGTTGACGCGCCGATCATCCACGAGATCACCTCTGGTGGCGGTGGCGGTGCGCTCACCGACGCCTCGTTCATCTCGCAGATCGACTCGACGCTGGCCGTGCCGTTCAAGGTCGGCTTCACCAACTCGATCGACCTGGTGTTCTGGGTGGCCGCGGCGGTTGGTCTGCTTGCCTTCGTGGTGGCGCTGTTCATCAAGGAGATCCCGCTGCGCAACCAGTCGGGTATGCAGTCGATGATGGAAGGCGCCGAGGCACTCGGTGAGGTCGAGGACCTTGACGACTTCGAGGCCCCGGCGCTGACCGAGGCACCGGAGGAGGCGCTGGCCGCGACCAACGGCCGGCACGCCATCGAGGACGACTTCGCCACCATGCGGATACCGGCGCTCACCGATGCCGGGGTCGGCACCGCGATCGGCGGCTACGTGCGGCGCCCGGACAACTCGCCGGTGCCGGGTGCGGTGCTGACGCTGATCAACCACGGCGGCCAGCAGGTCGCCAGGACCGGCAGCGAGGTCGACGGCAGCTACCAGCTCAGCGCTCCGCTCGACGGGGTGTACGTGCTGATCACGTCCTCGACCGGGCACCAGCCGCAGGCCTCCACGCTGCGGGCCTCGGGTGCTCCGCTGACCGTCGACGTCGCGCTCAACGGCACGGCTCGGGCGACCGGGGTGGTGCGGGCGGCCACGAGTGGCTCACCCATCCCGAACGCGACGGTGACGCTGACCGACGTGCGCGGTGAGGTGGTCGGCGCGACCGCCACCGGGCCGGACGGCCGGTACGCCTTCAACGAGCTGCTCGGCGGCAGCTACACGCTGGTGGCCAGCGCGAACCGGTCTCGGCCGACCGCACTGGCGATGAGCGTGCCGGAGACCGGGGACGCCGTCACCGATGTCGAGCTTTCCGGCGCGGCCAGCCTGCGCGGGGTGGCCCGAGGCGGGGCGCACAACAGCCCGGTGTCGGACGCGCGGGTGACCTTGGTCGACACCGAAGGGCACGTGATCGGCATGACCGACACCGACGCCAACGGCGGGTACGCCTTCCCGGAGGTTCCCGAGGGCCAGTACACGGTGATCGCCAGCGGATACCCGCCGGTGACCAGCCACCGTCAGGTGAACGCCGGTGAGGACGGTCAGCACGATGTCGTGCTGAGCCACTCCGACCTCTGATCGGTCCGGCTCCGGTCGGTCTGAGAAGGCAACACGACGGCTGATGGCCGGCTCCCCCTCGGGGTGCCGGCCATCAGCCGTTGTAGCGACAGACAATCGGCTTTGCGCCGCTGCGTAGGCTGAAAGGGTGCGTACGTCCGGTCTGAGCACGATGCGGTCCCGTTGGGACCGCGAGTTCAGGCTGGGCAGGTAGCCAGTCCGCCGGTCCCCACTGGGGGCCGGTGCGCGGTGCTCGGTGGGGCCTGTCCTCCCCGAAGGAGCACCGACATGTCCACCTCACTGACACCCTTGCTGGTCAGTACCGCCATTCCCTACGTCAACGCCGCTCCGCACCTCGGCCATGTGCTGGAACTCGTGCAGGCCGATGTGCTGGCCAGGCATGCCAGAGCCGCGGGCCGCCCGGTGCGCGCGGTGTCCGGCACCGACGACAACTCACTCAAGAACGTGCTGGCCGCGCGAGCCGCCGGAGTGTCGACGAGCGCGCTGGTGGCCGCCAACAGCGCAAAGTTCGCCTCGCTGCACGAGCCCCTTGAGCTGGTGTTCGACGAGTTCACCCGCACCAGCGTCGACCCTCGCCACCACGCGGTCGTCGAACGGCTCTGGCGGGCCTGCGCGGCAGCGGGCGACCTGTACCGCAAGACCTACACCGGCCACTACTGCGTCGGCTGTGAGGCCTTCTACAACCCGGCCGAGCTACCGAACGGCCGGTGCCCGGAACACCTGCTCGCCCCGGAGGAGGTCGCCGAGGACAACTGGTTCTTCCGCCTGTCGGCCTACACGGAGCCGCTGCTGGCCGCGTTGGAGAGCGACCGGCCGAGGGTGCTGCCGGCGGCGCGGCGCAACGAGGTGCTCGCATTCGTCCGGGGCGGCCTCGGCGACCTGAGCGTGTCCCGGCCGGCGAACCGGGCCCGCGGCTGGGGCATCCCGGTTCCCGACGACCCCGACCAGGTCGTCTACGTCTGGTTCGACGCGCTGGCCTACTACCTGACCGCGGGCACGGCGGGCGGTCAGGACTGGTGGTCGACGGCCTACCGGCAGCACCTCATCGGAAAGGGGATCCTGCGCTTCCACGCCGTGTACTGGCCGGCGATCCTGCTCTCCGCCGGTCTGCCGCTGCCGGACGAGGTGCTGGTGCACGACTACCTCACGGTGGACGGTGCGAAGATCGCCAAGTCCGGCCCTGCCTCGGCTGACCCGCTCACTCTCGTCGAGCGCTACGGCAGTGACGCGGTGCGTTGGTGGCTGACCAGCGAGGTGCCCAAACTCGGTGACGTCGACTTCACCGAGGCTCGGCTGATCCACCGGCACGACACCGACCTGGCCGGCGGACTGGGCAACCTGATCAACCGGACGGCCGCGCTGAGTCAGCGCAACATTGATCACCTCGGTGCGGTCGGTGACATCGACGACTTCGCGGCGGACACACTCGGAGTAACCGGGGAAAAGATCAATTCCGCACTGGCCGAATACGATTTCCGCGCTGCCACCGATGCGATTCGCGCGGCGGTGGCGCAAGGGAACCGCTATGTCGAGCGGACCCGGCCCTGGGCCTGCGACCAGCCGGAAAGGGCCTTGAGAACACTCACCGCGCTCGGTAACGGCCTCGCTGATCAGGTCGAGCCATTCCTGCCAGCAGGCACCGCCCGGCTGCGCGCCCGGCTGGCCGGCTCGGCCAACCCGCCGTTTCGACGTCTACACAGCCGGTAAGGGAAGCGGCGAAATCGGATGGAATTCACCGGACCCCCGACATCGCGCCTATCCGACCACGTACGCTTGATTAGTGCCATCGGCCCACGAACACCATCACTTCGCCTTCGGTCTCGGGACCGCGGGTCCCGTCGTGGTGTGGGTCATCGTGCTGGCCTTCGTGTTCGTGGAGTGCGCCTTCATCCTCGGGCTGTTCCTGCCCGGCGACTCGCTGCTGTTCACCGCGGGCCTCGTGCTCGCCGACCGGGGCGCCCTCGGCAGCGCGATCGGCCTCGCCATCGCGGCTGTGGTGGTCGCCACAGTGGGTAACCAGCTCGGCTACTACATCTCGCGCAAGGCCTCGACCAAGCTGCTCGGTCGGCGGGGCGCCAGAGTCATCACCCAGGAGCGGCTGGACCGCGCAGGGGAGTTCCTCGACCGGCACGGCTGGTGGTCGGTGGTGCTGGCCCGCTGGATTCCCTGGATACGCACCCTGGCCCCGTTGGTCGCCGGGGCGACCAGGATGAACCCGCGCAAGTACCTCACCGGGACCGCGATCGGCGCCGTGGTGTGGGTACCGGTGCTGGTCATGGGCGGCTACTACGGTGCCGGCATCCTCGACGCCCTGCCCTGGTTGAAGACCACGGTGACCGCGGTCGCGGTCGGCTTCTTCGTGGTCGGCACCGTCTACGGCGTCTGGCGCTACCGGCAGGAGATGGCCAAGACCCAGGGCGGGCGGCCGGCAGCGCCGGTCGTCGACGAGACGGCCGTGACCACCGGTGCCGCCACGCCGCGCACCAACGGGGGCTCGGCCGGTAACGGGACATCGGTCCCCACAACGCCGATCTCGACGACACCGATCTCCGGGAAACCGATCCCGAGCGGGAAGCCGATCGGCGGGCCGGCAACGAGCGTTGCCAAGCCGGGCGTCGTGATCAAAACCCAGGGATGATCCGGTCGGCCGCGCACAGCCCAGCTCGGTCGCGGCCCCGACCAACTCGGCGCACGCCTGGTCAACTGCGGTCATGACCGCAGTTCCGCGAGCCAGGCCCGCGCGCCGGGAGTGGCGACCCGAATGGCCGCGATCTGGTTCGCCGCGTCGATCAGCTCCGGCAGTTCCTCGGCCGAGGGCAGTTGGCCGAGGTGCGCGATCTGGTGGCTCAGCGCGCCGTGCCAGACGTCGCCCGCGGCGAGGGTGTCGCGGGCCGGGACGCGCGGAGGGGCGACCGAACCGCTGACCATGCGGCCCTCCGGGGTGCGCAGCGACCAGCGCACCGGACTCGCTCCGTTGGTCCTGATCACGATCGGCACACCGAGTTCGTGCACGGACCGCTCGGTCGCCCTCGGCCCGGCCCTGCCGAGCCGGAAACTCGCCGAACAGGCACAGATGTCCACCAGCGGCAACAGCTGGGTGAGCACCGGTTTGTCGCTGCCGGCGTCGAGCAGGACCGGGATGTCCCTGGCGCGGGCCGCGCGGGCGGCCGAAACGGCGAGGGCGGGATGGTGACCGTCGACGAGCAGGGCGCCGACCCCGGCCAGCAGGCTCGGCCAGGACGGCTGGGTGAGCAGGTCGGGCATGCCGGCCGCGTTGTGCGCCACCACCACCCGCTCGCCGTCCCCGGCGCGCACGGCCACCGAGGACACCGGAGGCGGACCGGGGAAGCTGCTCAGCGCGTCGAACACCCGGACCTGGCAGTCACGCAGGTCGTCGCGGACGATGTCGGCCAGCGGATGCGCGCCAAGCACGGTCAACAGCCGGGCCGTGCCGCCGAGCGCGGCCACGGTGACCGCGGCGTTGGTCGCCGGGCCGCCGGCCACCAGCTCGACCGAATCGGACTGGATCTTCTGCCCTGACTCGGGCAGTTCGCGTACCCGTTGTACCAGGTCAAGGGTGCACAGGCCGACCAGCAACGCGGTCGGCCCAGTTCCTGCCTTGCCGCCCGTCGCATGCTCCCTGAGTCCGGTGACCGCCACGACCGCCCGTGACAGCCGAATTATGTCGGTGCGGTCCATTACCTTCGGCGCTTGTCCCAGCGTGCCGGGCACCGATCAGGTGATCAACAGCCTAGTCTCAGGCAGGAGGGGACGAGATCGTCTGGGCGGGCCTACGACCGGGTGAAATCCCGTCTTGACTGGCGGCGACCCGGCATGATCGATAGGCTTTGGCAAGCGTTTGCGCAAGCGTTTGCCGCCACCATTGGAGTGACATGATAACGATGCGTGATGTCGCCGATCTGGCTGGCGTCTCCATCACCACGGTCTCCCACGTGGTCAATGGCACCCGCGCGGTGGCCGCGAGCACCAAGGATCGCGTGCTCGCCGCGGTCGCGGAGACCGGCTACACCGGTGACGCGATCGCCCGCTCCCTGGTCACCGGCGGTACCCGCTCGCTCGGCCTTGCGCTTCCACTCGGCCACAATCCGCATTTCGCCGAGCTGACCAGCGCGATCGAGGCGGCGGCGACCGCGGCGGGCTATGCGTTGATCCTGGCCGACACGCACGACGAGGCCGACACCGAACAGGCCGCGATCCGGGTGCTGCGCTCCCGGCGGGTGGACGGCGTGCTGCTGACCCCCTCCGCAGGAGCCTCGGCGACGGTGCTGCCGGAGCTGCGCCGGCTCGGGCTGCCGATCGTCCTGGTCGAGCGGGCACCCGAACACACCGGGGTCGACCAGGTCGGGCCGGAGAACGTACAGGCGACCTCGGATCTGGTTCGGCATCTCGGCGAACTCGGCCACCGGCGGATCGCGATGATCAGCGGTCCGCAGTCGGTGAGCACCTCGGCCGAGCGGGTACTGGGCTACCGACTGGGGCTGGGCCGGGCGAAGCTGGTCTGGGATCAGGCGCTCGTGCACAGCGTCGCCCCCGGCGCGGCCGGTGCCGCGCTGAGCACGCTGTTGGACGGGCCGGACGCGCCGAGCGCGGTGGTCGCCGGGGACAGCACGGCGCTGGTGGGGGTGCTGCGGGTGGCTCGCGACCGGGGCCTGCGGATCGGTAGGGAACTGGCTGTCGTCGCGCACGACGACGCGGACTGGACCGCGCTGCTGGACCCGGCCATCACGACGACCGCGCAGCCGGTCGCGGAAATCGGCGCGAAGGCGGTCGAGATGCTGCTGGCCAGGATCGCCGACCCGACCACGGCACCGAGCACGGTCCGCATCCCGCCGATCCTGATGCACCGCCAGTCCTGCGGCTGCCTCTGAAGCCCCGCCGCCTGGACCGTCCCGCGCACCACCGCGTGCTATTGGCGCGGACTCGTCACAGTGCCGGGCCGTAGCCGTGCATTGTTCGCGGGTTGCCGACAGTGCCCGGTTTCACGAGGTTCTGGCCCGCTCCAGGGTCGCGGCGGCCTCCAGCAACATCCAGGCGCCGGCCTGCACCGAGAGGTCTTGTTCGGGCAGGGTCTCGGTCGTCCTGCCGTGCAGCCTCGGCAACACGGCCGGTTTCGTCCAGTCCGGGCCGAACAACGGGCCGCCGGGGGCGATGGTCCGATTGCGCCAGGCCGCCTCGGCCGAGGCGAACACCAGCTCGGCGGCCAGTGCGGCGGGCGCGAGGAACTGGGGCCCGAGGCCGGGCAGCGTCACCGCGGCCAACGCGAGATATCGGGCCAGAATCCCGCCGAACAGGCCACCGTCGCCACCGCCCTGGCCGCGCAGGACTCCGCTGCCGCCGACCTGCCCGTCCGGCACGGTGACCCGACGGGCGACCGCGTCGATGGTGCGCACCGCGCGGGCCGCCCAGATGCTCTCGCCGGTCGGCGCGTCCCGCTTGGCGAGTTCGACGCAGGCGCCGAGAAACACGCCCTGGCAATAGGTGTAGATGGCTTTGCCGATGTCGCGAATGGACCCGTCCGGCTCGACATGCAGTCCGTCCCAGACCAAACCGGTCTCGGTGTCGAGCAGATTGTCCTCGATCCAGTCCACAGTGGACCTGGCGCGCTGCCGGTCGGCGCGCTCGCCAGCACCTGCGACGTCCAAATCGGACAGTCGGGCGAGCAGGATCGCGGCGGGGCCGTTGGCCGGCACGTTCTTGAAGTTGTCGCCGACCCGCCACCAGATCCCGCCGCCGGAGTGGTCGGTCCACCCCGAGCGCAGCCGGGCCGCGATGCCGGCGAGTGCGTCGGCGCCGCGCACCACGCCCTGCTGGTCGGCACGCAGCAGGGCGAGGCCGAGCCAGGCGATGTCGTCGTAGTAGTTGTTCAGCCAGCTGCCGAGGTTGCGTCGGTGAATGCCCCGGACAAGCCGCTGCACGCTGGCCCGGCGGGCGTCGCTCGGGGCGCGGCGCATCGCGTCGATCAGACAGTCGAGCAGATGCGCCTGCCACCAGTAGTCCCAGTGGCCGAAGCAGCGCTGGTTGGTCGAGGCCGGCCAGCCGACCACCCCGAGCATGGTGCCGGGCATCGCCCACAGCCGACGAAGGTGCCGAGCGTAGACGGCCCGTTCGGCCACCCCGGCCCGCGCCGCCCACAGCGCTGGGCTCGTCCGCGTCCTGTGCTCGGTCACCTGTCCATAGTGGCCGCTGAATCGGTTCCGAGGTACCGCTGAAAGCGGCTCGGTCACCAAGCCGTGTTCAGATCGGCGTGCTGCCGGACCCAGGTGTGCATCACAACGCCGGCCGCGACACCGGCGTTGATCGACCGCGTTGAGCCGAACTGGGCGATGGAGACCACCAGCTCGGCTCCCTCGCGTGCCGGTCCGGACAGGCCGGGTCCCTCCTGACCGAACAGCAGCACGCAGTGTCGGGGCAGCTCGGTAACCTCCAGCCGGACCGAGCCGGGCGTGTTGTCCACCGCGACCACCGTCAGCCCCTCGGCGCGGGCGTAGTCGGCGAGCCCGGCGAAATCAGGATGATGGTGCACATGCTGGTACCGGTCGGTGACCATGGCGCCCCGCCGGTTCCACTGCTTGTGGCCGACAATGTGCACGGCGCGGGCGGCGAACGCGTTGGCCGTGCGCACGACGGTGCCGATGTTCGCGTCGTGCTGGAAGTTCTCGATGGCAACATGAAAATCATGTCGGCGGGTGTCCAGCTCGGCGACGATCGCCTCGCGGCGCCAGTACCGGTAGGCGTCGACCACGTTGCGGCGGTCGCCTTCGGCAAGTAGCTCCGGGTCGTATCGCGGGTCGGCCGGCCGGTCACCCGGCCACGGACCGACGCCGACCGGCTCGCCGAAGGTCCACTCGGTCGGCCCCGGTTCCTGGGTGTGCGTCACCGCCCAACCGTAAATGCCGCGCCGCCCGGCTGGCCGAGGGGCTCTTCAGCCCGTGGGTCGTCTCAGCCCGTGGGTTGTCGTTAGCCCCGTGGGTTGTCGTCAGCCCCGTGGGGTTGTCGTCAGCCGACCGAAAGGCGCTTGGACTGGCGGTCGCGGTTGCGAAGGAAGAAACCGATCCAGGACACCAGCACCAGCAGACCGCAGATGACCTGTACCAGGTGGACGTCGTTGACCGGGTAGAGCACGCCGGTGATGTAGGTGTCGATGAACCCGCCGTTGAGCGCCGGCAGGCCACCGAGATGCCGGAAATAGTTTTCGGCGAGGGTCAGCGGGCAGTTCGCCCACGGGAATACCAGAGTGATGACCGCCCAGCAGATGAATAGCCCGTGAACGGCAATTGTCCAGCGCCATCGCCAGGCGAGGAAGCCACCGAAAACGATGTAGGCCATTACCAGGTAGTGCACTGCGACCGTCATGTCATCGAGCACTCGGAAGACCATGGCTACCTCCCCCCACCAGGCTAGAACGCCGGACCGGATTGAGCGACCACCATTTATGGCGATGATCCTCACCCGCTCGACGGGAACTAACCGCGAAGGTCCCCGATCTACTCCCGTTTCCCGTCTCCGCCGGCCCCTGATTCCGGTTGCCGATAGCGACCGCGGTCGTCCCGATCTCGATCGGTAGCCGGTTCGCGGCCCGCTCGCCCGTTGCGCCCTTCGCTCGGCTTCCTGCTCCGGCTCGGGCCGCCGATTCACGATCTCGCCGCCCTTACCAGAAACCAGCAAACCCCGCCGAAACCACGCACAGTTCAACCGAAGATCAACAGCCCGCACAATTTCCGCAGCTCAACGCACATATAAACGATAGGCTGGTGCAGGGCCGCCTTCCCCCGGAGAGGGTGGGGGTCTGGCCAGGCGAATTTGAAAATTTCGCGGGGTGGGGGCGGCTTCGGGGTTGTGGGTCCTGGTGTCTGTGCGGTGTCCTGGTCAGACGCCGAGGTCGTCGAGGTCCAGCAGGTAACGGTATTCAAGGCCGACGGCTTCGATGGCCTCGCGGGCGCCGGTGTTGCGGTCCACGACGGTGGCCACGCCGACCACCTGTGCGCCGGCCTCACGCAGGGCCGCCACCGCGGTGAGCGGGCTGGCCCCGGTCGTGGTGGTGTCCTCGACGGCGAGCACCGGTTGGCCGCTGACCTCGATGCCTTCGATGCGGCGCTGCATGCCGTGTTCCTTGGCGGCCTTGCGCACCACGAACGCGTCGAGCACCTCGCCCGCGGCGGCCGCGGCGTGCAGCATCGCGCAGGCGACCGGGTCGGCCCCGAGGGTCAGTCCGCCGGCCGCGACGTAGTGCCAGTCCGCGGTCAGTTGGCGCAGCAGGGTGCCGATCAGGGGCGCGGCGGCATGATGGAGGGTGGCCCGGCGCAGGTCGACGTAGTAGTCGGCCTCCTTGCCCGAGGAGAGGGTCACTTTTCCGTGCACTACGGAGAGTTCGCTGACCAGACGGGCAAGTTCGGATTTCGCGGCTTGGTCGATGCGCACGCCGCTCGGCGTATTGGTGGGCACAGGCCCATAGCCTGGCACGCCCGGCCGCGCCGGTCAGCCCGGCAGGCCGAAACCAGCGGACTTCGTGGCCGAAAACACCAGCTTCGGCTAGGTGCGGCCGCGGCCGGCGGCCAATTTGCGCAGGACGCCACGTGGCATGAACCGCACCAGCCCGACGACGGCCTTGTACTGGGCGCCGGGAACCGAGATCACCCGGCCGCGATGCAGGTCGGCAAGGCAGTCGGCAACCACCCGGTCGGCGTCCAGCCAGAAACCGGGCGGTGTGCTCGGCGCGGTGATGTTGGCCCGCTGGTGGAATTCGGTGCGGGTGAAGCCGGGGCACAGCGCCATCACCCGCACCCCGGAACCGACCAGCGAACCGGCGATGCCTTCGGAGAAGGAGGTGACCCAGGACTTGCTCGCCGTGTAGGTCGAGCCCCGTCCGGGCAGGAAGCCGGCCACGCTGGAGACATTCACGACCACCCCGCTGCCGCGCGCGATCATGCCGGGCAGCACCGCCCTGGTCAGCCGCAGCACGCTGGTGACGTTGACGTCCAACTGGGCCTGCAGATCGGCGAGGCCGGCGGTCCAGAATTCACCGGCGAGGCCGAAGCCGGCATTGTTGACCAGCAGTTCGATCGGCCGCGCTGAGTCGGTGAGCCGGTCCTCGACGCGGGTCCTGCCCTCCTCGTCGGCCAGATCAGCAGGCGCCACCTCGACGTCGACACCGTGCCGCGCGTGCAACTGCCCGGCGAGCACGTCCAACCGGTCGGCGGTGCGGGCGACCAGGACGAGGTCATAACCATCGGCAGCCAGCCGACGGGCGAAGGCAGCTCCGATTCCGGCGGTCGCGCCGGTGACGAGCGCGGTAGGCATGGTCTTCACGCTAGCCGGTTGGCTCTGCGTGACCGATCTGGTGCGGTCGCGACGACACCGGTGCGGTCACCGTGACGCAGCGTCAGCTGCCGGTGGCTTTGCCGAGGTGCGGGTGCGCGCCGGGACCGACGTCCAGCGGGTCGACCACATCGGCCAACTCGCCGAGGTCGCGCAGCAGTCGCTCCAGCCGGGCGGGGCTGGAATGGGCGGGGGCGGCGGCGAGGACCCAGTCCTCCTCCAGCCACAGCACGGTGACGTCACCGCCGATCTCCTCGGCCGCGTCGACCATGTCCGGGGTGATCAGGGTGCGGGCCGCGGCGAGATCGGACACGAAGGCATAGCGCGGACCGACCGGACCAAGCAGGTCGGGCATGTGGTCACGCTGGAACGGGACGCTGGGCAGCCACAGTTCGATCAGCACCCCGGCCGGCCTGCGGCACTGCACACCGACCAGCACGGAGTTGATCTTGCCGCCGGTCTCGTGATCGGCGATGTGGACCTTGCGCCGGCCGTCCGCGGTGAACGTGGAGCCGGTGACCACGTCACGGGCGACCCCGGTGCCGTAGTAGGCGATGGTGCCGCCGTGCCAGCGGGTGGTCAGCACATGATCGGTCTCGGTGAACTGCCAGCCGCGCAGGGCCGCCCACCGCCTGCGCTCCCGATTGCGTGCGGTGCGCTTGGCCCGGTCACCGGCGAGCAGCGTGACTCCTCCGGCCAGCGCGACGGCCGCGATGGCGAAGAAGATCCACGGCGAGATGCCCACGGGTTGAGGGTAGCGGTGAATCGGTTCCGAGCGAAGATCAATTTCGGGTCAGTTCCGGACGGGAACCAACTCGTGATGTGGTACGGACATTCGGCCTGGTCACACCGGCCGAACGGACGTAACCGAGATCACCTCGATTAACGCGAAAGAATTTTGTGTTTACCGCCGGAATGAATTGGCCGTAACGATATTCGGCGCAGCGTCACCGCGACAGGTCCGATCGGGCGATCCCGATGATCTATCGCGGTGACGCTGAGTTGATCTAACCGGTCGGGTTACTTCCCGGTGCCCACGATCAGCCATAACCCAGGTCCTCAGCCATAACCCAGGTCCTCGGGCAGGACGCGGGTCCTCGGGCAGGTCGGGCGAGCGATCAGGAGGAGCGGACGATCAGGCTGGAGTTGTCGTCGAGCACGTCGACCTTGACCTGGTCGCCGTCGGTGATCTCGCCCGCCAGCAGACTCTTGGCCAGCTGGTCGCCGATGGCCGAGGACACCAGCCTGCGCAGCGGACGCGCCCCGTAGACCGGGTCGAACCCGTTGAGCGCCAGCCACTCCCTTGCGGCCGGGGTGACCTCGAGTGTCAGCCTGCGCTGGCCGAGCCGCTTGGCCAGCCGGTCGATCTGGATGTCCACGATCGAGGTCAGCTCGGCGGTGGTCAGTGCGTGGAAGACTACGACGTCGTCCAGCCGGTTGAGGAACTCCGGTTTGAACTGTTTCTGCACCAATGCCATGACCGCGTCCTTGCGCTGCCGCTCGTCGAACGCCGGGTCGGCGATGATCTGCGAGCCAAGGTTGGAGGTCAGGATCAGGATGGTGTTGCGGAAGTCGACGGTGCGACCCTGACCGTCGGTCAACCGGCCGTCGTCGAGTACCTGCAACAGCACGTCGAACACGTCCGGGTGGGCCTTCTCCACCTCGTCCAGCAGCACCACCGAGTACGGCCTGCGGCGGACCGACTCGGTCAGCTGGCCGCCCTGGTCGTAGCCGACATAGCCGGGCGGGGCACCGACCAACCGGGCGACCGAGTGCTTCTCGGCGTACTCGCTCATGTCGATCCGGATCATCGCCCGCTCGTCCTCGAACAGGAACGTGGCCAGCGACTTGGCCAACTCGGTCTTGCCGACCCCGGTCGGGCCGAGGAACAGGAAGGACCCGGTGGGCCGATCCGGATCGGCAACGCCTGCCCGCGACCGCCGGACCGCGTCGGACACCGCGCGCACCGCTTCGGACTGGCCGACCACGTGCGCGGCCAGCTCGTCCTCCATCCGCAGCAGTTTGGCGGTCTCGCCCTCCAACAGCCGACCGGCCGGAATGCCGGTCCACGCGGACACCACGTCCGCCACGTCGTCGGGGCCGACTTCCTCCTTGAGCATGACCTCGCCGCCGCCGGCGAGGCCGGAGGACTCGGTCTTCGCGGCGAGTTCCTTCTCCAGCGCGGGAATCCGGCCGTAGCGCAGCTCCGACACGCGGGCCAGATCACCCTCGCGCTCGGCGCGCTCCGACTCGCCGCGCAGCGCTTCCAGCTGCTCCTTGAGTTCGCGAACGCCTTCGATCGAGGTCTTCTCGTTCTGCCAGCGGACGGTCAGCGCGGAGAGTTCCTCCTTCTTCTCCGCCAGCTCGGCGCGCAGCGCGGCCAGCCTGGTCGCCGACGCGGGGTCGGTTTCCTTGGCCAGCGCCATTTCCTCGATCTCCAGCCTGCGCACCGCACGCTCGACCTCGTCGATCTCCACCGGCCGCGAGTCGATCTCCATCCGCAGCCGGGACGCGGCCTCGTCGACGAGGTCGATCGCCTTGTCCGGCAGGAAGCGGGCGGTGATGTAGCGGTCGGAGAGGCTGGCCGCGGCGACCAGTGCGGCATCGGTGATGCGCACACCGTGGTGCACCTCGTAGCGGTCCTTGAGACCACGCAGAATGCCGATGGTGTCCTCGACACTCGGCTCGCCCACCATCACCTGCTGGAAACGCCGCTCCAGGGCGGCATCCTTCTCGATGTGCTGGCGGTACTCGTCCAGGGTTGTCGCGCCGACCATCCGCAGCTCACCTCGGGCGAGCATCGGCTTGATCATGTTGCCGGCGTCCATCGCACCCTCACCGGTCGCGCCGGCACCGACGATGGTGTGCAGCTCGTCGATGAAGGTGATCACCTGGCCTGCCGAGGAGGTGATCTCCTTGAGAACGGCCTTCAGCCGCTCCTCGAACTCACCACGGTACTTCGCGCCGGCGATCATCGAACCGAGGTCCAGGGCGACAACTCGCTTACCGCGCAACGATTCCGGCACATCGCCGGCGATGATCCGCTGGGCGAGCCCTTCGACGATGGCCGTCTTGCCGACACCGGGCTCGCCGATGAGCACCGGGTTGTTCTTGGTCCGCCGGGACAGCACCTGCACGACGCGGCGAATCTCCGCGTCACGGCCGATCACCGGGTCCAGCTCGCCGTTGCGTGCCCGCTCGGTCAGGTCGACGCCGTACTTCTCCAGCGCCTGGTAGGTACTTTCCGGGTCCGGTGTGGTCACGCGGGCCGAGCCACGGACCTTGATGAAGGCCTCGCGCAGCGCGTCCTCGCTCGCACCGTGACGGCGCAGCAGGTCGGCGACCGGGCCCCCCTCGGCGGCGAGGCCGGCGAGCAGGTGTTCGGTGGAGACGTATTCGTCGCCCATCTCGGTGGCCAGGCGCTGCGCGTGGGTCAGCGAGCGCACCGCGGGCGGGGAGAACTGCGGCGCGGACACCGTCGCCCCGGTCGCCGACGGCAAGGCATGAGACAGCCGTTCCAGTTCGGCGCGGATCGCGGCCGGGTCGGCACCGACAGCGGTCAACAGCGGCACGGTCAAACCGTCCGCCTGAGCCAGCAGTGCACCGAACAGGTGCACCGGCCCGACATCTGGGTTACCGGCAACCGTCGCGGCCTGCACCGCGGAGGAGATCACCTGCTGCGTTTTTGTCGTCGGATTAAAAGCGTCCATCCCTCACCCTCAGTCTCGAAACCCCACAACCACGTCGGTGAGCTCCCGCCAGGGTGCCGCAACCGCCGTCCACTTGCATAACGTCACGAAAGTTGAGTCTGTTCCGCTCAACTATAGGTTTTTGCGGTTTCCGCGTTTCGGACAACCTGACGCCGGCCGGTCCTGTCCCGGCAACATGGGCTTCTCGCGAATCAGGTCGGCCGGCCGGTAGTGATCGGGTCAGCCGTGGTCGGGGCGGTTGTCGTCGGGTTGACCCTGGTCGCGGCGCTGTCCGGGTGCGGTACGACCAACGCGGGCAGTTCGACCAACCCAGGCCAAGCGAGGCCCCCACGAGCCCAACCCAAAACCCGAAAGACCTTCATTTCTGGGCAAACCCCCACCCTCCCTGGGGGAAGGCGGCCCTGCACCAGCCTATTCGCGGTCGGCTGGCAAGGGCTGGCGGATTTTGGGATTGTTGATGGGTTGGGCGGCTGTGGATGGTTCGGGCGAGATGTGCTGATTTGTGGTAGCAGGCCGGCGGCGAAGCCGGAGGGTGGCCGCCGCCCAGGTTGAGGACGGGGCTGTGGACAAACCGGGTGTTGGCAATCCGATCACTCGGCCTCGACTCGGCTGACCGGAGGGCTCGGTTGTCCACAGGATTGTCGAGTTGTGCACAAATCCCAGGACGGTTGTCCACAGACTTGCCCACAGCGCCGGAGGCAGCGACGAGTCCCGTGTCGGACCCGGCGTCGGACCGGGTGCCCGAACCGACGCGGATCCTTCAGCAGGCGCTGGTCATGGTCGGGTTGCGACGGGCTGGTGCCAGGGGCGAGGGGTGCCCTTGGCCGCGAAGTAGTCACCGCCCTTGGCGATCGGCTCGTCAGTGCCCCAGGTTCGGGTTCGGTCAGCCACCGGTACCAGCCTCGGGATGTGCTTGCGGCAGTGGATGTAGGCCTCGACGACCTCCACCTTCACCCAGCGCTGCGGGGTGCGGCCGCGCTCGTCGTCGACGGTCAGGTCCGGGTGTTCGGCACGCAGTACGGCGTCCTCGACGATGGCCGCGTGCCCGTTGACGTGCAGGCCGATCAGATCGGTGACGAAGTCGACGAGCAGCACACCGATCCGCGCGTTCTCGCTGATGTTGCCGAGACTGGCCAGCACCCCGTTGCCCCGGTACTCCGGGTAGGCGATGGTGCGCTCGTCGATGATCTGAATGAAGCCCGGCGGGCCGGCGCGCAGCGAGCAGTCGCATTCGCCGGTCGCGTCCGAGGTGGCGATGAAGGCCATCTCCATCCGCTGGACGAAGGAGATCATCTTCTCGCTGAGATGATCGAGTACCTGGTCCTCGTAGAACTTCTCGGCCCGCGCCTCGGTGCCGTAGGCGCACTGGAGCAGATGCTCCCCGCGCGAGCCCGGCAGTTCGCGGTCGCGCTCGGCCAGCGGGTCCTCAACCTCCCAATCCGACCCTGCTTTCCGATTCGATGTGTCGTAAATCACATCCGACTGTTCTACTGGTATATCGGGCGAATTGCCCGGATCATTGTCGGCGGGCGGCTGAACACGGTCCGTAGCCGATGCGGCTGGACCGACGTCGGCCGAGAGCGCCGTGGGCAGGCCGATCTCGGACAGCTCTAGCAACAACAGGTCGGAGCCGGCCGTCCCGGTTGGGACGGGTAACGAAAATGTCACGGCGCCACGCTTACCCGATCTCCGTGATTATTGCAGCCCCCGACTCCAAGGTTCGCCCATTGGTCGCAGCAGCGTTGAGCCGAACGTGACCAGAAACCACCCGAACGTGCAGTCAAGGCTGCCATTTCACCAATGTCGAGCTAGTGTCCTTCCGTCGGGGGACAGTCCGTACCAGCTTTCGGCGTCTTGCCGGCGCCCCGCCTGAAGGTAGAGACTTCGCCCCGACCATGACTGCGAACGCCGTTATCAACCCGATCCCTCCCCACTCAGGCCCCCCGTCATCGCCGCCACCCTCCGGTGCGTCCGCGATGGTGCGGTTGGTGCGGGAGAGCTGGGCTCTGATCGAGGCGCGGCAGGACGAGGTCGCGCAGTTCTTCTACGGGATGCTGTTCAGCCTCGCCCCGGTTACCCGAGAGCTGTTCCCGATCAACATGCAGGTGCAGCGCAGTCGGGTGATGCGGGCCATCGTGCATCTGGTGCAGATGATCGACCGGCCGGACGAGCTGCTGCCGTTCCTGCGCCAGCTCGGTCGCGATCACCGCAAGTTCGGGGTCGTCGCGGGCCAGTACGAATCGCTGGGCACGGCATTACTCTCCGCGATCAAGCGGTTCTCCGGTAGCGCCTGGACCCCCGCCGTCGAGCGCGCCTGGGCCGAGGCCTACACGGTGATGGCAAGGACCATGCTCGAAGCCGCCGCCGCCGACGAAGGACCGGCCTGGTGGTCGGCCGAGGTCGTCGAACATCGCAGGCTGAGCTGGGACCTGGCCACCGTGCGGGTGCAACCGGACTACCCGGTGCCCTACCAGGCCGGCCAGTACATGAGCGTGACCGCCCCGCAGCGGGATCGGCTGTGGCGTTACCTGACGCCGGCCAACGCGCCACGCGAGGACGGCACCATCGACTTCCACATTCGCGCCGTCGAGGCCGGCTGGGTCAGCAGGGCGCTGGTCAGCCACACCGAGCCCGGCCACGTCTGGCGACTCGGGCCGCCACTCGGCCGGCTGACGGTGAACCGGGAATCCGACTCGGACGTGCTGATGGTGGCCGGTGGAACCGGCATCGCCACCATGACCGCGCTGATCGGCGATCTCGCGCAGTACGGCGAGAACCCGAGGGTGCACCTGTTCTACGGCGGGCGCACCGAGGAAGACCTCTTCGCCCTTGACGACCTGCGCTCGCTGGCGAGCATCAACCCCTGGCTGACCGTGGTCCCGGTGCTGGAGAACAACCCCGGCGCACGCAACGCCGAGCACGGCACGCTCGCCGACATCGTCACCAAGTACGGAGCCTGGGCCGACCGGGATGTGCTGGTCGCGGGGTCACCGGCGATGATCCGCTCCACGGTGTCGAGGATGCTGGTCGCCGGCACCCCGTTGGACCGGATCTCCTACGACCCGTTCACCATCGACTAGAGCGACCGGCGCCGCACCATCGGACCAGGTCGACCGGGCCGCCCTCAGCGGTGGCGGCGACGTTCCGGACGCCAGACCACCAGGGCGGTTTCCGGGCGACGGACGGGGACCAGTTCGCGTCGGTAGGAGGCGTGCACGGTGGCCGCGGCCTGTTCGGCGGCGACGTGCGCGGCAGCCACCTCCTCGACGAGTGCCTTGACCTGGCCCCGCAGCGCGTCGACCTCTTGTTCGAGTTCGATGATGCGCTTGATGCCGGCCAGGTTGACACCGTCCTCTTGAGACAGTCGCTGCACCTCGCGCAGTACCGCGATGTCCCGTGCGGAGTAGCGGCGGCCGCCGCCGGTGGCTCGGCCAGGGGACACCAGGCCGAGCCGGTCGTAGCTGCGGAGGGTCTGCGCGTGCAGGCCGGACAGTTGCGCGGCCACCGAGATCACGAAGACCGGGGTGTCCTCGTCGGTACCCGGCGGGAACAGCGATCGCACGTTCGGGTTGATCATGGCGTTTCTCCCGCACCGAGCAGGGCGTTGAGCTCCGACCGCGGGTCCAGTTCCGCGGTCGCGTCCGCGTAGGAAGCCAATGCGGCGCGTGCCTTGTCGTCCAGGTTGGCCGGCACCGCGATCTGCAGGGTGACCAGGAGGTCACCGGTTTTGCCGTCGCGCTTGCTGATGCCCTTCTTGCGCACCCGAAGCGTCCGCCCGCTCGGCGTACCGGGCGCCACCTTCAGCGACACCTTCCCGTCGAGGGTGGGCACCGTCAGTGTGGTGCCCATGGCCAGTTCGGGGAAGGTCACCGGCACGGTGACGGTGAGATCATCACCCGTCCGGCCGAAGATCGGATGCGGGTTCACGTGCACCCGGACGAACAGGTCACCGTTCGGACCGCCGTTGACGCCGGGTTCGCCCTTTCCGGCGATTCTGATCCGCTGCGCGTCGTTGACCCCGGCCGGGATGCGCACCGTCATCGTCCTGATCTTGGTGGAAGTTCCGCTGCCGTGGCACTCCGGGCACGGTGAGTCGATGATCCGGCCCGTTCCCCGGCAGTCCGCGCACGGCTCGCTGAACGCGAACGCGCCCTGGCTGCGGGTGACGAGACCGGCACCGCTACAGGTCGGGCAGGTCCTCGGTGAGGTGCCCGGCTTCGCGCCGGAACCGTGGCATGTGTCGCATGTGGACGGAGCAGAGAGTTGCAGCGGCACGGTGACGCCGCGCACGGCCTCGGCGAAGTCGATCCGGATATCGGTTTCCACGTCCGCGCCGCGCCGACCGCGAGTGGTGGAGTTGCTCGTGTTCCCGCCGCGCCGGTTGAAGAGGCCACCGAACAGGTCCCCGAGTCCACCGCCGCCGGCACCGGCCGCGCCCTGCTGGGCGGTGGCCTGACCGAACAGGTCACCGAGGTCGAAGCTGCCGGCACCGGGTGAGCCGAAGCCGCCCATGCCGCCGCTGCCCGGCCGGAACCCACCGGAGCCGAACAGCCGCCGCTGCTCGTCGTACTGCTTACGCTTGTCGGCGTCACCCAGCACGCCGTAAGCCTCGGAGACGGCCTTGAACCGCGCCTCAGCCTTGGCGTCACCCGGATTGGCGTCCGGGTGCAGTTCCCTGGCCAGCTTGCGGTAGGCCTTCTTGATCTCCTCGGGCTGGGCGTCGGAGGAGACGCCCAGTTCGCGGTAGAAGTCCTTCTCAATCCAGTCCCTAGAGCTCACCGGACGTCTCCTCCTCTCGCGTCGGGGATGGTCAATCCTGCTCGGTACCGGCCGGTTCACCAACCGGCTCGCCGGCAGCCGAACCGGAAGGTGCCTCGTAGTCGGTCACCGTGACCAACGCCGCCCGCACCACCCGGTCGCCGAAGCGGTAGCCGCGGCGCAACACCGCGGTCACCGTCGGGCCGGACACCTCGGAGGAGGTGTCGTGCTGAACGGCCTCGTGCACGGACGGGTCGAACGGTTCATCGGTCTCGCCGAAGGCCGTCAACCCGGACCGCTGCAAGGTCGCGGCCAACTTGTCGGCCACCACCTTGAAGGCGCCGGTCAGGTCGCCGTGTGCCTCGGCCCGCTCGACGTCGTCGAGCACCGAGAGCAGTTGGCCGACCAGCATCGCCTTGGCGTTGGCCGCCGCCGAGTCCCGGTCCCGCTCGACCCGCTTGCGGTAGTTGGCGTACTCCGCCGTCAACCGCTGCAGGTCAGCGGTGCGCTCGGCGAGCTGGGCGCGGAGTTCGGCATCGCCAGCGCTCTCGCCGGCTCCGGCCGTCGAAGGCTCCTCGCCCTCGGCGGCGTGCCGCCCGGTCGGCGACGCTTCTTCTTCGTCGTCGACCGGGGGAACCCGGACCTCGCCCGTCGTCGGATCGACCCGCCGACGGTCACGGACCACCACGTGCGGGTCTTCCCCGCCGTGCTCGTTCACATCGCCTCCTCGCTGAGGGGACTCGGACGTCGGACAACCATCGCCTGAGTGGTTCTCGGCCGCGTAGTCATCGACTCGCTCAGTCACTTGGCGTTCTTCTCGTCCTCGTCAACGATCTCGGCGTCGACGACGTCGTCAGCACCATTGTCGGAGCCGGCCGCGCCGGCGTCACCGGCACCGGCTGCCGAGTCGGCACCCGCGCTGGCGTACATCGCCGAGCCCATTGCCTGGGACTCGGTGGCCAGCTTCTCCACCGCGGACTTCACGGCGTTGATGTCGGTGCCCTTGAGTGCCTCGTTAGCGTCCTTGATGGCGGCGTTGACCTTGTCCTTGGTCTCGGCCGGGAGCTTCTCGTCGTTCTCCTTGACGAACTTCTCCGTCTGGTAGACCAGCGACTCGGCCTGGTTGCGGACATCGGCCTCCTCGCGGCGGCGCTTGTCCTCGTCGGCGTGCGCCTCGGCGTCCTTGACCATCCGCTCGATGTCGTCCTTGGGCAGCGCCGACCCGCCGGTGATGGTCATGCCCTGTTCCTTGCCGGTGGCCATGTCCTTGGCGTTGACGTGCACGATGCCGTTGGCGTCGATGTCGAAGGTGACCTCGACCTGCGGCACGCCGCGCGGTGCCGGCGGGATGCCGGTCAGCTCGAACATACCGAGCTTCTTGTTGTAGGCCGCGAATTCCCGCTCGCCCTGGTAGACCTGGATCTGCACGGACGGCTGGTTGTCATCGGCGGTGGTGAAGATCTCCGAGCGCTTGGTCGGGATCGTGGTGTTGCGCTCGATGAGCTTGGTCATCACGCCGCCCTTGGTCTCGATACCGAGCGACAGCGGGGTGACGTCCAGCAGCAGAACGTCCTTGACCTCACCCTTGAGCACACCGGCCTGCAGTGCGGCACCGACGGCGACGACCTCGTCCGGGTTCACGCCCTTGTTCGGTTCCCGGCCGCCGGTCAGTTCCTTGACCAGGTCCGACACCGCGGGCATCCGGGTGGAGCCACCGACGAGCACGACGTGGTGGATGTCGCCGACCTTGACGCCGGCGTCCCTGATCACGTTGTTGAACGGGGCGCGGCAGCGCTCCAGCAGGTCGGAGGTGATCCGCTGGAACTCCGCGCGGGAGAGGGTCTCGTCCATGAACAGCGGGTTCTTGTCGCTGTCCACCGTGACGTAGGGCAGGTTGATGCTCGCGCTTGAGGAGCTGGACAGCTCGATCTTGGCCTTCTCAGCGGCTTCCCGAATCCGCTGCATGGCCATCTTGTCCTTGGTGAGGTCGATGCCGCTGCTGGACTTGAACTTCTCCACCAGCCAGTCGACGATCCGCTGGTCCCAGTCGTCACCACCGAGCTGGTTGTCACCACTGGTGGCGCGGACCTCGACGACGCCGTCGCCGATCTCCAGCAGGGATACGTCGAAGGTGCCGCCACCGAGGTCGAAGACCAGGATGGTCTGTTCCTTCTCGCCCTTGTCGAGGCCGTAGGCCAGGGCCGCCGCGGTCGGCTCGTTCACGATCCGCAGCACGTTGAGGCCGGCGATCTGGCCGGCTTCCTTGGTGGCCTGCCGCTGGGCGTCCTCGAAGTAGGCCGGGACGGTGATGACCGCGTCGGCGATCTCCTCACCGAGGTAGGCCTCCGCGTCGCGCTTGAGCTTCATCAGCACGCGGGCGCTGATTTCCTGCGGGGTGTACTTCTTCCCGTCGATCTCCGTCGTCCAGTCAGTGCCCATGTGCCGCTTGACGGACCGGATGGTCCGGTCAACGTTCGTCACGGCCTGGTTCTTGGCTGACTGGCCGGTGAGAACGTCGCCGTTCTTCGCGAAGGCCACAATGGACGGGGTCGTCCGCGAACCCTCCGAGTTGGCGATCACCGTCGGTTCACCGCCCTCAAGGACGGCGACGACGGAGTTGGTCGTCCCCAGGTCGATGCCGACCGCTCGCGCCATGGAATTCCTCCTGATGTGCAATCCGTTGATTACGTCGTACTTGGGTGTTGCGTCTTCTGGATCTTCTGTATCTTCTGGTCTTCGGATCGAGGCGCCAGCCTCATACCGCCTACCATGGCCGGTTACCGACCGTCCTGGCGGACTTGAGCCTAGCGCGCTCAACCTTCCTGCTCCTACAACGGTCGGCACATCGATCGTGTTCCCCGCGGGTTTCGGCTCGCGCTGTGTCGGCGGCCACACGTCATGGCGGCGGCCACCCTTCGAGGACGGGCGCTACCTGGCTATAGCGATGAGCTGCTACCTGGCTATTTCGTGCTGATGCGCAGGTCGCCGCTGCTCGACTTGGCGGTGATGGTGTACCGGCCGCTCGGGTTGTCGGCGACGCCGATCTGCTTGTCGCCGGAGTTGGTGTCGACCACCACTCGGTAGGCGGCCTCGGGCACGGTGATGGTGATCCCGCCACTGCTCGACTCGGCGTCCACGTCCTGCGCGACATCCGCCTCGACGGTCACGTCACCGGAGGAGCTGTGCGCGGCCGAGCGGGAGCCACGCAGCCCGCTGGCGACGATGTCGCCGGAGGACGACTGGCTGGTCAGGCTGCCGGCCACCCCGTTGATGTCCAGGTCGCCGGAGTTACTGCGCGCGTCGAGGTCGCGGCCCGCCTGGCTGACCTTGATGCCACCCGAGGTCGTACTCACGTTCACCTGGCCGGCGATCTGCCCCACGGTCACGTCGCCGGAGTTGGCGTCGACGTCCACCGAGGCCACCCCGGTGATCTGGACCTCGCCCGAGGTCGCGTCGCCGTCCACCTTCGCGGCGGCGGGCACGGTCACCGTGTAGTCGACGGAGCAGTTGTTGCCGCAGTCGTCGAGACTCAGCACACCACCGGAGATCGAGGTGGTCGCGGCAGGCTTGTGGCTGCCGTTGTAGTGCAGTTCGCGATGCACGGTGGTCGTCGCACCCGAACCGGCGCGCACGGTGACATCGCCACTGTTGTCGGCAAGGCGCACCTCGGTGATCGACTGGCTGACTGTGGTGTCGTCGGTGCTGGTGCTGTCCTGCGCGTCGAAGCCATAGCGGCAGCCGCTGGCCAGTCCGCCGACCACGAGCAAGGTCCCCACCAGCGCCAACCGCCCCCGGATAACCATGGCCCTACCGTCCGTTTCATCCCTGTTGATGCCCCGATGACCAGGCCGATCGACCCGGTCGGCGATGAGGCTACGGGCCGGCAGGTGCCCGCGCCCTGAGGGAAACCCCCCAAAACGGGGTCAGGGTGTCACTGAGATTGCCCGCCGCCCGCGCCGGAAACCTGCGCCAGGTCGACGCGAGGCTCGGCCTTGAGCCGGGGCGGTGCGCGCGGCGCCGTTCAGCGACGGGTGTCGAACCGCTGGAAGTTCAGGTAGGCGCGCGACGGGGTGGGTCCGCGTTGCCCCTGGTAGCGGGAGCCTGCCTCGGCCGAGCCGTACGGGTGCTCGGCCGCACTGCTGAGCCGGAACAGGCACAGCTGGCCGATCTTCATGCCCGGCCACAGGGTGATCGGCAGGTTCGCCACGTTGGACAGCTCCAACGTGATGTGCCCGGTGAAGCCGGGGTCGATGAAGCCCGCGGTCGAGTGGGTCAACAGGCCGAGGCGGCCGAGCGAGGACTTGCCCTCCAGCCGACCGGCCAGATCGTCCGGCAGCGACACCCGCTCGAACGTCGACCCGAGCACGAACTCGCCAGGGTGCAGGACGAACGGCTCGTCGTCCTTGTCCTTCTCGACCATCGAGGTCAGCTCGTCCTGCTGGATGGACGGGTCGATGTGGGTGTACTTGCTGTTGTCGAAGACCCTGAAGTACCGGTCCAGGCGCACGTCGATGCTCGACGGCTGCAGCAGGGCCGGATCATAGGGATCGAGCACCAGCCGCCCGGCTTTGAGTTCTTTGCTCAGGTCTCGATCGCTCAGCAGCACGCGGCCAGACTAGCCGCTCCTCGGCGACCGGGCGGTGTTAGCCCCGGCGCAGCGGCCATGTATCCTTGGCTGGCTTCGCGGATGTAGTTTAATGGTAGAACATCAGCTTCCCAAGCTGAGAACGCGGGTTCGATTCCCGTCATCCGCTCTCGTATCGAAGGCCCAGGTCAGAAGACATCTACTTCGGACCTGGGCCATTCGTCTTCTGGATCGTCTTCCCGTGCCTGCCATGGCGACACTCGATCACCGCCGCCACTTTCGCCGCCTTCTTGCCAGATCAGACGGCATGCCTACGGCCAGGTGCGACGGATGCCCTCGGCGTTTACCGCGCACGCGGCCGGACCACCGCGTTCAACCGCCCGGTAGATCTGATCTTAAACGCGATGGAAACGGCGGATCATCTCGGCTCGGAGTAGCCGCTGATTGAGCTTTTCCGGGTAACCATCCGTGACGCTGGGTGATGGTTACGGGCCGTCGTGGGCATCAGCAGTCGCGACACGCCGAAGTTGTTGTGATGCAACATAAAGACGCGGAACCCCGGTATGAATTTGGTCCTTCCACAGATCAACTTCATAGGGGTTCCGCGCCTGATGAGTGTGTCATACACGGCGACGTTGCCGGTACGCGACCAGACCGTGCTGTACCTGTCCAGCCTGCTGCACGCCGAACGGGTGCGACGCGGAACCCGCGCGGACCGCCGGTCCCTGACCCCCTTCAAACAGGCCGTCCTGGTGCTGCGCTGGTTCCTCGACGGCACTCGGGTCAGGCAACTGGCCCTGGACAATGTCATCGGCAAGTCCACTGCCTACGACTATCTGGAGGAGGGGTTCACGGTGCTCGCGGCCCAGGCCCCGGCCCTGGAGTCAGCACTGCTGGCGGCAAAAATGGCCGGACACAGCCATATTTCCATCGACGGCACGCTGATTGAGACCGACCGCTGCCGTACTCCTGGCCCCACCAAGGGGGTGGATCTGTGGTGGTCGGGCAAGCACGCCAACCACGGCGGGAACATCCAGGTCATCACCGCTCCCGACGGCTGGCCTCTGTGGACCTCGCCCGTGCGTCCCGGCCGCGAGCACGACACCACCGCCCTGCGCGAGCACCCCGAGATCCTGCCCGCCCTGGCCGTGTGGATCGCCCAGAACCGGCCCGCGCTGGGCGATTTGGGCTATGAAGGCGAATCCGGCACGATCACCGTCGCGTTCAAGAAGCCCAAGGGCGGCGAACTCACCGAAGAGCAGAAGACGCATAACAAGGCACACAACGGGAAACGCGCAATCGGTGAACGCGGAAACTCGTTACTGAAGACCACTTTCAAGGCGCTGCGCAACATCAGTGTCTGTCCGTGGAAGATCGGCACTATCGTCGCAGCCGCTCTTGTGATTCTCCACATCGAGCATGACCGGACCACGTGATCACACACAGCGACAGACCGTTACCCGGAAAGGCTCA
>DATATE010000103.1:0-116662 GCA_036268955.1 Pseudonocardiaceae bacterium
GCTGAGCGATCTTGGTCGATAGTTCTGCTACCAGGGGCTTCGCTATGTCCGGGTGGTGACACGCCGATGATCATCCACCTGTGATCAACGATAAGTCTTGCCCGTCAACGCATCCAGACCAGGATGAAAACGGCTCACTGGATGCGGAACCCCAAGAAATGATGACGTCGTCATTTCCTGGGATATGTGGACCGCCCAACTATGCCGAGGCGTGCAGTGGAAGCCTTGGCACGATGGGGAATCGCTGAGAACCTGCGGCATAGTGTCGGCCTGCTCATAGCTGTTGGAGGAAGGTGAGCAGGGTGTCAGGGGCGGTGTAGCGCCCAGGCGTGGTGTTTGGCGGCGTGCGGGCCAGGGCTTTTTCTTTCAATGCCATGTCGGCGTGCAGGTAGATCCGGCTGGTCTCGGGTGAGGTGTGACCAAGCCAAAGCGCGATCACCGTGATATCAACGCCCGCATGCAGAAGAGCCATGGCCGCCGAGTGTCGAAGCGTATGCGGTGTAACGGTTTTCGCCAGCAGGGAGGGGCATTGTTCGGCGGCGATGGCGGTGTGTTTGGTCAGCAGCCTGGCGACTGCATCGCGAGATAGAGCATCACCGGCGCGCGTGCAGAACACGGGTTCCTCGTCGCCGCCTCGGCGTTCGGCCAGCCAGGCAGTGAGCGTTTGGACTGTCTGTTCGGTCAATGGTGTGCACCGTTCCTTGCGGCCCTTCCCCATGCACCGGACGTGCGCTCCGGCGCCCAGATGAACATTGCCGATGGGCAGCGCGGTGAGTTCGGAGACCCGTAGTCCGGTCTGAGCTGCCAGCAGGATCAGCGCGTGGTCACGGCGGCCATGCCAGGTGGCGCGGCTGGGGGCGGCGAGCAATGCTTCCAGTTCGGTGCGGGACAGGAAGCTCACCAGCGTTTTGTCGGCGCGTTTGCTTTGGACGGCGAGCACTCTGGCGATCAGCGCGGTATGTTCCGGCGCGCGTAGGGCGGCGAAGCGAAACAGCGAGTGGATCGCGGTGAGCCGAACGTTTCGAGTGAGAGGGCTGTTGCCGCGACTGGTTTCCAGCTGTTGCAGGAAGTCCGCGATCGTTGGCGCGTCGAGGTCAGACAGGTCCAACTGGGCGGGCAGCTTGCCGTTGCTTTGGCGCAGCCAGGTGAGGAGGAGCTTGAACGTGTCTCGGTAGGAGGCGATGGTGTGCGGGCTGGCCCGCCTCTGGGTCATCAGATAGTCGGTGAAGAACCCTTCCAGGATGGGCGCTAGCGCGGTCATGATTACTTGTCCTTCAACGGTTGCAGCCGTCCGGCCGCCAGGGCGAGCAGGGCGGGCGCGGCACTCAGATACCAGTAGGTGTCGGATGGGCATCGATGTCCCAGGTAGGTGGACAGCACGGGCGCGTTGGCGTGAACGTCGGCTCCTTCCTGGTACCAGCGCAGGTAAGTAGCGACGGCGAAGGTATGCCTGAGGTCGTGGATGCGCGGCCGGGGCATTCCCGCGCGGGCGCGTGGATGCCCGCCCAGTCCAGCAGTTGCCAGAAGGTGCGCTGGACCAGGCTGGCAGGAACGCGGCGGCCGGTACTGGTGATGAAGAATGAGGTGCTCTGCGGGTAGGGGCAGAGCTGGTCGCGCCGTGCGGCGTAGTCGCCGAGCATGCCCGTCACGCTGGGGTGCAGCGGGACGAGTCGGACCTTGCCGTACTTGCCGGTGACCTGAAGCACGCCGGCCTCCAGGTCGACGTCACTGCGTTTGAGGCCCAATGCTTCGCCGATGCGCATGCCGGTTGCGGCCAGCAGGCTGATGAGGGCCTGGTAGGTGGCCGCCGGCAGCGGGGCGGGCAGGGTGCCGGCCGCGTGCACCAGCGCCGAGACCTCCTCGGGGGAATACAGATACGGTGTCGGGCGCCGTGTCGGCGCGCGCAGCAAACCGGTAGGTGGGACCTCACATGTGGGATCGAGGGTGGCCAGGTGGCGGGCGAAACACCGCACTACCGACAGCCTCAACCGGCGAGTGACCGCCATGGTGGTCGGTGACTGGGTCGCCCACGACAATGCCGCCTGAGTGGTCAGCCGGGTCTGCCCGGCTCGGTCCATGTGGTCGGCGAAGTCCAGCAACAGGCGCCCTTGACACGCCAGTCGATAGCCAAGCTCCCGGCGCATCGTCAGATACTCCTCGGCGCGCTCGCGCATCGATGTCATCGGAACGCCCCTTGCGGGCAGGGCATGGCCAAGCCGGACAGGCGGGCCAGGTCGACCTTGGCGTAGACGGCGGTCGTGGTTTGGTCGCGCTGCCGCAGGAGCTGGCCGATCTCCTCCAGCGAGGCGCCCTCAGCGAGCAGGGCGCAGGCAACCGCGTGGCGCAACCGGTGCGGCCCGAAGGGCGTGATGCCGGCTCGTCCGCAGGCACGGTGCACCAGCGACGTGATCGTGCCGGTGTGCATCGGTCCGAACGGGGCCACCGCACGGACGAACAGCGACTCGCTGACAGGAGTGCGTGGCCGTGCATATTGAATGTAGTCGGCCAAGGCTTGGCCGACGTCGACCGGCATCGGCAGATCATCGAGCCGGTTTCCCTTGCCGCGCACCGAAAGTTGCCCAGCACGCCAATCGACGTCGGTGACCCGCAGGGCCGCCACCTCGCCTGCCCGCAGGCCGAGCCGGGCCATCAGCAGGATAACGGCATAGTCCCGGCGGCCCAGCGCGCTGCGCGTGTCGCATCGGCTGAGGATCGCCGTGATCTGATCGGCCCGCACTGCCTGCGGCAAGCGGGCCTTGGGCCATCCCGGCACCGAGGGCACCGCGTCGGTCAGCGACGCCGTCACATAGCCGCCGACATGCAGGAAACGCAGCAGTGACCGCAACGCGGTGACCATCAGCTTGGCCTGGCTCGCGCTGCGCTGCCGGCACGATGTCATGACGAACGCGGTGACCTGCCCCGCGGTCAAATCAGCCAACCCAGGCCCCTGCATGAGCGGCGGCCAGGAAAGGAACGCCGCCGCGAACCGCAGGTACTGGCCGACAGTGCCCGGCCTCAGGGCGCGCTCCGAGCGCAGGTAGTCGCGGTATTGGACCAGCAACCCGTCGACCGGCAGACCGCCGACCGCGTCGCCCGGTGTGATCCGCAGGAATTCCAGCAACGGCGCCAGACAGCGGGAAGAACGCCATTTGCGGCAGCCCTCAGCCCGCCTGGCTCGGAAGAACTCCTCAACCACCGCGGCGGTCACCTCATCCACGGCCAGCCCCTGACCCTCCAGCCAGCGGCTCAACCGCCCAACAAGCAGCATCAGCTCAGCTGCCGAGCGAAGCGAATAACCCTTGTCGGCCAACGTCTTGCGAAGGTCGACGGCTAACGGGACGAGCGGCCCAACCATCACCGACCTAACGGCCATGACCAACTCCTGTCTGCTGAACGGAACACTCCACACGTCAGACAGACGCAAGAGCGGACCATGACGCGAAACCTCTAAACAGATATGACGAACATCCTCAAGATCGCATCATGCTTCACCACGACACGACGCCGCGGTGTCGGCATAGTTGGGCGGTCCACATATCCCAGGAAGTCGAACGCCTCACTCATTGCCACGACGCGGGTCTTGGCTTCGGAGAAACGCAAACCCAGCGGGGCGAGCACCTGAGCGATTTCTTCGTGCAGGGCCTCAACATCGTCGCGTGTGCCATGGACAAGCACAACGAAATCGTCGCAATATCGGACGATCCGCCAGTTCGGCAAACCCGTGGCGCGACGACGGGCGCGTTGTCTGGAGGTCTCCATCACCCCGCCGGGCTTCCACGGCGCGTGCAGGTGCTCATCGAGCGCAGACATCGCGACGTTGAAGATCAACGGAGACAGGATTCCCGCCTTGCGGCGTGCCGGTATGGGTGTCTCTCTTTTCGCCGAACTCGGTGAGGACCCCGGCTTTGAGGAACGCCTTCAACAGGCCCAGCACGCGCTTGTCCTTGATTCGTGCCCGCACTCGATCCAGAAGAGCTGAGTGTGACACGGAATCGAAGGCCGCTTCGATGTCCGCGTCCAGCACCCACCGGTAACCATGGGTGCCGAACTGGTGGATCTCAGCGATCGCGTCCTGGGCTCGCCGCATCGGCCGAAACCCGTAGGAGACTGGCTCAAAGTCGGCCTCGAAAATGGGTTCCAGCACCAGCTTCAGCGCCGCCTGGACAACCCGGTCCACCACGGCAGGAATGCCGAGGCTTCGCAGTTTTCCCGATCCGCCCGGTTTGGGGATCTTACGTTCCCGCACCGGCAACGGCCGGAACGTGCCCTCTTTCAACTGGGCACGCAGGTCGTTCAGGAATCCCGGAACCCCGACCTGTTGTTCGACCTCGGCGACCGTCAGGCCGTCGACACCGGCAGTGCGGGACCCGGTATTGCCAGCGACCCGGTCGTACGCAACGATCAGCGTGGCCGGGTCGTGCACGAGGTTGAACAGGCCGTCGAACCTGCGGCCAGGATCGGCCGCCGACCAACGGTGAAGCTTGGCCTGCATCTCCGATACCCGCGTCCACGACCCCACTGGGGCCGAGCTCGGGGCGCCGGTGTTCACCGGCGCGTCTTTCGGCATTGCAGCATCCTTCCCTTCGTGACACCGCTGCCGCCCTTTCCCATGTGACCGGCTCTCCCGGCCTCGGAGTACTACGGCGGCTCCGCCCCGTCCCGACCCGTTCGGCCGATGATGTGCCCAGCCCAGTTCTCCGCGCTGGCCGCGCGGAACCCGGGCAGGACCGAGACGGTTCCCGTGTTCACTGCGATTCGCTCGACGAAGTAGGAGCCCAGCTCTGTCCCTGCGGCGTCGCCACCGGCTACCCCGCAGCACTTCACCGGGGCCTCCGGACGCACATCCACATGCCCGCCCAGGAGTTCTCCGACCCGGTTGCCCAGGTCGGGTACGCACCGCACCCGGCCCATATCTGCCAGATTTGAGCCGGTGAGCCCTTAAGAGACGTATAACGCTGGTTCCTCGCGTACTCCTCTCCGTCACGCTCGCCGGACCCACCCCATCTGGCAGTGCTGGCGCGTCCCGGCTTTGTCGGGGCTGCTCCCACCCGTCCAGACATCTACCCGGACCGGCTGCCCCCAGCTACACCGCCCTGCTGCGACAGGGTCGGCGGTGAAGGTCTCTCACCTCCACTCAAATCGTCAGCGCCTCACGGCGCACGTGGATCGAGGCTTAGTTCGGTGATGCTCGCACCGCTGTGATCAGGGGGTCAACGAGTTTGCGGCAACTTTGAGGAAATGCCTTGATTCGCAAGAAAACCGGCAACCTCGTAATACTAGTGATTTTCGCGCCGGCCCGCCCATAGTGTCGGATCGATCCGTTCGGCACGGCAGGTTGGTTGACGCAGCGAGGACATCTCATGGCATTCGACTATCCCGTTTCGCGTCCGCAACTGTCCGGCCGCGAACTGGAGCTACTGACCGAGGCCGTCGAATCGGGCTGGATCTCCTCCCAGGGCCCGTTCGTCCGCGAGTTTGAGGAGCGCTTCGCCGCCTACAACGGCTATCCCCACGGGGTGGCCTGTTCGTCCGGCACCACCGCGCTCACCCTGGCGCTGCGCGCCCTGCGCATCGGCGCGGGCGACGAGGTGATCGTGCCCGAGTTCACCTGGGTGTCCACCGCCTGGGCGGTCAGCTACACCGGTGCCACCCCGGTTTTCGTCGACTGTGGTGACGACCTGAACATCGACGTGACCGCGATCGAAGACCGGATCACGCCGTGGACAAAGGCGATCATGCCGGTGAACGTATACGGCCGGCGCTGTGACATGGACGCGATCATGAGGATCGCCTACGAGTACAACCTGCGCGTCGTCGAGGATTCCTCCGAGGCACATGGGGTTCGACCGGTCGGTGACATCGCCTGCTTCTCGCTGTTCGCGAACAAGATCATCACCTCCGGTGAGGGCGGCGTCTGCGTCACGAGGGACCGGCATCTCGCCGAGCAGATGGCGCACCTGCGTGGCATGGCGGTGAGTGCCCAGGACGACTTCGTGCACAAGAAGCTGGCCTACAACTTCCGGATGACCAACCTGCAGGCCGCTGTCGCGCTGGCCCAGTTGGAACGGATCGACGAGTTCCTGGCCATCCGCAAGCGGATCGAAGCCTGCTACGACGCCGGACTATCCGATGTGGATGGTGTGACGCTGATGCCGGGCCGGGACGTGCTGTGGATGTATGACGTGCTCGTCGACCGGCCGCAGCAGTTGCGTGAGTTCTTGGCCGAGCGGGGCATCGAGACCAGGATGTTCTTCCAGCCGATGAGTCGGCAGCCGATGTACTTCGATGCGGGCTGGTCACGGCTGAAGGCGGCCCGATTCGGCGCGAGAGGACTGTACCTGCCGACGCATGCCGGTTTGACCGAGTCCGACCAGCAGGTGGTGATCGGCGCGGTCCGGGAGTTCTACCAGGCCGGCTGAGGCCGGCAGGAGAGGCCTTGATGATCACAGCACGAGGTTTGGCACGCCGGTTCACCGCGCGCGGTCGGACCGTCGACGCGGTGCGCGGCGTCGACCTCGACGTCGCGCCCGGCGAACTGGTCGCGTTCCTCGGTCCGAACGGCGCCGGGAAGACCACCACACTGCGCATGCTCACCACGCTGCTGCGCCCGACGGCCGGCACGGCGGTCGTCGGCGGCTACGACCTGCTGGCCGACCCGGGCGGCGTACGCAAACACGTCGGCTACGTCGCCCAGCGCGGTGGCACGGTGGCCGAACGCAAGGTGTTCGAGGAGATCGAGCTACAGGCCCGGCTCTACGGGCTGTCCAAGACCGAGGCTCGCCGACGATCCTCGGAGATGATCGGACAGTTCGACCTTGCCGGGCTGGACCAGCGGCTCAACCGCACCCTGTCCGGCGGCCAGCGGCGCAGACTGGATATCGCTCTCGGCCTGGTGCACAGCCCCAGCCTGCTGTTCCTCGACGAACCCACCGCGAGCCTCGACCCGCAGAGCAGGGCGAACCTGTGGGGGCACATCAGGTCGATCCGTGCCGAGCAGGGCACCGCGGTGTTCCTGACCACGCACTACCTTGACGAGGCCGACTCACTGGCCGACCGGGTCATCGTCATCGACCATGGGAAGATCGTCGCCGAGGGAACACCGGACCAGCTCAAGGCAGTGGTATCCGGCGACGACCTGACCATCTCGGTGCCCGTCGCCCAGGTGCAGCGGGCCGCGGAGGTCGCGGCGCGACTACCCGGTGTCGACACGGTCCATCCAGGGGCGGACACCATCCGGTTCCGGGTGTCCAACGGCGCGCTGGCGATTCCGGTCCTGATGCGCGCGCTGGACGCAGCCGAGGTGACCGCGACCGCGATGAATGTCCGCAGGCCCAGTCTTGACGACGTGTTCTTCACGTTGACCGGCCGCAGCCTGCGCGACGAGGGCGAGCTACCCGGCCGCCCGGTCGCCGGCGAGAGCACCGGGATCGAGGAGACCGCTGATGTTGCGTGACATCGTGTTGATCTACCGAGGCGAGCTGAGTATCTCGCTGCGCAACAGATCCTGGCTGTTCATGGGCATGCTGCAACCGCTGCTGTACCTGTTGCTGTTCGGGCCGCTGCTGGTGAAGATCGCCGGGAGTACCCCAGGGTTCCCGCCCGGCAGCGCCTGGGCGGTACTCACCCCCGGCCTGATCATTCAGCTCGCGTTGTTCAACAGCGCGTTCGCCGGCTACTCGGTACTTGCCGACAACGAGAGCGGGGTACTGGAACGGCTGCGGGTCACTCCGGCCAGCAGGGCCGCGCTGATGTTGGGCCGGGTGCTGGCAACCGCCGTGCTGACCATGGTCCAGTCGCTGCTGACGATCATACTGGCCACCATCATCTTCCACCTCGACGCGCCGATACTGGGTATCGCGCTGACCCTGCTGATCGCCGCACTCGTCTCGGTCACCCTCGCCTCCTGCTCCAACGCGGTGGCACTGAAACTGAAGAACGAGCCGGCGTTCTCCTCGATCCTCAACGCGGCGCTGCTGCCGCTGGGACTGCTCTCGGGCATGCTGGTGCCGATCACCGCTGGGCTCGCGCCGACCTGGCTGTTCGTCCTGTCCCGGTTCAATCCGCTGGTCTACGTCGTGGACACCGGCAGGTCGCTGTTCCGGGATGATCTCTCGCCCGGCACGCTGCTGTTGGGTGGCGCGGTGCTCGCGGCCATGACCACCATCGCCGTGTGGTGGGGCACCCGAACTTACCAGCGCGAGAACATCTGAGCCGATACGTTCGCCCGCCACCACCGTGTCGGTGGTGGCGGGCGAACGGGGTGCCGGCATTTCTCGCTTTCCGGGTCCGTTGTTCGGGAAAGCACTAACTTATTCGCGTTTTCTTGACAGTAATATCAGCGGCTGCGATCGTCGGCCTCGTATTTCGTTGGTGTTGGTGGAAGGGGAGAACATGTCCAGGCGTGCGCTGATCACGGGCATCACCGGGCAGGACGGCTCCTATCTCGCCGAGCACCTGCTGTCGCTGGGTTATCAGGTGTGGGGCCTGATCAGGGGTCAGTCGAACCCGCGCAAGTCGCGGATCAGCAGCCTCATCTCGGACCTGTCCTTCGTGGACGGCGACCTGATGGACCAGAGCAGCCTGATCGCCGCAGTCGACGCGGTGCAGCCGGACGAGGTGTACAACCTCGGCGCCATTACCTTCGTGCCGATGTCCTGGCAGCAGGCCGAGTTGACCGCGGAGACCAACGGGATGGGCGTGCTGCGGATGCTGGAGGCGATCCGGATGGTGTCCGGACTCGACAAGTCCCGCAGCAGCGGCCCCTGGGGGCAGATCCGCTTCTACCAGGCGTCATCGTCGGAGATGTTCGGCAAGGTCACCGAGACGCCGCAGAGCGAGACCACCATCTTCTATCCGCGCAGCCCCTATGGCGTCGCCAAGAGCTACGGCCACTTCATCACCCGCAACTACCGCGAATCCTTCGGCATGTACGGCGTTTCCGGCATCATGTTCAACCATGAGTCGCCTCGGCGCGGCGCCGAGTTCGTGACCCGCAAGATCTCCCTCGCGGTCGCCAAGATCAAGCTGGGGCGCCAGGAGAAGCTGTACCTCGGCAACCTGGATGCCGTGCGGGACTGGGGCTTCGCCGGTGACTATGTGAAGGCGATGCACTTGATGCTCCAGCGGGATAGGCCGACCGACTATGTGATCGGCACCGGTCAGATGCACTCGGTCCGCGATGCCGCGCGGATCGCTTTCGGTAGTGTCGGGCTCGACTGGGCGGACCATGTCGTCATCGACCCGGAACTCGTCCGGCCCGCCGAGGTCGAGACGCTGTGCGCCGATTCGCGGTTGGCTCGGGCCGACCTCGGCTGGGAGTCGACCGTCGACTTCGCCGAGCTGATGCGCATGATGGTCGAGTCCGACCTGCGCAACTCCGGCCAGCAACACGATCAACTCAACGAGCTGCTCGCCGGCCGGTGGTGACCGAGCGGACCGTTCCACCGGGCCGATTGCCGCGAACCTCGACAAGGATAATGGGCAGCGGTCGCCGGAAACAACGACGGCCTGCCGAAAAAGCAGGTTATTGGGCGATTTGTCGCATTTCGAGGTACCGACGTGCAACTCTGCCCTGTGTTCGGGCACTCGCGTTTCGTGTTAAGGGCTGACAAGAGACCCACACCTATGCTTACCTCCGAGGTCGAGAGATCGCGGGTGGTAGAAATGCTTTGTATACAAGGAAACAAGTTGGACGGACGACCGAGTGAAGGTCACCGGGTCCGTGATGTCCAGTGCTTCCTGCGGCCGGCTGTGCTGGCCGGTACGGCGTCGAATGGTGGTGCCGAAGGGTATGGGCTCGGCGTGGCGTCCGAAGCCGCTGTCGCGGTGTTCGCTTCATGACGGGCGAACTCATCGAGGGCGATCTGGTGATGTCGGCGGAAAAGGATCGGATCGCGAAGGCCGCACTCGCCGAGGTACCGAACGAAGGCGCAATTCTGCTCGACACCGGCAGCACGGTCGCGCGGCTGGCCATGGCGCTGCCGGTCGACCGGGAGCTGACCATCGTCACCAACTCGATCAGCCTTGCCCAGAGCCTGTGCGAGCACCCCAACTTCACCCTGATGCTGCTCGGCGGCCGAATCCGCAGCCGCTCGATGTCGTCTGTGGACAGTTGGGTGCTGCGCGCGCTCGCCGACACCTACGTGGACGTCGCGTTCATCGCGGCCGACGGGGTGTCCGTGGACCGAGGCCTGACCACGCCCGACGCCGCGTCGGCGATGGTGAAGCGGGCGGCCATCGCGGCAGCCCGACGGACGGTGCTGCTCGCCGATCATACGAAGGTCGGCCGCAACCACCTTGCCAAGTTCGCCGACCTCAAGGACATCGACACCTTCATCACCGACGCCGGCCTCGATCCGCAGCGGAAGCCGGAGATCACCGCCACCGGTTCCCGCCTGGTCACCGCCTGACGGCCGCCCTCAGCGAAACGGCTGCAGCGACACGGCGGCCGGCTGATAGGTGCGGCCGGACAGGGCGGTCAACGCGTCCGCCAGCTGCCACAGGTACTCCCATTCGCCCAGTTTGGCGGCCTGGTGCTGGACGGCCTGCAGGTTCGCCTCCTCCACCGTCAGCCAGTTCAGCGCTGCGGCCCGGTCGAAGCTGTCCTCGGCGGCCAGCCAGCTGGGCCGTTCCGCCGACGCGAGGGGCGGCGTCGATGCCGGCATGGCGTCCTCGGCGGCACCGATGGCCCGGTCGCAGGCGAGGACGGTGTGCAGGTACCAGCGCAGCAGCCTGCGCACGGCACAGGTCCGCTCGATCGGGGAGTCCTCCCGCGCGGCCAGTTCCGCGGCGTACCAGCGGGACAGGTCGGGCAGCCGATAGCGGTCCCGCCCCGCCCACTCGACAAGATGGGCCGTCGCGAACGAGTCGAGCAGTCGGTGCGTCCCGGCCGGATCCTCGCCCCGCAGGGCCGCCACCGCGCGGAAACTGAACTCGCGGGACGGGGCCAGTGCCAGCAGCCGGAAGGTGTGCGCCGCCGAGGGTTCCAGCGGCAGGTACGACCAGGACAGCGCCTCGCGCACCGACCGGCTGCGATCGCCGGGGGAGCACAGCAGATCCAGTCGAGTGTGCTGATCGGCCAGTGCCGCCACGAGTTTGGCGAGGCCGAAGCGCGGTTGCGCGGTGATCCGCTCGGCCGCGATGGTCAGGGCCAATGGCAGGTTCGCGCACTGGTGTGCGAGCTTGGCCAGCTCGCCGGCGGCTCCGGCCGCCCGATCGTGCCCGACGGCCTGTGACAGCAACGCGATCGACTCGTGGGACTGGAAGGGCCCGAGGTCCACCAGCTGCGCGCCGTCGCGGGCGACAAGACCGGTCAGCCGGTTGCGACTGGTGACCAGCACGAGGCAGGAGCGGGTACCGGGCAGCAGGGGCCGTACCTGGTCGCTGGAGACCGCGTTGTCCAACACGATCAGCAGCCGCCTGCCGGCCAGCGCGGTCCGGTAGCGCGCGGTCAACTCGACCAGGTTGTCCTCGTTGCTCTCCTCCGTCGGCAGGCCGAGCGCGGCAAGCGCCTCGCGGATCGCGTCCTCGGGCCGAAGCGGTGGTAGGGACCGGTCGACGCCGTGCAGGTCGAGGAACAGTTGGCCGTCCGGGAACCGCTCGGCGGCCTCGTCGGCCAACCGCAGGGCGAGCGCGGTCTTGCCGACCCCGGCGCCGCCACTGACCACCCCGATGATCAGCCCGGCCGGACGCACCGATCCCTCGGCGAGGCCGAGCAGGGTCCGCAGCCGGGTCAGTTCGGCCTTGCGGCCCACGAAGTGGTCGTCCCCGGCCTTGCCTGCCGGCGTCCTCGCGGGGCCGTCGGTGCTGGTGTGCGTCGTCAGGGACAGCTGTCCCTGACGCAGCCGGCCCTCGCGCAGCGTCGGGTCGTCGCGGGCGATGCGGTCGTGGAGTCCGCGCAGGGCCGGGCTCGTCTCGACACCGAAACCGGCCATCGCCGACCCGAAGTCCGCGAAGACGGCCAGCGCCGCGTCCCTGTGCCCGGTGCGGTGCAGGGCCAACATCGACAGTCCACGCGGTCGCTCTCGCGACGGGTACTCGGCGATCAACTCGTCGAGTCCGGTCAATGCCTGTTCCGGCTTACCGAGATTCAACAATGTGGTGGCGCGGTCCTCGATTCCGCCGGCCCGCAATTCCAGTAGCTGAAGTCGTATGTTGTGCGCGAAAGGACCAGGAATATTGTCCAAAGGGGCAGCCCGCCACAGGGCGAGGGCGGCATCGAACTCGGTGACGGCGGCAGCCGGATCGGTCGTCATGCTGGCCCGCGCCGCGTCCAGCCGCGCGGTGAACCGGGTCGCGTCGACCAGATCGGTGTCGACATCGAGCAGATAGCCGGGCGGCACCGACCGCAGCAGGTTGCCGTAGGAACGGCCGTCCCTGCCGGGCTCCAGCGCCCTGCGCAGGCCGTTGACATAGGTGTACACGCTGGCCGCCGCGTTGGTCGGCGGGGTGTTCGCCCACAGGCCGTCGATGATCTCGTCCCGCGCGACGACCTGCTTGCCGCGCATGGCGAGCATCGCGAACAGCGCTCGCCGCTTGATCGACCCGAGGTCGATCTCGCGGGCGCCAAGGCGGGCGCGCATCGGCCCGAGCAGTTCGACGCGCAGGCGCTCCACCTGTCCGCTGCTCCCTTCCGGATCGACGCCCCGGTTCGTGTCCACCACCCTCGATCAGGTTTCCTGGTATAGCTGTGTTCGACGAGCCTCGTGGTCATCGACGAGTCCGTCACGATACCTCGTCGGCGCCCATGTGAAACACTCGAAAAATCCTTTGCGGCGCACCGACTGGGCCGTGAATTCAGGTACGCGGCCGTTCCGTTGTCGACCTGTGGGAAAACCCTAGAGTCGACCGTCGGGCGTTGACCGGTACAGCCACCGTGCCCGACGCTCGTTGGGTACCGGCGCGGGTACCTGCCGATGCCGAGGCCACCAGCTGGCCGGGCAGCGGACCCCGGCCGAGCGCCGCGCGATGAAGCGCGGAGGAACTTGCGGAGGTCCGGTGGGAACTGATCTGGCAGAAGACCGGCTGGCAATCCTCGGTGCCGGCGTGATGGGGACCGGTATCGCGGCAATGGTCGCCGGACACGGCGTGCCCGTCGTCCTCATCGATGTTGACACCGAGGTCCTCGATCGGGCGCGCACGAGCATCGCGGGGCAGCTGCGGCACGGCCAACTACTCGGCGCGTTCCCCGACTCGACCAAGCCCGGCGCGGTCACCACCAGCGTGTCCGTCGCCGATGCCGAGGGCGCCACCTCGGTGATCGAGGCGATCACCGAGGACGCCGAACTCAAGGCCAAGGTGCTCGCCGAGATCTCGGCGGTGGTGGCGCCGGGCACGCCGTTGATCACCAACACCTCCGGCATCCCCATCGCCGAACTGGCGCGCGCCATCGACCGGCCGACCGAGCTGCTCGGCACGCACTTCATGAACCCGACCTACCTGATCACCATGGTCGAGGTCATCAGGGGCGGCCAGACCGACGAGGCCACCATGGCCGCGGTGAGGGGTCTGCTCGATCGACTGCGCCGCAAGGTGATCGTCGTGCGGGACGCGCCGGGATTCGTCACCAGCCGGCTGCTGCACCCGATGATCAACGATGCCGTCGGCATCGTCGCCGCGGGCACCGCGACCGTCGAGGCCGTCGACGAGCTGATGCAGGGCTGCCTCGGCCATCCGACCGGCCCGCTGCGCACCGCCGACCTGATCGGCCTCGACAACCTCGCCGACGCCCTGCGGGTCCTTGCCGACCGCACCGGCAACGAGCACTACCGGCCGCGCGAACTGCTGCTGTCCAAAGTCCGCGACGGCGACCTCGGTCGCAAGACCGGCAAGGGTTTCTACGACTACGGGAAGGTACTGTCGTGACCGGCCAACCAGTGATAGCCAGCGCGGAGCTCACCGCCGAATCCGTCGAGCAGGGAATCACGCAGTTCCTGACCGACCGAATCAAGACCGCGATTCCCCCGGACGAGGACCTGTTCGCGACACAGCTGGTGTCCTCGATCTTCGCGATGGAACTCGTCGTGCACCTTGAGTCCTCCTACGGGATCGCCATCCTCGGCGGCGACCTCAAACTCGACAATTTCCGTACCGTGCAACGGATGACCGCGCTGGTGCTGCGGTTGAGCGCGGACGCCGCCGAGCCCGGTGCCTGAGTCACTCGGGTACGCCGCGGACCTGGTGACCGATCTGGTCGGCGACAGTGCCCCCGAATGGGACCTGACCGGTCGGCTGCCGGTGGAACTGTTGCGCACGCTCGGCGGAAAGGGCCTGCTCTGCGCCGAGGTGCCCGCCGCGTACGGCGGGCTCGGCGTCGACAGCCACACCGGCGGGGAGTTCACCGCGCACGTCGGCAGCCTGTGCAGTTCGCTACGCAGCATCCTCACCTCCCAGGGCATGGCGGCCTGGACGATCTCGCGGCTCGGCAGCGCGGCGCAGCGCCGGGACTATCTGTCCCGGCTGACCAGCGGCCAGCTCGCCGGGGTCGCCTTCAGCGAGGTCGAGGCCGGCAGTGACCTCTCGGCGATGGCCACCGAGATCGAGGCCGACGGCGAGTTCGTGACCGTGCGCGGCGACAAGGTGTGGACCACCGCGGCGGCCTATGCCGACCTGATCGTCGTGGTCGGCCGGTTCGGCTCCTCGGCGGCGGCCGTCGTGGTGCCCACCGACGCCAGGGGCGTGACGGTGACCAGGGTCGCGCATCCCTCCGGCTGCCGGGCCGCGGGCCACGCCGACATCCGGTTCGACGACGTCCGGCTGCCGGCCGACGCGGTACTCGGCGGCGGCGGCCAACCGCTGGCGCTGCTGGTCACCACCGCGCTGGCCGCCGGCCGGATGTCCGTCGCCTGGGGCTGTGTCGGCATTCTGCGGGCCTGCCTGGCCGCCGCGAGCCGACACGCCACCGACCGGCGGCAGTTCGGCAAACCGCTCGCCGACCACCAACTCGTCGCTCGCCGGCTCGCCGAGTTGTACGCCGCCGAACAGGTCGCCACCCGAGTGTGCGAACACGCCAGCCACTGCTGGGACAGCGGCTCGCCAGACATGGTCGCGGCGACCGTGCTCGCGAAGCTGGTCAGCTCGACCCAGGCCGTGCAGGGCTCGGCCGCGGCCGTACAGGTCCTCGGTTCGGCAGCGGCCAACGACGGCCACGTGGTGGCCCGCGCCTATCGCGACGCGAAGCTGATGGAACTCATCGAGGGCAGCACCGAGATCTGTCAGCTGATGCTGGCGCAGCACGCCATCGCGACCGCTCGCTGACCGGAGCGCAACAGGAGGACCGATGTCGGAAAACCCGTTGGTGAAATGCCTCGTCTGGGACCTCGACAACACCCTGTGGCAGGGCACCCTGCTCGAGGACGACGAGGTGATCCTCACCGAGCCGATCCGGGAACTGGTCAGGACACTCGACTCGCGGGGCATCCTGCAGTCGATCTCCAGCAAGAACGATCACGACCAGGCCATGGCCAAGCTGACCGAACTCGGTATCGCCGAGTACTTCGTGCTGCCGCACATCGGCTGGTCACCCAAGTCCGGTGCGGTGCGCGAGATCGCCGAGGAGCTGAACTTCGCCCAGGGCACGATCGCCTTCGTCGACGACCAGCCGACCGAGCGAGCCGAGGTCACCTACCACCTGCCGTCGGTGCGCTGCTACCCGGCCGAGGACCTGCACCGGCTCGCCGACCTGCCCGAGTTCAGCCCGGCCACGGTCACCTCGGACGCGCGCCGCCGCAGGCAGATGTACCAGGCCGGTTTCCGACGCAAGGCGGCGCAGGAGGATTTCACCGGCCCCGACCAGGAATTCCTGCGGTCGCTGAGCCTGGAGATGGTCATCCAGCGGGCCGGCGAGGACGAGCTGTCCAGGGTCGAGGAGCTGACCCTGCGCACCAGCCAGATGAACACGACCGGAGTGCACTACTCCGATGCCGTGCTGCGTGGCCTGCTCGACGATCCTCGGCACGAGGTCCTGGTCACCACGCTGACCGACAAGTTCGGCCCGCACGGCGCCGTCGGGGTGGTGCTGCTGGCCAGACAACCGGGGGTGTGGCACCTGAAGCTGCTGGCCACCTCCTGCCGGGTGGTCTCCTTCGGCGCCGGTTCGGTGATCATGAACTGGCTGGTCGACCAGGCGGCCAAGGCGGGCGTGCACCTGATCGCCGACTTCCGGCCGACCGATCGCAACCGGGTGATGGAGATCGCCTACCGGTTCACCGGTTTCACCGACGAGCCCTGTGCCTGCGCGGCCGGCCTCGCCGCCACCGACGAGGCCGAGGGGCTGCAACGGCTGCACCTCGCGCCGACCCGACAACAGCCACCGGCCACACTGCGCCTGGTGGCACCGGAACTCGCCGACCCGGCCGACGCGACCCTCGGCAGGGCCTGACCGCTCCGGCGCTCGACCCGCAAAAGCCGAGATTCTAGCCAAAACACGGTGTGCGGCGGCCTAAGTTGGCTGCATGGCGAACCAACTGGCTGTCTCATCGGGATTGTCGGACTACGTTCGGGAGATGTCCCTGCGCGAGGACGAGATCCTGCGTGAGCTGCGCATCGAAACCGCGACTCTGCCGGCCGGCAGCGCCATGCAGGTGATGGCCGAGGAAGGCCAGTTGCTCGCGCTGCTGGTCGGACTCACCAGGGCCACCGCGGTGCTGGAGATCGGCACCTTCACCGGCTACAGCACGCTGTGTCTCGCCCGCGCGCTGGCCCCCGGTGGCCAGGTGGTGACCTGTGACATCACCGAGCGCTGGCTGAGCATCGCCCAGAACCACTGGAAGCGTGCCGGCGTCGCCGACCGCATCGACGTCCGGACCGGCGACGCCGCGACGACGATGGCGGCCCTGGCGACCGAGAAAGGCCCTGGCAGCTACGATTTCGTCTTCATCGACGCGGACAAGGCGAGCTACGCCAAGTACTACGAGCTGGCGCTGAACCTGCTGCACGCGGACGGCCTGATCGTGGTGGACAACACGCTCTACTTCGGACGGGTCATCGACCCGGACGCGCAGGACCCGGACACCGTGGCCATCCGCGCGTTCAACGCGGCGCTGCGCGACGATCCGCGAGTGGACATCTCGCTGATCTCCATGGCGGATGGCATCACCCTGATCCGCAAGCGCCGCACCGCACGCTGAACTCCCGGTGCCCTCCGGGCGCCACAAGCCATAAAGGCCGCTGGCCCGCCACCTCGTCGAGGTGGCGGGCCAGCGGCGATATCGGCTCCTACCAGGTCGCGCTGAACAGCAGCTCCCGGTGCTCGTGTTCCCTGGCCAGCTGGTCCAGATCGGACTCCACCATCATCCGCATCAGCTGGGGGAAATCGACCGTCGGCTCCCAACCCAGCTCACGGCGGGCCTTCGAGGAGTCGGCGCACAGCGTCTGCACCTCGGCAGGGCGGACCAGCAGCGGGTCGATCACCACGTAGTCCTGCCACTGCAACCCGACACAGTCGAAGGCTATGCGCACCGCGTCCCGCACCGTGTGCATCTGGCCGGTTCCCACCACGTAGTCGGCAGGCTCCTCCTGTTGCAGCATCAGGTGCATCGCCCGAACGTAGTCGCCGGCGAAACCCCAGTCCCGCACCGCGTCCAGGTTGCCGAGGTGGAGTTTTTCCTGTAGTCCCAGCTTGATCCTGGCTACCGCGAGGGAGATCTTGCGCGTCACGAACTCGGCACCGCGCCGAGGCGACTCATGGTTGAACAGAATCCCGGACACCCCGTACATACCGAAGGACTCCCGGTAGTTGCGGGTGATGAAGTGGCCGTAGGTCTTGGCGACACCGTAGGGGCTGCGCGGATGGAAGTTGGTCAGCTCGTCCTGCGGCGTTCGCACGACCTGCCCGAACATCTCCGAGGACGATGCCTGGTAGAAGCGGATCTGACCATCGGTGGTGGCCTGGGACCTGCCGACCCCGCTGACCATCCTGATGGCCTCCAGCATCCGCAGCACGCCGAGGCCGTTGACCTCGGTGGTCAGGCCGGGCTGCTGCCAGGACATCGGCACGAACGAGATGGCCGCGAGATTGTAGATCTCCTCAGGTGCGATCTTGTCCACCGCTGCGGTGAGACTGACCTGATCCATCAGGTCACCATCCACAAAGGATAAATCGGCGACCAGGCGGCTGACCCGTGACTTGCGCGGATTGGCCTGGCCCCGGATCAGGCCCCACACCTGATAATCCAGGGACAGCAGGTGTTCGGCGAGATACGATCCGTCCTGCCCGGTGATGCCGGTGATCAGTGCACGTCTGGACATGTCCAACCCTTCCCGTATCCGGGCCGCTTGCCCAGCACCCGAGAAAAGAGCCGACCAGAGAGGTTCGGGTACGGACCGTGGGATCGCCGATGACGACCCGCGAATCACTCTCACACGGGCTGAAAACCCAAGTCAAGCAGGGCAGACAAGTCTAGGGAATTGACGGTACCTGTGCACAGTGGACCGAGGTGTTCACGCCTCGTCGAGCAGTTTTCGGCATTCCATCGCCAAGCTCGAACCGACATCGCCGAGATCCTGGAAGATCGCCCAGGATCGTTGCCAGTACTCTCGGGCGGCCGACGGACCGCTGGTCTGCTCGACGACCTTGCCGAGATGAAGCAACGCCTGCGCCTCCGACAGCGGCATGCCGGCCCGCGAGCAGTGCTCCACCGCGCGGACCAGCAGCAGTCGCGCGTCCTCGTACCGGCCGAGCTGGAGGTTGACCGCGCCGAGATTGATCAAGCTGAATCCCTTGCAGGCGGGATGGTCGTAGGATTCGCACAGTCGCAGTGCTCTGCCGAGATAGTGCGATGCCTCGGCGAACTCGCCGGTGATCTTGTGGACCACCCCGATGTTGTTGAGCAGCCAGGCGATGCTCCACTGGTCGTGGCGCTCCTGGAAGATCTCAAGGGCTTCGTGGCTGGTCGCCAGTGCCTCCGCGAATCGGCCGGTGTAGGTGTAGACCATGCCGAGGCCCTGTAGACAGGTGGCCTGGGTCTGCGGGTCCGATTCAGCGATCGACCACTGGTAGGCGGTGCGCCAGCACTCGGTGGCCGCCTCGAACCGGCGCAGGTCGATGTAGGCGAAGCCGAGTCCGGTACGCAGCCGGCTCGCGGCCCGCAGGTCACCCAACCGTTCCGCCGCGGTGATCCCGAGCTGGTAGGTACTCGTCCACTCCGCCCAGTGCCGGCCGGCGTACAGGACGTCGAACATGACCGCCGTCAGCTGCCAGGTTCGCGTGTGGTCGCCGAGTTCGAAGGCGCGCCGGACCGCTGCGGCCAGGTTGCCGAGTTCGGTCTCCGACCACTGCCGCGCCGCCGCGTAGTCGGTGAACTCTCGTACCTCGTAACGCGTGTGCCGGCCGCCGAGGTCGACCCTGGTCCGTAGCGGGTTGAGCATGGTCCCTGCCCCATCGGTCCGGTCGATGTAGAAGTCCAGCAGCCGGCCGTGGGCCCGCGCCCGGTCGGTGTCCGAGTCGTGCTCGGTCGCCAGTTCGGCCGCGTAGACGTGCAGCAGGTCGTGGCAGCGGTAGCGGTCCTCGCCGATCACCTCGACAAGATGGCCGCCGACCAGTTCCAGCAGACAGGTCCGGGCCGCCGCGTCGGGCAGGCCGGTCAGTGCGGTTGCCGCCGCGGCGCTGAAGGAGGTGGTGGGATGCAGGCCGAGCAGCCGGAACATCGTCGCGGTCGCCGGCCGCAGCGCGTGGTAGGACCAGGAGAACACCGAACGCGCCGTGGCCGCCCCGTCGTCCTCGGTGGCCAACACGTCCAGCCTTGCCTGTTCGGTGAACTGCTCCAGCAGATCGGGTAGTCCCAGCATCGGATTGCCGATCACGTGCGCCGCGGCCAACCGCAGCGCCAGCGGCAGCCGGCCGCACAACCGTGTGATGGACCGTGCAGCGTACTGGTCGTCGGCGACCCGGTCCGCGCCGATCAGCCCGGTCAGCAGGGTGATCGCCTCGGTCGGATCGAGCACGTCGAGGCCGATGCGCCGGGTGTGCCGGTAGGCGAGGCGCTCGCCGATGTTGTTGCGGCTGGTGACCAGGAACAGACACGTCGGGGACTCGGTGACCAGCTGTTCGATCTGCTCGGCGGCCGCCGCGTTGTCCAGCAGGATCAGCAGCCGTTGGCCGGTGAGCCGATGGTGGTATCGCTGCCGCAGTTCGGCCGTGTCGATGGGGATCGACTGCCGGTCCTGGCCGAGGCCGCGCAGCAGGTGTTCCAGTGCGTCCTTGGCCGAGACGGGCGGATCGTGGGGGTCGAAGCCGCGCAGGTCGAGGTAGAGCTGGCCGTCGGGGAACCGGTCGGCCAGCTGATGGGCGATGTGCACCGCCAGTGCGGTCTTGCCGACTCCCGCGGTGCCTTCGATCAGCACCACGTTGTCCCGAGGCAGCAGCCGCTCGCCGGCTCGCCGCGGGTCGGCGAGCATCGAACGCACCATGGCGAGTTCGCCGGTGCGGCCGGTGAAGCCGTTGATGTCGTGGGGGAGTTGGGCCGGGGGATGGACGGCCGGTTGTGGGGTGGGCGCGGTCTGCTCGGTGCCGTCACCTGTCGCGCCGAGCTCGGGGTCGTTGGCCAGGATCCGCTCGTAGAGCCGTTGCAGCTCGGCGACCGGCAGGGTGCCCAGTTCGGTGGCGAGGTCTTCGCTGAGGTTGTGGAAGATGGCCAACGCGTCGGCCTGTCGGCCCAGGCGGCACAGTACCCGCATCAGCAGGCCGTGCAGCCGTTCCCGGAACGGATAGTCCTTGGTCAGCGTGGTCAGTTCGGCGACAAGGGTGGCGTGTGTCCTGCCGAGGTCGAGCAGCGCCTGCGCAAGGTCCTCGGCGATGGTCAGCATCAGCTCGGTCAGCCGGGTGCGCTCCGCCTCGGCGAACGGGCCGGGTACACCACTGAACGGGGTGCCCGACCACAGGCGCAGGGCGCAGTCCAGTTCGGCGACCGCACTGGACAGATCGCCCCGGAGGGTGAGCTTTCGGGCGTTGGCGTGGTGGCGTCGCAGGCAGTCCGCGTCAAGGGCCTCGGCGTGCAGGCAGAGTTGGTACGCGGTGCCGGTCGAGGTCAGCCAGGTGCTGTTTCTGCGGCGCTTCGGGTCGGGTTCGAGGCTGTTGCGCAGGCCGGAGAGATAGGTGTGCACGCTGCCCTCGGCGGTCGCCGGCGCCGCGTCCGCCCAGAGCGCCTCGATCAGTTCGTGCACCGAGACGGGGCGGCCCATTGCCATGGCGAGCACGACGAACACCGCTCGGCGCAGCGGTGGGCCCAGGTCCAGCTCTCGGTCACCCAGCCAGGCCCGCACCGGCCCGAGGGTGTTGACCCGAAGCCCGGTTGGGTGCGGGGCACCGCCGGGTGCTGGGGTGACGGGGTCCCGGTCGGCCGGGTCAGTGTGCGGCATCGACCACCTCGCGGACCTGCGAGGACCATCTCGGACACTCGGCGCAGGGGCACCCCGGCAGCCCGGAGGAAAGACGGTGGAAGGGGCTTGGTGAGGTCTTGAGACTTCGTGAAATAGGCATGTTCATAATCTCGGACATCGGCAGTGTTGCCTGAGGAGGGCTTGTGGAACGAGTGCGTGTCGGAGTACAGGCATCGGACCCAATTACCAGCGTCGGTGTTGCCAATTGTCTCGATTCGCGGGCCGAGATCATGCTGCTGCCCAGCATAAGGCCTGCCGAGCTCGACGTGCTCGTGCTCGCCGCGGACCTGGTCAACGCGGAGATCATTGGCATGATCCGCAAGGTAGCCCGTGAGTCCTCCGCGCGCACCGTTCTGCTTACTGGCGACTTAGCGGAGACCGATCTGCTGACCGCGGTGGAATACCGGGTGGTCGCGGTCCTGCCGAGGCGTACGACCACCCCCGATCAGCTGGTCGACGCGGTGCTCGCGGCCAGCAACGGCGCCGGTGTCCTGCCCCCTGATCTGCTCGGGTCGCTCCTGGCACAGGTCAGGCGGCTGCGTGAGGAGATGCCGATGTCCGACGGGCTGACCCCACGAGAGGTCGACGTGCTCCGGCTGCTCGCCGAGGGTCTCGACACCGCCCAGATCGCCGAACGGCTGTGCTACGCGGAGCGCACGGTCAAGAACGTGCTGTACGCGGTGCTCAGTCGGCTAAATCTGCGCAACCGTCCGCACGCGGTGGCTTATGCCATGCGCGCCGGTTTGATCTGACCGTTGCACAAACTGTCGCCAACGGGTGCGATTCCGTGCGCGCCGGTTTGATCTGACCGTTGCACAAACTGTCGCCAACGGGTGCGATTCCGTCATTCTCCGGCAAAGCTGAAAACTATTCGGAGAAACCCGATTGATGTTCATTCGGGTTCGACGGAAGGCGAATTGTTCCCGGCGTTACCTGTTTGAGATGCTGGACCGCCATGGCGAGGTGCGAGGCGCCGGTCGCGGTGTCCCCTCGCTGTAGGGCGCGCATGGCCTCCGCGCTGACGGCAAGGCCGACCATCAGGTCGACGCAGGACTCCCTGGCCGCCTCGTCCGGTTGGCGGTGCACCTCACTGGTCAGTTGGTCCACCCGCCGGTCGAACCGGTTGGCCAGTTCGAGGTAGGGCAGCACCGGGCTGCTGGCCGGGTGCTCGTCGGCCGCGGGATCGTCGGATCCGTACTGTCCTGGGTCCACCGCTACCTCCTCGCACCGGAGCACAGGTGACCGGTCGTTGTCGTCACTATCCGGCAGAATCCAGCCGCAGGCTGCCGACCTGCGTCGACACGGCCCGTTCGCAGCCAAGGAGTGCCCGAAACCCCCCACCGTCGCGGCCGGCGACCGCCTTACAGCGCGCGCAGCCCGGCCAGTACGCGCTGCATGAACTCCACCGAAAGATGGTCATCGGTGACCGGATCGCCATGGTGGATGAAGACCAGGCTGTCCTTGGCCATATCGCTGATCAGCACCTGCGCGACGCTGATCGGCACGTGCAGGCCCGCGGCGATCTCGGCGACCGAGACCGGATGGGCGCACAGCAACGAGATCGACCGGTGGTCGCCGGAGAGGCTGTTGATCGACCGGCCGAACTCGGTGATCGAGACCAGGGTTTCGATGGCCAGTTCGTAGCAGCCCTGGGTGCGGCCGCCGGTCCGGGTGTAGGGCCGCACCAGTAGCGCGGTGTCGTCCTCGGGAAGCGGTTCCGGCGAGTACGGCTGCGCGTCGGCCGGTGACGGCCATTCGACCAGCTCCGGATCGTCGTCGAGGTAGTCGATCGTCTCGATCGTCTCGGTCGGCGCCAGGTCCTGGACTTCCGGGCGGTCGGTGCCGGTCCGTTCGTCGGCCGATGACTCCTCCTCGGTCGGTTCCGGATCTTCGTTCGATCGTCGCGGCAGGAAATCGTGGTCGGCCCACAGTTGGTAGTCGTTCCAGCCACCGAAGCTCGGTGTCGGGGATCGTGGTCGTGAACTCATTGCCTGCTCGTTTCGCGCCACGCCTCCCCGCCAGCGTTGGCGCCATGTCGTTGATCGGTGATGGTGCTCTGGCTTTGTGGCTTTATGTGGTTTTGCCTGTGCCCAGGCATCCGGATTGGCGGATGGTCAGGCGGTCACCACACGGGGCCCGGCCGCACCGAGGTCGTCGGCGACCCTGGGATCGATCCCGGTGTCGGTGATGAAGGTATCGACATCGGCCACATCGGCGAACCGGGCGAAGTGATCGTTGCCGACCTTGGTGTGGTCGGCGAGCAGCACGATCCGGCGCGCGCTGGCGATCGCCGCGCGCTTGACCATGGCCTCCGCGGTATCCGGCGTGGTCAGACCGCGTTCGACCGAGATGCCGTTGGTGGCCATGAACGCGACCTCGACGAAGGTGTCCTCAAGGGCCTGTATCGCCCAGGCGTCCACCGCGGCCAGCGTGCGGCCACGCAGTCGGCCGCCGACCAGCATGAGGGTCAGGTTGGGCCGGGCGCTCAATGCCATCGCGATGGTCACCGAGTGGGTGACCACCGTCAGTTCCCGGTCGGTCGGCAGTTCCTCGGCCAGCCGGGCGGTGGTGCTTCCCGCGTCCAGCAGGATCGCGCCCTCGACCGGAACCTCGGCCAGCGCGGCCTTGGCGATCCGGTCCTTCTCGGTGATCATCAGCCCGTCCCTGGTGGCGAGGGCTGGTTCGAACCCGAGCCGCTCCACCGGAATCGCACCACCGTGCACCCTGCGCAGCAGGCCGTGCCGTTCCAACACGGTGAGATCCCGGCGCACGGTCTCGGTGGTGACCGAGAACTCGGCGGCCAGCAGGGCCACATCCACTCGACCTTGCGCACGGGCGCGTTCCAGGAACACGCGTTGGCGCTCCTCTGCGTACAAGGTTCACCGCCTCTTGTGGAGTCAAGGTGACCAAGAGTAGGACGATGCCAAGATCAAGACAACATGAACGGTTGGTTTTGGTTGCGAATGCCCGATCTGAGCGTGGTTCGAGGGGCAAAACGGGGCAGAAAAGCTAGGGAAAACCACTAAGGCACAGATTAAAGCCACATGAAACCTTGTAAACCAACGGGAACCAACGTAAGGTTCCGTCGCGTCTGCCAGGGAATGTGGGTGGTATCACATGAGTCCAAGGTCAATGTTGGGGCTGAGCCCATGGGGTATCGGTCAACTGCTGGTCACGGGGCCATCGTCGTTGGCGGTGGGCGGGTGATCGTGACCCTCACCCTCAATCCGAGCGTCGACCGAACCATCGAAGTTCAGGCGCTGGAACGGGGAGCAGTAATCAGGGCAACCGGCGAGCACGTGCACGCCGGCGGTAAGGGGATCAACGTCACTCGGGCGTTGGCGGGGCACGGAAGCAAGTCCCGTGCCGTGCTACCGGTCGGTGGCAGCGAGGGCAAGCAGCTGGTGAACATGCTGGCCGACCAAGGTGTCGAACTGCTGGAAGTCGCAGTCGGCAACCCGGCCCGCTGCAACATCACGGTGAGCGAACCGGACGGGACGGTCACCAAGATCAACTCGCTCGGTCAGCCGTTGACCGTCGAGGAGACCGAGGCGTTGTGCACGGCGGTGTTGAGCTGTGTCAACGAAGCGAGCTGGTTCGTGGCCGGCGGCAGCCTGCCGCGCGGCGTCCCGGACTCCTTCTACGCCGAGCTGATCGGGAGGTTGCGACCGAGCGGGGTGCCGGTCGCGGTGGACACCAGCGGTCCGCCGCTGACCGTGGCCATCGCCTCGGGGCCCGCGCTGGTCAAACCCAACCGCGAGGAATTGGAAGCCGCTGTCGAGCGGGAGCTCAACACGCTCGGCGACATCGTCGAGGCCGCGCGGGAACTCCGTCGAATGGGTGCGGAGACCGTATTGGCCAGCCTCGGTGCGGACGGTGCGGTACTGGTCGACAAGGACGGCGCATGGCATGGCGAGGCACCGACCGTCCGCCGCAGTGCGGTGGGCGCCGGTGACGCGATGCTGGCCGGTTTTCTCTACGGCGGTGCGGTCGGGCCGCCCGCGTTGGCCACCGCGCTCGCCTGGGGTGCGGCGGCTGCCTCACTACCGGGCAGCCGGATGCCGCTTCCCGAGGATCTGCGCACCGAGCTGGTTTGCGTGCACCAGGAGATCGAACGCTCACGGCAACTCAGTGAGCGGCACTGAACCCGACAAAGGAACACCTATGCCAGGCAACGTCGCAATCGCAACCGGACCCCCCGAGGTCGATGTGACGCCGAGGCCTAGGAAATTGTGGAGGACACGATGACGACTTCGGTCGAGACCGAAGAACCTGGTGGGTGGACCAGAGTTCGGAACAACCTGCAGCGATTCGGCGGCCAGATGGCCGCGATGGTGCTGCCCAACATCGGCGCGTTCATCGCCTGGGGGCTGATCACCGCGCTGTTCATCCCGACCGGCTGGATTCCCAACGCCACCCTCGGCGCCCTGGTGAATCCGATGATCGACTACCTGCTGCCGCTGCTGATCGGTTACACAGGTGGTCGGCTGGTCCACGGTCAGCGTGGTGCGGTCATCGGTGCGATCGCCACCATCGGCGTCGTGGTCGGTACCGATGTGCCGATGTTCCTCGGCGCGATGATCGTCGGCCCGCTGTCGGCATTCGTGCTGAAGATCTGGGACGACCGCGTCGGGAGCAAGACCGCCCCCGGCTTCAAGATGCTCGTCGACAACTTCAGTTGCGGCATCATCGGTGGCATCTTCGCCGTCCTCGGTGTGCTGGGCATCGGACCGGCCGTCGGCTGGCTGAGCAAGATCGCCGGTGACGGGGTGCAGGCCCTGATCAACGTCCATCTGCTGCCGCTGGCCTCGATCATCATCGAGCCTGCCAAGGTGCTGTTCCTCAACAACGCCATCAACCACGGCATCCTCGAACCGATCGGTGTCCAGCAGGCCGCGGCACACGGCGGCAAGGCCATCGAGTTTCTCATGGAGACCAACCCCGGACCCGGTCTCGGTGTCCTGGCGGCCTGCTTGTTCTTCGGCCCCAAGGCGATGCGTGGTTCGGTCCCCGGCGCCATGGTGATCCAGTTCCTCGGCGGCATCCACGAGATCTACTTCCCGTACATCCTGGCCCGGCCGAAGCTGGTGCTCGCCGCGATCGCCGGTGGCGCCACGGGCGTGCTCACCTTCGTCGTGACCGGTGTCGGTACCACTGCGACGCCGTCGCCCGGCAGCATCTTCGCCGTACTCGCACTGACTCCGAAGGGTAACTTCCTCGGCATCATCGCCGGTGTCGTGCTCGCCGCGGCGGTCTCCTTCGTCGTCGGTGCCGCGCTCTTCGGGTTTGGCCGCGCCGAACGCGGGTCGGATGATGAGTTCCTGCTCGAAGAGAAGCAGAAGCAGAGTAAGCGCAACAAGCGGGCCGGCGCTCGTACGGCAACCGCAGCGGAGGTATAGGGAAATGGCCAGTATCAACGGTTCGGATGTCAAGAAGATCATCGTTGCCTGTGACGCCGGGATGGGCAGTAGCTTGATGCTGGCCTCCCAGTTGAAGAAGTCGCTCAAGAAGTACTCGGTGGCGGTCGAGCACTCGCCGGTCAACAGCATCCCGGACGACGCGGACCTGGTGCTCTGCCAGCAGGGTCTGATCACTCGCGCCCGGCGTTCACAGCCGGAGAAGGTCATCCTCGGGTTCAACATGTTCCTCGGTGACCCGCTGTTCGCGAAGGTCGAAGCCGCGATCAAGGAGGGTGGCGAACTTGTCGGCTGAAGCCGAGATACTCGGCGCCAACGCGGTGCGGCTCGGTCTGCACGCGGCGGGCAAACGGGAGGCCATCGACCAGTGTGGCCGGCTCCTACTGGAGCTCGGCGCGGTGGAAGAGCCCTACCTGCCGGCGATGCACGAGCGGGAGGTGGCGGTCTCGACGTACCTCGGCGAGGGCGTCGCCATCCCGCACGGCACCGACGAAGCCCGCCAGTACGTCCGCCGCACCGCGTTGGGGTTCCTGCAGTTCCCGGATGGGGTCGACTGGGACGGCGAGCAGGTCCAACTGTGCATCACCATCGCCGCCGACGGCGACGCGCACATGAGCCTGCTCGTCGCACTGGCCACCATCCTGCAGGACCCCGGACAGGCCAACGAGTTGCGCACGGCGACCGACCCGGCCACCGTCCTCGCGCTGTTGGCGCCAACCAATAAGGAGATGTCAGCATGAAGGTCGCTCGGTTCTACGCACCCGGCGATATCCGGCTCGAAGACATACCGGAACCGCAGGTCGGCCCCGGCGACGTGAAGCTGCGCGTGCACGCCTGCTCCACCTGCGGCACGGATGTGAAGATCTTCCGGCACGGTCACCACCACATCTCGCCGCCGCGAGTGATCGGACACGAGATCGCCGGCGAGATCTGCGACATCGGCGCCGAGGCGGCCGGTGACTGGTCGGTGGGTGACCGGGTTCAGGTGATCGCCGCGATCCCCTGTGGACAGTGTGCCGAGTGTCTGCGTGGTTGGCAGACCATCTGCCCCAACCAGGAGTCGATGGGCTACCACTACGACGGCGGGTTCGCCGAGTACATGATCGTGCCGGCCAAGGTGCTCGCGGTCGACGGGCTCAACCGTATTCCCGACGGCGTCTCCTACGAGGAGGCCTCGGTCGCCGAACCGCTGGCCTGCGTCCTCAACGGCCAGGAGTTCGCCGGCGTCGGCTCGGGGCACACCGTGGTCGTCGTCGGTGCCGGTCCGATCGGCTGCCTGCACGTCCGGTTGGCCAAGGCTCGCGGTGCGGCGCAGGTGTTCCTGGTCGAACTCAACGCCGACCGGCTGCGCCTGTCCGCCGATCGGGTGCACCCCGACGCCGCGATCTGCGGTGCCGAGGTGGACGCGGTCGACGAGGTGCGCAAGCTGACCGACGGGCGCGGCGCCGACGTGGTGATCACCGCGGCGGCCTCGGGCAAGGCGCAGGAGGACGCGCTGCAGATGGCCGCTCGGCGCGGCCGGATCAGCTTCTTCGGTGGTCTGCCCAAGGACAACCCGATCATCAACTGCGACTCGAACCTGGTGCACTACCGTGAGCTGACCATCTTCGGTGCCAACGGTTCCAGCCCCGAGCACAACCGCAGGGCACTGGAACTGATCTCCACCGGCGCGGTCCCGGTCGCTGACCTCATCACCCATCGCATGCCGCTGTCGGATGTGCTCTCCGCCATCGACACGGTGGCCAAGGGTGCGGCGATCAAGGTGACCATCAAGCCCTGATCTGTTCGGTACGTAGCGGTTATCCGACCATCAGCAGCTAGGACAAAGAGGAGTGGACGTGCCTGAGGTGCGTGTCATCGTAGGTTCCCGAATCGGGCTGCACGCCCGGCCGGCGGCCTTGCTCGCCAAGGCGGCCAAGGGGCCGCTCTCGGTGCGGATCGCGCGCGGCTCGGGGGCGAGCGTCGACGCGTCGAGCGTGTTGGCGGTGATGGGGCTCGGGGTCGGCGCGGGCGAGGAGGTCGTGCTCTCCGCGGATGGCGAGGGCGCGGACGCCAAGCTCGCGGAGTTGGCCGCGCTGGTCGCCCGCGACCTCGACGCGACCGAATCGGTGCGCAATGACTGAACGCACTGGCGTCGTCCTGTCCGGACACCCGGCAAGTCCGGGTGTCGCGGCAGGGCCCGCGCTGCGGATGGTCGCCCCGCCCCAACTGCCGGCGGACATGCCGGCGGTGACCGACGAGGCGACCGAGATCGACCGGGTGGGTCGTGCGCTGGCCACCGTGGCCGAGCAGTTGGAGGCCCGCGCGGCGGAAGCCACCGGCCAGGCGGCCGAGGTGCTCGACGCGCAGGCGCTGATGGCAGGCGACAGCGGGCTGCTGGAGTCGGCGGTCGAGGCGGTGCGGACCGGTCGGCCCGCACCGTGGGCGGTGGTCACCGCGATCACCGGTTTCCAGCGGTCCCTCGCCGAGGCAGGCGGCTACTTCGCCGAACGCGTCGGTGATCTCGACGATCTGGCCAACCGGGCGATCGCCTGGCTGCTGGACCAGCCGATGCCCGGCCTGCCCACCTCCGACGAGCCTTATGTGCTGGTCGCCGTCGACCTCGCGCCCGCTGACACGGTCGCCCTGGAAAGCGCTTCCGTGCTCGCGATCGTGACCGAACGGGGCGGGCCGACCAGCCACACCGCGATCCTGGCCAAGGCAGCCGGGCTGCCGGCCGTGGTCAACTGCCCGGACGCGGCGACGATCGCCGACGGCGACCGGGTGATCGTGGACGCGCATCGCGGTCAGCTGGTCCTGCGGCCCACCGATGACGAGGTGGAGCAGGCGCTGTCGGCCGAGCGGCGGCGGACAGCGGCCTATGCCGCGGTCTCCGGGCCCGGCCGCACCGCCGATGATCACCGGGTCAGCCTGCTGCTCAACCTCGGCACCGAGAGCGGGATCGAAGCCGCGGCAAAGGTGGACGCCGAGGGCGTCGGCCTGTTCCGCACCGAGTTCCTGTTCCTCGACCGCTCCAGCGCCCCGGACCAGGCCGAGCAGCAACGGATCTATGCGAACCTGTTCCGCTCCTTCGCCAACCGGACCGTGGTCGTCCGCACCCTGGACGCCGGTTCGGACAAGCCGTTGGCCTTCGTGACCCAGCCCGACGAGCCCAACCCGGCTCTCGGTGTTCGTGGTTTCCGCACCGCCAAGGCATTTCCCGAGTTGTTGGACACTCAGCTCACCGCGATCTCACTCGCGGCGAAGGACAGTGATGCAGACGTTCGGGTGATGGCGCCGATGATCTCGACGGCGCGGGAGGCCGAGGAATTCGGTGACCTGGTCCGGTCGCACGGGCTGCCGGTCGCCGGAGTGATGATCGAGGTACCGGCGGCGGCCCTGCATGCCGATCGGCTACTGGCCGGGGTCGACTTCGTCAGTATCGGTACCAATGACCTCTCGCAGTACACCTTTGCCGCCGACCGTGGGCTTGCCGGTCTCGCCGACCTGCTCGATCCCTGGCAGCCGGCGCTGCTGGAACTGGTGGCGGCGACCGCCGGTGCCGGCAAGCGGCTCGGCAAACCGGTTGGCGTCTGCGGTGAGGCGGCGTCGGATCCACTGTTGGCGCCGGTGTTGGTCGGGCTCGGAGTGACGAGCCTGTCCATGTCGCCGCCCGCGGTGGCGGCGGCGCGGGCCGCCCTTCGGCAGCACACTCTGGCCTCGTGTGCGTCTCTTGCCGAGCGGGTACTGGCCGCGGACGGACCGCAGCAGGCCCGTGAACTTGCCCTGGCCGCAGGTCGACAGGACTAGAGACGGAAGGCAGGTAACCGTGATTCGAACACGGCATATCGATCATTGACCGACAAGGAGAATTCGACGCCCAACTGATCCAGGTGTTCGTAGATTCGGACCCGTCGTGGCAGCGGCGCCAAGAAAGTGGTGATGCGATTATGGAGCCTCGTCGTGAAGTAGTGTCGAGCGCGGTGGCAATGCTCGTTCCGTGGCAACCTTCGGAGAGTGAGCCGACCCGGTCCATGCCAGAGCGGCCACGTACCTGTTTGGCGAGTCTTGATCCCGAACTCAGTGTGGTGGCAGCGACCGACGATTTCTTTCAACAGTTCGGCAGGCCGTCGGCGGAGGTATGTGGCCGCAGCCTGTACGACTTACTGCATCCCGGTACCCAGGCCGTGCTCGATCGGCATTTCGCCCAGCTGGCCGACGGGAACCGGACCCGGTTCAACGAGCGGGTGCTGGGCACCAAGGAGGGTGACGGCACGTTCGCCGGCGAACTGACCGGGATGGCCGTACGGGACGAGGGCAACCAGCTCTCGGCGATCGTGGTACTCGTCCGACCGGACACCACCACGACCGACGGTGTCGAGGTGCCCGAACAGCGGCCCGGCCGGGCCGGTCGACGCAAGTCCCTGTTGACCGCCTTGGACGCCAGGATCCTCGAAGGAGTGGCGGCCGGTGCGTCAACCGTGCAACTGGCCACCCGGCTCTATCTGAGCCGTCAGGGGGTCGAGTACCACGTCGGCTCGATGCTGCGCAAGCTACGCGTTTCCAACCGGGCCGCGCTGGTGTCCCGAGCCTATTCCATGGGGCTGCTCGTGGCCGGTACCTGGCCGCCACGCGTGGTGCCAGAGGTCATCAACGAGCCGGCGTCGGCACGCCAGCAGTAACCAGACTGCCCAGGCGTTGAGGAACCGCTGAATTTCGCTGAATTTCTTACCATGCTTCGCGGACTTACCAGTCCTGCCCAGGGTGGACCGCGCTTACCTGCGCGAGTAAGCCCCTGCCACGTCGGGTGACCACTAACTTTCTCTTGAAATCGGGCGATCACAGCTTTCGCTGAGACATTCGTGGTCGGCACGCTCGGGATCATCTCCCGGCGTGCCGACCACTTTTGACTACTCCGCGATCTTCGTACTGCCACACCATTGGAACACCGGCAGTTGGTTATCGGAGAATTCCCCGTGGTGCGAGAAATGTTCGTAACCCGCGCCGAAGCAGACCTTCACCTTCTCCTCGATACTGTCGATCTCGTGAATACGACTGGTTTCCGGTAGGTCGTGCGGGCCGCCGGCCAGCAGGATTCTGATGGCTCCCATGCGAAACACCTCCTTGTCGTGAACTCGTCCTCGTAACGTCGCGTCGTCGGAGCCCGGCCGGCTCCTCACAGCGGAATGTTGCGGTTGCCGCCCCGGCGGGCCGGTGTCGCGGCAAGTACTTCGACCAGGCGGCGCCGGGTCTGCGCTGGCTCGATGACCTCGTCGACGACCCCGATGTCCAAGGCACGGACGACGCCGCCGGCGATCAACTCGTGTTCGCGCGCCAACTCCTCGTGCAGTGCCTCCCGCTCCGCTTCCGGTGCCGCGGCGAGCTTCTTGCGATGCAGGATGCCGACCGCGGCCTTCGCACCCATCACCGCGACCTCGGCCTCGGGCCAGGCGAACACCGCGGTCGCGCCGAGCGAACGGGAGTTCATCGCGATGTACGCGCCACCGTAGGACTTCCTGGTGACCAGGGTGATCCTCGGCACCGCCGCGTCGGCGAAGGCGTGCAGGAGTTTCGCGCCCCTGCGGACGACACCGTCCCATTCCTGGCCGACCCCTGGCAGGTAACCCGGCACGTCGACCATGACGATGAGCGGGACGCCGAAGCTGTCGCACAGCCGGACGAAGCGCGAGGTCTTCTCCGCGGACAGCGAGTCGAGGCAGCCGCCCTTGCGCAGCGGGTTGTTGGCGATCATGCCGACCGTCGCCCCGCCGAGCCTGCCGAGGCCGATGACCATGTTGGCCGCCCAGCGCGGCTGGAGTTCGGTGAAACTGTTGGTGTCCAACACGGCGTGCACCAGCGGATGCACATCGTAGGCACGTCTCGGTGAGTCGGGCAGCAGCGCCCGAAGGTCCTCGCAGGGCCCGATCGCGGCGGGATCAAAGTGTCCCTTGTGGACAAATAGGGTGGTCAGCCGCCGGGCGTGCAGGTAGGCGTCGGTCTCGGAGGTCGCGCCGATGTGCACGACCCCGGACTTCTTGCCGTGCGCCTCCGGCCCGCCGAGGCCCTCCATGTCGATCTGTTCACCGGTCACCGAGCGGACGACGTCCGGGCCGGTGACGAACACCCGACCGGCGTCGGACATGATGACCACGTCGGTCAGCGCGGGCCCGTAGGCGGCGGCACCGGCGGCCGGGCCGAGCACGACCGACAGTTGCGGAACCCGGCCGGACGCCCGGACCATCGCCGCGAACATCAGGCCGACCCCGTTCATCGCGGCGACGCCCTCGGCGAGTTTGGCCCCGCCGGAATGCCACAGGCCGATCACCGGGCAGTTCTCCTCGACGGCCAGATCGATGGCCGCCACGATCAGCGGGCATTCCGCCACGCCGATCGCACCGCCCATCCTGCTGCCGTCGGTGCAGTACACGACCACCTTGGCGCCGTTGATCCGGCCGTAGGCGACGACGAGGCCGACCCCGTCCCGCTGGTGGATCACCGTGACCGAGCGTGGGTCGACCAGAGCCGCGATCCGGCGTAGCGGATCACGTGGATCGCGTTGCGTCGTGGTGGGTTCCGCTACGGCCGGGGCCGCGATCGTCATCGGATTCTCCCATCGGTGAAAGACCGGATTCAGTGCGGACAATCGAATGTCGATCGTCATTCACGATTCATTCCACAATGAGTACAGCGCACCGGTAACCTGTGAAGACCTAGTCTTTTCGCAAATCTACCCAGGTACGGTTACGGAATGGTTTCGCCGAAAAGACCGTTGTACGCGCCTGTTTCCGGCTCGTGTCGAGACTCGGGAAGCTGGTCGGCCAGGGGAAATTTCTAGTTGTCCACCGAATTGAGCAGGGTGATCACCCGATCGCGGTCGGTCGCCGTACACAGCTCGGCGGCGAGGTCGGCGTCCATCAGAATGTGGCCCAGCGAGCAGAGCAGGCCGATCTGCTGATCGCCGGTCGCGGCGATTCCGACGCACAGTTGGGCCCGGTCGCCGTCCCAGTCGACGCCGTTCGGGAACTGCACCACCACCAGCGCGGAGTGCCGGATATGGCTGGTGCCGAAATACGTGCCGTGCGGAATGGCAACGCCGCGGCCGACATAGGTGGAGGCGCTGCGTTCCCTTGAGTGCATGTCGAGTACGTACTCTTCGGTGGTCGCGCCGATCTCCAACAGTGCCTGGCCGACCTGGTCTATCGCGTCCCAACGGTCGCGCGCGGTGCGACCGAGACGCACCGCTTCTCGCTGCAGCAGCGTGCTGTTGTCACCGGTCATGGTCACATTTCCTTGGTTTTGCTAGGTTTGTGCCCGCGCCGGCGCGAGCTTTGCCAGTTCCGCCGAGATCTCGGCGGTGAGTGCCGCCTGGTGGTCGGTGAGATAGAAATGGCCGCCGGTGAAGGTCCGTAACCGGAATTCCGCGGTGGTGTGTTCCTGCCAGTTGGTCGCCTCGTCGACGGTTGCCCGAGGGTCGCTGTCGCCGATCAACGCGGTGATCGGCACGTGTACCAGGCGGCCGGGCTGGCAGGTGTAGGTCTCGATGGCCCGGTAGTCGCTGCGGATGGCCGGCAGCGCCATCCGCAGGATCTCCTCATCGCCCAGCAGGGCGAGGTTGGTGCCGTTGAGCAGCTTCATCTCCTCGACGATGCCGTTGTCGTCACGCAGGTGCACGCTCTCGTCCCGGTAGGTGCTCGGGCCGCGCCGGCCGGACACCACCAGCGCCTTCGGCGCGTCGGCGGGGGAGTTCTCAAGGCGGTGCGCGACCTCGAAGGCCAGCGTCGCGCCCATGCTGTGGCCGAAGAACACCGTCGGCCGGCTCGGCAGCGTGGCCAGTACCGTGGTGATCTGGTCGGCGTAGCCGGCGATGTCGGGGATGACCGGTTCACGGCGGCGATCCTGCCGGCCCGGATACTGCAGGGATATCACGTCGACGGTGGGCAGCGCGATGGCGAGCGGGTGGAAGAAGCTCGCCGACCCACCCGCGTGCGGGAAGCAGACCAGCCGGGTCGGTGCGTCCTTGGCGGCTGTGTAGCGGCGAATCCACGTGCTCGGATCGACGTTGTCGGCATGTGTCACGGCGCTTGCCCTCCGGTACGGTGTCCTGCCGGTTGGTGCCGGCCCTGCTGGTGTCCGCCACAGATGCCGGGGGACCCCTGCGGGCGAACACGGCAAGCCAACCGCATCAGCGGCCCGGAACTCACTAGTCTTCGTCGAATGTTCGACCGGTGGGACGGCGACCGTGTTTGCCCAGTTCGGGGCGGGTGGTGCCGGCGGCTGCTCGGTGAAGGTCGGCTGGTCGGCGGCGTTCGCGGGATACCGTGTAGGGCATCCGCCCCACCTGGCAAGGGCAAAGGAGGTCGTCCGGTGCAGCCACTGGCCGTCCATCATGTCTCGATCGCGGTGCACGACGTCCCGGCGGCGCTGGCCTTCTACACCGGGACCCTCGGTATGACCCAGCGTGCCGACCGGCCCGCCGACCTCGGTGACGGCGCCTGGCTCGACGTGGGTGGCCAGCAGTTGCACCTGATCAGGTCGGACCCGCCGGGCGCGTGCGGGCAGCATTTCGCGGTGCTGGTCGAGGATCTCGACGCGACAACGGCCGAACTGCGGGCGGCGGGGGTCGCCGTCAGCGACGCGGTTGCGGTGGGGGCCGCTCGGCAGGCCTTCCTGGCCGACCCGTCCGGTAACGCCATCGAACTGCACGAGCCCGCTCGCTGAGCCCGCTGCTCATCGGTCGGTGCCCTTCGTGAGCAGCTGCCAGAGCAGGACCAGCCTGCCGCTGGTGACCAGCGCGATGATCAGGACGGCGAGCCAGGAGATCCAACTGGCCGGGGCGCCCAGCGTGCTCGGGGTGTTGGCCAGCGCCGGGTTCACCAGCCGCGCCTGCCAGAACAGCACGGCGAGCGGAATCGCACCCGCGTACATGATGACGACGTCGACGATCGCGGTCATCCGAGTCTGGCGGCCCAGCCACAGCTTGACCACGACGTGCGCGACCGCGAGCACGATCAGGGCGATGAAGTAGGGCAGCCAGAAGTGCCACAGCGCCGGCGTCAGGATCGGCACCGCCGCCCCCGACCCGTCGTGCACCGCCGAGACCGAGCGCTGCACGAACAGTGCCGCGATGATGGCCGCGCCGACGACCGCCTTCGCGATGGTCTCGCCGACGCTGGTCGGCTGCGGCGCGGCCGGTTCGGGCAACAGCTCCGGCGTCCAGGCATCCGCCCCCCGCGCGGCGGTGGCCGTGGCGCCGGCCCTGTCGACCGCGGCGAACAGGACGGTCACCACGACGACGATGTACATGGCGACGGTCAGTACCGAACCGAGCGGCGGGAAGATCGACGCCCACGCGTTCGCCCCGCTGGCCCTGGCCGCCGTGATCAGCACCACCGCGAGGATCGGCAGCACCAACCAGCACAGTGTCCGCAGCGTGCCGATGTAGCTCGGATATACCTGCGGGCCGATCAGCGCACCGGAACGGCCCGAGTAGCGGGTGGCGAGCAGGCTCGGGTTGCCGAGTTCCTTGACCGCCGCGTACTCGGCGGCCGAGGGCGCCTCGCCGAGTTCGACGCGGGCGTCCACGTCGTCGGCGATCGCGGCCCGCAGTTCGCGCTCGATCTCGGGACGCTGCTTGCCGGGCACTCGGTGCAGCGTGACAGCGATGTAGCGATCGGTCAGGGTGGTGCTCATCGGTCGTCTCCTGTCGATTCGTGGTCCAGCTGGGCCAGTGCCGCGTTGATCGCCTGCCACTCGCGACCGAGCGTTCTGGCGAGCCGGATGCCGTCCTGGCTGGTCCGGTAGAACTTGCGCGGCCGCGCCTCGGTGGTGTCCCACTCGCTGGTCAGCAGGCCCTGGCTCTCCAGCCTGCGCAGCAGCGGATAGAGCGTGTTGGCCGCGACCGGGATGCCCGCGCGATCCAGCGCGTCGAGCAGGCCGTACCCGTAACCGGGGGTCCGCAGCGCGAGCAGGCTCGCCAGCACGACGGAACCGCGCCGCAGCTCCTGTCGGTGCGCGTCCAGCAACTCGGATTCGTCCATGCGTCACACCATACTGTGTCACGCACACTATCGTCCAGTGGCACTAATGTGTGAGACCGGTGGGCGGCGGATGCGCACGGCGAAGTCCGCGCTGTTGACCGGGGATTCATGGCGCGGACCGGTTGCGTCGCGGTCGGTGTACCTGCGGGCGGCTGGCAGCTCGGAGTCGCCGGTCAGACGATCCTGGTGTGCGTCTGGTCGGCCAGCCGGGTCGGCGCCGGAATGGCGGCGGTGAGCAGCTCCCAGGCTCGGTCGAGACCGGCGGCGAGGCAGCCGTTGACCACCGCGTCCGACCCCAGGGCGCTGACCTTCACCGGCGGGATGTTCGGCGCGCGGTCGGCCAACCGCGCGGTGACCAGGTCGACGAAGCCGGGGGCCTGGCCGATGCCGCCGCCGAGGACGACCAGTGCCGGGTCGGCGACCACCACGATCGTGCAGATCGCCTTCGCGACCAGCGTCGCCTCCTCGGCGACCACCGCGATCGCGCGGGCGTCACCGCGCGCGGCGGCGGCGAAGACCCGGCGGGCGGAGACCACGCCACGCATCCCGGCCCGCCGGGCCGCCTTGGTCACCGCCGCCGAGGACACGGCCGCTTCGAGGCAGCCGCGGCGCTGCGCCTCGCGCTCGTCGAGGACGGGGTCGACGGCCAGCGGGAGGAAGGCGATCTCGCCCGCCGTACCGTGCGCGCCCCGGTGCAGCCGGCCGTCGAGGACGAGGCCCATGCCGATGCCGGTGCCGACGGTGACGAACGCGAAGCTGCCGACCCGCTGGCCGTGACCGTGCGCCTGCTCGGCCAGCGCGGCGGCGTCCACGTCGTTCTCCACGATCACCTCGGTGCCGAAGGCGTCCCGTAACAGCGCTGGTAGACCCACCTGATCCCAACCAGTCAGCCCACCGGTCAGCCGGATGGCGTCGGCGCCGCGGTCATAGACACCGGGGCTGCCGACGACGGTCTGGGCGACCCGCGCCCTGTCGATCCCGGCCTCGGCGGTGAGCCGGTCGGCCAGCTCGATCAGTTCGGTGACCCGTCCCGTCCCGGTGGTCGACCGTGATCGACGGGTCTCCCTGGCGAGCACGGCGCCGGAGAGGTCGGCGAGCGCGCCACGGAGGAACTGGCGGCCGACATCAAGGGCGACAACGAAACCGGCCTCCGGGGTGATCTCGTAGAGCTGCGCGGCAGGCCCCGGCGCGCCGCGCCGGTGACCGGCCTCCCGAACCAGCCCTGAACGTTCCACATTGGACATGGTGGCGGAGACGGTGGACTTCGACAGGCCGGACACCTGGACCAGCTCGGCCCGGCTACAGGGCCCGTTATGCCGGATGTGGTCGAGCAGCAGCTGTTCGTTGAGCACTCTGATCAGCTGTGGTCGAGCAGCGAGAACCCGCACGGACTCCTCCTTGTGACCCGCCGGGATTGGCGATCGTTGCCAAGTCGAGTCTTGCGGGGGTCGATTCGTTAGGTTACTTTCCTAACAAATCAAAGGGAAGTACCAGTCAGGAGAGGCAGTGGCCTTACGCACAGGCCCTCGGGATGGGTGGCCAGCACTGTGCCGACACCTGTGCCTGCCTGGTGACCGTTCGCGGGCCGATGATCCGGGCTTACGGTCACCTCGTCGCGCTCGCGGCGTTGCGTCCGGTGCATCCGCCCTGGACAAACGGGGCGTCCGCGCCGCATACCGGCAGCTTCTCCCCAGCGGGTGTGGCGGGGACGTGGCTTTGTCGGGGCAACAACCACGGCGGGGTCCCGCGCCCGTCGTGCGATCAACAGCAGGCACCCGGTGCGGTGTCGGTGAACCCCATAGTGAGGACAACCCCGATGAGGCGCTTCAGAAAGTTCGCGCTGGCGGTTGCCGGCGGCCTGTTGGTCGCCGTGTGTGCGGCCTGCGGTGGCTCGACAGCAAGCGGGGGTGGGAACGGCACACTGACCATCTCCAACGAGAGCGGTGGCCTGTGGACGTGCAGTTTCAACCCGTTCAACAGTTCCGTGAACTACCTGTCCACCGGCGACGTCTACGAACCGTTGGCTTTCGTCAACACCCTGCAGAACAGCAAGACCAGTCCATGGCTTGCCACGCAGTGGGCGTGGAGCAACAACAACACCACACTCACCTTCACCATCCGTAACGGCGTTTCGTGGAACGACGGCAAGCCGATGACCGCCGCGGACGTGGCGTTCACCTTCAACTACCTCAAGCAGAACCCGGCGATCGACCTGAACTCGCTGTGGAGCGTGCTGTCCAACGTCACCCAGCAGGGCAGCAACCAGGTCGTTTTCACTTTCAAGTCGGCAGCGGTCCCGTATTTCTATTACATCGCCGACCAGACACCGATCATTCCGCAGCACATCTGGTCGACCGTGACGGACCCGGCGAAGTTCGCCGACAACAACCCGGTCGGCACCGGCGCGTACACGGTGAACCCGTGCACCCCGCAGAACATCACCTTCACCGCGAACAAGAAGTACTGGCAGCCCGGTCTGCCGAAGGTACAGAAGGTGCTGTACCCGGCATTCACCTCCAACGACCCGGCCAACAACTATCTCGCCACCGGTCAGGCCCAGTGGGGTAGCCAGTTCATCCCGAACATCGACGCCTTCTACGCCAAGAAGAGCCCGAACCACCACTACTGGTTCCCACCGGTCGCGCAGGTGTCGCTGTTCCCGAACGAGACCGTCCCCGGTCTCAGCGACCCGGTGGTGCGGCAGGCGCTGGCCTACGCCATCGACCGCAACAAGGCCTCCTCCATCGGCGAGTACGGCTACGAACCGGCCGGCAACCAGCTGGGCATCGTGACGCCGACCTTCAACAGCTGGGTCGACCCGACGGCCAAGGCCGAGGACAACTACAGCTACAACCCGGCCAAGGTCGCCTCACTGCTCCAGGGCGACGGCTACCACAAGGGTTCCGACGGCATCTGGGTGTCCTCGACGGGCAAGCGGCTGTCGTTCAACGTCCTCAACCAGGGCGGCTACTCCGACTGGGTGGCCGCGATCCAGACGGTCGTGCAGAGCGCGAAGGCGGCCGGCATCGAGCTGACGCCGGACAACCTGTCCGCCAACGACTACTACAACAAGCTCTACACCGGCGATTTCGACCTCGCGTACTACGCGGAGACCCAGATCGGGCCGCTGCCGTACTACGAGATGCGGGAATGGCTGTACTCCGGCAACAGCGCGCCGATCGGCCAGGCGGCCACGTCGAACTTCGAGCGCTACAACAACCCGGCGACCGACGCGCTGCTCAACTCCTACGGCGCCACGACCGATCCGGCGACCCAGAAGTCGATCATCGCTCAGCTGGAGCAGGTCATGCTCAAGCAGGTGCCGGTCATCCCGGTGACGGAGGAGGTCGACTGGTTCCAGTACGACACGACCAACTTCTCCGGCTGGCCCACCCAGGCCAACCCGTACGCACTGCCCGCCGCGTACGCCTATCCGGACATGGGCCAGGTGCTGCTGCACCTGCAACCCAAGTAGTCCAACCGTTTCCACTTCTCCGTGAAGACAATCAGGTGAGAGGTCTACAGGGTGAGTGACAGGAACCGACCAGCGCAAGGAGCGTTCACGATGCGGGCGAGCGCGCAGGGTGCGTTCACGGTGTGGCCGAGCGCTGGCGAGGTGGCATTGTGAGCGGAGCTTGCGGAGCGAACCGACTGGCGCAGGGAGCGTTCACGGTGTGGCCGAGCGCTAGCGAGGTGGCACCGTGAGGTACTTACTCCGTCGCTTGGGGTTCTTCGTGCTCACCCTGTGGGCCGCCCTGACGATCAACTTTCTGATTCCCCGGCTGATGCCGGGGTCTCCGGCCACCGCGATCATGGCCCGCTTCCACGGCCACATCTCGGCGACGACGCTCAAGGCCATCGAGGTGTCCCTGGGTATCAACACCGGGCAGAGCCTCATCGGCCAGTACTTCACGTATCTGGGAAACACGCTGACCCTGAACTTCGGGGTGTCGGTGGAGTCCTTCCAGCCGGTGTCGCAGATCGTGGCGGCGGCGATTCCGTGGACGCTGATCCTGGTCGGGGTGACCACGTTCATCGCGTTCATCCTCGGTACCGGCATCGGCACCATCGCCGCGTGGAAGCGCGGCGGCAAGGCCGACAGCATCCTGCCGCCGCTGTTCGTGGTCGGCACCGGCCTGCCCTACTTCTGGGTCGGCATGATGCTGATCATCATCTTCGCCGAGGTCAACCCGTGGCTGCCGGTCGCGCTGGGGGTCGACCCAGGGATCAGCGTCGGGTTCAACGCCCAGTTCATCGGCAACGCGATCGAACACGCGATCCTGCCGGCCGCGGCCATCCTGATCACCTCCGTCGGCGCCTGGGTGCTGACCATGCGCAACACCATGGTCACCACGCTCGCCGAGGACTACATCAGGATGGCGCGGGCCAAGGGCCTGCCATCGCGGCGGATCATGCTCGACTACGCGGCACGCAACTCGATCCTGCCGAATCTGACCGGGTTCGCCATGTCTCTTGGTTTCGTGGTCTCCGGTGCGGTGCTCGTCGAGGACGTCTTCAACTATCCGGGTGTCGGTTTCCAGCTGATCCAGGCCGTGCAGAACGAGGACTTCCCGCTGATGCAGTGCCTGTTCCTGCTGATCACCGTCGCGGTGCTGCTCGCGGTGCTGCTCGCCGACATCGCGACCGCGTTGCTGGATCCCCGAACGAGGAGTGCGAGGTAAGGCGAATGGCGACCCCAGTCACCTCCGCCGGTGTCGGCGACACGCCCGTCACCGATGTCCCGGCCGCCCCGGTCGGCGAGAGTCCTGACCAGCAGCCGCGCCGTTCCAGGGGCGCCCTGCTGCGGGCGATCCGGTCCAACCGCAAGGCCATGGTCGGCGCGATCATCCTGCTGGTCTTCGTGATCCTGGCGATCATCCCGCAGTGGCTGTTCCCCGGTGATCCGGCCGCCGAGGTCTATGCGCGGATGGCAGGCCCGAGCGGCTCGCACCTGTTGGGCACCACCGCCTACGGCCAGGACATCCTCGCCGAGGTCGTCTGGGGCACCCGGCCGGTGCTGCTGATCGCGGTCGTCGCGGGCCTGTTCGCGACCGTGCTCTCGGTACTGATCGGTGTCACCGCCGCCTACCTCGGTGGGATCGCCGACGACATTCTCAACCTGTTCACCGACGTCTTCCTGGTCATCCCGACGCTGCCGCTGGTGATCGTGATCGCCGCCTACGCCAACCAGCACAGCCTCACCGTGCTGATCATCGTGCTGGTGGTGACCGGCTGGTCCTATGGCGCCCGACAACTGCGTTCCCAGGCGCTCTCGCTGCGCAACCGGGACTTCCTGCAAGCGGCGAAGGTCCGCGGCGAGCGGCGCTCCTACATCATCGTCTTCGAACTGCTGCCCACGATGACCTCGCTGATCGTGGCGAACTTCCTGTCCGCGGCGCTGTATTCGGTGCTGACCGCGGCCGGTCTCGAGTTCCTCGGCCTCGGCAACACCAGCAGCGTCGACTGGGGCACGATGCTCTACTGGGCGCAGAACAACGAGGCCCTGCAAACCGGCCAGTACCTGTGGGCGACCATCCCCGGTCTGTGCATCGCGGCACTCGGCACCGCGTTCGCGTTGCTGAACAACGCCTTCGACGAGATCAGCAACCCCGCCCTACGCCCGGTTCGGAGGATCCGTGTCAAACGAACCCATTCCTGACGAATCCGTTCCCGCTGACCGGATTCTTCAGGTCAGGGACCTGGTCGTCGAATACGCCGTCGCGCAGGGTTCGGTCGGCGCGGTCGAACGGGTCAGCTTCGACCTGGCCGAGGGCGAGTTCCTCGGCATCGTCGGCGAATCCGGCTGCGGCAAGTCCACCCTGCTGTTCGCGATCGCCCAACTGCTGTCCGCGCCGGCCGCGATCACCGGCGGCGAGGTCGTCTTCAAGGGCCGCAACCTGGTCGGCATGACCGACAAACTGCTTGCCGCCTCGCGGTGGCAGGACCTCTCGGTGGTCATGCAGAGCGCGATGAACGCGTTCAACCCGGTCAAGACGATCGGCGCGCAGTTCAAGGACGCGGTCAAGGCGCACCAGCGCTGGTCGCGGGAGAAGATCAGGGAACGCTCCGCCGAGGTGCTCCGGCTGGTCGGCATCGACCCGGTGCACGTGAAGAGCTATCCGCACCAGCTCTCCGGCGGGATGCGGCAGCGCGCGATGATCGCGATGGCGCTGCTGTTCACCCCGGACCTGATCATCATGGACGAGCCGACCTCCGCGCTGGACGTCGTCGCGCAGCGGTCGCTGATGGTGCAGATCAAGGAACTGCAACAGCAACTCGGCTTCGCGGTCATCTTCGTCACCCACGACATGTCGCTGGTCAGCCATTTCTCCGACCGGCTGATCGTGATGTACGCCGGGCAGGTCGCCGAATTCGGCGACACCCGCTCGGTGTTCGACTCCCCGGCCCACCCCTACAGCAAGGGCCTGTTGGAGGCGTTCCCCTCGATCCGTGGCCCGCGCGTGCACATGACCGGCATCCCCGGCAATCCGCCCGCGCTGCTCGATCCGCCACCCGGCTGCCGGTTCGCACCCCGCTGCCCGGTCGTCATGCCGCGCTGCCACGACACCCAACCGGACCTCTACGAGGTCGGCGATGTCGCGGTGCGCTGTCTCCTGCACGCGAAGGGGGAAGTTCATGTCTGAGCAATCGATTTCCGGGTCGCGGCCGGCGCCGGTTCCTTTGCTGCGCACCGAGAAACTGACCAGGCACTTCACCATCGGCAACCTGTTCTCCCGGTCCAACCTGCACGCGGTGGACAACGCCGACCTCGCCATCCACGAGCGGGAGATCGTCGCGTTGGCGGGGGAGAGCGGCAGCGGCAAGTCCACCATCGCCCGACTGCTCGCGATGGTCTACAAACCGACCTCGGGCGAGATCTACTTCCGGGACAAACCGCTGTCGGAGCTGAAGTCCCGCAAGGACGTGCTGGCCTACCGCAGCGAGGTGCCGATGGTCTTCCAGGACCCGTTCAGCTCGCTGAACCCGGCGCACCGCGTCTCGCACGGCATCCTGCGCACCCTGAAACTGCACCGCTGCGACCTGTCCGCCGCGCAGCAGCGCGCCGAGGCCGAGCGGGTGCTCGACGTCGTCGGCCTGACACCCGCCGCCGACGTGCTCAACAAGTATCCCTACGAGTTCTCCGGCGGGCAGCGGCAGCGGGTCGGCTTCGCGCAGGCCCTTGCCGCGAAACCGAAACTGATCCTCGCCGACGAGCCGGTGTCCATGTTGGACGTCTCGATCCGGATCGGGCTGCTCAACCTCATGGCGGACCTTCGGGAGCGGGAAGGCGTGTCCTTCCTCTACATCACCCACGACATCGCCAGCGCCCGCTACGTGTCCGACCGGCTGGTGATCATGTACGCCGGGCACATCGTGGAGACCGGGCCGACCGAGGACGTCCTGCACAACCCGAAACACCCCTACACCCAGCTGCTGCTCTCCGCCGTGCCCGACCCGAGGGCGCCGCTGAACGTGACCGCCTCGACCGACCGGGGCGAGCCGCCGAAGGTGATCAATCCCAAGCCCGGCTGCCGGTTCCGGTCCCGCTGCCCGCTCGCGATCGACATCTGCGGCGAGGTCACACCGCAGCCGAGAGTGTTGGGGCGCAACCATTCCGCGGCCTGCCATGTGGCCACCGCCGAGGGCACCACCCCGGCGGCGGTGCCGGTCGGCGCTACCGAACAGGAAGACACCCCATGAAGCTCGTAGTGGTCGGCGGCGGCTCGACCTACACCCCGGAACTGGTGGACGGCATCGCCCGGCTCGCCGACACCCTGCCGGTCAGCGACATGGTGCTGGTCGACCCCGATGAGCACCGGCTGGACCGGGTCGGTGGCGTCTCGGCGCGGATCATGTCCGCCTACGGCCACCCGGCCACCGTCCGCACCACCACCGACCTCGACGAGGGTCTCGACGGCGCGGGCGCGGTGCTGCTGCAACTGCGCATCGGCGGCCAGGCCGCCCGCCACCGCGACGAGACCTGGCCGCTGACCTGCGGCTGCATCGGCCAGGAAACCACCGGGGCCGGGGGACTGGCGAAGGCGCTGCGCACCGTCCCCGTGGTGCTGGACATCGCGGAACGGGCCCGCAAGCTCGCCGCGCCGGGCGCCTGGATCGTGGACTTCACCAACCCGGTCGGCATCGTCACCCGCGCCCTGCTGGACGCCGGGCACCGCGCGGTCGGCCTGTGCAACGTGGCGATCGGGTTCCAGCGCAGGCTGGCCGCCAAGCTCGATGTCGACCCGAACCGGGTCAGCCTCGGCCACGTCGGCCTCAACCACCTGACCTGGGAACGATCGGTGTCGGTCGACGGCGTCGACGTGCTGCCGCGACTACTGGCCGAGCACGGCGACTACATCGCCGACGACATCGGCCTGCCGGTCGAGGTCGTCCGCGAGCTGGGCGTGATCCCGTCCTACTACCTGCGCTACTACTACGCGCACGACCTCGTTGTCGACGAGCAGCGTGGTGAGCCGACGCGGGCGGAGGTCGTCGCGGGGTACGAGAAGGAACTCCTCGACATGTACGCCGATCCGACGCTGAACAAGAAGCCGGAACTGCTGGCCAAGCGGGGCGGCGCCTTCTACTCCGAGGCCGCCGTCGCGCTGCTGGCCTCGCTCGTCGCGGACACCGGCGACACCCAGGTGGTCAACCTGCGCAACAACGGCAGCCTGCCGTTCCTGCCCGACGACGCGGTCATCGAGGTGCCCGCGACCATCGGTGCGAACGGCCCGGTCGCCCTGCCGATCGCACCGGTCGACCCGCTCTACGCGGGCCTGATCGCGCACGTCACGGGCTATGAGGAACTCGCGGTCGCAGCCGCGGTGAACGGCAGCAGGGACCGGGTGTTCCGGACCCTGCTGGCGCATCCACTGGTCGGCCAGACCGACATCGCGAACAGGTTGACCGACCGGTTGCTCGCGGAGAACCACACCTACCTGCCCTGGGTGGATGGGGCCTCGTGAGGCGGGCGGCGAGGTCACCGTTGCACCCAGGACATTTCTGCAGAGCGAGGTAGTTCGTGAAAACGGGGATGGGGACGGCACCGGCAGCGGTGCTGGCGATCGACGGCGGCAACAGCAAGACCGACGTGGTGCTGGTCGGCACGGACGGGTCGGTGCTGTCCAGTGCGCGCGGGCCGGGGACCTCGGCGGAGGCGCACCGCTTCGAGACGTCGAAAGTGGTACTGGACGACCTGGTCGGCGCGGTCGCCCGGCAGGCCGGTATCGATCCGGCCGGGCGGATCGCCGAACACACCTCGGCGTTCATCGCCGGGGTCGACCTCCCGCAGGAGGAGGAGCGGTTGGCGGCCGAACTGGCCACCCGTGACTGGAGCCGCACCACCAGGGTCGGCAACGACACCTTCGCGGTCCTGCGCGCCGGCACCCAGCGCCCCTGGGGCGTCGGCGTCACCTGTGGTGCCGGCATCAACTGCGTCGGCGTCGCACCCAGCGGTGAGCTGACCCGCTACCTCGCGCTGGGCCGGTTCACCGGGGACTGGGGTGGCGGTCTCGACATCGGTGTCGAGGTGATGTGGTGGGCGATGCGCGCCGAGGACGGGCGCGGTGAAGCCACCGCGCTCAGCGCCGCGGTGGCCGACTACTTCGGCCGGCAGACCGTGACCGAGGTCGCCATCGGCATCCACCTCGGCGAGATCGACGAGGACGACCTGATCCGGCTCACCTATGTCCTGTTCGCGGTCTCCGACGCCGGTGACTCCGTTGCGATGAACCTTGTCGACCGGCTGGCCGACGAGATCAGCTCGATGGCACTGGTCGCCATGCGCCGCCTCGACCTGACCGGTCTGGACACCGAACTGGTGCTCGGCGGCGGTCTGCTGATGGCCCGCAACCCTCGGCTGACCAACGGCATCACCGAACGGGTGCACGCCGAGGCGCCGGCCGCGCAGGTCGCCGTCGTCGACGTGCCACCGATCGCCGGCGCCGCCCTGCTCGGTCTCGACCACCTCGGGATGGGCAAGCCCGAGCAGGACCGGCTGCGGGAGTCCTACGTGAACGCCGGCACCGGCCTACAGGCGACCGGCTGAGGACTGCGGCGTGGGTGGCGCCAGCGGTCCACGCTGACACGGATCGGTGTCGGGGATGCGGCATATGGTGGCCGCGACCGATGTTTCGCGTGTCCGGGGAGCCACCATGACCACCCTCGCCAACCGACCGAATACCGCCCTGCTCGTCGTCGACGTCCAGAACGGTGTCGTGGGGGAGGCCTACGACCGGGACACCGTTGTCGCGAACGTCGTTGCCCTCATCGACAAGGCACGGGCCGCGCGGGTGCCGGTGGTCTGGGTTCAGCACAACAGTGACAACCTCGTTCGGGACACGGTGAACTGGCAGTACGTGCCCGAGCTGGTGCTTGACGAGGCCGAACCGCTGGTGCAGAAGGCCTATCCCGACGCCTTCGAGGAGACCGACCTCGAATCGGTGCTCGCCGCGCGCGGCATCGGCAGGCTGTTCGTGGCCGGCGCGCAGACCGACGAATGCATCCGCTCGACCCTGCACGGTGCGATCGTGCGCGGCTACGATGCCACGCTGGTCGGGGACGCCCACACAACGGAGGACCTGTCCTCCTACGGCGCGCCGCCGCCGGAGCAGGTCATCGCGCACACGAACCTGTACTGGCGCTTCCACCAGGCGCCGGGCCGGACGGCGGGCACCGTGAGCACCGCCGAGATCGACTTCGCCGCCAACCCCGTGGCCTGAACCAAAACATCCAAGCAACCGACCATCGCCCCAGCAGGTCCTGCGCAGTTCTTGTATGGTTTTTTAATATGATAACTTCAGTGATGACTGAAATTGACCACAAAAGTGGTCACGTCACCCGCACACAACTCACGACTACAACCGCCAAGATCAGGTGGCCCAATGGCAACGACCCTTGACGTGGCGGCTACGGGGGAGTGGGTCGCCGGCCACCGCGTGGCAGCGAAGGATGATCCTCGGCTGGATTCGGGACCGATAGGCGCGGCAACCCAGGTCGGGACATCGAGCGCTCAGCGCATGAAGCCGCCGCCGTTGATGTCCAACGTGGCACCCGTGACGTACCCGGCATCCTCGCCCACCAGGTAGCTGACGGCGGCGGCGACCTCCTGCGGTCGACCGAAGCGACCTACCGGGATCGTTTTCTCGGCCCGGTCGAGCGCATCCTCCGGCAGGTCGTCCATCACCGGTGTCCGCACGGTGGCGGGCGCGAGGGCGTTGACCGTGACGCCGGATGCGGCCAGTTCGCGGGCGAAGATCTTCGTCAGCACCAGTACCCCGGCTTTGGCGGCGGCGTAGTGTGCGCCGGCGACCTGCCCGCCCTGTTGCCCAGCAAGGGATGCCAGGTTCACCACGCGGCCCCAGCCCCGGTCGCGCATGGCGGGTGCGCACAGTCGCGTCAGGATGAGCACGCTACGCAGGTTGGTGGCCATCAGGCCGTCCCACTCGTCGAGTTCGATGTCCCACACCGAGTTCGACACGGTGCGCGCCGCGTTGTTGACGAGCACGTCGGGCGAGTGCCACTGCGCCGCCACCGTCGTGACCGCCGTTTCGAGTTGTGCTGGCTCGTCGACGTCCGCGCACAGCGCCATGGCGGTGTGCCCGTCGGGGTCGAGGCCACGGGCGAGGTCCTGGACGGCGGTGCCGTCACGGTCGAGTAGCGCGACGCGCAATCCTCGGCCGTGCAGGTCGATGGCGATCGCCTGGCCGATGCCTCGGGCCGCCCCGGTGACCAGGGCGACGCGGTCGGTGCTGGTGGTCTGGCTCATCGTGGCGCTCCACGGTTCAGATGACGGGGCTGGCAGGAAGTGCGGCGCCCAGCAGGACGCGACCGTAGATCTCTCGGCTGGTCTCGGCGCTCAGTGCGGCATGGCGGGAGGCGGTCTCGATGTCCCGCCAGGCCCGCTGCAAGGGTGAGCTGTCGGCGAAACCGCTCGCTCCACCGGTGTCGAGCAGGAGGCCGACCGCGTCGCGCGCGCAGCGCATGGCGAGTGCGCCGTCCATGCGTAATCGTGACCGTGCCTCCAGGTCGGGCTGCCGTCCGGCACACGAGGCACGGTCGAGTTCCTCGGTCGCTCGGGACAGGTGCAGGCGAGCGGTGTCGATCAAGGTCGCCGCGTCCGCGACGTTGAGCTGGTGGGCGGGTGCGTCGGCGACAAGCTGGTGCAGCGGCGAGGTGTCCCGCTTGCCGCCCGCGACCGTCTGTACGACGTGTGCCAGCGCCGCTTGTGCGATGCCGATCCCGGTGCCCACCAGCGGCAGGTTGATCGACAGTGGGAACGTGACGCGCGGTTCGTCGGGGTGGCGTCGGGCGGAAACGCCGGTCGCGAGGTCGTCGAAGGTGAGGACGCGCTGCTCCGGCACGAACAGATCCTCGGCCGCCGCGGTGTTGCTGCCGGTGCCCCGCATGCCCGCCATGTACCAGGTGTCCCGAAGCTCGACCGACTCGGTCGGTACGAGCGCAAGCCCGCGGTGGACCTCGCCATCGGAGCCATCCGACCACTGGACGCCCAGCACGAGCCAGCGCGCGTGCAGGATTCCGGAGATCCAGGGCCACGCCCCGGTGAGCACGAGTCCACCGGGTACCGGGCGGACCGTTCCGGACGGATTGGCCGCTCCGCAGACGAACGCGTCGGGGTTGTCGGCCCATATTGCGTCGCGTACCTCGTCGGCGAACTGGGAGGCGAAGAGGTTGCCTCCGTAGGCGATGCCGACCAGCCATGAACTCGACGCGCAGCCGCGCGCCAGTTCCGCGCACACCTCGGTGGCGGTGCGCACGCCGACACCGTGACCGCCATGGGCTCGGGGCGTGCCGAGGCGGAGCATGCCGGCGTCCCACAGTGCTTTGAGGCTGTCGTCGGCGAGCCGCCGGTCCTGCTCGGTGCGGGCGGCGTGGGTGGCGAGCACGGGCACCAGGGCCCGTGCCTCCGCTCGGAACTGCTGCGTCGTCATGCGGCGAGTCCGAGGTCCGCCAGTTCCGCGATCGGTAGGAGTCCGGTTTCGCGGTAGTTGGCGGTGAACCGCCGAGCCGGTAGTGGGGGAGGTTCCTGCTTCTGGTTCGGGATTACCTGCGTCGTCAAGTAGCACCTCCAGTTCCGCCCACAAGCTTGTGATCAAAAGCCTACACAGGCATTTCCGTTGGTAGGCAAGGCTCGAATTTTATTATAATCACTTCAGTGGTAACTGAAACTAATCGTCTACGACATCAAGCCGCGCACATCCACATCACCTTCAAAACAGCGGAAGACGGCGAAGGCTCAGTGCGGGGGCATCGCGTTCCTGGCCGTCGGGTCGGTTCGAGAAGCAGAAGCAGAAGCCTCGCTCCGGCCCAAAGGTTCAGCGGGCTGAGTTCAGCTGGCCTGGAGGGCTGGTTCGAGGATGGTGAGGGTGCCGGCGTCGGCGTCGAGTTCGGCGTGGACGCCGAGGGGGATGGTGGCTTGGCCTTGGCAGTGGCCGAAGCCGAGTTCCCAGCCGATGGGGACGCCGAGGCCGGCGAGTCGGTCGGTCATGACGGCGCGGACGTCGGCGAGGTCGCCGCAGGAGGTCCAGGAGCCAAGGGCGATGCCGGCGACATCGTCGAACCAGCCTGCGCGCAGGAGTTGGGTGATGATCCGGTCGAGCCGGTAGGGGTCTTCTGTGACGTCTTCCAGGAGCAGGATGGCGCCGGGTGGGGGTGGGGCGGTGTCGGGTGCGCCGAGGAGGGCGGCCAGCAGGCTGGCGTTGCCGCCGAAGGTGGTGCCTCGGGCGCGGCCCGCGACGAGGTTGCCGGCGTTGGCGGTGCTGATGGGTGGTGGCGGGTCGGGCCGCAGGAGGCTGCGGCGGAGGGCTTCGGCGGCGATGGGGTCGGCGGTGAAGGCGGTGCTGGCGATCATGGGGGAGAAGAGAGTGGCGAGGCCGATGCGGGTGCCGATGGCGTGGTGGATGGCGGTGACGTCGCTGGAGCCGGCGAATATTTTGGGTGGTGCGGCCGCGATGGCGTCCCAGTCGAGCAGGTCGAGGATGCGCAGGCAGCCGTAGCCGCCTCGGGCGCAGAGGATGGCGTCGACGGTGGGATCGCACCAGGCTTCGGTGAGTGCGGCTGCGCGGTCGGTGTCGGTGCCGGCGAGGTAGCCGAGTGCGGGGTGGGTGTCGAGGGTGGTGGGTGCGGTGGTGACGTGCAGGTCCCAGGATCGGAGGATGGCGGTTCCGGTGGTGAGGAGGTCGGCCGGGATGGGGCCGGCTGGGGCGATGACGCGGACGTGGTCGCCTGGTCTGAGGTGGGGTGGGCGGCGGTAGGGGGTGGTCGCCGCTGGGGTCACCGACGTAACCCCAGTTGTGGTACCCCAGGTGTGGTGAAGCCGAGGACTTGGCCGTAGAAGGACAGTTCGGCTTCGTAGGCGGCCTTGATCGTCTCGGCTTTGCGGAAGCCGTGTTGTTCGCCTTCGAAGGTGAGGTAGGCGTGTTGGATGCCGCTGCCGTCGAGGGCGGCGATGAAGTCGTCGGCCTGGACGGGTGGGCAGATGTGGTCGTCGAGGCCTTGCAGCATGAGGACGGGGCCGGCGACCTTGTCGGGGTGGCTGGCGGGTGAGCGTTGGGCGTAGCGGTCGGCGTGTTCGGGGAGGGTGCCGACGAGGCCTTCGACGTAGCGGGATTCGAAGTCGTGGGTTTGGCCGCCTTCGGCGGTCCAGCCGGTGAGGTCGAGGATCGGGTACATGACGGTGCCGCAGCGGTAGACCTCGACGGAGGTGAGGGATGCCGCGCTGGTCCAGCCGCCTGCGCTGCCGCCTCGGATGGCGAGTCGGTTGCCGTCGGCGGTGCCTTCGTGGGCCAGTGCGGTGGCGACGGCGGCGCAGTCGTGGACGTCGACGAGGCCCCATTGTTCGCGGAGGCGTTCGCGGAAGTCGCGGCCGTAGCCGACGGAGCCGCCGTAGTTGACGGCGACGATGCCGATGCCGCGGCTGGTGAAGTAGCTGAAGCCGAGGTCGAGTATGGGTGCTGAGGAGCCGGTCGGGCCGCCGTGGACGTGCACGATGAAGGGTGGGGTTTCGCCGTCGGGGCCTGCGTGGTCGGGGTTGGTCGGCGGGTAGACGAAGGCGGGGATGGGGCGGCCGTGTGGGTCGGTGAAGGTGCGTACCTGGGGGATGGGTAGGTAGGCGGGGTCGGGTAGGTCGGCGGGTTGGGTGGTGAGTTCGGTGAGTTCGATGGCGCCGTGGTCGTGGCCTGGGTCGTTGCCGAGGTCGATGCGGAGGACGGCGGTTTCTTTGCGGGGGCCTGCGGCGATGGTGGCGAGTACGCCGTTGTGGGCGGTGAGGTTGGCGGAGTGGTAGGTCCAGTCGGGGTGGAGGTCGGTGATGTCGGTGAGGGTGCCGGCGGTTTCGTCGAGGATGGCGAGTCCTCGGGTGCGCAGGATGGCGTAGCGGCGGTTGCCCAGTGGGGTGAACCAGCGTGGGCCCAGGCGCCAGAGGGGTCCGCCGAGTTCTTCCTGGCAGGGGTGGAGGTTGTGGGTTGTGCCGTCGAGGGTGATGCGGTGGAGGTTCCACCAGCCGTCGGGGTCGGTGAGGGCGAGTACGGCGTCGGGGCTGTCCCATTCGACCTGGCAGACGGCTTCGGTGGGGCCGCCGGTGAGGACGGTGTGGGGGCCAAAGCCGGTGTCGGTGAGGGGGGCGAGGCACAGTTGGGTGCCGTCCCAGGGCATGGCCGGGTGGTTCCAGCCGAGCCAGGTGGCGTGGCGGCCGTCGGGGCTGGGTTTGGGGCCGGTCATGAAGTGGTGGCTGGCGGCGAGGACGCGGATGGCGGTGGGGTCGTCGGTGGCTGATCCGTCGAGGGGGACGGCGACGAGGTCGCGGCGGATGTCGGTGGGGTGTTCGCCGGTGACGGTTTCGCGGACGCACCAGACGGTGTGCCCGTCGGGGCCTGCGGCGAGGTCGGCGTAGCGCCAGCCGTGTGGTTGGTCGGGGGTGGGGCTGATGGGGGTGGGTTCGTCGGTGTTGTCGGGGTTGGTGGTGTAGAGGCGCTGGTCGGCCCAGTTGGTGAAGGTGAGGCGGGTGCCGTCGGGGGTGTCGATGATGGTCCAGGGGCGGCCGCCGTATTCGTGGACGCGGTTGCGGACGTTCCAGGGTTGGCCGAGGACTTCGGAGACGCCGATGCCGGGTTGGTGGCGGCACAGGGCGAGTCGGCCGCTTTCGTCGGGGCGGCTTTCGGCCCACCAGATGTCGGTGCCGTGCATGTCCAGCCAGCTCGGGCCGCCGCCGGTGGCGGCGACGTCCGCCGCGGTGATCGGCGAGGTCCAGGTTCCGTAGGGCGCGATCTTCACCACAGCGCTGCACTTTAACCGGTTAGGTCGACGGCTTGGCAGAGATTTTCGATCAAATTATTAAGAGGGTGCTGGATGTTTCGGTCGGGTGGTGGGGTGGGGCTGGGTGCTGGTCTCAAATTCTGGGGTGCGCACGGCCGGTGGGGGCGGCGTGCCTTAGGGTCGAAGGTGCCATGGCTCGCGTCATTCACATCTTCCGCGAACCCGACCGTTTCGTTGCCGGCACGGTCGGGCAACCCGGCGACCGCAGTTTCTATCTGCAGGCCTCCGAAGACGTCCGCACGGTCAGTGTCCTGTTGGAGAAACGGCAGGTCGAGGTGTTAGCTGACCGGATTGGCTCGCTGCTTGAGGAAGTGGCTCGCCAGTTCGGCGCGGACGTGCCGGAACGGGCTCCTGATGATCTTTTGGACAGTGATCCACTGCGGGTGCCGGTCGAGGAGGAGTTCCGGGTGGGCACCATGGGTCTTGGCTGGGATGCCGAGAGTGAGGCGGTGGTGATCGAGCTTCTCGCGGCGACGGAGGAGGAGATCGACGAGTCGGTGGTGTTGGGGGACACCGATGAGGGTCCTGACGCGTTGCGGGTGTTCTTGACGCCGGCGGCGGCGCGGGCGTTCGCGCAGCGGGCCGGACAGGTGATCAGCGCGGGTCGTCGGCCGTGTCCGTTGTGTGAGGAGCCGCTTGACCCGTCCGGTCATGTCTGCCCTCGGCAGAACGGCTATCGGCGTACCAGTCAGGACTGAGGGTTCTGGTGCAACCACGGGACCCTGCGGCGTTGGAGTTCCTCAGCGAGGGCCGTCTTGAGATTCAGGGTCGGTTGGTGGACGCGTCGAATGCGACGTTGTTCTGTTCGATCAGCGCTGATGGTGTTGATGCGGAGTGTGTGTACAAGCCGGTGTCGGGTGAGCGGCCGTTGTGGGATTTCCCGGATGGCACGTTGGCCGGCCGTGAGGTGGGCACGTTCCTGATTTCGGAGGCGTCGGGTTTGCGGGTGGTGCCGCCGACGGTGTTGCGGCCTGGTCCGTTCGGGCCGGGGATGGTGCAGCTGTGGGTGGATACCAAGGAGGGTGATGATCTGGTTGACGTGGTGGGGCCGAAGGAGTTGAACACGGACTGGCGGGTGGTGTTGCACGCGCATGACCGGTTCGGTGATCCTGCGGTGTTGGCGCATGCCGACACTCCGGGGATTCGGTTGATGGCGGCGTTGGATGTGGTGGTGAACAACGCCGACCGCAAGGGTGGTCATGTGTTGCATGCGACGGACGGCAATGTGTACGGGGTTGATCACGGGATTTGTCTGCACAGCGAGAACAAGCTGCGGACGGTGTTGTGGGGGTTTGTCGGGGAGCGGTTGCCGGAGGAGGCGGTCGCGGGTTTGGAGCGGTTACGTGGTGAGTTGCATGGTGGTCTTGCCGATGATCTGAACGAGCACATCACGCGGCGGGAGGTGCGGGCGGTCATCGCGCGCACGCATGCGTTGTTGGCGGATCCGGTGTATCCGGAGCCCGGTGGTGAGTGGCGGGCGGTGCCCTGGCCGGCGTTCTAGTCGTTGGTCTTCTGGGTGAAGTACAGGATGTCCGGCCAGGCCGGGATCGAGAGTTCGTGGAATCCGAGGCGCCGGTAGAAGGCGTCGGCGTTGTGGTTGGCGCGGCCCATGGCCAGGTGTACTCCGGGTATGCCGCGTTCGCGGAGCGTGCCGAGGAAGCGGTTGATCAGGGCGCGGCCGAATCCGCCGCCTTGGTGGCTGGGGAGCAGGTCGATGTGCAGGTGCGCGGGGTAGTCGGCGAGTTCGGGGTGGAGGATGCGTTCTGGGTGGTGCAGGAAGGAGCGGATGCGTTCGTCGGGGGTGGTGGGTTCGCCGTGGGGTTCGGGGAAGCGGTCGGTGAGGGTGGGTAGCCATTCCTTCTGGTAGCGGCGTATGTAGGTGGCGGTGTCGGCGGTGCCGAGGATGTAGCCGACGGCGCGTTGTCCGTTGTCGATGACGAAGGTGAGTTCGGGTTCCAGTTCGGCGTAGGGGACGGCGAAGACGCTGCCGAGTAGTTCCGGGTCGGGGTAGAGGCCGGTGGCGTCGGCGCCGTTGAGTCCGGTGCGCAGGCAGATGTCGTAGAGCGCGGCGCGGTCGCGTGGCTGGTAGGGCCGGATGGTTCCCGGTGGGGTCATGGGTTCAGCTTTATCACGCCCGGTCGCGTGCCCTCTGTACTGGTCAGGTGGTGGCGACGAAGACGCAGAAGGGGTGGCCGGCGGGGTCGGCGTAGACGCGCAGTGGTTCCTCGGGGTCGTCGAAGCGGTCGTGGAGCAGGGTGGCGCCGAGGTCGAGGGCGCGGGTGTGGTGGGCGAGCAGGTCCTCGGCGGTGGGCACGGTGAGGTCCAGGTGCAGCATCTGCGGGTGCGGGCCGTGTGGCCAGGTCGCGGCGGGTTGGTCGGCGACGTGTTGGAAGGCCAGTCGTGGGGTGTTCGTGTCGTCTCGGAGGACGAGCCAGTCCTGGCCGTTGGTGTCCGGTTCGCCTGCTGGTGGTGGTTGGTCGCCGGGCCGGTAGTGCAGGCCGAGGAGGTGTCGGTAGAACTCGGCGAGTGCGCGGGGGTCGGTGCAGTCCAGCACGACCTGCCGCAGTCGGGGCGGTCGGAGTGTGGTGTCCATCCGGGCATGGTCGCATTGCCGGCCGACGGGTCGGCTGGTGTGCCGGGTTGGCCAGCGGTTTTACCTCAGCTGTGGTGGATGCGCCGCCAGGGGGCGGCTTCTTCGATCTCGAAGGCGAGTTCCAACAGGGTGCGTTCGTCGCCGGGGCGGGCGCAGAAGTGCACGCCGATGGGCAGGCCGTCGTCGGTCCGTGCCATCGGCAGGGAGATCGCGGGGCTGCCGGTGGCGTTGTTGAGCGGGGTGAACGCGACGTAGTCCAGTAGCCGCTGGAAGTGCTGGGGGAAAGGCTGGCGGGGGGAGAGGTGGCCGATGTCGGGTGTGGTGTGCGCGAGGACGGGCGAGAGCAGCACGTCGCAGCTGGTGAACGCGCGGAGGTAGGCGGCGGTGGACCGGCGCAGTCTGCGGATCACGCCGAGGGTCGCGCGCCGGTTGGCGCGGTAGTGGTCGGCGAGGCCGGTGGTGAGGTTCTCCAGCTTGCCGGGGTCGAAGTCGCGGCCGAACGCGCGGGGGCCGGCCTTCATCAGCAGGAACGCGAGCAGTCCCCAGTAGATGCCGAAGTCCTCGGCGAAGCTGGCGTTGACCGGCGCGGGGACCTCGTGGACGTGGTGGCCCAGTCCGGTGAGCAGTTCGGCGGCCGAGGTGACGGCGGCGCGGGTGGGCTGGTCGGTGGTGGCGCCGGTGACGGAGTCGAGGAACAGGCCGATGCGCAGTCGCCGCGTGCTGGGTCCCTCGACGAGCCCGACCGGGGGCAGGGCGCGGGGCCGCCAGGCCAGTTCGGCGCCGGCGTAGACGTGGGCGGTGTCGCGCACCGACCGGGTCAGCACCCCTTCGGAGACGATCTTGACCGGCATCAGGTTGTCGACGGTGCCGGCTTGGAACCGGCCGCGGGTGGGTTTCAACCCGACCAGGCCGCAGCAGGCGGCCGGGATGCGGATGGAGCCGCCGCCGTCGTTGGCGTGTGCGATCGGCACCACCCCGGCCGCGACCAGCGCCGCGGACCCGCCGGAGGACGCGCCCGAGGAGAACCGCGGGTTCCACGGGTTGCGGGTGTCGGGTTCGGTCATGTGTTCGGTGGAGGCGTTGAGCCCGAACTCGGGCATGGTGGTCTTGCCGAGGTTGACCAGGCCGAGCCCGAGCAGCTGCCGGGTGATCGGCGCGTCGGTCTTCGCCCGTGTCGCGGTGAACGCCTCGGATCCCTGGTTGGTCGGCAGGCCCGCGACGTCGGTGTTGTCCTTGATGAACGTGGGCACGCCGGAGAACGGCCCGGCCGCCGGCCGGGCCGTGGCCTCCAGCGCGCGCTCGAAGTCGGCGACGCGGATCGCGTCGAGGTCCGGTTGCACCTTCTCCGCGCGGGCGATCGCCGCCTCGATCACCTCACGGCGGCTCAGCGCCTTGGCGCGGATCAGCTCGGCGATACCGAGCGCGTCGTGTTCGGCCAGTGCGTCGTCGCCGAAGGCGTGCACCACGTCGTTACCGCTCACTGCCACCCCACTCGTCCCCCCGATCCGGTGCTGTCCGGTTCGCCGTCGTTGCCTGTCAGTTGCTGGTGATGCGGCCGGGGCTGAGCAGGACCGCGGTGCGGTGTTCCCGCGCCATCACCCGGTCGTAGGTGGCCCAGTCGTCGTGGGTGCCGCCGGCCGAGGTGAAGATGTCGCGCAGCAGCCGGGGCAGCCGCGCGGCGTCGAACCCCGCCAGCGGGTCGTTCGGGCCTGCGATGCCGACCGTGCCCTCCACCGACACCCATTCCCAGCCGGCCCGGAACACCACCGTCGCCGACCCGGTCCTGCGCAGGTGGTCGAGTTTGCGGGCGTCGCCGCGGATCACCATGCCTACCACCGGTTGCCCGGTCACCGGGTCGTCGAGGACGCCGGCGTTGACGACCGAGGCGTGCACGGAACCGTCGGGGCGGGTGGTGGCCAGGACGACGAGGCCGTGATCGGCGGCGGCCAGCCTGCGGACCACGTCGAGATCTGCTGCGCTCACGTCCTCACCGTAGCCCGCGCCGGTTCGGCGTGGCGGTCGCGGCGCGCGGCCGGGCAGCCGCTAGCGTCGGGTCTCGTGCGTTCCCAGGACTACAGCCACGACATCCTCGCCGGCCGGAAACGACGGGCGATTCCGGAGGTCGTCGCCGACCTCGGGGTCGTCGCGGAGGACCAGGCGTCGGGGTTCTGCGGCGCGGTGGTGCGGGTCGAGGGCGACCGGGTGGTGTTGGAGGACGGGGAGGGCCGGCAGCGGCTGTTCCTGTTGCGGCCGGCCGGGTTCCTCATCGACGGCGCCCCGGTCACCCTGGTCCGGCCGGTGGCCGCACCGAAGGCGGCGGCGCGGTCGGCGTCCGGTTCGGTGCGGGTGGAGGGGTTGCGGGCGCGTACCGCGCGGGCCGGGCGGATCTGGGTGGAGGGCATCCACGACGCGACCCTCGTCGAACGGGTCTGGGGCCACGACCTGCGGGTGGAAGGTGTCGTCGTGCAACCGTTGGACGGGGTCGACGGGTTGGCCGCGCGGGTCGCGGAGTTCGGTACCGCGCGGCATCGCAGGCTCGGGGTGCTGGTCGACCATCTGGTCGCCGGCAGCAAGGAGTCCCGCATCGTCGACGCGGTGACCGACGAGAACGTCCTGGTCACCGGCCACCCGTACGTGGACATCTGGCAGGCGGTGAAACCGGCCGCGGTCGGTATCCGTGCCTGGCCGAAGGTGCCGAGGAACGTGCCGTGGAAGGAAGGCGTGTGCGCGGCGCTGGGCTGGGGTGAACCGATCGAGGGCTGGCGGCGGGTGCAGGGCGCGGTAGGCAGCTACCGGGAGTTGGAGACGCCGCTGATCGGCGCGGTGGAACGCCTCATCGACTTCGTCACCGAACCAGCCGAACCGGCCTGACCTCGGCGGCGGCTGTCGGCCGTTGTCCGATCATGGTGTGGCGCAGCGGGCGCGCAGGGTCGCGACACCGTCGCCGTCGAGTTCCGCGCAGTAGTGTCCCCGGCCGGTCATCGCCATGATCAACGCCAGGGTGCTGCCGGACACCAGTGGCCCGGTGCCGGTGGTGAAGGGGCCGTCGACGGCGGCCAGGCGCAGGCCGGTGATCCGCCCTCGGGCCAGGACGACGAGGTCGGTGCCCCGGTAGTGGTCGGCCAGCCGGGTGAGGGTGGTGATCGGGTGGTCGCGGCGGATCCCCAGTGGTCGGCGGATGTCCTCGCCGTGCACGATCGTCTCGCCGAGCATCGCCATGGTCGGCAGCGGCGGTTTGACGGTACTGGTGAGGACGCGGCGGAACCGGGCGAGCGTGTCGGCCGGGGTGGCGCCCAGCTGCTCGGCCAGTCGCATGGCGACCTGTTTGTCGAAGTCGAACCGGCAGCGCAGGACCCCGGCCAACCATCGCGGCGGGTTGAGGCTGGCCCCTGCGGTGAGGTGCGCCAGCACCTCCCGGACGGTCAGTTCCGTGCACAGCGACGGTGTCGTCCACCGCTGGTCGCTCAGGGCGGCGAGGTCGGCGGCCAGGGCGGCGCGTTCGGCGTGGACCAGCGGCCAGTCGCTGCTCGCGTGGGCACGCTCTGGTGTCCGGTCCGGTCGGGTCATGGCAGGTTGGTCTCCCGTGTCTGCGGCATCGTGGTCCTACCCTGGTGCGACCGGACAGGTGGGGCGGAGATGTCGTCGCCGCGATGTTGTTCTCCCCGGTCCAGTTCAGTGCGCGCATGATCGCCGTGGACATCTGGCGCCCGCACCCCCGACCGGCTCGGGTCGACCCACGGGCGGCCGAGGCCTGAGGCGGACCTGGTCAGCTCACCTCAGCCCGCAGCCTGCCCCTCGGTATCACCGTCGGTGCTGGTGTCGGGGTCCTGGTGCTGTTTGGTCGGCCGGCCGCGTCGCGGGATACGGCCGGCGTCGCGGGGCATCCGGCCCGCGTCGTGCAGTGCTTTGCGTAGCAGGAACTCGATCTGGGCGTTGGTGCTGCGCAGTTCGTCCCCGGCCCAGCGGGCCAGGGCGTCGTGCACGGCGGGGTCCAGTCGCAGCAGGACACCTTTGCGCTCGGCCACAGGTCACCCGACCCGTCAGTGGTAGAGCGATCCGGTGTTCACCACCGGCTGGGTGGCGTGGTCGCTGCACAGCACCACCAGCAGGTTGGACACCATGGTGGCCTTGCGTTCCTCGTCCAACTCCACCACGTTCTCCTCGTCGATGCGGGTCAGGGCCATCTCCACCATGCCGACCGCGCCCTCGACGATCAGCCTGCGCGCGGCGACGACCGCGCTGGCCTGCTGGCGGCGCAGCATCGTCTGCGCGATCTCCGGCGCGTAGGACAGCCGGGTCAGCCGGGACTCGACGATCCGCACTCCCGCCGACTGGACCCGTTCGGTGATCTCCGCCGACAGCTTCCCGGTGATCTCCTCGGCGTTGTCGCGCAACGAGAGCCGCTGGTCGCTGGCTGAGTCGTAGGGGTAGCTGGTGGCGATGTGCCGGACGGCGGTCTCGGTCTGGATGTCGACGAACGCGACGAAGTCGTCGACCTCGTAGACGGCGCGCGCGGTGTCCTCGACCTGCCAGACGACGACCGCGGCGATCTCGATCGGGTTGCCGTCGGCGTCGTTGACCTTGGTGACCGCGGTCTCGTGGTTGCGGATCCGGGTGGAGACCCTGCGGCGGCGGGTGAGCGGGTTGAACCAGCGCAGCCCGTCGGCGCGGGCGGTGCCGACGTAGCGGCCGAACAGTTGCACCACCCTGGCCTGGCCGGGGGTGATGGAGGTCAGGCCGTTGAGGGAGAACACCCCGGTCAGCACGACCAGCGGCCCCACCACGACGAGGACGACGCCGATGGCGCCGCTGCCGCCGGCGGCGAGCCCGATGCCGGAGCCGAGTACCGCCAGCCCGGCCAGGACCAGCACGATCCCGATGATCAACAGCAGGATTCCCGGTCGGCCCGTGATCGGGCGTTCCCGGATGGTCGGCTCGGGCATCGCCACCGCCGCCTGAATGGTCGTGTTCGTCGTCATCGTCAGACCTCCTTGCGCTTTCCGCTAGCCTGAGCCTAGCATAGTGATATCAGATTTTCGCGGGCCGGGATTCGGACCTTCCCGGCCGGGACGGGGGAGCCGGCTTCGGATGGCGGCGGCGGTGGCGCTCCGCCAGGGTCCAGACAGGGCCAGGGTCCAGACAGGAATGTCGCGCCGGATGGCGCGGAAGAAGGGGATGAGACAGATGGCCGATGGTCGATTGGAGATCGACGCGCTGTTCAAGCGCTACGGCGACGTGGTCGCCCTCCGGGACATGACCTTCGACGTCCGCGCCGGGGAGCTGTTCGGGTTCGTCGGCAGCAACGGCGCCGGCAAGACGACCACGATGCGGATCGCGCTGGGGGTGTTGAGCGCGGACTCCGGCGAGGTGCGCTGGGACGGCAACCCGGTCGACCTCAACACCCGCCGGCACATCGGCTACATGCCGGAGGAACGCGGCCTGTACCCGAAGATGAAGGTCGGCGACCAGCTGACCTACCTCGCCCGGCTGCACGGCCTCGGCCCGAAGGCTGCCCGCACGGCCACCGGGGAGTGGCTGGAACGGCTCGGGGTCGCCGGCCGCCGTGACGACGACGTGCTGAAGCTGAGCCTCGGCAACCAGCAGCGCGTCCAGTTGGCCGCCGCGCTGGTCCACGATCCGGCGATCCTCGTCCTCGACGAGCCGTTCTCCGGTCTGGACCCGGTCGCGGTGGATGTGATGAGCCAGGTGCTGCGGGAAAAGTGCGACCAGGGCGTGCCCACGGTGTTCTCCAGCCACCAGCTCGACCTGGTCGAGCGGCTGTGCGACCGGGTCGGCATCGTGCGCAGCGGGCACATGGAAGCCCTCGGCACCATCGATGAGCTGCGCTCCACCGGCACCGACCACCTCGTCGTCGTCACCCCCGCCGCCCCCGACCAGTGGGCCACCCGCCTGCCCGGCGTCACCGTCGTCGAACACCGCGGCGAACACACCCTCCTGCGCCTGGACCAGGGCACCGACGACCAGGACGTGCTGCGGGCCGCCCTGGCCACCGGCCCGGTGCGCGAGTTCACCCGGCAGCGCCAGTCGCTGGCCGAACTGTTCCGCAACGTCGTCACCGAGCACGTGCACACCGAGGAGAAGGCAGCATGAACCCCACCGGATTCGGTCTGGACTCCACCAGCACCTGGCGGCCGGTCGGGCTGGTCGCCGGGCGGGAGATCACCACCCGCCTGCGCTCCAAGGCCTACCGTGTCCTGACCGCCATCACCGCCGTGGTCATCCTCGGCCTGCTCGTCGCGTTCCACTTCATCAACGCCTCCGGGCCCTCCACCGACAACGTCGGCGTGACCAGCCCGGCGCTGGCCGCGCCCCTGCAGGCCAACGCGCGGGCCGCCGGCATCAACGTCGTCACGCACGCCGTCACCGACGAGGCGGCCGGCACGGCGCAGGTCGACAGCGGCAGCCTCGACGCCCTGGTGCTGCTCAACCCGGACGGCTCGCTGAGCGTGGTGGTGAAAAAGAGCGTCGACAGCGGCCTGCAGGCGGCGGCGAACGCGACGGCCAGGGAGGTCGCGCTCGACGAGCAGATCGTGCACCTCGGCGGCGACCCGGCCACGGTCGACCGCGCGGTGGCCACCGCGTCGGTGCGGGTGCGGACCCTGCAGCCGGTCGAGCACTACAACACCCAGGGCATCGCCATCGGCATCGCCGCGGGCGCGCTGATCTACATCACCCTGCTGACGTTGGGCCAGATGGTCGCCCAGGGTGTCGTGGAGGAGAAGTCCTCTCGTGTGGTCGAGCTGTTGTTGGCGACCGTGCGGCCCTGGCAGCTGATGGCCGGCAAGGTACTGGGCATCGGTGTGGTCGGCCTGATCCAGATCGTGATCTACGGCGGGGTCGGGCTGATCGCCGGCGGCGTACTGGGGGTGCTGCCCAACCTCGCCGGCGCCGCGGCCGGGGTGATCGGCCTCGTCGTCTGGTACATCCTGGGCTTCCTGATGTACGCGCTGGCCTTCGCCGCCGCGGGTGCGCTGGTGTCGCGGCAGGAGGACGCCGCGGGGGTGGTGACGCCGATCCTGATGTTCGTGGTGGCCGGCTGGGTCGTCGGGGTGTCGCTGGTGCCCTCGAACCCGAACAACCCGATCGCGGTGGTCATGTCGCTGATCCCGACGTTCTCCCCGACCCTGATGCCGATCCGCATCGCCATGGGCGCGGTCCCGTTCTGGCAGTACGGGCTGGCCGTGGTCCTGACCCTGGCGGTGATTCCCGGACTGCTGTGGCTGTCGGGCCGGATCTACCGCAACGGGGTGCTGCGTACCGGCGTCCGGGTGAAGCTGTCGGAGGCGCTGCGCGCCGCCTGATCCACCACAGGTGTGGTGTATGCCGTGGTCGAAGGTTCGACTCTTCGGCCACGGCCGCATCACGCCTTGGTCTCTGCCCGGATCCGCCTGCCCGGCGGGTGGGTGCGGACGGTCACTTTCTGCCACGATGGTGGCATGGCCGCTGTGGTGTGGCTGATCGTCGGCATCGTGCTGGTGGTCGCCGAAGTGCTCTCCGGAGCCTTCGTGCTGGTCATGCTCGGTGTGGCGGCGCTGGCGGCGGCCGTGGTCAGCTCGCTGGGGCTGGGCCTGCCGATCGGCGCGGTCGTGTTCGCCGTCGTCGCGGGCGGCGGCATCACGTTGGCCCGGCCCGCACTGGTGCGGAAAATGCACTCCACCGAACACCACAAAACCAACATCGAGGCCCTCGTCGGTGCGAAGGCGATCGTGGTGACCACGGTGGACGCGCAGTCCGGTCAGGTGAAGATCGACGGGGCGCTGTGGTCGGCGCGCGCCTACGACGAGACCGAGGTGCTGGAAACCGGCCGATCGGTCACCATCATGAGTATTTCGGGGGCTACCGCAGTCGTGTGGGGCGGACCGTAATGTGGAGGCAAGCTTGATCGCGCTCATCGTTGCCATCGTCGTCGTGCTGTTCGTGCTCATCGTGGCGGTGAAGTCGCTGGTGGTGATCCCGCAGGCGCAGGCCGCGGTGATCGAGCGACTCGGTCGCTTCCGCACCACGGCGGCACCCGGCCTGAACTTCCTCGCCCCGTTCTTCGACCGGGTCCGCGCCAGGATCGACCTGCGCGAGCAGGTGGTGTCCTTCCCGCCGCAGCCGGTGATCACCGAGGACAACCTGACGGTGTCCATCGACACCGTCGTCTACTTCCAGGTCACCGACCCCCGCGCCGCGGTGTATGAGATCTCCAACTACATCGTCGGTGTCGAACAGCTCACCACCACGACCCTGCGCAACCTCGTCGGTGGGATGAGCCTTGAGGAGACGCTGACCTCCCGCGACAACATCAACCAGCAGCTGCGGGGCGTGCTGGACGAGGCGACCGGCCGGTGGGGGATCCGGGTCGCGCGGGTGGAGCTGAAGGCGATCGAACCGCCGGCCTCCATCCAGGACTCGATGGAGAAGCAGATGCGCGCCGAACGGGAGAAGCGCGCCATGATCCTCACCTCCGAAGGCACCCGGGAAGCGCAGATCAAGACCGCCGAGGGGCAGAAGCAGTCGCAGATTCTGCAGGCGGAGGGCGCCAAGCAGGCCGCGATCCTCGCCGCCGAGGCCGAACGGCAGTCCCGCATCCTGCGCGCCCAGGGTGAGCGGGCCGCCCGCTACCTGCAGGCGCAGGGGCAGGCGAAGGCGATCGAGAAGGTGTTCGCCGCGATCAAGGCCGGCCGGCCCACCCCGGAGGTGCTGGCCTACCAGTACTTGCAGACGCTGCCGCAGATGGCGCAGGGCGACGCGAACAAGGTGTGGATGATCCCCACCGACTTCGGCAAGGCGCTGGAAGGGTTCGCGAAGATGCTCGGCGCGCCGGGTGACGACGGCGTGTTCCGCTACGACCCGCCGAAGTACGACGCGAGCGAGATCGCCGCGGCCTCCGACGACCACGACGAGTCGATCGCGGACTGGTTCGACACCTCCTCCGACCCGAAGGTCGCCGAGGCCGTCGCCGCCGCCGAGGCCGTCGCCCGGCAGGAGGTGCCCGGCCCGCTCACCCCGCACCCCGCGCCGATGCGTCGCCCGCTCGCCGGGCCCTCGCCGGCGGAGAGCACCGGCCAGCTGCCACCCGTGCCGCCGGTCGCGCCACCCTCCAGTGTGGAACCGCACAGCGGATCGACTGAATTGTCCGACCAACCCCCGTCGTAGGGTGAGCGTCGGCCTACACTCCGCCTAGACTCGAACGCGACACCGCGCGGCAAGGCGGCGGTGTCCACGGGGAGAACTTCCACACGGGGAGAACTGTCCGCTGGGAGAACTCGCGCTGGGAGACACTTCCGCGCACGGCGACGAGGAAGCCGCCGGTGGCCGTGATGGTCAGCGGCGGGGCCGTGGGCGGGAGCCGGCCACCGGGTGTGTCGCGAACCGCGCGTTCGCGACACACCCGGCCGCATGTCCGCCGCCTCAACCGAGGTGGGGTCGCCGGTCGGTCCACGGCCGCACGTCCTGCAGCTGCCGTGACACCGCCAGCACCGTCGCGTCGTCGCCGTGCCGGGCGACGAGCTGCACCGACAGCGGCAACCCCTCGGTGGTGAACCCGGCCGGGACGGCCGCCGCCGGTTGACCGGTGAGGTTCCAGATCGCGGCGAAGCTGACATAGCGCTGCGCGGTGAGCAACGTGCGTAGCGTCGAGTACCCGGCCCATTCGCCGACCCGCAGCGGCGGCCGTGGCGTCATCGGCGTCAGCAGCACGTCGACATCCCGGAAGAACTCGCCCGCCACCGCGGTGATCCGCGCCCCGGCCTTGGCGGAGGCGGCGAGCACCGCGGCGGGGACACGGCGGCCGATCGCGGCGACCTGCCGGGTCCGCCGGTCCAGCCGGCCGGGTTCCTCCAGTTCGGTGACGCCCTGCGCGGCGCTGTCGAGGTAGCGGGGCGCGAACGCGAGAAGGCCGAGCGGATCGGGCAGCACCGGGTCGGTGTAGACGACGCGGTGGCCGAGTTCGGCCAACGCCCGCGCGGTGTCGGTCACGGCGGCGGCCACCTCGGGGTGCACGGTGACACCGACCGGCCAGGACCGCGGCGACACCGCGATCCGCAACCGCCCCGGCGCGCCGGCACCGGCGAACCCGCCGGATGGGGTGGGCAGGTCGGTCGCCGGGTCCTGCAGGACGTCGGTGAGCAGGGCGGCGTCGTCGACGGTGCGGGTGATCGGCCCGACCACCGAGAAGCCGTGCCACACCGCCGTCCTCGGCGCCAGCGACACCCGGTCGCGGGTCGGTTTCAGCCCGAACAGGCCGGTCACCGACGCCGGCAGCCGGATGGAACCGCCGCCGTCACTGCCCAACGCGGCGCAGGCCAACCCGGCGGCGACCGCGGCCGCCGATCCGCCACTGGACCCGCCCGGCGAGTGCGCCGCCGACCACGGATTGCGCGTCGCGCCCGCATGCCCGGTCTCGGTGTAGGGCCACAGGCACAGCTCCGGCGCCCTGGTCTGCCCCAACAACACCGCACCCGCCGCCCGCAACGCCGCGACCGCGCCGCCGTCGGCGGGAGCGACCGTGGTGACCGCGTCGGTGCCGTTGGTCGTCGCGACCCCGGCGATGGCCTGGTCCTCCTTGATCGCGATCGGAATACCCAACAGCGGCGCCGTCTCGCCGTGCGCCCGCCGCTCATCGGCCGCCGCGGCCTCGGCCAGCGCCTGCTCGGCGAACACCAGCCGGTAGGCCCGCAGCCCAGGGTCGAGCCACTCGATCCGCGCGAGATAGGCGGCCACCAGCTCCCGCGCGGAGCACTGCCCGGTCGCCAGCAGTCGCGCCTGCTCGCCGACCCCGGCGAAACACACGTCGGTGAGGTCCATGGCCCCCCACCCTAGAGCGCGACCCCGCACCCGCCGGTGTCGTCGCAGGCGCGACGAGACCCGCTCCCGCGACCGGGGTGGCGGCCACAAGATCGACCCCAGATGATCACCGATCGATGATCGCGACTACAGTCCAGCGGTTATGGCGGGCAGTAGGGATGAGCTGGGAGAACGGCGCGCGGGATACCGATCGAGGCGGCCACTGCTCGCCGACGCCGCGATCGCCGTACTGGCCCGCGAGGGCGGCCGGGGCCTGACCCACCGCGCCGTCGACCGCGAGGCGAGCGTCCCCGAAGGCACCACCAAGAACTATCACCCGACCCGCCAGAGCCTGCTGGAGGCGGTGGCCGCGCGGATGGCCGAAACGCACCGGGCCGCCGTGGAACGGCTGCGCGAGACGACACCGGCCTCGGCGACCCCCAGCCAGCTGCGGATGCTCTACCCGGCGCTGATCCGCCGCGCCGTGGACGGTGACCCGACCCAGACGTTGGCGATGTTCGAGCTGTACCTGGAAGCGGTGCGGCGGCCGGCGATCCGGGCGGCGCTGGGTGCGATGGTCACCGACAACGCCCGCGCCGTCGCCGAGCTGCACCGGGCCGCCGGGGTGCGCAGCACCGTCGCCGACGCGGGCCTGCTCGGCGTGCTGGTGTCACAGTTGGCGTTGGCCGGCGACGCGTTGGCCACCATCGGTCTCGACGACGTCGACACCATCGGCACCCAGCTGTTCGACGCGACCACCCCCTACGTCGAACTCGACCGGCACGCCAACTGACCCTCCCACCAGCACAGCAGGGGCGGTATGGGGGTCAGTGCCGGCCCAGTTGGGTGACTGGCAGCGCGCCACGGCTGAGCACGGTACGGATGGCGAAGGTGCTGCGCGCGTCGGTGACCACGTCGATGGCGAGGATCTGGTCGAGCAGCAGCGACTCGTAGTCGGTGAGGCTGGGCACGACCGCCTCGATGAGGAAGTCCGCCTGGCCGGAGACGACGTAACAGGCGACAACGGCCGGAATCGAGATCAGCGCCTCCTCGATCCGCCGTGACGTGGTCCGCGAATGCTGTTCTACCTTCAATGACACGAACACGGTCAACCCCAGACCGGCGCGTTCGCGGTCCAGTTCCGCCCGATAGCCGGCGATCAGCCCGCCGGCCTCCAACGCCTTGGTCCTGCGCAGGCACGAGGACGGCGAGAGCGACACCGCCTCGGCGAGGTCGACGTTGGCGACCCGGCCGTTGCGCTGCAGCTCGACGAGAATGGCGCGATCTGTCTTGTCATACTCGATGTCCGGCATGATATGCACCCTAACCGACGATCGGTGACACAATCACGCGGAACTGGTCGCTGTGGCGGCGGGATTTGCCATCGCGTGCCGCCCGGTTCGCGGCAGGCTTGCCGCATGACCGCACCCGCCCCGCTGTCCACCCTCCGAGGTGCCGCCCTCTACGTCGGCGCCCTGTTCGGGCCGAGCCTGCTCCTGCTGCCCGGCCTCGCCGCCGCCGCGGCCGGACCCGCGTCGATCCTCGCCTGGGTCGCGCTGCTGGCCCTCTCGGCGCTGCTCGCCCGCGTGTTCACCGCCCTGGGCACCCCGGTCACCGCCAGCGGCGGCGTCGTCGCCTACACCAGCGCGGCGTTCGGACCGAGAGCCGGCCGCGCGGTCGGCTGGTGCTTCCTCGGCGGGGTGGTGCTCGGCGCCCCGGTGGTGTGCCTGATCGGCGGCCGCTACGTCGCGGTGCTCGTCGGCGGCGGCCGGCTGGCCGGTGTCGCCGCCGCGGCCGTACTGCTGCTCGCGGTGCTCGCGCTGACCCTCGGAGGCGCCCGCGCCTCCTCCACCGTGCAACTGGTACTGGTATGCGTGCTCATCGCACTGGTCGTGGTCGCCGTCGCCGGGTCGGCATCCGCCGCGCGCACCGCGAACTGGACCCCGTTCGCGCCGCACGGCATCCGCTCGATCGGCAGCGCCGCCTCGGTGCTGATGCTCTCCTTCGTCGGCTGGGAGTCCATCGCCGGCCTCACCCGCCGCCTGCGCGACCCCGCCCGGCAACTGCCCCGCGTCATCACCATCGCGTTCGCCGTGACCAGCCTGATCTACCTGGCGCTCGCGCTGGCCACCATCGCCGTGCTCGGCCCCGCCGCCGGCAGCGCCGTCCCGCTCAGCGACCTCCTGCGGGTGGCCATCGGCCCGGCGGGACCCTCGGTCGCGGCAGGGTGCGCGGTCGTGCTCACCCTGGCCGCCACCAACGCCTACCTCATCGGCGCCACCGAACTCGCCGCCTCGCTGCGCGGGAAACCCGACACCGGCAGGGCGGCGGGGTTGCAGTGGGGGATCGGGGTGGTCGGCCTGCTCGTCCTCGGCGGCGCCGCCGCCGGGCTGGCCGACACCGCGCAGTTGGTCACCGCGCCGACGACACTGTTTCTCCTCGTCTACCTCGGCGCGACCGCCGCCGCGACCGCATCCTGCGGCGCGGCACCCGGCTGGCCGCCGCCGTCTGCTGTGTCACCGTGGCCGCGGTCCTCACCTTCGCCGGCGCCTCGCTGCTGATCGGCGCCGTGATCGTCGCCGCGGCACTGGTGAGTGCCGACAGGGGCGGGCGCCGGTCAGGTCGAGAGCCACTTCTCCATGAAGACCAGCTCGTCACTGGTGTAGCCGTACCGGCCGTAGAAGGCGGCGACCCCGGCGTTGTCCGGTTCGATGAGCAGGTTGACCTTCCGGCAGCCCTTGGCGAGCAGCCGGCCTTCCAGCTCGGCGAGGATCGCGCCGGCCTGCCCCTGTCCGCGCTGGTCGGAGCGGGTCGCCAACCGGTTCACCCAGCCGCGTCGCCCGTCGAAGGTGCCGAACACGGCGGCGGTGATGCCCTGCTCGTCCTCGGCGATGAGCACCAACTCCGGGTCACGGGCCAACACCGCGGCTAACTCCAGCGCCACATGATCCGGACGGAACACCAACCCCGCCGAATGCCACAACTCCACCAGCGCGGGCGCGTCCGCGTCGGTGGCATCGCGAATCCGCATATCCGCAGGATAGCCCGGAAACCGGCGCCCGTTTTGCACCGAATCCCGACCGAGCCCCAGCGGCCCGACCGGCCGGCCGGCGTGCTCGAACAGGTCGCCCCGACCATGTCGACAGATGTGGTTGCCGACATGATTCGGTAGACACCGATCGGTCAGGAGTGCCGGTCTTGCCCGGCGTCGGCGGGCCCGGTGGCATACCGCGCGCGCCCCGCCACCGGCAGCTGTTTCCAGCGGGCCAGGACCTGGGGGAGTTCCACGCGCAGGTAGGCGAAGAAGCCCATGGTCTCGGCCACCCGCTCGCCCGCCGGGGTGCCTTCGCCGAGCGCGGCGAGGCCCTCCTGCATCGAACTCTCCAGCCGGGAGAAGATCTGGTCGCGGCTGGTGCTCTCCAACCAAGCATGCTCGTGCACCCGCACCACGTCGCGCCGCGACCCGCCCTCGCGGGCGCGGGTGGCGAAGTTGATCAGCACGAGGTAGCGGACCGCCCCCGAGATCGCCGCAGCGCTGACCTGAAGCTGCTGCGCGAGTTCCGCCGCCGTGAGCTGGCCTGCGTCGGTGGCCAGCAGCAGTGCGAACACCCGCGCCGGCATCCGGGGGAACCCGTTGTCGGTCAGGTCAGCGGCGAACCGTTCGACGAACTTCGTCACGGCCTGCTCATCGCGTCGCGGCCCTGACTCGTCGGTCATGATCACATCATCTCCTTCCGCCGCCCCGCTCGTCGCCCGCGAGTCGATCGTCACAGAGTTTATACGCTTCACTAACTTCACGATTATGTGAAACAAGTGTAGCTTGGCGCCATGAAGACGGGCGTGACAACCGCGATCTCCGTAGCCGACCTCCACAAAACCTTCGGCCGGACACCCGCGCTCGACGGTCTCGACCTGACCGTCACCACCGGAGAGGTACACGGCTTCCTCGGCCCCAACGGCGCCGGCAAGTCCACCACCATCCGCATCCTGCTCGGCCTGCTGCGCCCGGACTCCGGCCAGACCCGACTACTCGACGGCGACCCCTGGCGCGACGCGACCACCCTGCACCGCCGCCTCGCCTACGTCCCCGGCGACGTCAACCTCTGGCCCAACCTCACCGGCGGCGAAACCATCGACCTACTCGGCCGGCTCCGCGGCGGCCTGGACCCCACACGCCGCGCCACCCTGCTGGAACGCTTCGACCTGGACCCCAGCAAAAAAGGCCGTACCTACTCCAAAGGCAACCGGCAGAAGGTCGCCCTCGTCGCCGCCCTGGCCTCCGACGTCGAACTGCTCATCCTCGACGAACCCACCTCCGGCCTCGACCCGCTGATGGAAGAGATCTTCCGCGACGCCATCACCGAAGAGAAACGCGCAGGACGCACCGTCCTGCTCTCCAGCCACATCCTCTCCGAAGTGGAAAGCCTCTGCGACCGGGTCAGCATCATCCGCGCCGGCCGCACCGTCGAATCCGGCACCCTCGCCGAACTACGCCACCTCACCCGCACCTCCATCACCGCCGACACGGCCGACACCCCACCCACCGGCCTCGCCGACCTCCCCGGCGTGCACGACCTCACCATCACCGGCAACCGCGTCCGCTGCGAAGTCGACACCGCCCACCTCGACCCACTACTGCGCGCCCTCACCGCCGCCGGCCTGCGCGGCCTCACCAGCCAGCCACCCACCCTCGAAGAACTGTTCCTCCGCCACTACGAAGACACCCCCACCTCCACCTCCACCTCCACCACCGACACAGGCACCGACGCCGTCCCCGCGACCATTCCGGCGGCCACCACATGACCGACTTCACCGGCACCGCGATCCTCGCCAAACTCGGCCTCCGCCGCGACCGGATCATCCTGCCCATCTGGATCTACGTCTTCCTCGCCATCGCCTTCAGCACCCCCTACAGCTACCGCAAGCTCTACCCGACCCCCGCCGCGATCGCCCAAGCCGGCGCCGTCATCACCAACCCCGCCGCCGTCGCCCTCGTCGGCCCACCCCAAGAACTCACCCTCGGCGGACTGTCCGCATGGAAGATCGCCGGCTTCGCCGCCCTGGCCGCCGGCCTGATGAGCATCCTCACCGTCATCCGCCACACCAGAGCCGAAGAGGAAACCGGCCGCCAGGAACTCCTCGGCGCCGGCGTCCTCGGCCGCCGCGCACCCCTCACCGCCGCCGTCACCATCGCCCTCGGCGCGAACCTCGCCATCGCCATCGTCACCGCACTGGGCTTCATCATCGGCGGCCTCCCCACCACCGGCGCCATCGCCTTCGGCCTCGAAATCGCCGCCACCGGCTGGGTCTTCACCGCCATCGCCGCCGTCGCCGCCCAACTCACCGAAAACGCCCGCACCGCCAACAGCATCGCCACCGCCACCCTCGGCGCCGCCTACCTACTGCGCGCCATCGGCGACACCGCTGGCCCACACGGCCCAGCCTGGCTGTCCTGGCTCTCACCCATCGGCTGGTCCCTGAAAATCGACCCCTTCGGCACCCCACACTGGTGGATCTTCGCCCTACCCATCGCCGCCACCGCCATCCTCACCACCGCCGGCTACACCCTCGCCGGCCACCGCGACCTCGGCGCCGGCCTGATCGCCGCCCGACCAGGACCAGCCACCGCGGCCCCCCGCCTACGCACCCCACTGGCACTGGCACTACGCCTACACCGAGGACTGCTCACCGGCTGGATCATCGGCTTCGCCATCGGCGGCCTGGCCACCGGCGGAATCGCCACCAGCCTCGGCAACATGATCAACAGCAGCCCCCAGGTCACCAAACTCATCGCCGAATGGGGCGGCAACAACGGCATCACCAACGGCTTCCTCGCCACCATCCTCAGCCTCTTCGGCCTCATCGCCGCCATCTACACCATCCAAGCCACCCTCCGGCTACGCAGCGAAGAAACCACACAACGCGCCGAACCCCTCCTCGCCACCCGCGTCAGCCGCACCCACCTCGCCGCCAGCCACCTCACCTTCGCCCTCCTCGGCACCGTGCTACTACTGGCCGTCGCCGGCATCACCACCGGCATCGGCTACGGCCTCGGCACCCACCACCTCGGCACCGAAATACCCCGACTGCTCGGCGGCGCACTCATCCAAACCCCCGCCACCTGGGTACTGGCCGGCATCGCCACCCTGCTCATCGGCGCCCTACCCCGCTACACCGCCGCCAGCTGGGCCGCCGTCGCCATCGCCCTGATCATCAGCGAACTCGGCCCCGTCCTACAACTCGGCCAGTGGGCCATGGACATCTCACCCTTCACCCACCTACCCAAACTCCCCGGCGGCACCATCACCGCCACCCCCATCATCTGGCTACTCATCATCGCCGCCGCCCTCACCACCACCGGCCTCACCACCTACCGCCGCCGCGACATCGGCTGACCCCCACCACCGCAGCCACAGCCCGCCCGCCGGTGAACGAACACACCCAACCGGCCGGCAGAATCGGCCCACCTGCCCGACCCGGCATCGGAAAACCGTCGTGGGGGAGCGGCAGATGACACGACCAACCGGCGTCGACATACCGCCCAAGGGAACAGCACAAACACCCACACACCACCAACTCACAACACCGCGACCTCCATCCCACGAAGCCGCACCGGATCAGCAACCACCTCATAAGCAGCGATCCGCCCAGCAACCACCCGCACCGTCAACACGAACAACAACCGCCCCCCCGGCGCAACCACCACCCCCACCGCACCATCCACCAACGCCACCGCCGCGAACCGCGCCCGCGCGGCGAAACCCACCGTCCCACGCGCCACCGCATCCGCACCCCGAAGCACCACCGAACCACCCACCGGCAACGCGGCCGGATCAGCCCGCCGCACCACATCAGGCGCCAACACCGCCAACAACCCCGCAACATCACCACCCCGCGCCGCCACCAAGAACGCCTCCACAACCTCCCGATGCCCAGCCAACTCACCACCCGACACCACCGACCGACCCCGCACCCGCTGCCGCGCCCGACTCGCCAACTTCTTCGTCGCCACCACCGACCGACCCACAATCACCGCGATCTCCTCGAACGGCACCGCGAACATGTCATGCAACACGAACGCGACCCGCTCAGCAGGCCCCAACGCGTCCAACACCACCACCAACGCCCGACCAACCGTGTCGATCAACACCGCCTCCGGCTCCGGACCACTCCCATCCCACACCCGCTCCGGCACCGACCCCACCAACTCCTCCCGCCGCGCCCTACGCACCCGCAACATGTCAAGACACACCCGCGACACCACCGTCCGCAACCACCCAGCCAAGTTCTCCACCCCATCGACATCCACCCGACTCAGCCGAAACCACGCCTCCTGCACCGCATCATCAGCCTCACTCGCCGAACCCAACAACCGATACGCCACCCCGCACAGCACAGCCCGATGCCCCTCGAACCGCTCCGCCAACCCATCCCGCCCGACCATCGGTCACCTTTCCTCGCCCAGCACCGTCACCACATTGACGAAACCGACACAACCAAGGTGACCACAGGGGAACACAGTGACCGCATTGCTGCATCTGGACTCCAGCGCCAGCACCACCCACCACTCCACCAGCCGACAACTCACCCAACTGTTCGCCAACACCTGGCAGAAACTCCACGGCACCACCCACTACCGCTACCGCGACCTCGCCGCCAACCCCACCCCGCTGATCACCAGCGCATACTGCGCCCTCGGCATCCGCGTCGAACGACACGGCGTCATCCCACTGGACACAGTAGACACACTGGTCACCGGCCAAGCCGAACAAGGGGAGTGGGACCGCACCCGACCACTGATCAACGAAATCCTCGCCGCCGACACCGTCCTCCTCGGCGCACCGATGTACAACTTCTCCGTATCGTCGGCACTGAAAGCCTGGATCGACCGGATCAGCTTTCCCGGCGCGTTCATCGAACCGAACACGGGGGAGAAGCGGCTACGCGACACCACCACGATCGTCGTCTGCGCCCGCGGCGGCAGCTACGAACCCGGCGACCCACGCGAAGGATTCGACTTCCAGGCACCCTACCTACGGAAATATCTCACCAACCTCGGCATCGCCGAGAACAACCTGACCTTCGTCAATGCCGACCTCACCCGATCCGCCGACATCCCCGGCCTCGCACCCTTCCGACAACGCGCCGCCGACTCACTCGCCGCCGCCCGCGACACCATGCTCGAACTGGCCACCCGAACCAGGACAGCACCAGCAGCCACCCACTAATCCGACGCCGCGAGCAAGCCGGCTCCGTGCCGCTCCAGCCAACCAGCCACCCCCTCGGACTCGTTGCCACCAATGATCTCCGTCGCAACCTCCCGAATCTCCGGCAGAGCGTTCGCGACCGCCAGCGCCACATCCGCGACCGCGAACATCGGCAGATCATTCTGGTTGTCCCCACAACACACGAGCCGCTCCGCGGCCACCTCCGTCTGCACACTCCGCACCGCGGCCGCCTTCGTCGCCTCAGGGGAGGTAAACGTCAACCACCACTCGTCCGGGACGTAGATCTCCTCGCTGAACACGACATGACATTCGGACGCGACATCGACAAGCGCGTCCCGCAACTCGACGAGCGGCGCACGGGCACTGATCAACGTCACATCGAAAATCGAGGACATATCGACCTGCGCCCACTCCCGCAACGGAAACAACCGAGGATCACCACGCCGTTTCGCCAGAAAACCATCCATCCACGGCGTACAACGGTCAGCCAGCCAACACACCCGGTCCCGACCCTCGTGCACGACGAACAGGATCGGCTCCACGAACTGGACAACGGCCGCGACACTCAAGATCCGCTCAACGGACCGAGCCGGAAGCAACCGAGCCTGCCGAGGCCGCCGGGTAACCGGGTCGACAACGACCGCTCCGCCATAGGTGATCACCGGCAGGCGCAGATCCAGGGGAGCGGTGATCGGGGCCGCCGAGGTGAACGAGCGGGCGGTGGCGTAGGTGAACAAGCCACCGTTCGACACGAACGTATTGACCGCGCGAACGGTCCGCGCACCCAAAGTCGCATCGGGCCGCAACAACGTCCCGTCGAGGTCTGAGACGAACAGAACGCGGCCCACCGAACGTGACGTCACGGCCTCAAGGTTATCGGGGACCGGTCTCGGCACCCTCCCAACAGGCAACTTGACATAATGTACATTATCGGCGTAATAGTAAGGCGGGCGAAGAGGGGTCATCGGGGGTTCAGCAAGCCCAGCAAAGCGCCTGTAGCTCAACTGAAAGTCGAGCAGTCAGCGAGCCCGCCGTGGACAGACGACGCGGACCGCGTCACGACAGCTCGGCTCAGCCAGCGATGAACAGGCCCGTGCCAGAGTGAGTCAGTCACAGCGGCCCGGAATGCCCCAAGAGTCACCCGGAGGCCCCATCGGCCTCGTTGATCAGACATCCGGACAGTAACCCCAATAACGTCACGGTGACGTTTTAGTGCCGGCAAATCCCAGGTCAACGACAAGGATTGACCAATGGATCAAGCTCGGTAGATCGTCAAGGCGACATGAGATGATCATGACGGGCCGCGCCGCTCCAGGAAGAATCACGACGGACGTCGGTCTCGACGCCGTGTACGACACCGCGAATGCCCAGGCCGAGAGGCTCGCCACGGCTCGACTGGCAGCGTGTCGAGCAGTCGCCTACCCCGCCACTGGCCTGCGGCACCGACATCGACTTTTCACGCATAACGGCTATTATCCATCAAATTCATCATATGTTGAATACCCTGGTTGATCAACTTCGAGGGACTCCCCTCCCCGAGCCCGAATTGATCTTGTCGGTGGTCTGCGGTAGATGATCAGCTGTGAAGCTCGCTGAGGCTCAGGAAGCATTTTTCGCTGCCCGACGAACTCGTAAGGACTCCCCGCACACCACCCTCGCCTACCGCAGGGACCTCACCGGTATCACCGAGCAGCTGGCCGAGATCGTGCAGCGCTCCCCGGCCGACGTCGCCCTCGATGACATCACCCCGGCCACCCTGCGGGCCGCCTTCGGCCGGTTCGCCGATACCCATGCGAAAAGCTCGATCTCGCGGGCCTGGTCGACGTGGAACCAGTTCTTCACCTTCTGCGTCGTCGACGGCCTGCTCGCCGGCAACCCCATCGGCGCGGTCGCGCGCCCGGCGGTGCCGAGGGCGACACCGAAGCCGTTGCGTGGTGAGCAGACGCCCGAGGAGTTGCTGAGCGCGATCGCGGCTGGCACGCGGCGGTCGCGTGATCCGTGGCCGGAGCGGGATCTGTTGGTGATGGCGTTGGGGTTGGTGGCTGGGTTGCGGTCGAGTGAGATGCGGGAGTTGCAGCGGTGTTCGATCGTTGGTCGGCCGGGTGATCAGCGGTTGCATGTGCGGGGGAAGGGCAGTCGGGAGCGGTCGGTGCCGATCGAGCGGCCGTTGGAGTTGGTGATCGAGGCTTATCTGGTGTCGTGTCGGGCGCGGTTTCCGTATCAGCGGCCGAGTGACAGCACTCCCCTGTTGTTGACGCCGCATGGTGAGCCGATGGGGCGGGGTGCGTTGGAGTATCTGGTGAAGTGTTGTTATCGGTGTGCGGGGATTCATGATCGGGTGCCGTCGGGTGCGAGTTTGCATGCGTTGCGGCATACCTTCGCGACCCGGTTGGCTGAGGATGGTGCGAATGCGGCGGAGATCATGACATTGCTCGGTCATGCGACGTTGACGACGTCGCAGAACTACATCGAGGCGACGGGGCGGGAGCGGCGGGCGGCGGCGGCGAGTAACCGGACGTATCGGGCTCTTGATGGGTTGTCCGGTTCTGGGCAGTAGGTCGGTCAGTGGGTGAACGGGCTCTTGGTGTCGGTTTTCCGAGGGGTTTGTTCCTCGGCGGTGTCTTGTTGGGAGTCGGTCGAGTCTGGTGGTGGGGAGTCGTCGGATGGCTCGGCCGGGGTCGGTCTTTGTTGGATGAGGATGAACCAGATGATGCCGATCAGGGTCAGTACGCTGGCGACGAAGAAGTTCAGTCGTAGGCCGAGGAAGTATACTGCGAGTAGTCGACGCGCAGGGACTCCTCGAAGATCCGGAACGCCGAGTATCCGGTCACGTAGAGCGCGAACAGGCCCTGGGGCTTGATGGTGCGGTGGTGGCCGAGCCAGACCAGGAATGCGGCGAGCGCGAGGTCCCAGATCAGCTCGTAGAGGAAGGTTGGGTGGAATGTGGCGTACTGGAGGTAGCCCGGTTGTCGGTATTGCGGTGCGATCTGCAGTCCCCAGGGCAGTGAGGTCGGGCCGCCGAAGAGTTCCTGGTTGAAGTAGTTGCCGATCCGGCCGATGGCCTGGGCGACCAGGATGGCCGGTGCCACCGCGTCCATGAACCTGCCGATCGGCGCGCCGGTTCGGTGTACCCGCCAGATGCCGACGATGGCGGCCAGTGCGATACCGCCCCAGATGCCGAGGCCGCCCCGCCAGACGGCGAATACGCCCCACCAGTCGTGTGGCTGGATCTGGGATGGGGTGGTGATGTCGAAGTAGATCCGGCCGCCGATGATGCCGGCGGGCACGCCCCAGAGCGCGACGTCGTCGACGAGGTCGAGTGATCTGCCCATCGCTCGCCAGCGGCGTCGTGCGATGTAGATGGCCAGTGCGATCCCGACCACGTACATCAGGCCGTAGAAGCGGATGTAGAGCGGTCCCAGGTAGAAGCCGTTGATCGGTGGGCTGGGGATGCTCGCGTGCGACAGCAGGAGGCTGTGGGCGATCACCGGGTGCACGGTAGTCCTGGGGGTTGGTGGCGCGTGTGCTGACCAGCGTTGAAGGGGTCCTGGCGGTTTTCTGCGGAGTTGGGTGTGGTGGTTGTTTCGATCTCCGAGCGTGCTGCCAACCTAGGGTTGACAGCCTCGGTTGTCAACCCTAGGTTGGCAGAATGAGTTGTCAGGGAGATCTCGTATGAGCAGCGAAGTCGAGCGCGAAGTGATGGCCCAAACGCTGACGGCCAATGTCGAGCTGGTCGCTTCGGTGCTGCGTGGTCCCGACCGCGAACAGGGGGATACGGCGATGGCCGCGGTCGCGGCGACGCGCAGCCTCGCGCTGATCGTGGAGGACACGCTGCACGCCGTCGTCCAGCAGGCGCGAGCGGACGGGCACACCTGGGCGGAAATCGGCCGGGTGCTGCGCGTCACCCGGCAGGCGGCGTTCAAGCGCTTTGAAGGCACGAGCGCGGCCGAGGAACTGTTCGATGATCCTGATGCTCCCGCGCTGGAGGGTGCGCAGAAGCGTGCGTTGGCACTGCTGGACGACTTCCTGCAGCGCCGGCTGGCGCGGCTTCACGAGCAGTTCGGGGACGGGATGCGGGAGCGGATTCCACTGGAGCTGGTCGAGTCGCACCGGGCAAGGATGGAGTCGAGGTACGGGGCCTTTCTGGAGATCGGCACGCCGGCCGTTCGCGTGCGGCTGGGCCACACCTTCGTTGATGTGCCGGTGGCGTTCGAGCGCGGCGATCTGCGGGCACGAGCCGCGTTCAATGTCGACGGCGAGGTTGTCGGGTTCCGCTTGCAGAATCTCATGGCTGATTAGGGGCCGGCGATGATGCCAGCCATGTCCTCCAGCGCCGGCGTGATCAAGGTCATTGTGCTGGTGGCGATCCCGGTCGCTGGGTTGGTCTTGCGGTTCGCGCTGGGCCGGCCGCCGCGGTGGATGAACAGGTGGACACGCACAGGAGGTGCCGGATCGCACCGAGCAGGCACTGGCCGGCCCGCGCGTGGGCTCAATGGTCAGCAACAGCGCGCCCTTGCGGCGAGGATGCTGGTGAGCGCGGTGCTGCCGTTGGTTGTCTATGCGCTGCTCAGGTCGCGCGTGGGTTCGGATGTCGAGGCGCTCGCTATCGGCGGCGCGATTCCCGCCGCGTGGGTGCTGGTCTCGTTGGCGTGGCGGCGACGGGTGGATTGGATCGCGCTCACTTCCGTTGTCCTGCTTGTGCTCGCGGTGCTGCTGTCGCTGGTCTCGGGTGGAAGTTCGCTGCCGCTCAAACTCCGCGAGGCGGTGGTGACCGGGGTGCTGGGGCTGGCGTGTGTTGGGTCGGTCGTGGCGGGCAAACCGTTGCCGCTGTTCGTTGTTCGGTTGCGTGCCCGGCGAGACGCGCGGGCCCGTCGGTCGGCCGAGCAGGTGTTGGACGACCCGGTTCGGCAGCACGCCGTCACTGTGTTGACGATGCTCGTCGGGATCACGCTGCTGGCCGCGGCGGCCGTGCGCGTGATCTTGGCTGTCGTGTTGCCGACCGTTGTCTTTCTCGGTCTCGCGAGCATCGTCGAGTGGGTGATCATTGCCGCCGGTGCGCTACCCACGCTGTGGTACGCCCATCGTCAGCGCGTGCTACTGCGATCACGTGGGAGCGATGCGGTGCCGGGCAAGGCCGGTGATCCGGCGGGCGCGGACCGGGCATCGTGATGAGTTGGGCGCAGGACCGGTCAGAGGCGTTGGTCGCGGCTCTCGGTGGCGTATTCGATGACCAGGTCGTGGTTGCGGTGGCGGCCGTCGACCGGGACGGGTCGGCGGTGGCCCGGTCTTCGGGGTGTCCGGCCGGTGCTCGTTTCGAGATCGGTTCGGTGACCAAGACGATGACCGCGACGCTGCTGGCGTCGGCGGTCGCCGACGGTTCGGTGGCGCTGGAGGATCCGGTCGGGCGGTGGCTGGACGCGGGAACGAACGGGGACATCAGTGTCGGTGAGTTGGCGACGCATACGTCCGGTCTTCCTCGGCTGTCGCCAACGCACCGTCGCGGCGTGGCGAATCCCTACCGGTGGTTCACCGAGGAGCTTGCCGAGCAAGGTCTACGTCAGGTGCGGCGAACTACTCGGGGACGCTTCGTGTACTCGAACTTCGGCTATCAACTGCTGGGCCTGGTTCTGGAGCGAGCCACCGATCTGTCCTATGCCCAACTGCTGTCCGAACGGCTGTTGGGTCCGCTCGGCATGGTCGACTCCGGACTCGGCTGTCGTGGTGGCGGCGTCCGGCTCGACGGTCATGCCAATGGGCGCGTCGTGGAGCATGGGGATTTCGTGCTGCCAGGCCCGGCCGGGGTGGAGACCACGATCGGCGACCTCGCCCGGTACCTGCGCGCCTGCCTGTTGCCGCCGGAAAATCGGCTCGGTGCCGCGATCCGGATGACGCAGCAGCCCAGGGCGCGTAAGGGCCCCCGTCACCAGATCGGACTCGGCTGGATTGTCAATGAGAGCGGTGTCCTGGGCCACGACGGCGGTACTCGCGGGTTCAGTGCGATGGTTGCCGTCGACCTGACGCGATGTCGGGCGCTCGGGTTGTTGGCGAATACGCGGCAGACAGCGGTAGCCGTGCTCCAGAATGCCGCGCGGCGGGCATTGCGTGGGGACGACCTTGGACGGCTCTGAGGGCCGGTGTCAGGGGTTCGGTGGCCGGGGTTCAGCAGCGGCTGAGGTGGTCGGTGGTGATGTAGCCGTGGTCGGCGGCGAGGTAGTGGCTGTAGCAGTGGCCGGTGTCGTCGTCGCCGATGAAGCGTTGCCAGCCGTTGCCGTCGGCTTGGATGGTTTGGCCGTTGGCGCGTTGGTCGAGGCCGTTGGCGGAGACCTCGTCGGTGGAGGCGGTGATGGTGGGTAGTCCGATGCCGTCGATGGTGGTGTCGGACAGGGTGCGGGTCATGTCGACGCTGCCGGAGAGGTTGAAGTTGTTGTCGTCGGTGACCTGCGCGTTTTCGGTGATCTTGATCGGGTAGGACCAGGTGTGCAGGTGGCTGGTGGGCAGGGTGAAGCCGCCGGTGCTGGTGGATCGGGTCCAGCCCTGGTCGGTCTGGTTGATGGTTTGGCTGAAGCCGCCGTTGCTGACGGTGTCGGTGTTGCGGTAGCCGGCGTGTTGGCTGACGGTGGTGGTGATCCGGCCTGCGGAGGTGGTGACGTAGCCGCTGATGGTCCAGTCGCGGCTGGTGGTGACGGTCGCGGTGACGGAGTTGTCGGTGCCGGGGGTTTCGGTGGTGTTGGTGGTCGGGGTGGGGTTGAGGGTGTCGCTGGTGAGGGCGCCGGAGGTGGTTGCGGTGTGGGGGTCGGTGTAGAGGAGCAGGTTGGCGCTGAGGTTCCAGACGTCGCCGAGGTCGGGTACGGACAGGGCGATGTCGTGGCTGGTGCCGGTGACGAGTTGGCCGACGAAGGGGGTGATGTCCAGTAGTTCGGGGCTCATGTCGAAGGTGCCGACGGCGGGGATGGGGCGCCAGAGGGTGGGGACGATGCCGCCGGTGTAGATGTAGGGGAAGTACTGGGTGAGGCCGGCGGGGTGGCCGTCGATGGCGGCGTCGACTTCGCGGTAGGGGCCGTTGCCGCACATGTCGGCCGCGGGGTATTTGGCGGCGACGTCGTTGGGGACGTCGGTGAACCATTGTTCGTCGCAGCCGTTGCCTTTGATGTAGACCTCGAGGTAGGCGCGGGTGATGTTGTGCGGTAGGCCGGTGGCGGTCAGGTGCGCGGTGGGGGTGCTGGGGTCGAGGTTGGGGCTGCCGAGGCCGACGATGGTGTTGGGTTCTGTTGGTGCGGGGTGGGTGCGGTCGGCCTGGTAGTAGGTGATGGTGACGGTTTGGGTGTAGACGCCGGTGTCGGTGCTGTTGGTGTAGTTGCCGATGCCGCCGTTGAAGGGTTGGGCGGCGTGGAGCAGAGCGCTGTATTCGGTGATGTCTTTGGCGAAGTGGTAGGTGATGCCGGCGGGGTCGGGTTCGTAGGTGGTGCCGAAGTAGACCTGGGTGGTGCCGAGGTCGAGGTAGCCGGATCGGTCGTATTGGCGGCCTTGGACGCTGGTTGTCCAGTCGAGGACGACTTTGGTCCAGGGGCCGGTGCAGTCGGCGGGTGGGGTGAGGGTGCCGGTGAAGTTCTGGGCGGCGCCGGTGGCGTCGTTGGAGGGGAAGGAGTTGGCGAGGGTTTCGGTGCAGGAGTGGGTGGGTGGCCGGGATACGGGTGGTTCCGCGGTGACCGGGTTCTGTGAGTTGATCTCCACCGAGGGGGTTGTCGCGGTCGCGGGGGCGGCGAGTACCGCCGATCCGGTTAACGACAGCAGTGCGGCGGTCAGTAGACCGGTGAGGGCACGGGTGCGGTACACGGCAGTCTCCACCCTTCGTGGCCGGGGGTGTCTGGGTCCTCGGCGGGCACGGTTGGACGCGGGAAGTCGGTGCGCACTGTAATCCGGCCGGGTCAGGTTTGGGCACCGTCGTGGGGTGGGAGTTTGTCGTGCTCCTCCCCTGGTCTGGTCGCGGCCGCCGTGGGTGTGGTCGATGTGGGTGTGGTCGATGTGGGTGTGGTGGTTGCGGCGGCCAGGAGGGCGTCGAGTTGGGCTTCGGCGCGTTGGGCCCGTGCGAGGGTTTGGGCTTTGGCTTCCTGGACGGCGGTGAGTCGTTCGTCGGCGGCGCGTTGGGCGCGGTGCAGCTGGTCGGCGGCTTCGGCGCGGAGGGCGGCGAGTTCGCGGCGGGTCTCGTCGGCTCGTTGGTCGGCGAGTTGGTGCAGGCGGGCGGTGTCCTTGCGGGCTTCGGCGAGTTCGGCGTGGCAGCGGTCGGCTTCGATGCGGGCGTCGGTGGCTGCTTGTTCGGCGCGTTCCGCGCTACGGCTCGCGGTCTGGGCCTGGGTGAGTGCGTCGTCGCGGGCCGCTTCGGCGGCGGCGATCTGGGTGGCGGCGTCGTGGCGGGTGGTGGTGAGGAGTTGCTGGTTGGCGGTGTCGGCGGCGGCGATCTGCCGGGCGGCTGCTTCGGTGGCGGCGGCGATCTCGTCGATGGCGCGTTGGCGGGCTTGTTCGACGAGATCCGCGGCGTCTCGGTGGATGGCCGCGACGGTGTCTTCGGCTTCGACGCGGATCTCGGCGATCTCGGTGTCGGCGCGTTGCGTGGCGGCGAGTGCTTGCGCTTCGGCGGCTCGTTGGGCGTCGCGGGCGGCCCATTCGGCGGCTTCGGCTGCCTCGGCGGCGGTGATGGCGTCCTGGGCGGCGTCGTCGGCGGCGCGGCGGGCGCGGTCGGCTTCGTGGCGTTGTTGCTGGGCTTTGGCCAGATCGGCGTGGGCTTTGGCGACCTGGCGGTCGGCGTCGGCTTTGGTCGCGGCGAGTTCGGCCTGGACGAGGGCGGGGTCGGTCATGGTGTCGAGTTGGCCGAGGGCGTTGGTCAGTGTCGAGGTGAGTTCGGTGGCGAGTTGACGGAGTTGGTCGGTCGCCTCGCCGGCCCGCTCCCCTGCCCGTGACGCGGGGGCGTCCACCCAGGATTTCGTCACCGTGACATTGGTGGTCCCTGTGATGGGCCCGGCGTCTTTGATTCGTTGGCGTTCCCGCCAGGCTCGCCACCGGGTGTGTTCGGGCAGGTCGCAGTACTCCGCAGGCCGCCCCGGTCCGCCCGATCGCAGGATCGGCCGCGTACAGCCGGGATATCCGCAGGTCATCGGCGCGCTTTTCGCGCTGACCTCGGCTGCCGTCCCGGCATTCTTCTCGTCGTTCTCCGCCACCCCAATATCGTAGCACATTACGTTATTAACGTTATGTGACCAAACACAATAACGAAACTGGTTGGCGGAACCGAGAATCCTGACGTCCGATAAGGTTCACTTATCGGACGCCAGAGAAGATGGAAGGTGATCGACGAACCGTGCGAGCCGACGTTTCGTTGGGTGCGACTCTGCACGAAACTGTCAGTGGGATTCGTCAGTGGGTGTCAGTGGGTTCGTCACGGGCGCGGTTCTCGCTGCTGGTGGACAACTTGCTCGACCTCTCGCACGAGACATACCTGCATGGCGGCTACATCGGCACGCCGGAGGTCGCCTCGACCCCGATCACCACCGAGGTCGACGAGGACGCCGGCATCGTCTACGTCTCGCGGCACATGGACGACGCCGAGTGTCCGCCCTTCTACGCGAAATCGACCGGGTTACAGGGCCGGATCGCGCGCTGGCAGGACATCGAATACACGCCGCCGTGCCTCTACAAGCTGCATTCCAGGATCGCGCCGGTCGGCTCGGCGCCGAATCCGGACGGCTCCGACCCACGCGCCTTCCACATCGAGGTCGTCTACGCCATCACGCCCGAGACAGCACACTCGACGCACGACTTCTGGATGGTCGCTCGGGACTTCGCACCCGACGATGAGGAGGTCTCGGCCTTCCTCGCGGAGAACAATCGCACCGTCGTCCTCCAGGATGTGGCGGCTCTGGACGTGCTGGAGCAGGTCATTCAACGCGAACCAGCCGGTTACCAGGAACTGTCGATCAACATCGACACCGGCGGTCTGGCCGGACGCAGAATGCTGGCCAGGATGACAGCGGCGGGGCAGTGAACACGGACCCGGTGCGACCACCGGTCTCCGACGACCGACGGGTGTACCGCATCCTCTGGGTGCCAGGCACCAACGTGCTTCGGGCCGCTTGCCATTGCGGTGCCGAACGCGTCTTCGAAGGTCCGGCCGAACTGTGGGATTGGCTGCTCGGCCACCCCGACGGCCACCGACGGGAGACGTCATGAAGAGCGTTGTCGTGGCGAAGAAGGACGCTCTGGCCGGGGGCGTGGTGCGGTTGACACTGCGGGGCACGGACGGCGCCGATTTTCCTGAGTGGACACCCGGCGCGCACATCGACCTGATGCTCACCGAGGGGCTGACCCGCCAGTACTCCCTGTGCGGTGAACCTGAAAAACGTTCAGAGCTGCAGGTGGCGGTGCTTCGTGAACCGAAAGGGCGCGGCGGTTCGGCGTACGTGCACGACGTGCTCGCCGAGGGCGACATCGCGCACATCAGTGGACCGCGCAATCACTTCGCACTCGCACCGTCCGACCACTACCTGTTCATCGCAGGCGGTATCGGGATTACCCCGATCCTGCCGATGATCGCTCGGGCCGAGGCGACGGGCGCGGACTGGCGTCTGGTGTACGGCGGGCGCACCCGCGGCACGATGGCGTTTCTCGATCGGCTGGAGACGAGCTACCCCAGCAAGGTTGCGATCCGGCCGTTGGACGAGTGCGGGCTGCTCGACCTGCCGGCCATTCTGGCTGAGCCCGGCGCGAGTGCCGGGAAAGTCGCGGTCTACTGCTGCGGCCCAGACGGCCTGCTGGCTGCCGCCGAGGGGGAATGCGCGCGCTGGCCGCGCGGCGCATTGCATGTCGAACGTTTCACGCCCAGAGCGACCGAGGGCACTGTCGGGTCTTTCGAGATCGAGCTCGCCCGGTCCGGCACGACGCTCACGGTACCGGTCGGCACGTCGATCCTGCACGTGGTCGAAGAGTCCGGGATCCAGGTGCTGTCCTCGTGTCAGGAAGGCACCTGCGGCACCTGCGAGACGGCGGTCCTCGCCGGGATCCCGGATCACCGGGACTCCGTGCTCACCGGCGAGGAGCAGGCCGCCAACGACACCATGATGATCTGCGTGTCGCGCGCCCGCTCCGCCCGTCTTGTGCTCGACCTCTGACCAACCGAGCCTGGCGGTGCCACCTCGCAAGGACGAGACCAGCCGGCCACCACCATTGCCCATAACGGACATGGCCATTATATTTAACATGTATGATCTGGCCGCCGATGATCCGGAAGATGGCGCCTGGAAACCCGCCGGCGCGGTGGGTCTTGTCCACCCTGAACGACCGACCTAGCAGAACTGGGAACAACACCATGGATCGTCGTTCCGCCAACCCGGCGGACCTCGTCGTGCGCAACGCCAACGTCCACACGCTCGATCCGGCCCTGCCACGGGCGCGGGCGTTCGCCATCCGCGACGGCCGGATCGTCGCGGTCGGGGCCGATGCGGATGTCGACGACCTGATCGGCACCGACACCCACGTTGTCGACGCGGCGGGTGAACTGGTCATGCCCGGCCTGGTCGACGTGCACTCCCATGTGGGATTCGGCGGACAGCAGTCAGCCTGGGAACTGACCCTGCCCCCGGGAGCCGATCTGCCGCAGATCCTGCGCGCCGTCGCCGATCGAGCCGACCAGATCGGACCCGATGACTGGGTGGTCGGGGGCACCGTGATCAGTCCGGTCTTCCAGGCGATCGGGACACGGGAGGCATTGGCCGCCCTGGACGAGGCCGCGGGCGGACGGCCCGTCCTGCTGCGCGACGACTCCTTGCACAACCGGTGGGTCAACTCGCGCGCCCTGGAGATCATGGGGGTCGATGACGCGACCGCGGACCGGGGCTACGTCCGGGACGCGGACGGGATGTTGGTCGGGCAGCTGCTCGAAGCGCCCTCCACAGCCGCCGAGCTCGCGGTTCGCCGCAGCGTGCCGGACGTGCACGCGCGGGACCTGACCTCCGCACGCACCGCGATATCCATCTTCAACTCGGTCGGCGTCACCGCGACCCAGGACGCCGCCACCATGGGCGCCTGGCCCGGTCGAGAACTGCTCGACGTGCTCGACGCCGCGGTCTCGCGCGGCCTGCACGCCAAACTGCACGCGACGGCCGACGGCACCGTCCGGCAGGCGCTGGACGCCGTGGCGACCATGCGCGAGCGACACGGGCCCGGAGCCGTGTTTCACATCGCCCACCCCGAGTTCGTCGATACCGACGACGTCGCCCGGTTCCGCGAACTGGACGTGGTCGCCGACCTCTCCCCCGTGCTGTGGTTCCCGAATCCGATGAACGACATCATCGCGATGCAGGTGCAGGATCACTACCTGGACCGGATCTGGCCGTTGCGCGAACTACAGGACGCGGGCGCGCTGCTCGCGGCGGGTTCGGACTGGCCGGTCGCCATGGCCACGCCCAATCCCTGGCTGAGCATCGAAACCATGGTCACCCGGCGCAATCCGGATACCGCCGCGCCTGGTGTGCTCGGCGCCGAGCAAGCCATCGACCTGGCCGACGCGATCCGAGCGCATACCGTCAATCCCGCTCGTGCGATCGGTCTCGGCGAGGAGATCAGTCGGATCAAAGCCGGCTTCTCCGCCGACTTCATCATCCTCGACCGTGACATTTTCGAGGTCCCGGTGATACGGATCCACGCCACGCGGGTGCGGCAGACCTGGTTCGCCGGCCGCCGCGTGTATGACGTAGATCAGGACTCGTGAGCCGGGTTCTGGATCAGTGGCAGGTACACGTCGTCGACGATGTCCACGATCACCTCGTCGGGGATGGGAGCGCCGAACATCAGAAAGTGATTGCGCAGCAGATCGGTCGCGACCGTGGCCCGCCGGGAGTCGAGCAGCCGGTGGTCGACTTCGCCCCGTTCGACGGCCCGTTCGAGGATGATTCGAATCGTTGCCGGGCCGGCGGCATGGATTTGTTCTCGGATCAGCCGCGCGAACTCGGGGTCCCGCGTCATCTCGGTGAGCAGGCCGCGCAGGATGCCGCCCAGTGGGCTGGCCATCGACGCGGCCACCTGCCGCAGCAGAGCGAGCACGTCCGCGCGCAGGTTGCCGGTGTCGGGCACGTCGATCTGTGCGGAGTCATGAGATTTGCACGCGTCGAGCGCCAGTTCGGCTCGCCCGGACCAGCGGCGGTAGAGCGCGGCCTTGCTGGTGCGGGCTCGGCCGGCAACGCGTTCCATGGTGAACGCGTCGTATCCGTTCTGGGCGAGTTCGTCCATGGCGGCCGACAGGATGGCGGTCTCCAGCTCCTCGCCACGGCGGCGGTGACCGGTGCCACGGTCGCTGGTCGGCTCGGTGGTGTGGTCTACGTGTAGTGACAGTGCGACTCCTCAATGGTGATCCAGGGAACCTTGCGTTCCCTGGTGGGAGATTCTAATCTCCAGTTTAGGGAACCTACCGTTCCCTATGACAGGATGGCTAGACCCCAAGGGGACCGATGACTGCGACAGTGGTGACACCCCGGACCGGCGATGCGCCGGCGTTCCGGATGACCGGACCTGCCCCTACCAGCTCTCCCGTGGCGCCTTCGCGCTGCGCGACGACGAGCGCTCCGTGCGGCTGGTGACCCTTTTCGACGGCCGCACGGCCTGGGTCGCGACCACATACGACTCCGCGCGCCAGTTGCTGACCGATCCTCGGATGTCCTCCGACCGCAGCCGTGACGACTTCCCCCGCACGTCACCGCGCGGCGTGGGATTCCGCAACCGGAATCGATCCTTGATCAGCCTGGATCCACCGGAGCACAGTCCGGCGCGGCGGATGCTGATCGGTGAGTTCACCGTGCAGCGGGTCAAGCAGATGCGCGGGGACATCGAACGGATCGTGCACTCGGTCATCGACGACATGCTCGCGGCGGGCCCGACCGCTGACCTGGTCACGCAGTTCTCCCTGCCCGTGCCGTCCATGATGATCAGCCAACTGCTCGGCGTGCCCTACGCCGACCACCCGTTCTTCAACGAAGCCGCCATGCGGCTGACACAGGCCCCGGACGAGGCAGGCGCTCTCGCCGCGCGCGACGAACTCGCCGGCTACCTCGATGGCCTGATCACCACGATCCAGGCGCAACCCCGGCCGGGCCTGCTCAACGGCCTGATCACCCAGCGGCTGGCGACCGGTGAGGTCGATCGCGATGACCTGGTCGCCTCGGCCATCCTGCTGCTGATTGCCGGACACGACACGACCGCGTCGATGACCTCGCTGGCCGTGATCACCTTGCTCGCTCATCCCGATCAGCTGGCGGCGTTGCGCGCCGATCCCACCCTGGCGCCCGGCGCGGTCGAGGAGCTGCTGCGTTATCTCAGCGCCGCCGACGTCGTCGGCGCCCGGATCGCAACGGCCGACATCGAGATCGACGGCGTGGTCATCCGCGCGGGCGACGGGGTGATCATCCCCAACTCCATCGCCAACCGCGACGGTTCGGTCTTCGCCGATCCGGACACCTTCGACATCCGCCGTCCCGCCCGCCACCACATCGCCTTCGGCTATGGCATCCATCAATGCCTGGGCCAGAACCTGGCCCGCGTGGAACTCGACGTGATCATCACGGCTTTGTTCGATCGCATCCCGACGTTGCGCCTTGCCGTCCCGGTCGAGGCTCTGACCCTGCGGCCGGGCACGACGGTTCAGGGCGTCAACGCACTCCCGGTCACCTGGTGACCGGACCTCGAAGCGCAACGAGATCGAGGACCCGACGAGTCAGGACGGCGTGATGAGCTTTCTCGACGAACAGGTCTGGCAGGGCCGGATCTTCAACGGGCGCTGGGTGCCAGCCGAGGGCGGATCGCGCGACGTTGTCGAACCCGCGACCGGCGAAACGATCGGTGCCGTCGGCCTGGCCGGCCCGACCGACCTGGGCTGTAGTGTCGGCCAGGCGCGGGACGCGCAGCGGGCCTGGGCGCGGGCACCCCACAGCGAACGGTCCGGAGTACTCCGGCGCGCAGCGGACCTGTGGCGCCGGCACGCCGAGGAGGTGCAGGACTGGCTGATCCGCGAGTCCGGTTCCACCCGGAACAAGGCCGCCTACGAGGTACGCGGTGCCATCGAAGAATGTCTGGAAGCTTCGGCCTTGCCGTCGCTGCCGATCGGCGACATGCTGCCCAGCGAGCAACCGCGGCTGAGTTTCACCCGCAGGGTTCCGCTCGGGGTCGTGGCCGTGATCGCTCCGTTCAACGCTCCGCTCAAGCTCGCGATCAGGTCGGTCGCACCAGCGCTCGCACTCGGCAATGCCGTCGTGCTCAAGCCCGACCCGCGCACCGCAGTGTCGGGTGGCGTCACGATCGCACGGATCTTCGAGGAAGCGGGTTTGCCTGCTGGGGTTCTGCATGTGCTCCCCGGTGGCGCCGACGTCGGGTCTGCGCTGGTCGCGAACCCGACGGTGCGGGCGGTGTCCTTCACCGGCTCGACGACTGCCGGTCGTGCGATCGGCGCGGCGGCCGCACGCCGGTTCCTGCGCACCCATCTGGAGTCTGAACGAGGCGGTCGCGAATCAGATCTGGGCGGGCACCCGGGAACCGATCTTCGCGAACTGCTCGCATCCGATGGGCCATGCGACTGAGGTTCCCGGCGGCTATCGAGTGACCGGCAGATGGCGGATGGTCAGCGGGATCGACGAGGCCGACTGGCTCGTCGCCCCCGGCATCGTCATGGATGGCAACCACCGGCGACAGGCCGGCAACGGGCCGGAGTTCCGGCTGTTGCTGGTGTCGCGGGATCAGGTCGTCGTCCATGACACCTGGAACGTCAGGATCTCCGATTCTCGGTCGCCGGGGCACGATCCACAGCGACCGCACAGCTCGACACAGCTTTTACTCGGCGGACCGCTCCCGCACGTCACGTTCCGTCGTGTCGCTGATCAACGCGATCAGCTGCTGCTCGCCCAGTTGAGGCTCCGGAAGTGCGCTCGTGGCGCCGGGCTCGGCACGCAGGCCGTCCAGGAGCAGGTGCAGATAACGGCGCCACAGATCGAGCGCGCCGGTCCGGTCGGTGATAACAGCTTCTCCAGGCTCGTGCGCAACCCATGCCAGGCATCCGGATCGGCCGCGGCCTCGGTCGCGATCCGCTCGACCGCATCGGCCATGTCCTCGAACAAGGCGTCCAGCAGTTCATCCTTGTTCGCAAAACGCCGATAGGCCGTGCCAACACCCACCCCGGCGTGCTGGGCGACGTCGTCAAGGGTGGCGCTGAGCCCACGCTCCCGGAACACCTCGTGCGCGGACGCGATCAGTTTGCGCCGGTTCAGCTCGGCATCACGCCGCAGCGGACGCTGGTGCGCCCCGAGTGGCATTGCCGAGTCGATGGCCGGGCTCCTCACGGTGTCGGGGATCAGCGCAATGCTATAACCCCAGGCCAACCGGCGCATCGCGCCGGCCGGCCGGTCCGTGGCAGCGTGCCTTTACAGGCTGTTGGTCTGCGTGACGAACTCGGGAAACAGCTCGGTGGGCGCGGTCTGCCGCCCTACCTGCAAGGTGGCCTCGTAGGACGCGAGCTGCACGGCCTGCCCCTTGGGCTTGCGGATCTTCTCGTAGCTGGCCAGCGCGATCGGCACCGGGAGATCCTGGGTGGCGAGCAGGTCGGCCAGCAGCGCGGCGTCTTCCAGCCCGACACCGGTGCCCTGCGCGAGAATCGGGCTCATGGCGTGCGCGGCGTCGCCCATCAGACCGACCCGGTTGCGCGTCCATTCCGGTACGACCGCCTGGTAGATGTTGGCGTAGTAGCTGTCCGGGTTGGTGCGCATGACGTTCGCGAAACCGACCAGTGGGCCGGTGACGGACGGGAACAGATCCGCCAGCTCGGCCACGGTCAACTCGTGCCGGTTGTTCTCCTCGCCGGGCAGCATGACGATGCCGTGAAAGACCCTTCCGCCGTCCATCAGGAAATAGCCGAGGACCCCGGTCGCGGACAGCGCCAGCGCCGTCGTGGTGAGTGTGGGGTCGGGGTTGGCCGCGTGGAATCGGATGATGGCCATGCCGGTGTAGGTCGCGTCCGGACCGCCGAGCACCTGCCTGCGGGTCCAGGAGTTGATGCCGTCGGCACCGATGACGACGTCGAAGCTCTCCCGCTCGCCGTTGTCGAACTCGACCTCGACCGCGTCACCGAGGTCGGTCAGTGCCCTCGGCCGGACCCCGGTGCGCACCAAGTCAGCGACCGGCTCGTACAGCGAATGCTGCAGATCGCTACGGGAGAACAGCATCGCGGTGTCCAGGCTCATGCTGTCCAGCAGGCCGGTGTCGCCATCGAACATCATGTGCCGGTCGGGGCGGAACCGGATCCAGTTGTCGCGGTCGGTGACGCCGAGCCGGTCCAACGCCGCGACGTGGCGCTTGGTCAGCCCGATGCCCCAGCCGGCTTCGGTGATGACCGGCGCCTGCTCGACCACCACCGCGTCCACTCCTCGGTGACGCAGCCCGGCGGCCAGTGCCAGTCCGGTCAAACCGGCGCCCACGATCAGAATGTGATTCTTCATGGTCATCCTCAGACTCCGCCGGGCAGATTGGCGGTGCGGGTGAAGATCGCCGTCGGCGATGAGTTCTGCGCCATGGCCTGACTGGTCTCATGGGCAAGGCGTTGCAGTGACTGCGCCTCGGGTTTGCGGAGCTGTTCGTAGCTGGCCAGTGCGAGTGGCGCGGACAGGTGCGGGGTGGTGAGCAGTTCGGCGAGCATCGCGGCGTCCTCGAAACCCGCGCCCGCGCCCTGGCCGAGTACCGGGGACATCGCATGCGCAGCGTCGCCCGCCAGCGCGACCCGGTTGCGGGTCCACGTGTCGACAACGGCCTGGTTGATGTTGGCGTAGTAGCTGTCCGGGTTCGACCGCAGAATGTCGATCACCGGTGTCAACGGCCCGGCGAGAGGCGGGAAGAGGTCCGCCAGTTCAGCGGGTGAGAGGTCCCGGCGGTTGTCCAGCGGACCGTGCAGGAACACCACACCGTGGAACTTCTTTCCGCCGTCCATCAACAGATAGGCCAGTGTCGCGTCCTTGCCACCGGATGCCAGTGCCGTCACGGTCAGTGCGGGGTGCGGGTTGGGAGCGCGGAATCGCACCGCCGCGGTGCCGGTGTAGGTGGCCTCCGGTCCGTTCAGGACGTGTCGCCGGGTCCAGGAGTTGATGCCGTCGGCACCGATGACGGCATCGAAGCTCTCCCGCTCGCCGTTGTCGAACTCGACCTCGACCGCATCACCAAGGTCGGTCAGTGCCCTCGGCCGGACCCCGGTGCGCACCAAGTCTGATACTCCGGCCAGCAGAGCCGTCTGGAGGTCGGATCGGCTGAACATGATCGGGCCGTCGGTCGCGATCCGGTCAACCAGGCCGGTCGCGCCGTTGAACATCAGGTTGCGGTCGGCCCGGTAGCCCGGCCAGTGGGCGCGGTCGGTGATGCCCAACCGGTCCAGCGCGACGAGATGCCGTGGGCTGAGCCCGATCGCCCAGCCCGCCTCGGTGATGATCGGCGCCTGCTCGACCAACACCGGCTCCAGGCCACGATGGCGCAGCCCGGACGCCACGGCGAGACCGGTCAACCCGGCGCCGATGATCAGAATTCGATTGCTCATGCACTACTCCGTTTCGTCTGCTCAGCCGACGGTCATGCCGCCGTCGACCGCGATGATCTGGCCGGTCACCCAGCCGGCGGCCGGTTCGGCGAGCAGGCAGATCCAGCGCGCGACCTCGGCCGGTTCGCCCATCCGCCGCAACGGAAGCTGGAAGTCCTTCAGCCGGGCCAGTTCGTCGGAGTTCACCGCGGTCGTCGCCATGGACGTCGCGGTCGGGCCGGGTGCGACGGCATTGACCCGGATGTTGAGCTCAGCCAGTTCGGCCGCCCAGGACCTGGTCAGATAGTCGAGCGCGGCTTTGGAAGCGCCGTAGAACGCCTGGAGCAGCTGGCGCTGGGCAACCGCGCTGGTCACGTTGACGACCGACCCACCGCTGGCCGCCAGATGCGGGATCGCGGCGCGCAACAACAAAGCCGGGGCGGACACATTCGTCCGAAACAGACCAGCGATCGCCTCGGGAGTCGCGTTGCGGACCGACACCGGGTCGAAGACCCCGGCGCTGTTGACCAGCGTGTCCAGCCGGCCGTAGGTGTCCACGGTGTGGGCGACGAGGGCGTTGGCTTCGCCATCGGCGGTGACGTCGGCAACGCGGTAGCGGATGCCGGCGTGCTTGTCCGCCACCTCGGCAAGGGGTGCTTCCCGACGTCCGCTGATCATGACCTGCCAGCCGTGCTGGGCGAACAGTTCCGCCGCGGCTCGTCCGATGCCGCTCCCGCCACCGGTGATCAGCGCGACGTTCGCATGGGTGGACGCTGCCATATCGGCCCTCATCAGTTCCGGTCGAGCGCGACGACCGCGACGACTCGATTGGCACCGGCCAGGTATCGGGAAAGGCCTGGTTGCTCCTCGTTGAACAGGGTCCAGAGCCTCTCGCGCTCCGCGCCGGAAAGGACCGTGCCAGTGGCGTCGTAGGTCTCGTGGCTGTTTTCGACGATGACCCGCGGATTCGCGAGGATGTTGTGGTACCAGCCCGGATGGGTTGGCTCACCGCCGTTTCCGGCGACCACGATCAGCCGGTCGTGCTCTGCCCGGAACACCCGCAGCGGCACCGTCCGCCGCTCACCGCTCCTGGCACCGATCGTGGTCAGCAGGATGTGGTCGCTCCTGGTGACCCCGGGCACTCCCTCGATGACCTCCCGGCCATCGCGAAACTGTTCAATCACACTGGGATTCACAGCATCGAACTTCACGGAGTCCTCCCATCGCCAGATCTGCATACAAAACGAACGATCATTTTTTTAGGCTAGCGACGGTCCGAGTCGCCGTCAAGCCGGTCGGTGCGATCTACACTGCGGTATGCCTCGCGTAACGCAGGAGCATCTCGATGCTCGCCGTCAACAGATCCTCGACGCGGCGGCGCTGTGTTTCGCCCGCAAGGGCTTCCATGGCACGTCGATGCCCGACATCTTCACCGAGGCGAACCTCTCCGCTGGCGCGATCTACCGCTACTTCCCCAGCAAGCAGGCCATCATCGAAGAACTGCTCGACTCGGTGATGCGGCCGGTGCTCGACGCGCTGCATGCCGCCGCGCACGCCGAGCCGCCGCTGACCGTGCCCGGCATCCTCGACCTCATCCACGGTGAGATGATCACGGCCCTCGACACCGACGAGTCGACCTCCCTGATCGTCCAGTTCTGGGCGGAGTCGATGCGCGTTGCCGAGATCCGCAGTTCTCAGCAGCGCGACGTCGCCGAACTGCACGACGCCCTGCTCACCTTGCTACGCCGTCTGCACCCTGGTCGTCGGATCCGGTCGAACAGTGCGTGGGCGCTTATCGCGCTGGGTATGGGCACCTTCATTTCCCAGACCGTGCTCAAGACCAATTCCGTACCGACCGCAACACTCGTCGGCGAACTCGGGCACCTGCTGGCCGAGTCCTGACGAAACGTGCAATAGCAGTATTCAACATGTCTGATATATTCGGTCCATGCTCGGTGACCAATCGACGGACAGCATCGACCTCGCTTTTGACGTGCCGCGCCGCGAATCCAGGGCGGAAACGACCGCCCAGGCCGTTGAACGGCGCATCATCGCCGATCAACTCGCGCCCGGAGTACGGCTGGGGACTCGGCGCGAACTGGGTGACTTGCTGGGTGTCGCGCCGCAGACCGTGAGCGAAGCCATCAAGCTGCTGGAGGACCGTGGCCGGGTGGTCACCAAGACCGGGCCGCGCGGTGGTGTTTTCGTGGCCGAGCCGGGGGTGGGTGTCCGGCTGGCACGCACCATGATGGCGGTGTCCGGCTCGGAGACCCAGGTTGTCGACGCGCTGGAAGTGCGCGACATCCTGGAAAGCGCGGTGATCATCGACGCCGCTCAGGCCGGCCACGGCGAAGGGGAATTGGCCGGGATGCGGGCGGCGTTCGAGCGCATGCGGACCGCGCACGACACCGCCGAGTTCTATCAGCGCAATCTCGAATTTCACGCGGAAGTCGCCGAATTGTGTGGCAATGAGGTACTGCGCACCATTTATCGCGGCTTGCTGGAGATCGTGCAGTCCCGTGGCCCGCAATTGACACTGTTGCCGGGCCAGGATCCCGAGAAACTGCATGCCGGCCGGACGAAGGTGCACGCCGACATCGTCGACGCCATCGTTCGCGGTGACGCCAAGGCCGCGCGGACTGCCGCACGAGCCCACGCGAAGCACGGCCGGGCCGTGGTCGCGCGGACTCAGCCCGCGTTGGGGAAATAGGTTCGCGCGGTCCGGATCAGCGCCGCTGCCTTGTCGACCGATCCGGCGGTGCCGAGCACGTAGCGGTCCGGCCGCACGACCGCGAAACGAGCGCCGTGCCGGTCGAACCACTCGCGGACTGTCTCGTCTCGGATGAGCGGGTCGCCGGTGGGGTCGTCGACGGCCACGATCGGAATGCCGAGTTCCTGGACGGTGGCTCGGATTTCGGCTACCGCGGCGCCGAGGGCCACCACGACGACCTCCGCCGGTATGGCGTCGTCGAACAGGTTCGACCAACCGCGATCGTCGAACACCAGCGGCTGGAGAAACAGTTCGCCTGTTCCGGGTGTCGCGTCGAAAAGGCCACCGGTCAAGGGCGGCATGCCTTGGAAGGTGGTCTTCGGCAGGTCACCGGAAACGCTGGCCTGGCGGAACCTGCGGTCACGCTCACGCGCCTCGGCCGGATCGAGCAGGCAGATTTCGCGTCCTGCCGCGACGGCCATGCCGATGATGCGTTCGACATGCGGACGCCGCTCGGCCTCGTAGCTCTCCAGCAGTTGCCCGGCCGGACCGCCTGCGCGAACCGCGGCCAGTTTGGTCACCAGGTTGTGCACGTCCCGCATGCCGTGGCACATACCCTGACCGAGGAACGGCGGCGTCTGGTGCGCGGCGTCCCCGGCGAGGAAGACCCGGCCACTGCGCCATTTCTGGGCGATGAGCGAATGGAACCGGTAGACCGACGCCCGGATGATCTCGGCCTCGTCCAGGCTGACCCACGGTGCCAGCAGGGCGCGGATGGACTCCGGGCGCTGGATGTCCTCGGGGGTCTCCCCCGGCAGCAGCATGAACTCCCAGCGATGGTAGTTGCCGGGCCCGGGTACGCGGGTGGCCGGCCGGAGCGGGTCGCAGAACATCTCCGACTCGTTCGGCCGACCGATCTCCTGCTCGCACCGGATGTCCACGACCAGCCACGGCTCGTCGAAATCACCGTCCACCAGACGGATTCCGGTGCTGTTGCGGACGAAGCTCGCGGCTCCATCGGCGCCGATCAGGTACCGGGCCGAAAGCTGTCGGACGGCGCCACTGCGGACGTCGGCGGTGGTGACCGTGACGTGGTCGGCGTGCTGTTCGATGGCGCGAACCTCGACGCCCAGCCGCACGTCGACGTTGTCGAGCCGATCCAGACCCGAACGCAGGGCCGCTTCCAGCGTCGGTTGGTAGAACAGGTAGTGCGCGTCCCAGCCGTAGGGTTTGCCGGTCGGCCAGTCGTGCACGCGGATCGGCCAGGCGTCCGCACCGTAGAAGGTGCTGCGCTCCCACACCCGGACGTCCGGCAGCATGTCCCGCGCCAGACCGACCTGTTGCAGGATGCGCATGATGTGCGCGTCGAAGTGGATCGCCCTGGGCAGGTCGAAGACCTCGGTGGCGCGGTCCAGGACGACGGTACTGAGGCCGGCTTGGCCGGCCAGGTTGGCGGCCATCGCGCCGACCGGGCCGCACCCGACGATGACGAGATCAAGCATCGGCCGGTTGTCCTCGGGTCACCTTCAGGTGTGAGTAGAGCGGGTCGTCCGCGCCGAACTTCCCGCGCAGCAGCTTGGTTTCGTCGAGACCCACCAGTTCCCAGTAGGGCAGGGCGGCGTCGTCCACCCGGCTCCAGTCGAACACCACGTCCCGGTGCGCGATGCCCCACCGGCCGTCCCGGCGCCGCATCCGGTCCAGGTAGCGGCCGCCGATCCGGCTCTGCGTCTGCACGCCGTTCTCCTCGCGGATCACGACAGCGATGTGATAGCTCTCCACGTCCGCCTCATCGCCGTGCAGGTCGATCAGGACGTTGGAGATGAAGTGCCACAGCCCGATCACGGGTGCAGTGGAGTTGGGCGAGATCATCGAGACCTCGGCGATGAACTCGGCCGCGCTGCCGGCGAAACCTTCGTGGTTCTCGGTCGCTCCCGGGTGGTAGCAACTCAGTGCCAGGGCAACGTCGCGACGATCACCGGCCCGGGCTCTGCGGTAGAGCAACTCGGTGATCTGCTGCTTGGCCACGAGCTCGTCGACGAGGGTGCTGATGTCCGGGGAACCGACCTTGCGCGAGGTCTCGTCGATCGTCATCCGTCCTCCAGAAAAAACCTGCGGTGGGTGGCTGTTGCTCGCCGGGCTGGACCGGGACCAGTCGTAGACGACCGTGCGGCTGCGCAGCAACCAGCGCCCGTCCAGCAGCTCGCACACGTCGAGGTAACGGCCACCAATGTCCACATCGTACTCACCGGAATCGATGACGAGCCGGTGATAGGCGAGGTGGTAGGACTCGACACGGGCCCGCTCGGGCGTGTCGAAATCGATCAGGACGTTGGAAACCGTGTGCCGTTGCGGCCCGTACCGGCGGTCGCGGTAGTTGTTGGCTCGCAGGTAGTCGACGAACTGTTCGATCGTCCCACCGAAGATGCCGTGTTCGTCGGTTGAGCCGCGCACGTGCTCGGCCAGGATCGCGTCCGGGTCCTTCGCGTCGGCGGCCCGGCCGCGTCTGGTCAGCAGCGCCTCGATCTGCCGGTGGGCGACGAGGGTTTCGACTGCTCGCACGTCAACGGTCATGGCGTCGCTCATTCCCACGGTCCGAGGAACTGCTGGCCACCGTAGACATCGCTCGGGGCGTCGATGACCTCCGGCCAGTCTGCTGCCGTGCCGGAAACGGTCACCGGGAACGGGTCGGCGGGCGCGCACTGGCGTTGGTAGTAGTACAGCTGTACGAGGTTGCCGTCCGGGTCGCGCAGGTGGCTGACGTAGTCGAAGCCGGGCACCAGTTCGCCGGGCACCTGGATCTCCTGCGCGCCACGGGCGACCATGTGCGCGACGGCCTCGCGGAGCTGGCGGTAGTTGGCCAGCCGGAATCCGAGTGCCATGGAGTCGGTACGGGAGTCGAGGCCGAGTGCCTCGCGCAGACCGGCCTCGTACAGGGCCAGGTTGTGGTGGTCGGTGCCGCAGCTGAGCAGCACGCCCCGGTGACCCTGCCAGCTCACCTCGCACCGGACGTCGAAGCCGAGCACCTGGGTGTAGAAGCGCTGGGCGTCGTCCAGGTCCGCGACGAACAGGCTGACGGGCCCGATCCCGACGATCTTGAAAGGACGGTGCATGAGCACGCCGTCGACGGGGACGGCGGGCGTCGGCGCCGGTTGGGCGCGGTGGCCCGCCAGGATGTCGACACCCGACCCGGCCGCGTCAGCCACCTCGGTGGCTTCCGACGGCTGCGGGAGCGACGGACGCTCGCCCAGCACCCCGGACCACATCTCGCGCGGCTTGCTCAGCCCGTCCCAGCCGATCTGTTCCATGCCGTAGAACAGCTCGTTGATGTGGCCTTCGGGGTCGAAGAGGTAGGTGTGCCAGTTCGAACCGGGCATGTCCCGCCCGGACCGCAGCAACCGCTCGCCCCGGCCCCAGATCCACTCCGCGCCGTTCACGACTTCGGCGAGGCTGCCGACCTGCCAGGTGGCCTGGTTGATCGACGCGCCAGCCGAGCCGTTGCTCTGCCCGACCCAGTCCCACACCCGTTGGCTGATGAACACCAGCTGGTGGTGCTCACTGCCGAACCGGGTGAAGTGCAGCAGCCGCTCGTTGGGCAGCAGGTGTTCCTGCTCCTCGGCGGGCAGCCGGGCCGGCATGGTCCCGGACTGGTCGGAGATGATCAGGCCGAGGCCATCGACGTAGAAGTCGAGCATCGCGTCGATGTCCAGGCAGTTGTAGCCGAAATGCCCGAGTCGCCGGATCTTGAACGGGCGGGCCAGTCGCACGCCGCCGACGTCGTGGGTTTCGCCGGTCGTCTCGGGTTGGCGCTGGGTGGATGTCCGGGTCACCGGGTCAGCTCTCCTCTCGCACGACGGTATTGCGCAGCAGGCCGACCTGGTCGATCTCGACCTCCACCACGTCACCGGGTTGCATGAACACCTGCGGCTTCTGGCGGGCGCCGACGCCACCGGGAGTACCGGTGACGACCACATCACCGGGCAGCAGCTCGGAGATGGTGGACACGTAGTGGATCAGCTCGGCGATGCCGAAGATCATTTCACCGATCTTGGTCTTCTGCATGACCGTGCCGTTCAACCGCGTGGTGAGCACCGCCTCGTCGATCTCCGGCACGTCATCGACGGTGGTGAGCCAGGGGCCGAACCCGCCGGTGCTGGCGAAGTTCTTGCCCGAGGTGATCTGCGCGGTGTGCCGCTGCCAGTCCCGCACGGAGCCGTCGTTGAAGCAGGAGTAGCCGGCGATCACGTCGAACGCGTCCGACACGGGTACGTGCCGGGCCCGCTTGCCGATCACCACCGCCAGCTCACCCTCGTAGTCCAGCCGATCGGACACCAGTGGCTGCACGATCGGTTCGAGGTGGCCGCAGAGGCTGCCCGCGACCCGAAGGAACCACGGTGGCCGGGTCGGGGCGTCCCAGAGCCCTTCGGTGACGTGGGTCGGGTAGTTCAGCGCGGCGCACCACACTGCCTCCGGATGCGGGATCACCGGCAGGAACCGGAACTCCGCCGGGTCCAACCTGGTCCCTGCGCTCCGCGCCAGGGTGTCGATGTCCGCGAGCGCGCCCGGGCCCAGATCCAGGAGGGCGCGTAGGTCGGTGGGCAGTACCGAACCGAGGGAACCGAGGTCGATCACTGCTCCGTCGTCATCGCGGACGCCGATCGACGGTCCTCCGGCAGTCGCAATAGAGGCAATTTTCATCGTGACGTTCCTTCCGCGATGGGTAGCTGAGCAACGATCTCCGTGGGCGCGCGCCCGGTCATGAGCGTGAGCAGCGCCTTGCCCCGCAACTGGTGCTCGCCCGCGGTGACGTGGCAGGCGACGGCGTGTCCGTCGGCGCCGAGCCGCAGGGGCGGTTTGCGCGTGGCGCAGATCGGCCGCGCGAGCGGGCACCGGGGGTGGAAGGCGCAGCCGGTCGGTGGATCGATCGGAGACGGCGGATCTCCGGCGAGCACGAGCCGTTGACGACCGCGCTGAGCCAGTGGGTCGGGTGCGGGCGAAGCCGACACCAGCGAGGCGGTGTAGGGGTGGCGGTAGCGGGCCGCGACCGCGTCGGACGGGCCGATCTCGACGATCGAGCCGAGGTACATGACCGCGATCCGGTCACTCATCGCCGCCACGACGCCCAGGTCGTGCGAGACGAACAGGTAGGTCAGCGCGAGTTCCTTCTGCAGGTCGCGCAGGAGCCGCAGTACCTGAGCGCGCGTCGACACGTCCAACGCGGACACTGGTTCGTCGCAGAACACCAAACGTGGCCGCAGGATCAGCGCCCGCGCGATGACGATGCGCTGGCGTTGTCCGCCGGAGAAGGCATCCGGCCTGCGTTCGATCACGTCGGCGTCGAGTCCGACGAGCCCGAGCATCTCGATGATGGCGGCCCGGTTGCTTGCCGGGTCGCCGACGCCCGCGGCGCGCAGCGGTTCGGCCACACTGCGGCCGATCGTCCATCGCGGATTCAGGGCGGAGTACGGGTCCTGGAAGATCATGCTCAGGTTCGGTCGCACCGCGCGCAGCTGAGCTGGTGTCCGCGCGCGCAGATCGCGGCCGTCGAAGGTGATCTCGCCCTGGTCGGCCTCGACAAGGCGCAGGGCGAGCCTGCCGAGGGTGGACTTGCCGGAACCGGACTCGCCGACGATCCCCAGCGTCGCGCCCGCGTCGACATCGAGGCTGACGTCGTCGACCGCGCGTACCTGCTCGCGGGGTCGAGCGAGCAGATCGCGCCGGATCACGAAGTTGCGGCTGACGTTGCGCATCGACAGCAATGGGGCGCTCATGAGCCGACTCCGGTCAGGTGCAGTTCGGCCGTGCGGACGCAGCGCGTCGCCCGATCCTCGGCCAGCGCGCGCAGGGCTGGCACCGCAGCGGTGCAGCCGGGCTCGGTCGCGTGATCGCAGCGCGGAGCAAAGCGGCAGCCCGGTGGGAAGTTCCCGGCGCGCGGTGGCTGGCCGGGGATGCCGGTCAGCTGATCGCCCGCGCCGACCCGGGGCAGTGATCGCAGCAGGCGTTCGGTGTAGGGATGGCGAGGCCGGTAGAACAGCTGCTCGGTGCTGGCCAGCTCGACGACCTGACCGGCGTACATCACCGCGACCCGGTCGCACACCTCGGCCACCACGCCGAGATCGTGCGTGGTGATGATCGTCGACATGCGCATCGTCTCGGCCAAGGTCCTGATGAGTTCCAGGATCTGGGCCTGGGTCGTGGCGTCCAGCGCGGTGGTCGGTTCGTCGGCGATCAGCACGGTGGGTTCGCAGGCGATGGCCATCGCGATCATCACCCGCTGGCGCATGCCGCCGCTGAACTGGTGCGGGTACTGGTCGATGCGGCGCCGTGGGTCCGCGATGCCGACCAACCCGAGCAGTTCGAGGGCTCTGCGCCGGGCCGCGATCCGGCCGAGGTCGGTGTGTCGGCGCAGCACCGAGGTCAGCTGGTACCCGGCAGTAAACGCGGGATCCAGTGAGGTCATCGGGTCCTGGAAGATCATGCCGATCTCCTTCCCGCGGACCACGCGCATCGCTGATTCGGACAGGGTGAGCAGTTCCCGGCCGAACAGGCTGACCGAGCCGGACGTCACCCGGGCCACGCGCGGATCGAGCAGCCGCATGAGCGCCAGGCTCGTCAACGACTTGCCCGAACCTGACTCGCCGACCAGGCCGACGATCTCCTGCGGGGCGACGGTCAGGCTGGCGCCGGTCACCACCGGTGCCGGGCGGGCACCGCCGACCAACGTGATCTCCAGCCCCTGCACGGAAAGGGCCGCGTTCTTCGTCTCCTTCATGTCAGCGAACACCTCCGGCCGATGCGACGGACTGCACCGCGTCGCTGACCACCGAGACGCACAGCACCAGCAAGGTGATGACCAGGCCGGGCTCGATGGTCAGCTGCGGGGCGGAGTTGAGCAGGTTCGCGGCGCTGGTGAGCATGCTGCCCAGGCTCGCGCTGGGCGGCTGCACGCCGAGACCGAGGTAGCTCAGCGCGGCTTCGGCGAGGATCCCGAACGCGAAGGTCGTCGAGATCACCACGACCAGTGCGGCCGACACGTTGCCCAGCACGTGGTCGACCACGATGCGGGTGGTGCGCCTGCCCATCGAGCGGCTGGCCTCGATGTAGGTCTCCCCCGCCACCGTCGACGCGGCGGCCCGCGAGACTCGGTAGAAGGTGGGCGAGAACGCGATGCCGATCGAGATCATCGCGGGTGTGAGCTGCCGACCGAGGACACCGACCACCGCGATCGCCAGAATCAACGCCGGGATGCTCTGGATTGCGTCGAACGCGCGGCTGAGCACGCTGTCCAGCCGTCCGCCGACCGTGCCGGCCAGCAGTCCGAGCGGGACTCCGAGGACCATCCCGACCGCGGTCGCCTGCACTGCCGCCCACAGCGAGATCCGGGTGGCGAACAGCAGGCGGGACAGTTGGTCGCGGCCCAGCTCGTCGGTGCCCAGCAGGTACTGGGCACTTGGTCCGTGCAGCCGGTCCAGCAGCACCTGGGCATTGGGGTCGGCCAGCGGAAGTACTGGAGCCAGCACTGCGGCCAGCACGATCACCGAGAACACCGCCAGGGCGACCAGCGCCAGCCGGTGCCGCGCGAAGGCGCGCCAGACGCTGATCCGACCCTGCACCGCCATCGGCGTGGGGGCAATCCGGGCGTCGATCATGTGCGCCTCGCCTTCGGAGCCAGGTAGTACGTGGTGATGTCGGCCAGCAGGTTCGCCGCCATCACCACGCCTGCGGTGACCAGCACGATGCCGAGCACGACTGGTAGGTCCGAGTTCAGCGCGGCCTGCACCGCCATCGAACCGATGCCCTGCATGCCGTAGACCGACTCGACCACCGCCGCGATGCCGATCATCCGGCCGAGTTGCAGGCCGAGCAGGGTCACGGCGGGTACGAGCGCGTTCTTCGCGACCCGAGTGCGCAGCAGCTCCGCCTCGGCGATGCCACCGGCGCGCGCGGTGCGCACGTAGTCCTGCCGCGCCACGGTCTCGGCGGACGCTCTGGTCTGCCGGTACAGCGCGCAGATCTGCGGCAGGCTGATCGCGATCACCGGAATGGCCAGGAACTGGACGTCCCGCCAGATGTCTCCGGTGATCACCGTCGTGCCGGTGCCGGGCAGCAGGTGCAGCTTCTGGCTCAGGATCAACACCAGCAGCAGGGCGACCCAGAACTCCGGCATCGCCAGGAAGAACCCGGCGACGGCACCGGCGATCCGGTCGACCCGCCCACCGGGCCGCATGCCCGCGTAGAGGCCCAACGGCATCGCCACCGCCGCGGTGACCACAATGGACGCCAGCACCAGCGCGGCGGTCACCGGCAGCCCTTGGGCGATCTTGGCGGTCACCGGAACGTTGCTGAACCAGGACCGACCGAGGTTGCCGTGCAGCAGCTGCCAGAGCCAGGCCCCGTATCGTTGCAATGGCGCCTGGTCCAGGCCCAGCTGGTGGCGCAGGTTCGCAATCGAGGCGGGCGTCGCGCCCTCGCCGAGGATCGCCCGCGCCGGATCGGTGTTGGACACCGCGGTCAACGCGAACACCAGCAAGCTCACGATCAGCAACAGCGGCACCGCGATGGCGACCCGACGACCGATCATCCGGACCATCCGAGCCTCCTCATCCGAGTGGGGGTGCGGTCAGGCGCGAGCACGGATGCCTCCGTCCACCACCAGGTCGGCGCCGGTGATGTACCGGCTCTCGGGCGAGGCGAGAAAGCCGACCAGCGCCGAGATCTCCCCCGGGTCCGCGAGGCGCCCCATCGGGATGCCGGCCGCGATCTCCTCGATCGCCAGCACCGCGGTGGTCGCCATCTGGGTGTCGACCCAGCCCGGCACGATCGCGTTGACCCGGATTCCGGCCCTGGCCACCTCGACCGCGGCCGTTCTCGTCATGCCCCGGATCGCCCACTTGCTGGCCTGGTAGGCGATCCGACCGGGGATGCCGCCCATACCGGCGACCGAGGAGATGTTGATGATCGAGCCGGCGCCGGCGGCACGCATGATCGGGATCACCGCGCGCATGCCGAGGAAGCATCCGGTCTGGTTGACCGCGACGACCTGTTGGTAGACTTCATAAGGGGTTTTCTCGATGGGTAGGCTGGGGCCGGTGATGCCGGCGTTGTTCACCAGGACATCGATGCGCCCGTAGTCGGCGACAACACCCTCGACCAGATCCGTCCACTGCCGTTCGTCGGCGACGTCCAGCTCACGGAAGTCGCCCGCCTCGGCTCCGGCCGTCTGGCCGCGTACGTCGGTGCCAACCACCTGGAATCCGTCCGAGGTGAGTCTGCGTGCGTGCTCGACGCCCTGCCCGCCCGCCGCACCGGTCACCAGAGCGACGGCGGCAGCCGATCTCTCCCCCTCGGTCATGACAGACCCGCGCCACGCAGGTTCAGCACGAGCGGATCACTCGCGCTCACCCCGGTCACTCCTGTGGCCGTGGCGAACTGGAGTTTCTGGTTCAGCACCACCACGTTGAACGCCGAGTTCTGGTAGGCCGAGGAGACCTGCTGGTACGCGGCGGCCCGGGCCGACTGGGTGGTCGCGGCGTCGGCGGCGGCCAGCGGAGCGGTCAGGGAGGGATCCTGGTAGCCGCCCGGATCGTAGGCGGGGGCGGACATCGTGGCCAGCGGGATCGCCGGATCGACGCCACCGGTGTTGACCGTGTAGTACGCCTGCGCCGTTCCCGCGTCGAGTTGCGGGAGCAGTTGAGCCACCGGCAGCGGCGAGATCTTCATGGTGATGTTCGCCTTGGCCAGCATCTGCTGGATGGCGGTCAGTTCGGTCTGCAACTGAGTTCCGGTCGAGGCGACCACGGCGGTGAAGGAGATCCCGGCTGGGTGGCCGGCCTGGGCGAGCAGCGCCTTGGCCTGATCGATGTTCTGCTTGGGCGCGGCCAGCGAGGAATCGTAGGCCCACGATTTGGGCTGTACCGGTTGCGCGGTGACCGTGCAGGCTCCGCCCAACAGTGAAGAACAGATCGCGGTGCGATCGATGGCCAGCGAGATGGCCTCGCGCACCCTCGGATCGGCGAAGACCCCGGACTTGTTGAGGTACATCAGGTGCATGTAGCTGATGCCCGAGTCGGTGACCGGCAGGCCGGCCGAGGACAGCGTCGCACCGTCGGTCGGGGAGCCGGTGAGCATGACGGCCTGGACGTCGTTGCCGGTCAGGCCGGGCACGAAGGTCGCTTCGGCGCCCACTCTGATGTGGATGGTCGACACCTTCCGCACGGACGGATTCCAGTAACCCGTGAACGCGGTGTAGACCATGTCGCTGCCCGGCTGAGAACTGTCCGACACCGCCCATGGGCCGGTGCCGACCGGGTGGGTCGCGTAGTTCGCGTTCTGCCAGGCGTGCGGGCTGCCCATCATCCCGGCCGGGCCGGCCAGGAAACCCAACAACGAGCCGGCTGCCGACTTCAGGTGCAGTACGACCGTTGTCGGATCGGGCGTGTCGACCGAGCTGATCGCGGCCAACTGGCCGCCGATCACCGACTTCGGGTTGGTCTGACCGCGCTCGATGTTGCTCTTGACGGCGGCGGAGTCGAAGGTGGTTCCGTCCTGAAAGGTCACTCCGCTGCGTAAGGTCAGCGTCAATGTCGTGCCGTCGGCCGAATACTTCCAGGCGGTGGCCAGGCCCGCGGACATGGCTCCGTGCGCGTCTTCGTTGAGCAGGCTCTCGAACACCGGCATCATGAATTCGCTGCTGGAGGGCGAAGCGTTCGTCTGCGGGTCGTAGTTCTGTCCCCCGTCGGCCGCCACCAGAACGGTGATCGACCCACCGCCGTTGGCGGAGCCCCCTGCGTCCCCCGAGTTCGATGTGGTCCCGGCCGCTGTACAGCCGGTGATGGTCAGTGCGAGCACGGCGACCAGAACCGCGGCGATGCGGTGAGGCTTCATGAATGCCACCTTCGGAGGACGGGATCCGTCAGCTGTTGTCACAGCCCCTTAACGAACATGGCCAATATATTAAACATGTATGATCTGAACTACAAGAGGCGGGTTCAGATCGGCTCGGCGTCGATGAGGACGAACAGGACGCGGCAGACGCGGTCCGATCGATTGACCCAGGCGTGGTTGGTGCCGCGCTGGACAAGGACGTCCCCGGTCCGCATGAGCGTCTCGTCGTTGTCGAGGACGGCATGGATCTCGCCGTCGAGAACCACCGCGTAGTCGAGGGAGGCGGTTCGGTGCATGTCCGGGACGCCGTCCTTCTCGGGCGGGAAGTCGACCACACGCAGGACCACGCCATCGGCGGGAGGTTCGAGACCGACGTGTCCGGCGACGGGGTCCACGTAGGCCGCGGCGTTGTCCGGAGTGCCGCTGTGGCGCCAGAGATTGTTGGTGGACACGCCCCGGATCGACTGGGCGTGCGGAGAGTCCGCGTCCTCGACGAACACGGCCCGGCCCCGCTCGTCGTGCCCGGTGACGATGCGTCGGACGGGCTTCATCAGGTCGTCACCGGCTTCACTCGCTGCCACAGGATATAGCTGGCGAGTTCCTCGCCGCCTATCTTCATCGGCGGGGTGTCGAGCTTGAGGGTGTCACCGTCGAAGACGCAGACCCGGTCGAGGTTGCGGCCGACGAAGTTCGGAAAGGTGGCGTAGCGGACGTGGTGGGTGACCACCTGGCTGGCTTCGTCGACCTCGTAATCGCCGGAGTAGCAGATGATGCTTTCGTAGGCGTGGGCCTTTTCTTCCGGATTGCCACCGTCCAATGAGTCGTCGGCGAACCGGGGTCGGTCACTGAGCGACAGCGTGGCGCTCATCGCGCCGTCCGCGCTGTAGATGAGCAGGCCACCGCAGGCGTCCACCGGACAGAGGGGCGGGTCGAGCGTGGCGTCGCCGCGGAAGACCTTCCAGTCGATCATCCGCCATCCGCCGATCAGTTGCTGCCGAACATTTTTCATGATCGCACCGATCCTTGAAGAAACATGGGCAATGCATTAAACATGTACGATATCGACCACAATGGGCAGAGTAGGAGCGCACCCGTGGACCCACGTCCGCTCAGCAAGCTGACCCTGCGCACGCCACGCCTCGAACTGCGCTGCAACGACGATGCCGGCGTGTTCGAACTCGCGGCCGAAGCGAAGCTCTGCACGCACCCGCCGGCGGCGGGCGAGGTCATCCGGCGTTTCTGGCGCGCCCGAGCCGATCACCGCACCGACGACTGGCACGTCAACTTCCTGATCCGGTTCGAAGGCCAGCTCATCGGCGCACTCACACTCGAAGCCCGGGATTTCCCGACCACCAGGCAGATCAAGACCGGCTCGTGGATCGGTCAGCGCCACCAGGGCAACGGCTACGCCAGAGAAGCACGCGCGGCGCTGCTACTGTTCGCCTTCGACCACCTCGGCGCCCGTTGCGCGATGTCCGTCCCGTTGACCGACTACGCGTGTTCGCTGGACATGATCGTGACCAAGGACCGGTTCGACACACATCGTCCACCGTGGAACATCGAGGCGACCGGACTCGACATGGCCCGCCCGGCTTTGGGGCTATGAGCGCAGCCCGTTGAGGATCAGGTCCAGTTTGATCCGCAGGTTGTCCGCCAGATCGAACCCGGCCTCTTGGTCGGTGAACACCCACCGCTGCAGGGCGTCGAGATAGCAACTGGTCAGGACCTCGCCGACGGTTTCGGCAGGCGCCTGGTCGCTGAACTCACCGCTCTCCTGGCCCGCCACCACGCACCGCTGGAGCGCGTCGAAGACCGGGAACGACTCCTCAAGTGCGCCCATCTCGGCGAGCCTGCCGACCACGATCACCTTGGCCAGCGCGGGATCGTCGGTGTTGACCGTGGCCAAGGCGTCGAACAGCTGGGCGAGACGTTTGCCAGCCGAGACGGCCGCCAGCGCCTCGGCGTCGAACATCAACGCCAGGCGCTCCCGGCGCCGGTCACTCCAGATGTCGAGGATGTCGCGCTTGCGCGGGAAGTGGTTGAACAGCGTGCGGCGGGCCGTGTCGGATCGCTCGGCGATCTGGTCCATGGTCGTTTCGCGGTAGCCATGGGTGACGAACAGGTCCAGGGCCGCCGCCTCGATGCGCTCTCGCAACTCCCGTCGACTGCGAGCCCGACGGTCCTCGGCCATTGTCTGTTCCCTCGCTTCGTTCACGCGGCCGGCACGCCCGGGAACGTGCTGGGGCCCGCCCACGGGTCGAGGGGAACACGCAGCGCGTTGAGCGTGAATGCCACCTCGTGATAGTGGCCCACCAGCATCACCAGTTCGATGAGCTGGCGGTCATAGTAGTGCGCACCCAGTTCATCCCAGGTGGACTCGGTGATCGTGGACATCGCGTGCAGCTCGTCGACGCTGCGCAGCAGCGCCCGTTGGCTCGGTGACCAGCCCGCGTCGTCGGGCCCGTTGACGATCCGGTCGAGATCCGCAGGGCTCAGGCCCGCGGCGAGCGCGACCGGGGCGTGCTGGTCCCATTCGTAGCGGGATCCGCACTGGATCGCCGTGCGCAGGGTGACCAGTTCCCGGTCGGCGGCCGGGAGCACGCCGTTGGTGATCCGCAGGGCCAGTGGCAGCCAGGCTTCGAACAGGTCCGGGTGCTTCACCAGCACGCTGAACAAGTTGAGCGGCGGACGTTGCGCGAGGCGTTCGACGAGCTCGCCGCCGGACTGCGGCAGTTGGATCAGGCCGGCGGCGCGGTCGTCCAGCTCGGCCGTCCTGGCCGGCGTGATCCGCGGCCTGCGCTGGGAACCGTTGGCGATGGCGGCCTCGGTTCCAGCACGGACTCGAACGGAATCCGCGGCTCCTTGGCGAGATGGTGGTACATCGTGGCGACGGTGGCGGCGACCCGCTCCGGCGAGCCCAGGTGCCAGCCGGCCAGCGAGATGTCTGCCGCTGCTTCCTGCCAGGACATTCCGGCGTGGTAGCGACGCGTCGTCTCGGTCCCGATGTAGTCGAGGTAGCCACGGAACTCGGCGATGCCTTTGACGTCCATCAGCGGACCGTGCCCGGGCACGACCACTCGGGGGCGCAGCTCTTCCATGGTCCGGCAAGCGGCGATCCAGTTCTCGATCGGACCGCCCCACATCACCGGGTGAACACCGCAGAACAGCAGGTCACCCGAGTACAGCACCTCGTCATCGGGCACCCAGATGAAGGTGTCGCCCTCGGTGTGCGCGGCGCCGACGTCGACGAGCCGCGCGGTGACATCGCCGACCTTCACGTCGAGGCTGCCGCTGAAGGTACGGCCCGGCGGCGGAAGTTCGATGTCCTGGAAGGCGAAGTCGGTGTTGAGACCGTGCAGGTAACGGTGCAGTCCGGGATCCCGCTCGTCGGCCATCAGGTCGCGGTACGGCTCGGGCCGGTGACCGTGCGCCATCTCCTGGGCGGTGTGCTCGGAGACGGTGATGGTCGCTTCGGGGAAGAGCTGGTTTCCCCAGCAGTGATCGGGGTCGGCGTGCGTGTTGACGACCGTCTCGATCGTGACGCCGGGCAGCACGCTGGCAAGCGCGTCGCGCATGTACTGGGCGTGTGGCAGATCAAAAAGGGTGTCAATCTGAAGTCCGCACCGCGCTCGGCGCTCCGATCAACCAAGTCGACCTCGCGCGGACGTGGATGGACTTCACCGTGACCTCCTACCGGGCCGAGGCGTTGATGGGGTTCGACCTCAACAGCAGCGAACAGCACTCGCTCTACCGCTACTGGTGGTACGTCGGGCACGTGCTGGGCGTCGACCCGAGGCTGATCGAAGGGATCGCCGGCAATGCCGAGGCCAAGCGCGTGGACGATCTGCTGGAGACGGCGACGGGTCCGCTGATCCCGGAGTCCGGCGTACTCGCGAAGGCCACCATCGAGGCAGTTGTCGACGTTCTCCACGAAGTGCTCTCCATCCCGCCGCACATGGGCGTGCGCGCGATGTACGCGCTGACCCGCCGCTTCCACGGGAACTCCCTGTGCGACGAACTCGGTCTGCCGGCCGCCGGCCCGGCCGAGGGAGTGCTGTCGGCGGCCATCCGGGTCGTGGCGGCCCGGCGGGCGAAGCTGCGGCAGGACCCGGGCGCCTGGCAACGCGACCAACTCAAGCACATCGAGGAAGCCCGAGCCGTCGGCGCCGACGCGAACCAGCCAACGGGTTACGAACACGAAGCCACAGTCGGCGCCTGACGGGGAAGGACACTCATGCGGATCGTGCAAACCGGCGCGGAGACCACCATCGGACGAAGTCCGGGCCAGGTCTACGAATTCGTCACCACACCGGCCAACTGGGTGGGCACCCACCCGGTGACCGCGGCGGTCGAAGGCGCGACGCGAACACCCGCCGTGGCCGGTGCCCGGTGGGTCGAGGTCATCCGTCCGCCGGGTGACGCGGCGGGATTCCGGACCGAATGGCTGGCCACTCTCGCGGCGCCGGGCCACACCTGGGTGATCGAGACCGACCGCCTGCGCACGGCCGGGGTCCGCTGCCAGATCGTGTACACCTTCACCGACCATCCACAAGGGACATACTTCCGCCGGGACATGGCGGTCTTGGTGGATGACAACGCGGACGTCGAGGAGTCCTTGTTCGCGAACCTGTCCGAGGGCTCAGCGCACGAAAGTTACCTGTCTGCGGTCAAAGCTGTTCTTGAGCGGTGAACCGGGACGCCCCGAACGCGTCGGTAGGATCGCGGACATGACCGAGGTGGCGCCGAAACGGCGCGGCAGGCCGAAGAAAGGAGCGGCACCGACAACGGAAGACCGCATGCTCGTCGAGGCGCTCCATGCCTTCGCCATCCACGGCTACCAGGGCGTCTCGGTCAGGGACCTTAATCGCACGCTGGGTGTGAGCCACAATCTGCTGCACCAACGCTTCGGGTCGAAGGAGGGCGTCTGGTACGCCGCCGTCGACCGGGGTTTCGGTGGTCTGGTGGCCGAACTCGCTCAGACCGACGACACCACCGCGGATCCGGAGGTCCGCCTGCGGACGATGGTGCGCACGTTCGTGAGCTTCTCGGCGCGCAACCCGGATCTCCAGCGGGTGATCAACAGTGAGGCGGGTCAGCAGAGCGAACGGCTCGACCACCTGCTGGACACCTTTGTCGTCCCGGTGCTCAATGCCTTCGCCCCGTTGTACGGCGAACTGGTCGAATCGGGACGCCTGCGCGACGTGCCAGCCAATACGCTGTACTACCTGATCACCTCCGGCGGCGGGGCGATGTTCAGTCAAGAAGGCATGACCCGACGGCTCTTCGGCGACTCGCCCTTCGAATCCGCCGCGATCGAGCGGCACGCCGACGCGGTCGCGGACCTGATCATCGAAGGACTCCGAAAAACCGCGTCCACTTGACCCGTCAGCGGTGCCTCGGTCCCGCGTCATCGGTTCGATACCAGCGGCAGCAGGACCTCGTCGACGATCCCGTCGATGACCTCGTCCGGAGTCGGCGTCCGGTGCAGGAAGAAGTGCTCGCGCAGCAGTGCCGGGCCGACGCTGGCCACCCGCTCGGTCAACGCGTCGGGCCGTACCTCGCCACGCTCGGCCCAGCGGCGCAGCACGGCGAGGTAGGGGACGTGCCGGCGACCGATGAGCAGCGCGCGGGCACTTCTGGCGGCTTCCGGGTCGGCCGTGGTGTCCATCAGGATCGACCGGATCACCTCACCTGTGGTGCCCGTCATGACCGCGGCCATCCGCCGCAGCACGGCCGCGAGGTCACCACGCAGCTCGCCGGTGTCCGGTAGGTCCTCCCCGTCCGGGAAGCCGTCGATCAGGGCGTCCAGCGCGAGCGCGGCCTTGTTCGACCAACGGCGGTAAAGCGACGCCTTGCTGGTTCTCGCCCGGGCGGCGACCCGGTCCATGGTCAGCTTGGGATAGCCGTGTTCAAGCAGCTCGGCCAGGGTCGCGGCGAAGATGGCCTGCTGCAGCTCGTCGCCGCGCTTGCGTGGTCCTGTGCGGTGATCGGCCGTGTCCACGCCTGCTCCATAGGGTCCGTCACGTTCTCTCAGTTACGTGGACTACTCTCGCAGATAGTGAACGTCTCGTTCTCTACATCACGTTGGGGAGTTGCCCGTGCGCGTACTGTTTGTATCCACTCCGGGTGTTGGACACGTTTTCCCGATGATTCCACTGGCCTGGGCGTTACGCGCGGCCGGCCACGAAGTCCTGATCGCCACGGCGGACGCCGGCCTGGTGGCCGGTGACGCAGGACTCCCCGTCGTAGACGTCGCGCCCGGCCTCGACCTGCGGGCGTTGATGCGTGCCCGCATGGCCGACATCCCGGACGAGCTGCGCCAGCGCATCGCCAAGGGGTTCAGCGACATGCGGCAGGTGCTGCCCCGGATGACCTTGATGTCGACCGTGCTGGTGGACGGGGTCATGCAACTGGCCGAGCAGTGGCGACCCGAACTGATCGTGCAGTCCGGTCTGCAATCCTCTGGGCTCGTCGCGGCCGGCAAGCTCGGCGTGCCCCTGGTCGATCACGGGTTCGGCTTCGCCCGCTCCGCCGGTGCGCACGAGCGCTGGCGGGAAGCCATGGCCGAGACGTTCGACAAGTACGGCGTCACCACGCTGCCCGAGCGCACCGCGTGTCTCGACGTCGTGCCACCGAGCATGCTCGACGAACCGCCGATGGGCTGGTCCATGCGCTACGTGCCCTACAACGGCGGCGGCACGCTCCCCCCGTGGCTCTTCGACCGGCCGGACCGGCCGTTGGTCGCGGTCACCCTGGGCACGGTCGCACCGGCGATGAGCGGGATCGGTTCCGGTCGAACGGATCATCGCGCTCGCCCCCGACGTCGATGCCGATTTCGTGGTCGCGCTGGGCGATGTCGACGCCAGTGGCCTCGGGTCGCTGCCCGACAACGTGCGCATCACCGGCTGGCTGCCGCTCAACGCGCTGCTGCGGGTCAGCTCGGCGCTGGTGCACCACGGCGGTTCCGGGAGCACGTTGGGCGCACTGGCCGCGGGTGTGCCGCAACTGGCTCTGCCCAGCGGCGCGGATCGGTTCATCAACGCCAACGCGGTGCACAGCAGCGGCACCGGGCTGCGCGCGGACGAGGGCGACCTCGACGCCGCGTTGATCACCCAACTGCTGCGCGATGACAAACTGCGGGACATGGCCGGCGCGGTGAGCGCGGAGATCGCGGCGCTGCCCGCACCGGCGGAGATCGCGCAACGGATCGTCGCACTGGCCGGGTAGCGCGCGCTCACACCACGACCAGCGCTTCGGTCGTGGTGTGAGCGCCGGGAGCGGTTGCGCGACGGGTCGGCTCAGCTGTTGTAGATGGGCCTGCCTTGGAACTCGTCGGGCAGGTCGGCCACGGTCAGCGCGCGGAAGGGCGCCGACTCGCCGGTGCGCTGCTCGACGAGCGCACCGAGGTCGTCGCCGACGTCCAGGTAGGCGCCCGAGAGCACGTCGTAGTGGCCGTCGGCCAGATCGGCGATCATGCGGGCGGCTGCCTCGGCCGAGTCCGGGAACCGGTCGGCGGACATCAGTCCCGACTTGATCTGTGCCGCGTTGATCCCGCTCACGATGCCACCGGGATGCAGGCTGAACGCGACGACGCCGGTGCCCCGGGTTTCGGCCGCGATGGTCTCGCTCAGCCGCATCACCGCCGTCTTGGCGACCACGTAGGCCGACGCCGTCGGAATGGCCGCGGTGCCGGCCCGGCTGGCGACCGTGATGATCCGGCCACACCGCTCGCGCACCATCGACGGCAGGACGGCGCGAGCGAACAGGTAGGGCCCGAACGTGTTGGTGAGCAGCGATTCCCGCCACGCGGCCGGATCACTGTCGGCAACGGAGGTGCCGCCGCCCCCGCCCGCGTTGTTCACCAAGGTGGTCACCGGGCCGAACGCCGCACTCGCCAGGGCAACGGCCTGCTCGGCGTGCGCGGGGTCGGCGACGTCACCGACCGCGGTCGCCACCCGGACGCCTCGGCCGCGCAGTTCGTCGGCCACCTCGTCCAGTACGGCCTCGCGGCGTCCGGTGAGCACCAGCGCCGCTCCGCGCGCGCCGAGTTCGGTCGCGACCGCCCGGCCGATCGTCCCGGTCGCACCGGTCACCAACGCCACCTGGTTGTCCGACATGATTTCCCTTTCCGCGCACAACGTCGATGTGGATGAGTCTCCGTTACAGCCACGGGGAGTCGAAGGCGGCACCCGCGGCGTCCCACTCGTGGGTCTCGCGGCAGTAGATCCGGACCGGGGTGCCATCCGGGTCCCGGACGACCAGAACCCAGCTGCCCAGACCGCGCAACACCGTCGAATGGTCGATGCCGACCTCGTCGAACCAGGCTACCCAGCGGTCCAGGTCGTCCCTGCTCTCGACCGCCAGCGCCACCGGCCCGAACGCCCCGTCGAGGCTCCCGTCCGGAACCAGGGTCAGTTCCAGTGGTGGTGTGATGCCGGGAACCGACATGATGTAGCCGAACAGCTCACCCTCCGGCGTGAAGTGGTCGAGGCGTTCCTGTCGTTGGGCACCGAAGGCCCGTTCCCACCACAGCAAGCCCTCCGCGAGGTCGCTGACCAGCATCTTCACGTGGTGGATGTCGTCGAGTACGGGACGTTCGAGGTGCGCCATGAATACTCCTGATAGTCCATTAGGGACAGACCGGAAACCGGCGGATCGGTCAGAGGAAGTTGTTGGGCCAGATCATGGTCCGCCACATGTGCGCCACCGGCGAACCGTCGAATCCGAGACCTTCCTCGGGCTGCCGGAAGTGCCTGCCCACCACGTCCTCGAACTCCGCGTAGTCCACGACCACGTCCGGGTCGAAGGAGTAGATGTCGTTGATCGTCACCAGCCGCGATGTCATGTACCAGCGGTGTTGCCGCGCGGCCTCGTGTTCGCGGCGAATGTGTTCCGGCGGCTGGTAGTCCGCGCCGAAGTACTGGAGGTACGCGTCGGGATAGGTGTAGCCGACGGATTCGTCGGCGAAGTACCGCAGCGCCTCGTGTTTCTGGATCGCCCACGTGACTTCCTCGTCGACGTAGGGGCCGACCAGTTGCGCGCCCCAGTAGCCGTGGTTGGCCGAGACCAGACCGGCGACGGCGATGTCGTGCAGCAGGCAGGCCAGGATCACCTTCTCCGGCAAGCCGTTCTCCCGCGCCACCCGCGCACTCTGCAGCAGATGCGCGACGGAGCTCCCACTGAAGCGCAACCGGAAGAAGTCCGCCAGCGTCGGCCGCTCGGGCATGGTGGGCAGCGCCGGATTGTCGCCCATCATCAACACGGTGTCGGCGTGGCGGGTCTCGGCCAGCATGGCACCGCGCACCGAATCCAGCGGCGTGCCCATGGTGGCCACGGCGGGCGGCACGATGACGCGACGCCTGCGATCGACGGCGTCGTCGAGGGGCTCGCGAATCCAGTTGGTCAGTCCGGCCGCGCGCAGCGACGCGGGCAACTCGTGCGGCATCACCCGAACGGATGGTGGATCCACAGCCTGCGACATGCGATTTCCCTTTCGCTCGGGTTCGTGCGAACGTAAAGAGGAACGATTCTTTCTGTTTGAATCGAGGGTAGCCAGGCGACTCCGCTTACACAAGTGAGCGTTCCCGTTTAAGGTGGGCAGGTGCCGAGGATCACCGAAGCGCGCCGCGCGATGCGCAGGCGTCAGATCTTGACCTGTGCGTGGACCTGCTTCTCCCGCAACGGGTTCCATGCCACGTCCATGGACGACATCATCGCCGCGACCGGCATGTCCGCCAGT
>DATATE010000104.1:0-12555 GCA_036268955.1 Pseudonocardiaceae bacterium
GACGTCTTCCAGGCCGGCGAGCATGCGCAGGGCGGTGGATTTCCCCGAGCCGGACGGGCCGACCAACACCAGGAACTCGCCATCCGCGACATCAAGATCCAACCCGTCCACCGCACGCACCGGCGGCGAACCGGCAAAAACCCGCGATGCGGTGGTGTAGGCAACTCCGGCCATGGTCCTTCTCCTCTTCGATGTACTGCATTTGCGCCTTGCTGCACCGCGTTCGACATCGGCGTGGCTTACTTCACCGCACCCATGGACAGGCCGCGCACCAGGTGGTTCTGCGCGATCCAGCCCACGATCATCACCGGCAGCGAGGCGAGGAACGCGCCCGCCGCCAACTGTGCCCAGTACAGGCCCTCACTGCTGATGAAGCCGACCAGGAACACCGGGACCGTGCCGGCTCGCGCGGAGGTCAGGTTCACCGCGTAGAAGAACTCGGTCCAGGAGAAGATCACGCAGATCAGCGCGGTCGCCGCGACCCCTGGCGCGACAACGGGCATGATGATCGAGCTGAGCAGCCTCGGCAGCCGCGCACCGTCGATCTGCCCTGCCTCCATCATCTCCTTCGGTACCTCGAGGAAGAACGAGCGCATCATCCAGATCGCCAGCGGCAGGTTCATCGAGGTGTAGAGGATGACCAGCGCCCAGATGTTGTCCAGCAGGTGCAGGTCGTTGGAGATGATGTACAGCGGAATGATCGCCGCGACGACCGGCAGCATCTTGGTGGACAGGAAGAAACCCAGCGCGTTGCTGGTGCCGCGCACCGGGGCCAGCGACAGCGCGTAGGCGGCCGGGATGCCCAGCGCGAGTACGAACAGCGTCGAGACCACCGTGACGAACGCGGAATTGCCGAGGTACGGCCAGAAACCGCTGTCCAGGATGCCGCGGATCTCGGTGAGGGTAGGGGTGAACAGCAGCGAGGGCGGGTCGGTGTAGGCGGCGGCCTCGGTCTTGAACGAGGTCAGGATCATCCACAGCACCGGGAACACGAACAGGATCGCGATGATCCAGGTCACCGTGGTCAACGCCGAGCGCCCGACGCGGTTGCCGCGCCGCTTTCCCGGCCCGGCGGCCACGCCTCGCGACACCGTCTGTGCGGTCATTTCTTCGACCCCTTTCCAGTGCTGACCTCGAAGGTGCGGAACATCAGGCGTAGCGCGAACGTCGCGACGATCATGGTCAGGATGACCACGACGACGCCCATCGCCGCGGCCTGGCCGACGTCGAAGCCCTCGAAAGCCCGTTGGTAGATGTAGAACGGCAGGTTCGCGCTCGACGTACCCGGCCCACCCTGGGTCATCAGGTAGACCGCGTCGAAGCTGTTCACGATGTAGATCGCGCCGAGCAGGACGGCCAGTTGGAGGTAGCGGGTGAGTTGGGGGAGCGTGATGGAGGCGAAGGTGCGCCACCGCCCCGCTCCGTCGACCTGGGCCGCTTCGAGTACCTCCTTGGACTGGCTCTGCAGGCCGGCCAGGATCAGCAGGGTCATGAACGGTGTCCACTGCCAGATGATCTCGATGATCACCGAGCCGAGCGGGAACGCCGAGAGCCAGTCGAAGTGGTTGACGCCGAAGGGCCGCAGCACGAAGTCGAGCAGACCGTAGGTCGGGTCGAACATCGTCGTCTTCCACAGCAGCGCACCGGCCGCCGGCATGATCAGGAACGGCGTGATGATCAGCGTCCGCACCACCGCCCGGCCGCGGAAGACCCGGTCGAGCAGCAGCGCGAGGGCCAACCCGAGGACCAGCGCGATCAGCACCGCGGCCACCGTGAGAACGACCGTGTTCACCGTCGCGCTGCGGAACTCGCTGTCGGTGAAGACGGCGAGGTAGTTCGAAAGGCCGACGAAATGCTGGGAGCCGGGACGGACCAGGTTCCAGGACTGCGTCGAGTAGAACAGGGTGAGCAGGAACGGGATCTGGGTGACCGCGATGACGAAGATCAGCGCGGGCAGCAGCGGTGCGCGGCGCCGCCAGGCCGAATTCGGCGTCCGGCCGTCGACCTTGCCGGTCCGCACATCCGGCGCGGTGAGGACTCGCGACCGTGCGGGAACCGCAGTACTCATGGTTTGCTCCGATACGTGTTACCGACGGTCTGGGCGTAGGCCTGCGACTGTTGCAGCGCCTGCGCGACGGTTTCCTGGCCGGCGATCGCCGCCGACAACTGGTCGCTCACGCGTGTGCCGAGGTCCTGGAACTCCGGTATACCGACGAACTGCAGGCCGTAGTAGGGGACCGGTTGGGTCATGGTGTTCGCCTGGGTGGCACTGTTGATCGCGTTTAGGGTCGGCTGCGCATATGCCTTCGCCGCCTTCACGTACTGCGGGATCTGGTAGGTCGACAGCCGGCTGCCCGGCGGGACCTGGCTCCAACCCATGGTGTTGCCGACCAGCGACATGTACTGCTTGTCGGTCATCCAGGACATGAACTGCCAGGCCGCGTCCTTGTTCTGGGTGGTCTTCGGGATCGCCAGCGACCAGGTGTAGAGCCAGCCGCCGTCCTTCGTGTCCACCACCGGCGCCGGCGCGTAACCGTTGAGGCCGACGACCTTGCTGCTGCTCGGGTCCTCGGTGGTACCGGTCATCGAGGTGGCGTCGTACCACATCGCGGCCTGTCCCTGCGCATATGCGGTGCCGCACTCGGAGAAACCGGCACTGGACGCACCGACCTCGCCGTAGTCGCGGACCAGGTTCACGTAGAAGTTGGTGGCCTTCTCGAACGCGGGCGAGGTGAGTTCCGCGTTCCAGTTCTTGTCGAACCACTGGCCGCCGAAGGTGTTGACCACCGTGTCCAGCGGGGCGAGGCTCTCACCCCAGCCGGGGTCACCGCGCAGGCAGATCCCGGCGACGCCCTTCGCCGGGTCGTTGAGCTTCTGCGCGAACGACGCGACCTGCTGCCAGGTCGGGTGTGCCGGCATGGTCAGCCCGGCCTTCGCGAACAGGTCCTTGCGGTAGACCAGGAACGAGGACTCTCCGTAGAAGGGCACCGCGTACATCGAGTTCTGGTATGACAGCGACTGCCGGATACTCGGGATGAAGTCGTTCTCGTCGTAGCCGGGAGTCTTCGCGATGTAGGGCTCCAGGTTGGTCAGCCAACCGTCCTGCGCCCACTGCGGTGTCTCGTAGTTGCTGATCATCACCACGTCGAACTCGCCGCTGCCGGTGGCCACGGCGGCCGTGATCTCGCCGCGGGCCTGGTTCTCCGGGAGGGTGACGAACTTCAGATGGATGTCCGGGTGTTGTTTCTCGAACTGACTGGACAGCTGGATGGCGTCGGTCATCTGCGCGTTCGAGACGATCGCCACGACCAGCGTCTGCCCGTTGTCGCCGAGCGCGCCGGCACCGGCGCAGCCTGCCACGGTGAGCATCGCGGTGGCCAGCAGCACCGCCGACCGCAACCGAGCCCTGATTCGGCTCATCACCTCAGCCCTCCTGTTCGGCGTTGGGCAGTACCTGGACCTTGAGTCCGGCGCCGCTGCGCATCAGTTCCAGCGCCTTCGGGTACTCGCTCAGCGGCAGCGCATCGGTCAGCAGCGGCTCGGTTTGCACCGCACCGCTCGCGACCAGGTTCAGCGCCGCGCCGTAGCTGTTGAGTACGGCCATCGAACCGACGATGGTCAGCTCGTCGTTGTAGATCCGAAACGGCGACAGTTGCAGCAGTGCGTCGCCGGGGGCGACCCCGAAGACCAGCAGCCGCCCGCCCCTGCGCAGCGCTGCGAACGCCGCTTCGATCGCCTGCGGCACGCCGGTGCAGTCCACGGCGGCATCGAAGCCTTCCCCGCTCAGCTGAGCAGCGTCGGTGGCTACCTCGGCCGCGCCGAGTTGGGTGGCGCGCGGCAGCCGGGCGGCGTTGCGGTCGACCATGGTCACCGAGGCGCCGCCACGTTGCAACAGTTGCTGCATCAGCAGACCCATCGTGCCGGCCCCGATGACGAGGAACTTCTCACCGGCCTCGACGCCGATCCGCCGCACGCCGTGCACAGCGCAGGACACCGGCTCCACGAGCGCGCCCTGCTGCCAGGTCAGTGAGTCCGGCAGCCGGTAGGCGTTCGCCGCCGGTACCGCGACGAACTCGGCGAACGCGCCGTCGACCGTGTCACCGGTCGCATTCCAGTTGGCGCAGAGGTTCCCGTGCCCGGACCTGCACTGTCCACAGTGGCCGCAGAACAGCGAGGGATCCACCGCGACCCGGTCGCCCACCTGCCATTCCGGCGGCGCGTTCTTCCCGATCTCCACGATCTCGCCGGCGAACTCGTGGCCCGGCACGATCGGGTACGGGGTGGGCGGGAACTCGCCGTCGGCGATGTGCAGATCGGTGCCGCAGATGCCACAGGCACCGACTCGAAGTACCAGTTGACCATCGCCTGCCGTGGGATCAGGCACTTCGCCAACTCGGATCGAGCCTGGCTTGTCCACGATCGCCGCACGCATCGAACCACCCACCCATGTCATGTTGTGCTCATCGGAGCGTCATTACGTCGTCATAACGAAGCTGACAGCAAGTAATTCAAGGACTTCGGTTGAATAGCGTCAATACACTCTAGTAAAGTCCTGTATCATCTGCTCATATGAGCATTGACTCGCTGGACGAGATGAGTGGCTGGGGTCCGGCGCAGAACCTGCTGGCCGCCTCCGTCGCGCGCCGTTTCCACCTCGACGGCCGAACCAAGGTGCAGATCGCCGACGAGTTCGGCATCAGCAGGTTCAAGGTCGCCCGGCTGCTGGACGCCGCGCTCTCGCGCGGCCTCGTCGAGGTCCGGATCAGCCTGCCCGACCCGCTTGACCTGGAACTTTCCGGCGCACTACGCGAGGCGTACGGCCTACGCAGGGCTCTGGTGCTGCAGCGGGGGCCCGGTCAGGACAAGACCGACCCCGTACTCGCGCTGCGCCGTCGGCTCGGCGCGATGGCGGCCGAGCTGCTCACCGAGACGATCACCGCCTCCGATGTGCTCGGCCTGGCTTGGGGGCGCACCGTCAACGCGATGGTGGAGTCGCTGCATGTGCTGGCGCCCTGCTCAGTTGTGCAGCTCTGCGGCGTCTACTCCCGGATGGACCTGCACGACAGTTCGGTCGAAACCGTCAGCAGGGCGGCCACCCTCGCAGGCGGCCCCGGCTATCCGATCTACGCGCCACTGATCCTGCCGGATCGCCGCACCGCCGAGACCCTGCGCCGCCAGCCCGGTGTCGCCGACGCGTTCGAACACTTCGACCGGATCACCACCGCGGTCATGGCGATCGGCGCCTGGGAGCCCGGCCAGTCCACCGTCTACGACGTGCTCGACCCGAAGGCGCGGACGGCCCTCGGCCAGCATGGCGTCACCGCGGAACTGGCCGCCCGCCTCTTCGACGCCGACGGCCGCGCGCTGAGCACCGGCCTCGCGCACTACGTACTGGCCATCGAAACCGAACAGCTGCGCCGGGTCCCCGAGGTCATCGCGCTGGCCGGCGGCACGGCGAAGGCCACCGCGATCGACGCGGTCCTGCGCTCCGGCCTGATCACCACCCTGGTCATCGACGCGGACACCGCGGAACTGCTCATCGGGCTCGTCGCCACCCGTCCGCCGGCCAACCCGGCGACCGACCGGCTCGCCCCGCCACCGAAGTGACCTGCCTGGACGGACGCCGGTGGTCTCGCCGGGACCTCGTGGCGATAGCGACCTTGCTCCGCGCGGATCTCCTGGTGCCGCTGCTTCCTCTTTGGAAGCCAGCACGTGGACCGCCAGACCGGTTCGGTCCGGCGGTCCACCTCATCGAGTAGGTCCCGACGGCGCACCGCAGGCTGTCGGATGGTGGCCGGCGTTCACCGAACTCCTATCGTCAGCCCGACCGGGCCCCGCGCGACCCAGCCGCGCCCCCAGTCGATGTCGACGACGTCCCAGTCCGGGATCTCGTCCAGTATCCGGTCGAGCCAGACCGCCAGTTCCAGCCGTGCCAGGTTGATGCCCAGGCAGTGGTGCATACCGAAACCGAAGCCGAGATGTGAACGCGATGGGCGGCTGACATCCAAGATGTCGGGATTCTCCCATCGCGCCGGATCCCTGTTGGCCGCGCCCTGCAATACCAGAATCGTCGCCCCGTCCGGGATCTGTATCCCCGAGACCAGCCCTTTTCCATCTCGTGCCACCCGCCAACCCACGTGGATCACCGACATCCACCGGTGGATCTCCTCCAGCGCACGCGGAATGAGACCGCGGTTTTCCCGCAGCAGGCGTCGCTGGTCCGGGAATCGAGCCAGCGCGTACAACGTCGTCGCCATGAGCTTCGCGGTCGTCTCGTTGCCGGCGAATACCAACTGTGCGGCCGAGGCCGTCATCTCCTGCATGGTCATGTCATCGGAGACGGGTGAGTCGACCATCTGGCTGATGAGATCGGCGGGACAGCCCGACCGATGTGCGGTGGACATCATGGTGGTCAGGTACTCGTTGAGGTCGGCGGTGGCCGCCATGCCGAGGCGCAGGTTCTCCGCGCCTTGCGGGCTGGCGTCCGTCGCCCTTTCAGCGGCCTTGACCATGCCATCGCTCCAGTCGCTGAACTGTGGATGGTCCACCGTCGGAATGCCGAGCATGCGGGCGATCACCAGGGTGGGGACCGGTCGGGTCAGCTCGGCCACCATGTCGACCCGCTCACCCGAACGCAGCCGCTCGGCCACCGGAGCCAGGCAGGTGTCGACCACCTCGGTGATCATGTCCCGCTGTGGTGCGATACCGCGACGGGTGAAGTTCTCGGCCCAGATGCCGCGCGTCTGATCGTGCCGGTCCACATCCATGCTCATGATCGTCTCGCCGCCGAACATCGAATGGAAGAATTCCGGCGGAGAAAAGAATGAATGTGAATCCGAGAATACCGTCAGGCATTCGTCGTAGCTCGAGACGATATATTGTTGAAGATCTTCGTGGTATATGACCGGGCCCAATTCTTGCAGTACATGCAGTGCCGGATAAGGATCGTCGATGAAGTATTGGTCTTGGAAGTCAAGCCGAGTCCCTGGCACTCCCAGTTCCCGCACGATCATCAACGAACTCCATCTCATCCGTGACCCCGTAGGGTCGAGCGAGGCCTACATCCATCGTAGGGCCGAGAAAGGTCCGTGTCCATTGGGGTGGATGCCGAGTGAATTTCGTTCAACCAGTGTATTTCCCGGCATCCCTTCCAGGTGCAAGTTGTATTTTAGTTTCTTTTAAGTATTCGTTAGTTTTTCGGTCTTGAGGGATGCGCCTCGAATGGAAGTCCCGAGCGGGTGCTCGCGTAGGGTCCGACGCACTGAACAATGCGGTGGACGTAGGTGCCTTGCGGCTCGGGATCGCGCCAACGGCACGGTGCTGCTCGTGCCCGTTATTTCCGCTCCAGCGCGGCCAGCCGCAGCTCAAGCTGGTCAACCCGGTGCCGTAACAGGGTGACCTGGGCTTCCAGGCTGACTTCCCGTTCGGCCCTGCGCTGAATGCGCGGTGACGCTGCGGCGCGCTCGATCACCGCGTCCAGCTGGACCAGGCGCTGCGGTCCGTTCGGGCCGTCCACCAGCCGGGACTTGATCTCGCCGTTGCGGTACCAGGACCGCAGGGCCGAGCGGGAAACGCCGGCCTCGGCTTCCGCCTTGCCCAGTGTGACCCAGGGTGTCTCGTCCAGCCGCTCGAACAGCTCCAGCTCGTCCTGCCAGCGCGCGAGCCGGTCCTCCCAGTCCGACGGTGTCTCCATCACACCCTCCCTTCGGCATGGTGACCTTATCAATAACAGTGTATTGACATGGTTGCAACCATGGAACCATGCCATTCGAAAAGTTCACGGTGAAAGCCCGCCAGGTGGTCGTCACGGCCCAGGAGGAGGCAAGACAGCTCAAGCACAACTACATCGGCACGGAGCACATCCTGTTGGCGCTGCTCGACGCGCCGGACAGCGTGGCGGCGAAAGTTCTGCGCCAGCTCGGGTACGACAAGGAGACGGCGCAGGTCGACATCACCGCGGTGGTCAAGCCCGGCACGGAGGAGCTGACCGGTCATATCCCGTTCACGCCGCGCGCGAAGAAGACGCTGGAACTCGCCCTGCGCGAGGCATTGCAGCTGCACCACAACTACATCGGCACCGAACACATCCTGCTCGCCCTGGTCAGGGAAGGTGAGGGCGTCGGCGCGAAGGTGCTTGCCGAGCGGATCAGTCCGATCAGCAAGATCCGTGCCGCGGTGCTGGCCTCATTGGAGGGATCGCAGGACGTCGGGGCCGGACCATGGCCGGCCGGCACAACCGCCACCGAGGACACCGTGTCCATCGCCAGCGCGCTGGCCGGTGGCGCACCGGTCGGCAGCCATCACCTGCTTGAGGCGATGCTGCGGGCGGAGAACAGCATGGCGGCCAGGGTGCTGCGCGAACTCGGGGTCGACCCGGACGCGGTCGCCGCCAAGATCGACGAACTGGATCCGGAGACGACCACGGACGCGAACCCGGAGGAGGCCGCCGCGCGCAAGATGGAAATCCGGCTGGTCGACGACGAGCTGCACGTGATCCTGCGGGACCCGACAACGGTCACCATCGCCAAGAAGGTCACCGAGCTGTCCGACGGCCCGATCCACGGCGTCGGGCCGGTCGCCGGCATGTTCGTCCCGCTCTGGCGCTCGACCAACCAGCTGCTGCTACAGATCCAGCGCACGCTGGAACCGGAACCCGAAGAAGAAGGCGGATCCGCCGCGAACCCGGTGGCCAAGGTCGTGCGCAGGGTGCTCGCGCCCCGGCTCCGCCGCCGAACCGGCTGATCGGCGGAGCCGGAAACTGTCGATGGGGTGGGCGGGGATGGGGGCGTGGTGAGCGACGATGCGCTGGCACCGTTCCCGCCGGTGATTCTCTGACGGAAAGATCGCGGTGATCACCGGCGTGAGCGGTGATTACCGGCGCGACCTGGGGCCAGGACAGCCCACCGATACGACCGGCCTTCGTGATCGGCCGGTAGTATCGGTGGCCCGACGGTGGTTTCGATGCCGCCTGCCGATACCGATCAAGCGCCGCCCGGACTGCTGCCACCGCCGGCCATGACCGGTCCTCAGCGGTTGTTGCCGAAACCGGCTCGGCGCAGGGCATCGGCCATGGAACCACTCGCGGGAGCGCCACCGGAGCCGCCGCGCTGGCCACCTTGACCACCCTGACCACCCTGCCGGCCGCCGCCCTGGCGCTGACCGCCGCCGCCCCGGTTGTTGTCCCGGCGCCCGCCGGAACCCCGGTCGCCCCGGTTGTCGTTGCGCGGGCCGGACTGCTGCTGCGTCGGATCGTCGTCAAGGCGCAGCGTCAGCGAGATCCGCTTGCGCGGCACGTCGACGTCGAGCACCTTCACCCGGACGATGTCGCCGGACTTGGCGACCTCCCTCGGGTCCTTCACGAAGTTCCTGGACATCGCCGACACGTGCACGAGACCGTCGCAGTGCACGCCGATGTCGACGAACGCGCCGAACGCGGCCACGTTGGTGACGACGCCCTCAAGCAGCATGCCCAGCTTCAGGTCGCCGATCTTCTCGACACCGTCGGCGAAGGTCGCGGTCTTGAACTCCGGGCGCGGGTCCCGGCCCGGCTTGTCCAGTTCGGACAGGATGTCGGTGATCGTGGGCAGACCGAAGGTGTCGTCGACGAACTTCGCGGCCTGCACGGCTTGCAGTACGCGGGTGTTGCCGATCAGCGAGCGGATCTCGGTGCCGGTGTCCGCGACGATCCTGCGGACGACCGGGTAGGCCTCCGGGTGCACGCTGGAGGCGTCCAACGGGTCGTCGCCATCGGCGATGCGAAGGAAGCCGGCGCACTGCTCGAATGCCTTCGGGCCAAGTCGCGGCACTTCCTTGAGCGCGGCACGGGAGCGGAACGAGCCGTTGGTGTCCCGGTGCAGCACGATGTTCTCGGCGAGCCCCTCACTGATACCCGACACCCGGCGCAGCAGCGGCGCGGACGCGGTGTTCAGGTCGACGCCGACGGAGTTCACACAGTCTTCGACCACCGCGTCCAGCGAGCGCGACAGCTTCACCTCGGCGAGATCGTGCTGGTACTGGCCGACGCCGATCGACTTCGGGTCGATCTTCACCAGTTCGGCCAGTGGATCCTGCAACCGGCGGGCGATCGAGACCGCGCCGCGCAGCGACACGTCCATGTCCGGGAACTCGCGGGAGGCATACGGCGACGCGGAATACACCGACGCACCGGCCTCGGACACCACGACCTTGGTCAGCTTCAGATCAGGGTGCGCCTTGATCAGGTCGGCGGCCAGCTTGTCGGTCTCGCGGGAGGCCGTGCCGTTGCCGATCGAGATCAGGTCGACGTTGTGCTCGCGGGCCAGTTTTTCCAAGGTGTGCAGCGCCTCGTCCCAGCGCTGCTGCGGCTGGTGCGGGTAGATCGCGGTGGTCGCCACGACCTTGCCGTTCCCGTCGACGACCGCGACCTTCACCCCGGTACGGAAACCGGGGTCGAGACCCATCGTGGCGCGCGCACCGGCCGGCGCGGCGAGCAGCAGGTCACGCAGGTTCGCCGCGAACACCCGCACGGCCTCGTCCTCGGCCGCCTGCCGCAACCGCATCCGCAGGTCGATGCCGAGCCGAACCAGAATGCGCGTGCGCCAGCCCCAGCGGACCGTGTCCGACAGCCACTTGTCACCGGGCCTGCCCTGGTCGGAGATGTCGAAGCGGGCCGCGATGTCGATCTCGTAGCGGCTGCGCGTCGGCGGCGCGTCCGGGTCGGCGGGCGCCTCCTCCGGCTCGGCGGTGAGGTCGAGGACCTCCTCCTTCTCACCTCGGAACATCGCCAGCACCCGGTGCGATGGCAGGGTGGTGAAGGTTTCGGAGAAGTCGAAGTAGCCGGCGAACTTCGCGCTCTCCTCTTCCTTCTTCTCCCGAACCTTCGAGGTCAGCCGCCCCCGCGACCACATCTGCTCGCGCAGCGCGCCGACAAGGTCGGCGTCCTCGGCGAACCGCTCGACCAGGATCGCCCGCGCCCCGTCCAGCGCGGCGGCGATGTCCTCGATGCCCGCTTCGGGGTTGAGGAAGGCCGCGCCGGCCGCCTGCGGGTCGACACTCGGATCGGACAACAGACCGTCGGCCAGTGGTTCGAGGCCGGCCTCCTTGGCGATCTGGGCCTTCGTCCGCCGCTTGGGCTTGTAGGGGAGGTAGATGTCCTCAAGCCGCGCCTTGGAGTCGGCGGCCATGATCTGCGCCCGCAGCGCGTCGTCGAGTTTGCCCTGGGACTCGATGGACTCCAGGATCGCGGTGCGCCGTTCGTCCATTTCGCGGAGGTAGTGCAGCCGCTCTTCGAGCGTGCGCAGCTGCGCGTCGTCGAGGGTGCCGGTTACCTCCTTGCGGTACCGGGCGATGAACGGAACGGTCGAGCCACCGTCCAACAGCTCGACGGCCGCCTTCACCTGCCCCTCGCGCACCCCCAGTTCTTCGGCGATCTTCTGGTGGACGTTCGGCTGGCTGACGATGGTTGTCACGGCCCTGCATTCTGCCTTGTCGTTGGATGCCGGATGGTCAGAGGCGGTCGAATTCGTCGGAGCTGGTGCTGGTAACGAACCGCGACCAGGCGTCAGAGCTTACCCAGAACGCCCCACCGGCAGGGTTCTTCGAGTCCCGTAACCCGATCATGGGACCATTCGCGACCATCCGGACCTCTACGCAGTCGTCGCTGCCGGAGTTGCTGTGGCTGCTCTTGAACCAGCCGGTATCGAGCATGCGGACTTCTAGGCAGGTGTCGCTGCCCGAGTTGCTGTGGCTGCTCTTGAACCAGCCAGTGTCGAGCATGCGGACTTCTAGGCAGGTGTCGCTGCCGGAGTTGCTGTGGCTGCTCTTGAACCAGCCAGTGTCGCGGCCCATGGTCAGGTCTCCTTCGCCTTCTCGCGGATCAACTTCAGCGATTGTGCCGGAGTAAGGGCCAATCCTTGTATCCGCTTGAAGGCACGCAGCAGGGCTCCGGTGTCCTCCTCGTTGTTACCGAAGTAGGTCGACGGGCCGTAGACAACGTGCGCGAAGCCGACGGGCGGGGCACCGTTGGCGAAGTCCAGAACGGTGATCCCGCCGTTGGGCGCCGGGTTGTCGAGCGCGCCTACCCGCAGGACTCGAACCTCGATGTTGGGGTACTTCTTGGTCAGCGCGAGGAGGTGATCCAACTGCTCGCGCATGACATCCGTGTGGAGGCCGTCGTCGATCAGTGCGTCGTGCGTCAACACGAACTGAAGTGACTTCGGTGGATCGGCATCCAGGATTCTGCTTTGGCGCGCCTGTCGAAATGCCACCCGATCATCGGGCTCCGTGCCGAACTCCTGCCACCAGATGCCCTCGCCGGCTCGCATCAGGGCACGCATATATCGAGATGATTGAAGGTGGCCTGGGATGACGCCAGGTTGGTAGAGGTAGATCGTGCTGGCGTCTTGTTCCATGTCGGCGAGGCGTTGGAACGAACCGGGCAGGGTGTCGGTGTATGCGCTGGCGGACGGTCCGCGTGGTTGGCGCTTCCTCGCCGCGATGCCCATGGCCAGCATGGTTCTCCGCTCCGAGCCGGACACGTGATAGAGATCGAGCAGCGCCTCGAGTTCGTGCGCCTCC
>DATATE010000105.1:0-70717 GCA_036268955.1 Pseudonocardiaceae bacterium
CTTTCAAGGCGCTGCGCAACATCAGTGTCTGTCCGTGGAAGATCGGCACTATCGTCGCAGCCGCTCTTGTGATTCTCCACATCGAGCATGACCGGACCACGTGATCACACACAGCGACAGACCGTTACCCGGAAAGGCTCACTGTTGGTCAGACCGGTGACGACATCGGAGAACGAATGCCCCTTGAGGCTGTTGCTCTGCAGATTGACGACCAGTACGCCGGCCAGCGTGCCACCGTCACTCATCAGGTAGACCTGGGTATGGCCCTGGCCGGAGGAATGCGGGTAGACGTTGAAGCCGTCCTCCGGTTGTGCTGGCGTTTGACCGATCATGAGTTGCAGTTGGTCCTGGAAATCAGAGCTGGTGTTGAAGGGCGTCTGATAAATGTCCAACGAGACTCCGTCGACGTCGTTCATCGCGTGATAGTCGCAGTTGGTGATTCCCCCGTTGGTGTTGTCGACGTGGTGGTATTCCCCTCCGCCCGGCAGATCGCCTTCCGGACGATCGAATTCGACCGGAGACTCCTCGTCGAGTACCACTCCGTCCTGGCGCACCGTACTCATGGGCAGCACCGCGCACGCGTCGTAGACGGCCAGCGAACCCCAGGTCAGTGGCGGACCGGTGGTGGCCGACATCCGCAGCATGATCGCCGAGGACGGTGGCGCGGGCGTCGTCGAACTCCCTGCCGAGTTTCCTCCTGACGCGGTGGACGTGCCGTGCTTGGACAGCACGACCGGTACCAGGATCGCGGCGGCGACCACCACCACGATCACCGGGATCAGCCACCACCACGGTTTCCGCCGCTTCCTCGGCGGTCGTTGCGGAGGCCGCTGCGATGGCGACTGTGGAGGTGACTGCGGTGCCGGATAGCCGCCCACGAAGTTCGGTCCGCCGAAACCGCCGGGCGGTGGCGCGGGGAAAGGAGTTGGCCGCTGCCCCGGCCATGGTCCGCTCGGCGGCCGGGGCTGGTGCCCTGCCGGATAGCCGGATAGCCGGGCGAGCCGGGCGAGCCGGGCGAGCCGGGCGCACGATCCGGTTGGGACGGCCCGTTCGGTGACCATGGCGGATTCCCCGAACTCATCGACGGCACCTCGCAGCGCAGTGGTCCTCACGCCGCACGTCACACCGACGGTGTCGGCTCAGCAGCGCAGGGCCACGATACTGCCCTTCGAGTCCCGAAACGGCCACTTTGCGCCAATTGGATCGGCATCCATGACGGCCCGCCGCCAGACAGCCCGCACAGTGCTCGGGTCCTCCACGAGGTGTTCAGGCCGGGGGCTGCGACCGAGGGCCACCACCGTCCACCGGGTACACCCCGCCGGTGGCGAACGGCGCCTCGTCACTCAACAGGAACGCGACCATCGCCGCGACCTCCTCGGGTTTGCCGAGGCGCCCGGCCGGCACCGCCGCGCGCATCGCCGCGAAGTACTCCTCGTCGAGCCGTTCGAGCATGGGCGTCTCGATCGGCCCCGGCAGCACCGCGTTGACCCGTGTACCGGTGCTCGCGGTCTCGAACGATGCGGTGCGGGTCAGGCTGATCACCGCGGCTTTGGTCGAGCCGTACGCGCCCAACATCGGAGCCGGCTGCTGGCCGGTGATCGACGCGGTGTTGACGATGGTCACTCGCGCATCGGCAGCCCGAGCAACGCGAAGCATCTCGCGCAGGTTGAGGAAGACGCCGAGACAGTTGACCGCGATCAGTCGCTCGAACGTGGCCAGGTCGAGGTCGACGAGCTTGCTGTACGACCCGCCGACGCCGGCGTTGTTGTGCAGCCCGTCGATGTGACCGAAGTGGCTGTTGATCTCGGCGAAATAACGCTGAACGTCCGCCTCCGAGGAGACGTCGCCGGCCAACCCGATCGTCGCCCTACCGATCGCCGTCGCGGCCTCCGCCGCGCGCCGGCCGTCGACATCGACGATCGCGACCTTGGCACCCTCGGATACCAGCCGCTGCGCGGTGGCGCGACCGATCCCGCCCGCACCTCCGGTAACGACGACGACCTTGTCCTTGAGTCCCTTCACGCTGATCCCCTTTCCTTTCGGTCATCCATCTTCAGAGAATGGCCACCGCGCCAGGAGGTCCTCAGGCGGCACCGGTGAACGGAAGCGGTGCGGCGGACAGAAACACCTCATGGCGTCCCACCTCCGCGCAAGGCTCGGCGATCTCCTCAAGATGGAACATCTCGCCGATCAACAGACCCATGTAGACAATCGCCGCGATGTGGAAGGGCTGAAAGCCGTCCGGCAGCTCGTTGGGCCGATGTACTCGTCGAGTACGTCGCCGTCCGCATTCCAAGCGAGCGGATCGTCACCTGACACCCCAGGCCTCCTTGTAGGCAGCGATGAAGTCGATGTTCGGCGAGTACGACGTGGCGTCGCCGATGTCGGCTACGCGACTGGCTGGCCGAGTGGGTCCACGGCACCAGGGACCACGCCGAGTACGTCGCCAAGCTCGGCGAGGAGTTCTGGTCCACCTTGGCGGTCGGCGAGGCACTCAGCCTGCCGGTGAACTACGGGCGGCGGCTGTGACACGAACCGGGTCGACCGGGGAAGGGTCGGACCTGACCGCTGCCGCCGCGACCTCGTCGGAGCTGCTCTCCGTGGTCGCCTCCCGTGAACTGGCCGGTAAGCACATCGTGTTCGCCGGGATCGGGCTGCCGACGCTCGCCACCGCGCTGGCCCAGCTGACGGTCGCGCCGGGAATCGAGATCGTCTACGAGTCCGGGGTGTGCGGCGCTCATCCCTCGCACCTGCCCGAGACCATCGCCGACGCGGTGTTGATCACTGGCGCCGAGGCGGTGCTGCCGATGCCCGCCCTGTTCGGCTACGTATTGCAGGGTGGCCACATCGACGTCGGTTTCCTCGGCGCGGCACAGATCGACCGCTGGGGCAACCTCAACTCGTCGGTGATCGGGGCCTGGGAGGAACCGACGGTGCGGCTACCAGGTCCCGGTGGGGCCATGGAGGTCATGGCCAACGCCAGGGAGGTGTTCGTGGTGATGCGCCGGCACACGCCACGATCGTTCACCGCCGAACTCGACTTCTGCACCTCGCCAGGACCGGATCGGGCGCTGGCCGATGGCGTCCACCCGCGCGGTGCCGGCGTCACCAGGGTCGTCACCGAGCTGGGCATCCTGGGTCGCTCGGGCATCGGCGAGCAACTGACTCTCATCGGTGTGCACCCCGGCGTCACCGTTGCGGAAGTCCGCAGAGCCACGGGCTGGGACCTTCAGGTCTCCGACACCGTCGCCACCATCGAGCCACCGACGGCGTCGGAACTACGCCTGCTGCGCGAGCACGTCGATCCCGGCCGGGTCTATCTCCGCTGAGCCAGGTTTCCCGCGCACGCGCCGAAGGACCTCAGCTGAGGTAGTCGCTGCCGGCGCGGTCGAGGGCACGCCAGAGCGCGTTGAACACGTCCTGGCCCGCGTTGGTGGTCTGGCCGATCTGGAAGGACTCCAGTGTGGACCGTTGCGCGGCCTGTTCGGTCACCTGTTGCAGGGGCAGTCCGGTCTGCTGGGCGGCGAGCTGGATTTCGCAGGCACGCTGGAGGGTCCACAGCATGGAGAAGGTGGCCGGCAGGTCGGGGCCGGCGGCGAGCAGGCCGTGGTTGCGCAGCAGCATGAGATTCTTCGCGCCGAGATCCGCGATCAGCCGTGGCTTCTCGTCGGGATCGACGGTGATGCCCTCGAAGTCGTGGTATGCCACCTGCTGGTAGATCTGCGCCGAGTAGAAGTTGTTCCAGTCCAGCCCGTCGGCGAGGCACGCGACGGCAGTGCCCGCGGTGGTGTGCGTGTGCATGACGCAGTGCGCGTCCGGTCGGGCGGCGTGGATGGCACTGTGGATCACGAGCCCGGCCGGGTTCACCGGCCAGTCACTCGGGCTGAGAATGTTGCCGTCCAGGTCGATCTTGACAAGGTTGGCCGCAGTGACCTCGCTGTAGAGCAGCCCGAACGGGTTGATCAGCAACTGGTCACGTTCGCCGGGAACGCGCACGGTGATGTGGTTGAAGATCAGTTCGGTCCAGCCGAGGCGGTCGAAGATCCGGTAGCACGCGGCGAGTTCGACGCGCGCCTGCCACTCCTGCTCGGCGATGTCACTGGGTCGGCTGCCGCGTGCGGCGGCCTTGGCGCTGAGTTGACTGGTCATGGGTGCCTCCGGTGGACGACGGCTTCCGGTTCCATCGTGCCCGGATCGGCCAGGCTCGAACAATGTAGAATCACACAACAGAATGCCAGAGGCATTGGCGATTTCTCCAGGGATGGCGGACGGATAGAGGTGGGTATGGCCGCCGTGTCGTTGTCGGAACTGCTCGACCGGGTCGGGCCCACCGTGGTCAGGGTGGTGTGCGCCCCGCGCGGGCTCGACCACGAGGTCGGCGATCCCGAACCGCTCGACCTCGCCGACCCGTCACCCACCTCGGAATCGGCCCTGCTACTGGGGATCGGGCTGCTGCCGGACGATCCACGGATCGCCGAGGCCGTCCAGGTCGCGGCCGGACACGGTGCGGCGGCGCTGGTGCTCAAATGCCGGGACAGGTCGACCGAACGACTCAGCGACCTCGCCGAACGCTTCGCCGTCACGATTCTGGACGCTGGGGCGGAGTTGTCCTGGCGGCGACTGGAGGCCCTGTGCGCCGCGGCATCGGCCAGCGCGGCCGGGCCGGTCTCGACGAGCATTTCTCAGGTCCACGGGGGTGACCTGTTCTCCTTGGCCAATGCGGTCGCCGCGATCGTCGGCGGCGCGGTCGCGATCATGGACACCAACGAGGTGATCGTCGCTTACTCCACAGTGGATGGTCAGGGAACCGACGACACGCGCAGGCGCGGCATTCTCGGCAGGCGGGTACCCGAGGACGCGTTGCCGGCGTTCCTCTCCCCTGCCGTCTGGCGCAGCGACTCCGTGGTCCGGGTCAAGCGGCCCGGTGACCTTGACCGCCTGGCCGTTGTCGTGCGCGCCGGCGCGGAGGTCCTCGGTTCGCTCTGGGTCGTGGTCGCCGACGATTCGGACACCGCGCAACGCGATGCGGCGTTGTTGGAAGCGGCGTTGTCGGAGGCGGCGAAACTCGCCGCGCTGCAGATGTTGCGGCTGCGGCGGCACGCTGACGAGGAACAGGATCGACGCGATCGGGCACTGCGGGCGGCGCTCGACGGCCAACCCGATGTCGACCTGACGTTTCCCGGATGCCTGCTGACGCTGGCCACGGCGAACGATCACGACACCGATGCCGGGCCGCTCGGTCTGCGATTGCAGGATCTGGCGACGGTCGCCGCGGCGACCTTCGGCCTGACCGTGGCGACAACGCTGCTCGGCGAGTACCTGCACGTGCTGGTTTCGGTGCCGAGGGGCGGCAGGCGGCAAGCCATGGTCTTCGCCGAGCATCTGCTGCGGCGCGTCGGCGAGGCGTTGCGCAAGGACTACTTCGTCGTGGCGGGCGCGGAGAACACGAGTGCCGATCAGGTCCGTGGTCAGCGGGTGGACAACGAGGGGGCGCTCGCCCATCTGGGGCGCATCGGCGCCGTTCCCGGCCTGGTGGACATCAACGGTGTTCTGGCGGAGGTGGTGTTGGACCGCGTGGTCGGCTTGGTTGGCCGGCGGCCCGACCTGCGCTCCGGTATCGCCGAACGCATCGTGGCCCACGACGCGGCCAAGGAAACCGACTACGCAAGGACCCTCCTGACCTACCTGCGCGCGTTCGGCGATATCGCGGCCGCATCGGCAACGTTGCACGTGCACCAGAACACGCTGCGACATCGACTGCACCGGGCCGAGGAATTGTTCGCGATCGAGCTGAATCGTCCTGAACGTCTGCTTCTGCTGTGGCTCGAACTCGCCGGCAACGGCCTCGTTGGCGGTTTCGACAACAGAGTGGCCGAGCCTTCATGAAATCCCACATTGCTCACACCAGGCAGGGCGACCAGGCTCCAAGTGGGATACGCGGAGGAGACGGTATGCGAGTGGCGATGGTCGGCGCGGGCGCGATCGGTGGATTCCTGGGCGCACAGCTGGCCGCGGCCGGTGTGACCACCTCGGCACTCGCGCGCGGCGACACGCTGACCGCGTTGCGGGCCAACGGCTGGCGGGTCCGCGATGAGCACGGGGTGCGCTCCGCCCCCGTCCTTGCCAGCGCGGACGCGGCCGAACTCGGCCAGCAGGACCTCGTCGTGCTCGCGGTCAAGGCCCAGTCGCTGCGCTCGGCCGTTGCGTCGATCGGTCCGCTGCTCGGGCCGGACACGATGGTGCTGTCGGCGATGAACGGCGTGCCGTGGTGGTTCTTCCACCACCTGGACGGGCCCTACCGCGGACTTGGCCTGGCCAGCGTCGATCCCGACGGTGTGGTCGCCGCGGCCATCGAGTCGCGGCGGGTCATCGGCGGCGTCGTGCATCTGAGCTGCGGCAGGCCGGAGCCCGGCCTCGTGGTGCACCATCGCGGCAGGGAACTGATCATCGGCGAGCCGGACCACACCGAGTCGGCGCGCCTGCGCGAGGTCGCCGACGTGTTCGGCTCGGCCGGGCTACAGGTGAGCGTCGCCACGAACATCCACGCCGATGTCTGGTACAAGCTGTGGGGCAATCTGACCATCAACCCGGTCGCGGCACTGACCGGGGCGACCGCCGACGCGATCCTGGACGACGACCTGGTCCGGGCGTTCTGCGAGACGGCGATGGTCGAGGCGCAACGCATCGGTGATCGCATCGGCTGCCCGATCGCGCAGACGCCCGCCGACCGCAACGAGGTCACCAGGAAACTCGGGGTGTTCCGGCCCTCGATGCTCCAGGACGCCGACGCCGGACGAAGCCTGGAACTCGACGCGCTGGTCGGCGCGGTTCGCGAGATCGGCTCGCTGGTCGACGTACCGACGCCCGCCGTCGACGCGTTGTTCGGGTTGACCAGGCTCAGCGCCCGCGCTCGCGGACTGGGCGAGTGAGGACGGTTTTTCAGAAGATGGCGAGCGGGTTGACCGCTATCCCGGTCATGCCGTGGATACGTGGCGGCGCCGCGGTGAACAGGAAGCTGTAGCGGGAGAGCTGGGCGCACACGGCGGCGAGATCGTCGACCTTCGCGGAGTCGACGAGGGGCAGCCCTAATCGGTGCAGGCCGACCAGGTGCAACGGTGCGCGCATCCCGGCGTCCAGCGGCGGGACGGCATCGCCGATGTCCCCTGCGTACACCGAGACTCCGCGTTCGTGCATCCAGCGCACCGCGTCGAGGGTGATGCCCGGCAGCGGACGGTCGGGAGTGGGCGTCATCGTCCATCCACAGCGGACCACGAGGGCGTCCCCAGCCTCCAGCCGAACCTCCTCGTGTTGCTCGGCCGCTTCGAGGTCTGCCGGCCCGACCGGATACGCCGAGGGCAGCGGCCCCTCCATGGCAAGGTCGAGCAGGACTCCCCTGGTGACGATCCCCTCGGCGAAGGCCGCGGTGGAGCCGTGCCGGGCACCGGCCGGGGTCACGCTCTCGCCGAGCGACCGCCCCGGATACACCAGGCCGTCGCCCACCATGTGGCCCAGTGCGTCCAGGTGGGTCGAGCGGGGGTGGTGGTTGGTGATCAGGGCCAGGTCGGCCATCGCATACGTCGGCGACGGCGTGTACATCATGATCTGCTGGACCGGTGACTCCTCGACCGAACCGGGCGCGAACGGGCCGCTCATCAACGGCGTCGGCTGGATCGGCAGGGCGAGGGAGACCGAGCGGCCGGTCCGCACCTCGCGCGCGGCTCGTTCGCGAACCTCCTCGGTGATCAGGTTGAGCGTGCCCCGCTCGTCGTCCTCGCCCCATCGGCCCCAGTTGCTCGGCAACTCCATTACTTCTCCTTCTGACAACGGTTGCGCAGTTCGCCGAGGGGTCCCGCCGAGGCGGCGATGTCGTCCCCGTCGGCGAGGAACTGGGGTGGGTGCATGCCGATTCCGCTGCCGGGCGGCGTCCCGGTGAGGATCAGGTCGCCGGGATGCAGCGCGGTGAAGTTGCTGATCAGCTCGACGATCGTCGGGACGTCAAGGCGCATGTCGGCGACCTTGCCGGCCTGCCGGGGTTCGTTGTTGACCGACAGCCGCAACTCGATCGAATCCGGCACGACCGAATCCGCAGTGAGCAGCCACGGGCCACAGGGCAGGAACGAGTCGTAGCCCTTCCCCACCAGGATCTGCCCTCGCCGGGTCAGGTCGTGGGCGGTGATGTCGTTGGCGAGCAGGTAGCCGGCGATGTGCCGGTCGGCATCCTCGCGCGCGATGTCCCGGCCGCCACGTCCGATGACGATCGCGAGTTCGACTTCGTAGTCGACAGCGGTGCTCGTGTTGGGCAGTAGCACCGGATCGCGATGGCCGACGAGTGTCCCGGCCGGCTTCATGAAGATCGGTGGTGCGTCGAGGTAGGACATCGGGGTGACGGACGGCGGGTTGGGACCCTCGCCGTAGTTCATGCCGATGCCGAAGATCCCGTGCGGTCTCGGCACCGGTGGTCCCAACCGGACGTTCCGGAGCGGTATTCGTTGCCTGGCGGAGGTGCGCTCGTCCTCGATCGCGTCCGCCAGCTTCGGCCAAAGGGCCAGAATCGCCCCGGTGTCGACGCAGCCGAGATTGCGTCGTCGCAGCAGTGGGTCGAGCGGGATCACCTGGTCGTCGGCGTCCACGATCCCAGGACGCTCCGCACCCGGCGAGCCGAAACTGATCAGCCGCATCGCCTACCGCTCCGTCCACTCGGCCAACAACTGCTCGGTCGTGTCGATGCGACGCTCGGCCTTCGGTGGCGCACCGGGGGTTCGGGACAGACGCGGTGCGGTAGCGGCCTGACGGACCGAGCCCAGCGTCGTGAACATGCCGCGAGCCCGACTGTGCGGGTGATCGGCGGCTTCCTCGACGCTCAGTACGGGTGACACGCAGGCATCCAGCCGATCGAACCTCGCCGCCCAGGTATCCCGGTCGCGAGTCAGGAAGGCGTCGGCGAATGCCGTTCGCAGGTTCGCCCAGCCGGAGCGGTCGTACTGGGCGGGGAGTTGGGACGCGTCAAGACCCAGACCGGAAACCAGCGCATCGAAGAAGCGCGGCTCCAATGCGCCCACCGCGACATGGCGGCCGTCGGCACACTCGTAGGTGTCGTAGAACGGCGCGCCACCGTCCAGCAGGTTCTCGCCGCGCGGGTCGGGCCACGCGCCGAGGCTGGTCATCTCCAGCAGCATCTGGGACAGCAGCGCCGCACCGTCGACCATCGCGGCATCCACCACCTGACCGCGACCGCTGCGTTCGCGTTCCCACAAGGCCAGCAGGATGCCGACGAGCACCAGCATGGATCCGCCGCCGAAGTCGCCGACCAGGTTCAGCGGCGGCACCGGTCGTCGGCCGGCCGGGCCGATCGCGGCCAATGCTCCGGTGAGTCCGATGTAGTTGATGTCGTGCCCCGCACGCCGCGCCAGCGGACCGTGCTGTCCCCAGCCGGTCATCCGCGCGTACACCAGGCGAGGATTGCGGTCACAGCAGACTTCCGGTCCGATCCCGAGGCTCTCGGCCGCGCCGGGCCGTAGGCCCTCCAGCAGTACGTCGCCGGCCTCGACGAGCCGCAGTGCCGCGGTTCGGTCCTCGTCGCTCTTGAGATCAAGGGCCAAGGACCGCTTGTTACGGGTCATCAGCGCATCGAGCCGCACGCCGCGTTCACTGAGCGGCTGCCCACCGGGGCGGACCACCCGCACCACGTCGGCGCCGTGATCTGCCAGCATCATCGCCGCATGTGGAGCGGGCCCGAGCGCCGCGAACTCCACGACGCGCAGCCCGTGCAGGGCGCCACCTCGGCCGGTCATGGTCATGTCCGCCCTGGCCGCAGCACGACGAACAGCCCCTCGCAGTCGGCGCCGACCGCCCCGGTGTCGTCGTAGAGGCGGGCCGAGACGAATCGCTTGCGACCCTCCGTCCGGTCGACCCACGCCTCGAAGGCGATGTCGGTGTCCGTCGGGATGATGCGCCGGTAGTTGATCGTCAGGCGCGCGGTTCGGGTGCGACCCTCGCCGCCGACCCGCGTGGCGAGCCTGCCCATGATGTCGTCGAACAGCACCGCGTGGGCACCGCCGTGCGCGGCGCCGTGACCGCCGAGGTAGAAACGGGTGAACCGGACCCGGCCCTTGGTGAAGTCCGGGCCCTCCTCGTCGATGAGGTAGGGCGGCATGAACGGCATGCCTCGGCCGGGAAGCGCCGGCTGCCGCCCGTCTCGTCGAGCCGACTCCGGTACCGCGAAGCGAGCGACCTTCGCGGCGACCTCGCGCAGTTGCGCGGTGATCCGTTCCGCCGTGTCCGTCGGCATGGCCGCACCGGCGATGGCGTCCTGGAGCAGCCGCTGTGCGCCGATCAGCTCGGCATCCGCTCGGGTCATCGTGGCAACACCGCTGAGGCGGCCACGGCCGGGACGATGTGCTCGGCCCGCTCCCCCGCCAACTCTTGGAGGACGCCGGGTTCGACGCCTGCCTCCGCGCACAACTCGCCGAACAGCGCGGTGTCCTTCACGATCATCCGCGAGGCGAGGTCGGCGAAGTCCGGATCACGCATCAGGCGCTCGACCATCGATGTCAGCGGCGCGCTGCTCGCGCTGCCGGACCGGAGGATCTCGATGACCCAGCCCGCGTCGAGTCCGAGTTGGACGCCGATCTCGATGGCCAGGCCGGCCAGCCGGCCGGTGGCGTTGCCCAGTGCGTTGTTCAGCGCCTTCATCCGTTGCCCGCTGCCGAGCGGGCCGAGGTGCGCCGTTGTGCCGGCGAAGGCGGCCAGCATCGGTCGCGCCTTCTCGACAGCGGCGGCGTCGCCACCGAGGAGCACCACGAGTTCGCCCGCCAGCGCGCGGGCCCGAGCCCCGGTCACCGGCGCGTCGAGCACCTCGACACCGGCCTCGGCGGCCGGTGCCGCGATCTCCCGGCAGGTCGCGACCGACACCGTGCTGTGGATGAGCACGACCGACCCCGCGCGCAGCCCGGCCAGGATGCCGGCCGGCCCGAGTACGACCTCGCGGACATCCGCATCACCGAACACGCAGATGCCCACCACATCGCTGTGCCGACCCAGTTCCGTCAGGGTCTCGGCCGCCCGGAACCGGTCGGGCTCGAACTGTCGCAGGGACTCGGGTCGCCGCGCCCACAAGGTCACCGGGAGCCCTGCGGCGAGTAGCCGGGCCGCGATCGCGCCGCCCATGTCGCCCAGCCCGACGAAGCCCACTCGCAACGATGCATTCATAGTTAACTAGGTTATGATAGTGATGCTTGATTAGTCCAGTGCGACGCGAGCCCGGCAGGATCAGGAACGTCCGTAGACCGGTACGCGGGCACCGCTGGTCGGAGCCGAGTCCGGACTGACCAGAAACGCGATCACCTTGGCCACCTCGGCGGGTGCGACCGCGCGAGCCGCGAGATCGGGCGACATCCAGGTGCGATTGGCCGGCGTGTCGAGAACGGATGGCAGCACGCAGTTGACCCGGATGTTGTCCGGCCGAAGCTCCTCGGCGAGCAGTTCACTGGCGCGCACCACGGCCGCCTTGGTGGTGGCGTGCGCGATCGGCGCCGACCCGCTGATGGCCGTCCTGGAGCCGACGGTGACGATCGCGCCGCCTCCCGCCGCCGCCATGCGGACGGCCGCCTGCTGACAGGGCCACAGCATGGACACGACATTCGTGCGCCACATCTGCTCCAGCGTGTCCTCGTCGAGGTCGGCCAGTGAGGTGGGCTTGAAGCCGCCGGCCAGCGTGATCAGGGCCGAGGGGATCGCGACGGTGTCGATGCGCTCCCACACTCGCCGCACCGCGTCGCGGTCGGTCATGTCGACCGGGAAGGCCCGCACCCGGTCGCGTTCGGCGAGTTGGTCCAGCGCGGGGCCTGCCAGGTCCAGCGCGATGACCCGCTCCTCGCGGTCCAGCAGTTCCGCGACCACTGCCTGCCCCAACGCACCGGCCGCGCCGGTGACCACCACTGCCTTGTCCATGTGCCTCGTCCTCTCACTACCCTGGTTTCGTCACCGTCGACCCGACGCCGAGGGTGGACAGCACCAGCCTGGCCAGCTCGCTGTAGGCCTGACCGTGGCTCAGACCGGTACGGGCGGTGATGCCGCCGCGTTCGATGGCATCCATCGCGGCGGCCGTCACCTCGCCGAGGAACCGGGCGTGCACCGGGTCGAAATCGCCACTGTGCACACCCTCCTCGACCAGGTCACGCACCCGCTCGGCGGCGATCCAGGTGTGCCGCTCGTAGCTGCGCCGGGTGATCTCGTTGGTGGCGACGTCGGTCAGGAACGCCTCGGACGCGGTCTCCAACTCCTCCGCCACCGCCATCAGGTAGGCGCGCAGCCGATTGGCCGCGGTCCGCCTGCGCCGAACCTTCTCCTCGACCCGCCGGGCGGCACGCCGGAAGTAGTGTTCGACGCAGCGGGCGACCAGACCCGACTTGCTGTCGGCCAAGGTGTACAGCGTCGACTTCGAACACTGCGCCCTGCTGGCGATCTCGTCCAGACCCAGTGTGCGGAACCCCTCGGCAAGGACAAGATCCACCACGGCGTCCAGCACACTCTGCTGACGCTCGCTGAGGTGATGCGAAGCGCGATCCGCAGGCATCCAGCTTGTCATACCACCCATCCTGCCAGCCACTATCTCGCCGGTCACATTCAGGCCGCAGCACTGTACTGGAGTACAGCTCTGAGTACAGTTCACGTCATGCCTGACAGCGTGGACAGACTTCTGGACAATGAAGAACACCGCGCCCTGTTGGATCTCACCATCGAGATCGCCGAGCGGGAACTGGCACCAAGGGCGGCGGAATACGAGGCGGCGGAACGCTTTCCCCGCGAGCTGATGCGACTGCTCGGCCGCGCCGGGCTGCTCTCGCTGACCTATCCGGTCGAGTACGGCGGGGGTGGCCAGCAGTACCAGATCTACCTCCAGGTCCTTGAGGAGATCGGGCGACGCTGGGCCTCGGTCGCGGTCGGCATCAGCGTGCACAGCCTGGCCTGCTACCCCACCTTCGCCTTCGGCACCGACCAACAGCGGAGCGCCTGGCTGCCGGAGTTCCTCGGCGGCGAACTGCTCGGCGCCTACTGCCTGTCCGAACCGCAGGCGGGCTCCGACCCGGCGGCCGTCCTGACAAGGGCCGAGCGCACGCCCGACGGCGGCTATCTGCTCAACGGCAGCAAGGCCTGGGTCACGCACGGTGGCGTGGCCGACTTCTACAACGTCTTCGCCCGCCTCACCGAGCGCGGCGCCGATCACGGCGTCTCCTGCTTCCTGGTCCGGGCCGGCACGCCCGGCCTGTCCTTCGCGCCGCCCGAGCGCAAGATGGGGCTGACCGGTTCGACCACGGCAGGCGTCCAGCTCGACGGGGTCGAACTCGGACCAGAGGCGCTCATCGGCGCACCCGGCCAGGGGCTGCGGATCGCCTACAGCGCACTGGACTCCGGCCGGCTCGGCATCGCCGCCTGCGCGGTCGGTCTCGGCCAGGCCGCGCTGGACGCGGCTGTCGGGTACGCCAAGCAGCGGGAGACCTTCGGCGTCCCGATCATCGAACACCAGGGGCTGGCGTTCCTGCTGGCCGACATGGCCGCGGGCGTGGACTCGGCGCGGGCCACCCTGCTCGACGCCGCTCGCCGACGCGATGCGGGCCGGCCCTTCAGCCGCCAGGCGAGCACGGCGAAGCTGGTGTCGACCGACACCGCGATGAAGGTCACCACGGACGCCGTCCAGGTGTTCGGCGGCGCAGGCTACACCCGCGACTTTCCGGTCGAGCGGTACATGCGGGAAGCGAAGATCATGCAGATCTTCGAAGGGTCCAACCAGATCCAGCGCATGGTCATCAGCCGCCACCTCGCTAGACTACCCTAGTCAGCTAGGTTAGATATGAAGCTTTGCGAAGGGAGCACGCACGTGCGGATACCTGACGCCGGGTACGCCTCGCTGGTGGCGCACGTCATCGACAATCCGATGCGGGGTGGCGAGGTCATCCGGCTCGACGGCGCGATCCGGCTGGCGCCACGATGAACCGCGCGGTTCTACTCGACATCGCCGACGGCATCGCGACCATCACCCTCAACCGGCCGGACGCGGCCAATGCGATCGACCCCGATCTGGCCGCCGGCTTCCGCGCGGCGGTCACCCGGTTGAGTGACGGCAACCTGCCCCGAGTCATCGTCCTCACCGCTGCCGGGCGGATCTTCTGCGGGGGCGGCGACGTGCGCCGCATGGCCTCGGCCACCGATCGAGCCCGCTACCTGGCCGAACTCGCCGGCACGATGCACGAGGCGCTCGCCGCCCTGCGTGCCCTGCCGGTTCCGGTCGTCGCGTCGGTACCGGGCACGGTCGCGGGAGCAGGTCTCGGCCTCGTGCTCGCGGCCGATGTGGTGGTCGCCGTGGAGACCGCTCGTTTCGTCTCGGCCTATTCGGCCATCGGGCTGTCACCGGACTGTGGCGTCACCGCGCTGCTTCCTGCCACGATCGGCCCACGCCGAGCGGCCGAACTGATCCTGCGGAACCGGAGACTCGACGCCGCCACCGCACTCGACTGGGGCCTGGTCTCGGAGGTGTGCGCACCGGGCGATCTCGCGGGCCGAACGACAGCGATCGCCACCGACATCGCGGCGCTCCCCGGAACGGCGGCAGGTGAGAGCGCCCGGCTGCTGCGACAGCCGTATCACTCGCAACTGGCGGATGAGGCGCGCACGATTTCCCGGCTCGGCGAGCTGCCGGCCGCGGACGCGTTGATCCGGGCCTTCTCCTAGCCGACCAGCTGCCAGGTGGCGACGAAGTAGCACACCCCGAACGGGTCAGCCACATAGGACACCGTCGAACGCGGACGTCGTGGTGCCAGGCACCGCAACGCCGCGCCGAGGACGTGCAGAGCGGGCAGACCCTGCATGCGGAGTTCCTCGGCGAGGGCGTCATCGAGCCGTGTCAGCGCTTCGTGGTCGCCTTCGCGCAGGGCGCCCACGACCAGGTCGTCGAAGTCGAACGAACGTTCGTCGAGGTAGCCCGGCGCCTTGAGGGTGCGACTCGCGGTGCCGTCCGCCATCACGAGGAGGGCGATACGTCCCGGCCCGCGCAGCAGAGCGGCGGCGGCGCCGGCGCGTTCCGCCGCGGTCGAGTCTGCGGAGACCGGGCGCCATTCCGTCGCGCCGCGCCAGCCCGACTCCCCGAGCAGTCGCTGGGCGACCCGCAGGCTCCACGGACGGTCCGTGTCGTCGCGCCCGAGGATGACGATCCGGTCCGGGCGCCATCCCAGGAGAGTCCGCACGGCGCGTTGGCAGGCGGCGCGCAGCTCGGGGACCGAGTCGATCTGTCCGTTCAGCTCGCGCAACAGCAGCGGAGGGTGCGGGCACACGACCGCGCCGAGGAACTCGCCCATCAGGCCAGCCCCCGTACCGTCCGGCTCGGCGCGCGCAGGCCGAGGATCGAGGCGACCATGTCGAGCACCTCGCGGGTCTCGCGGACCTCGTGCACCCGGAAGACCCGAGCCCCGAGCCAGGCACAGATCGCGGTGGCGGCGAGTGTCCCGGTCAGACGTTGACCAAGGGGACGGTCCAGCGTCTCGCCGACGAAGTCCTTGTTGGACAGCGAGACGAGCACCGGTCGCCCGGTCGCGACGAGTTCCGGGAGCCGACGGGTGACCTCCAGCGACTGCCAGGTGTTCTTGCCGAAGTCGTGCGCCGGGTCGAGGAGAATGGCGCCGTGCTCGACGCCGAGATCCTCCGCGCGCGCGGCAAGGGCGGTGGTGCGCTCGATGACATCGGCCATCACGTCGGGATAGTCGACCCGGTGTGGCCGGGTGCGCGGCCGGGCGCCTCCGGTGTGCGTGCACACCAGCGCGGCCTGGTACTTGGCGGCGACGGCGGCGAGGTCCGGGTCGTGCCCACCCCAGGCGTCGTTGATGAGATCGGCACCGGCGGCGCACGCTTCGCGGGCGACCTCCGAACGCCAGGTGTCGACGCTGATCACGATATCCGGATGCTCGGCGCGGACCTTTGCCACGAAGGGGACGATCCGCCGAATCTCCTCGACCGAGGAGACCTGCTCGCCAGGTGCGGCCTTCACCCCGCCGATGTCCACGATCTCGGCGCCTTCGCCGACCACCTGCCGGACCCGCTCGTGGGCCGCGCCCTCCGCCCAGGTCGCGCCCCTGTCGTAGAAGGAGTCGGGCGTGCGGTTGACGATCGCCATGACGAGGAACCGGCTGTCGGGAAACTCGTGGCGGCCGATCTTGATCACCACGTTCACCTCCTCGCTTACTTATCTACCCATGATGCCGCGACAGGCTCGCGCTGGCAACGGCGGTTAGACTCGCGACATGGCCCCTCCCGCGCAGCGGCGGCGTCCGGCCGGCAATCTGCCCGCCGACCTGACGACCTTCGTGGGGCGCCGCGCCGAACTCACCGAGGTCCGGCAGCTGGCCGCGGGGGCACGCCTGGTGACGCTGACCGGCTTCGGCGGGGTCGGCAAGACTCGCCTTGCCATCCGGACCGCGAGCGAACTGCACCGGGCCTTTCCCGGCGGTGTGTGGCTGGTGGAGCTGGCCGCACTGGACAACTCCGTACTGCTGCCGGACACGGTCGCCAAGACGGTCGGGCTGCACGGCCAGAATCCGGCCAGCACCCTGGACGCGGTGATCGAGCACTTCTCCCGGCAGAGCGCGATGCTGGTGCTGGACAACTGTGAGCACCTTGTCGACTCCTGTGCGAAGCTGCTCGCCACCCTGCTTCGCGAGTGTCCGAAGCTGCACGTGCTGGCGACCAGCCGGGAGGCGCTGGGCATCCCCGGCGAGGTGATCTTCCCGGTCCCGCCGCTGCCGGTGCCGCCGGAAGGCTCTGCGGTTGCCGCCGAGTGGGATGCCATCACCCTGTTCCTGGACCGGGCAAGGGTCGCGGTGCCCGGATTCGAGCTGACCTCGCGCAACCAGAGCGCGGTGTTCGGTATCTGCCGTGGACTCGGCGGGATCCCCCTCGCGCTCGAACTGGCGGCGGTCCGGCTCCGCGCGCTGTCCCCCGCCGAGTTGTTCGACCGCCTTGCCGACCACCTGCGCCTGCTCACCTCGGGCAACCGCAGCGCCCTCGACCGCCAGCGCACCCTGCGCGGCTGCATCGAATGGAGCTATCAGCTGTGCACCCCGGCCGAACAGGACCTCTGGGCCAGGACGTCGGTGTTCGCGGGCGGCTTCGAACTGGACGCTGCCGAGGCGATCTGCAGCGACCCGGACGGCGGGCTGGACCGCGCGGCGGTCGTGGACGGGGTGTTGTCCCTTGTGGACAGATCGGTGCTCACGAGGGAGACGCGCGGCGACGCCACGTGGTACTGGACGTTGGAAAGCCTGCGCCAGTACGGCCTGGAACACCTCCGCGACTGCGGGCTGAGCCAACTGGTGCTCGGCAGGCATCAGGACTACTACTTCGACCTGGCCATCCGCTCGGAAGCCGAGTCGGTGACGAAGACGCAGCGCGCGTCCATGGACCGGCTGCGCAGGGAGCACGCGAACCTCCGGTCCGCCTTCGAGTTCAGCCTCGGCGGCGCCGGTCGCGCCGATGTCGGACTGGAGGCGGCCGGACATCTGCGCGAGCACTGGATCGGGATCGGCGCGCTCGCCGAGGGCCGGCACTGGCTGGAACGCCTTCTCGGCGCGGCGGGTGCCTCGCCCGCGACACGGGCACGTGGACTGCGGGCGGCGGCCTGGCTGGCCACCCTCCAGGGAGACCTTGCCGCCACCGAGTCGTTCCTCACCGAGTTGCACGCGCTCATCGACACGGGTGGTGCCGTCGACGAGGTGTCGGTCGCCTTCTTTCACGAGGCGTCCGGCAACTACGCGATGTACACCGGCGATCCCCGTCGCACGATCGAGGAATGCCGGCTCGCGGTGCCCGTGTTCGAGGCGAACGGCGAACTCGCCAACGCCATCGCCGCCCAGGTCCTGCTCCAGATGGCGCTCAGCAGGGCAGGCGATTTCACGGCGGCCCTCGAACTGCACGCGATCTGCATGGAAACGACCGAGCTGACCGGTGATGCCTGGTTCCGGTCGTACTCGCTCTGGCAGGCCGGTCTCACTCATCTGCAACGGGGCGACGCCGCGACGGCGATCGAGTCACTGCAGGCCGGGTTGCGGCTCAAGGACCGGCTCATCGATGCGATGGGCATCGCGCTGTGCCTGGAAGGACTTGCCTGGGCGACAAGCGGCACCGACGACTGGTACCGGGCCGCCGTACTGTTCGGCGCGGCCACGGCACGGTGGAGCGAGATGGGGCTGCGCGCCGCCGACCTGCCGCACACCGCCGACTCCCACGTCGACTGCGAGGCGGCCCTCCGGCAGGCCATGTCGCGCCACGAGTTCTCCACCACGGTCGGCTCGGGCATGGAGATGTCCACCGAGGACGCGGTCGCCTTCGCGCTCGACGACGGCCCGGCAACCCCCTCGGCCACCGTTGACCCTCCGGCGACCTCGCCACTCACCAAACGAGAGCACGAGGTCGCGCTCCTCGTCGCGCGCGGACTGTCGAACAAGGACATTGCCGGCACGCTGGTCATCTCGCCCCGGACCGCCGAAGCACACGTCGAGCACATTCTGGTGAAGCTGGGCTTCAACTCCCGCGCGCAGATCGCGGCCTGGGTGGCGGCTATTCCGGCAGTTCGATGATGCGGGTGCGGTCGGCATCGGCGACCAGCTGCTTGCCGACCGTCGCCATGTGCCGGGCCCAGAACCGTTCTGCCTCGTCGCCCTGTCGGTCGGCGATGAGGCCGACCAGCTTCTTGTGCGCCCGGTAGGCCCGGTCGAGCTGCTTTTCCGCGTCCGGCCAGCCACTGGCGACCGTACGGGCGTGCCGCTCGGAAATCCGCTCCAGCGTCTCCGCGATCAAGGTCATCGTGACGTTGCCGGAGAGTCTGGCCAGCTCGGTGTGGAATCGCCAGGCGACACCGGGAAACGCCTTGGCGTCCCGGCGCGCGCGGGACTCCTCCTCCAGCAGGTCGCGCAGATTGCTGATCTCCTCGTCCGAGGCCCGCTCGGCCGCGATGCGCACCGCCTGCGGCTCGAAGATCATGCGGAACCGGTAGATGTCGTCGAGGGTCGCGCCGCGCAGCTGGAGCAGGATCGTGAACGGGTCGACGGCGAGGTCGGAGCCGGGAACGCTGACGACAGCGCCCTTGTGCGAACCTCGACGGACCGTGATCAACTGCTGCGCCTCAAGCAGCCGAAGGGCCTCGCGGAGGGTCGGCCGGGAGATCTGGTACTCCTCAAGCAGCGACGCCTCCGGCGACAGCGAGTCGCCCTCCTTGAAGTCACCGCGCAGGATCCGCTGGCGCAGGTCGGCGGACACCATCTCGGCCATCTTGGGAATACGCCGCCGCAGCACATCGGCCCGGTAACCGTTCGCCGGAGCTGTCATCGGACATTCCTCCTCGGTCTCCTCGACATCATAGCCAACCATGACAACCCAGCTCGACGGGAATAGGTAGTCGCCTACGTATCCCTCCCGATGCCCATCCGCCGGTCAGGAGGGACCGTCGACCCACACCGACACAGGGAGGCCATCGTGACCAGCGCTGTAGCCCAAGACCTCGGTTCGTTTCCGACGACGTGCGACTGCGAAGGGGCACGCCCGGAGTGCGAGGGGCCCGATCTGACGCCGAGGACCGCCCTGCTGCTCGCGATCGCGGGCCGGCGGCTGGCCGAGGACGTCCGCGCCGCCATCGCGACCAGCCGCGTTCCGGTGCCGATGTACTACCTGGCCCGCGCGCTCGACAACTTGGCCGAGTCCCTGGATTACGGCCGCCGCCCCGCGCCGCGTACGCAGGCCGACGCGCTGTGCCTGCACGTCATGATCGCCTGCGCGACCGACCTGGCGTTCGAGGTCGGCGACGCCCTCGGCGGCGACCTTCCCCGCAGCGAGTTCGACTACGACTACGAGCGGCTCTACGACACGCTGCTGCCCGGCGACGAGCACGAAAACGTGATCTGGGCGGTCCAGCAGAGCCCGCGCGGCGGCGGCTGCTTCGATTTCGCCACCCTGTGCGAGGTCGTCCCGGATGACACCCTGCACGGGTTGTTTCATCGCCCCGCAAGGTGACAACATAGGACACCTAGTTATCTATGTTGTGGAGGTTCCTGATGCCAGACTCCATGTTCGACGGCCGCGAAGCCACCGACGAGGAGGACTACGACCTGCTCACCTACGCCGAGGCCGGCACCCGGCTGGATCAGGAGATCAGCCGTCAGCGCGCCCGCCTCGCGAAACTGGAGTCCGGTGCGGAATCCGGCGACGGAAGCGCCCTCGCCGCCTGCCGCGAACGGCTCGCCGCGCTGGAGGAGTCCCGCGAGCGCAACAAGCGGCGCGTCATCAACGACGAGAACTTCGAGCGCTTCTTCGGCTACCCGGCGAAACCCGCCTCCTGATCAGGCACCGGGCGGCCGGAAGCGGAACAGACCCTCCTGGGCGACGGTGGCCACCAGCGTGCCCGACCGGTCGAACAGCGATCCTCGGCACAGCGCGCGAGAACGGCCTGCCCAGTGGCTCTCCTGCTCGTAGAGCAGCCAGTCGTCGGCACGGAAAGCCTCATGGAACCAGAGTGCGTGATCGAGGCTGGCCATCCGCAGACCGGGCTGTCCCAGCACGAATCCGTGCTGGGCGGCGGCGGTCGAGAGCAGCAGGAGATCCGAGGCGTACGCGGCGGCGCAGGCGTGCTTGAGCGGATCGGGCGGCAACGGATGCCGAGTGCGCAACCAGAAGCGGAACCGCGGGCGGGCACCGTTGTCCTGCCCGGCGGCCACCGGGGGTGGCGGGTCGACAAAGCGCAGCTCGACCGGGAACCGCTCGGCGAGCCGACCGAACCAGGCCTTGATGTCACCGTCCACGGACGTGAAGGTCGGTATGGACTCCGGTGGTGGTGCGTCGGCGACGAGGTGCTGGTGGGAGGCGCCCGTCTCGACGCGGTGGAACGAGGCCATCATCGCCAGAATGGCCTTGCCGTGTTGTTGCGCCGTCACCCGGCGGGTGGTGAAGCTGCCGCCGTCCCGGCAGTCCTCGACCCGGTACAGCACCGGCGTCCTCGGGTCACCCGGCCGGACGAAGTAGGCGTGCAGCGAGTGCACAGGGCGGTCGGCGGCGACCGTGTCCCCGGCCGCGCGCAGGGCCTGTGCCACGACCTCGCCGCCGAAGGTGCTCGGCAGGGACGGCAGCCGGGGATGTCCTCGGTACAAGCCGATCTCGACGTGTTCGAGATCGAGCGGGATGCCCGGATCATCATGGGGCGCGGTCATTTCGGACCGAGCCGCTGTCCGGCGTCCAGCCGCAGGCACTGGCCGTTGAGCATCGGGTTGTCCACGATCGCCGCGGCGAGTTTGGCGTACTCGACCGGGCGGCCCATGCGGCGCGGAAACGCGGCTCCGTCGACGAGGGCGGCCTTGGTCTCCTCGTCCATTCGCGCGATCGCCCCGGTGTCGAACAGGCTCGGGGCGATCGCACACACCCTGATGCCGAACGGGCCGAGGTCACGCGCCATGGTCAGGCACATCCCGGCGATGGCGGCTTTCGCGGCGCTGTAGGCGACCTGCCCGATCTGTCCTTCGAAGGCGGCGATCGAGGAGGTGTTGATGATAATGCCGCGCTCGCCGTCGGTTGGCTCGTTGCCGGCCATGTGCGCAGCGGCCAGTCTGCTGATGTTGAACGTGGCCACGGCGTTGAGTTCGAGCACGTCGCGGAACACCCGCAGATCGTGCGGACCGTTGCGGTCGAGCGTGCGGCCCGCGACACCGCCGCCGGCCGTGGTGACGATCGCGTCCAGGCCGCCCAGCCAGGACACCGCCTCGTCAAGGGCGTGCTCGGTACCCGCGAAGTCGGTGACGTCGGTCGCGTGGAACGCGCCGCCCAACCCGGCCGCGACGGCGGGGCCTGCCGAGTCCGATCGGTCGAGGATGGCGACGCAGGCACCTCGTTCGGCGAAGAGTTCGGCGCTCGCGCGGCCGATCCCGGACGCGCCACCCACGACGATCGCCCGCATACCGGATATCTTCATCGGCTCAGCCTTCTGCCTCGATCGCGCGAGTCAGCCGCTCGTCGTGCCAGGCGGGCGTGCCGAGCAGCAGCTCGTTGGCCTTTGCCCTGCGCTGCAACAGGTGCAGGTCATGTTCCCAGGTGAAGCCGATGCCGCCGTGCAGCTGGATCGCGTCGCTGGTGATCGCGCTCGCGGCGCGCCCGGTCCACGACTTGGCCACGTGCACCGCGTAGCCGGCGTCCGAACGTCCGTTCTGGACGGCCTCGGCCGCATCGCGGGTGGCGACCCTGGCGCCTTCCAGGGCGATGTGCATATCGGCGATCCGGTGCTTGACCGCCTGGAAACTGCCGATCGCCCGCCCGAACTGGGTGCGCCGGCGGACGTGCTCGCAGGTCAGGTCGAGGGCGCGGCCGGCAACGCCGATGCTTTCCGCGCATTGCAGGACGACGCCGCACCGGAACAGTTCGGTCGCGGCAGGTTCGGCGGGCAGCACCTCCTCGGCCGGTACCCGCTCGAACCGCAACTCCTGGTACCGGCGGGTCAGATCGATCGTGCTCTCGGCGGTTGCCCTGAGTCCTGGCGCGGACGCCGAAACCAGGGCGAGGGCCGGACCGTCGGGCCCGGTGACGTCGACGAGGAGATGCGTTGCCACTGCGGCATCCGGGACGTGCCGACGAACTCCGGTCAGCAGGAGATCCGGGCCTGATGCGGTGATGTCGGCCGCGCCGAGGCTCCAGGCACCGATGAGTTCCGGGGCCGGGATCGTGTCGTGCCGGGCGAACAGCCAGGTGAGCGCGATGCTGCCGGTCAGCGCGCTGGGCATCAGCGCCCGCCCGCACTCCTCGACGACCACCGCCAGATCAGGGAGCCCGCTGCCCAGCCCGCCTTCGCCTTCGGGCAGCGCCAGCGCGGGCCAGCCCAGCTCGGAGATCTGCTTCCACAGGTCGGGGTCGTGCAAGGTGGGGGTGTCCAGCAGGGCGCGCAGCCGCTGCGGTCCGGCCTGCTCGGTGAGCACCTCGCGGGCGACCTCGCGCAGCAGGTCCTGATCCTCGGTGGGGAGCGGCATGTCCGGTCACTTCTCCCTTGGCAGACCGAGTCCGCGTTCGGCGATGAGGTTGCGCATGATCTCGTTGGATCCGGCGGAGATGGTGAAGCCGCGCGCCCACAGGAACGCTTCCTGCCAGCGGCCGTCCAGGATCCCGTCGGCCTCCTGCAACTCGACCCCGAACGTCGCGGCGTCCAGGTTCGCCTCGGTGAACACGACCTTGGTCACGGCGGCATCAGCAGGACCGGATGTTCCCGCCGCGTCCCGCAGGACGCCCCGCAACCCCAGCAGGTCCGAGATCTGCGCGCGAGCGGCCAGTCGGCCGATGGTGCGGCGAATGCCCTGGTCCGCCAACCGATTCCGGTCGCGAGCGAGCCGGACCAGCCGGTGCACGGCGGCCGTCACCGAGTCCTCGCGCAGGCTCTGCCCGCGTTCGTGGACCAGTGCCGCCCTGGCGATCTCCCAGCCCTGGCCCGACTCGCCGAGCATGGCGGCGTGCGGGATCCGGACCTGGTCGAAGAAGACCTCGTTGAAGTCGCTGGATCCGGTCAGCTCGCGCAGCGGCCGCACCTCGATGCCCGGCGAGGACATGTCGAGCAGGAACGCGCTGATACCGGCGTGCTTGCCCGCGTCCTGGTCGGTGCGCGCGAGCAGGAAGCCCATGTCGGCGATGTGCGCGTGAGTAGTCCAGACCTTCTGCCCGTCGACGATCCAGTGTTCGCCGTCGCGGCGGGCGCGGGTTCGCAGCGCAGCGAGGTCACTGCCGGCTTCTGGCTCGCTGAACAGCTGGCACCACAGGTCGGCGAAGCCGCGGATGCGGGGCAGGAGCAGTTCCTGCTGAGCCCTGGTGCCGTAGCGCAGCAGCGGAGTGGCGACGAGGTTGTAGGCGCCGATCGGACGCGGCACGCCCGCGTCGGCCAGCTCCTGATCCAGGATGTAGTCCCGGATCGGATCGTCCTCGCCCCGACCGCCCCACTCCCTGGGCCAGTCCAGCCCGATGAACCCTTCGCGGAACAGGCTCGCACACCAGGCCCGGTAGTCCGGCAGGTCGGTGGTGCGCGGGCTGCGCGTGCCCGGCGGACGTGGCAGGTCGGGCCGGTTCGCGGCGATGTGCGCGCGCAACCGGTCCCGGTAGGCGATGTGCTCGCCGGAAAGCTCGATGTACATGACCGGCACCCTTCTACTCAGCCGCACGGTCATCGATGTCATAGTTAGATATGTCGACAGACTAGCAACTCGCCTCATAGTTTACTACGATTAACAAGAGGTTGGCGCCGCCGACCCTGATGTCAGGGAGGACCTGTGGAGTTCGGATGGTTGGCGGACGACCTGGCTTTCCGCGACGAGCTCCGCACGATCGTCGAGCAGGAACTGCCGGAACGCTGGGCCGAGCTGATCCCCGGCGAGGAAGTGGCCTCGGAGTTCGTCCTGGACTTCTGCCGCACGCTGGGCGAACGCGGTCTGCTCACCCCGCACTGGCCACGGGAGTACGGCGGCCGCGAGGCGTCGGGCTGGCAGTTCATCATTCTCGGCGAGGAGCTGTGGTCGGCGGGCGAACCGCGCGGTTCGCAGTACATGAACGTGAACTGGATCGGCCCGGCCATCATCAACGCGGGCACCCCGCAACAGCGCGAACACCACCTGAGGCGGATCAGTCGCGGGGACGTCTTCTGGTGCCAGGGCTTTTCCGAGCGCGAGGCAGGAACCGACCTCGCAGCACTGCGAACCACCGCGCGTCGCGAGGGTGACGAGTACGTGATCAACGGGGAGAAGGTGTGGACGTCCTACGCGGGCGTCGCCGAGTTCTGCGTTCTGCTCGCGCGCACCGACCCGGACTCGACCGGCGGCAGGGGAATCTCCGTGTTCCTGGTGCCCACCGACACGCCCGGCCTCACCATCGAGCCGATCCCCAGCGTGCTTGACGTGCACGAGTTCAACTGCCTCACCTTCCACGACGTCCGAGTGCCCGTTTCGGCGCGGCTGGGTCCGGAGAACGAGGGATGGGCGGTGGTACGGGAAGCCCTGTCGCACGAGCGGATCGGTGGCCCCCGGTATGCCCGCGCCGCACGGATCGCCGAGCGTCTTGAGGCGATCGCGCGGGAGCGCGACTGGCTCGACAGGGACGGGCTGCGCACGCGGTTCACCGAGGCGGAGTCGGCCTGCCAGGCCGCGCGAATACTGGTCTACCGCGCGATCGACGAACGGATCAAGGGCAGGCCGGAGGACATGGCCGTGAGCCAGGCCAGGGTCGCGATCGTGCGGTGCGAGCGGCTGGTCGCGGAACTCGCCCTCGACCTGTTCGAGGACGAAAGCCTGGCGCGCAGGTCGATCGGCAACGCGCAACTCAAGACGGCGATGATCGCCGGCCTCGGCGGGGGCAGCGTCGAGGTGCAACTCAACATGGTGGCCCGATCTCTTCTCGGGTCCGGTCGGAGGTGACGTGATGGACTTCGATCTCAGTCCCGACCAGCGGAAACAACTGCGCGTACTCGACGAGGTCATCGACGCCTGCGGTGGCATCGACCGCGCAAGGCAGATCGCGAGAGCGGGTGATCACGACGCGAACCTCGATGCCAAGCTCGCGGCGAGCGGACTGCTGGACTCGGCTTCGTTCCTGGACCGGGTGCTGATCGCCGAGCGCCTTGCCGAACTCGGCGTCGCGACCACCTTCGGGCTGCGTGCGGTCGTTTTCGCCAACAGCGAAGTCGGTCTGCCGGAAGGTCCGGTCGCGGTGCTCGACGCCCGCCGCGCCGGGCCGGTGCGCTACGGCAGCCTGGCAGTTGCGGTGCTCGTGCTCGACGGCGATGAGGCGCGGGTGTGCGAAGCCACCGACGTCCACATCGAACCGGTGCCGTCGAGTTTCGGCTTCGGCTACGCGACAGTGACGCCCGGCGCGGGAAAGCCGCTCGCGATCTCGGCCGAGGTGACGCGGCGGCGCTGGCGGCTCGCGCTGTCCGCCGAGGTTGCCGGGACAGCGGCTGCCGGGATCGCGCACACCTCGGCCCATCTGCGGGTTCGAGAGCAGTTCGGCCGGTCGTTGTCGACCTTCCAGGCGCTGCGACACCGGATCGCGGACGCGGCCGTCTCGGCGGAGGCGACCCGGTGGATGACCCGCGAGGCCGCCTGGTCCGGCGACGAACGCGCCGCGCTGCTGGCCGCGTCGTATGCGGCCCGCACGGCGGCGACGCTGGCCAGCGAGCTGACCCAGATCTGCGGCGCCCGAGCGTTCACCCAGGAGTTCGGGCTGCACGTGTACACGATGCGCCTGGAAGGGTTCCGCCTGGAACTCGGTGCGCCGGATCGGATCGCGGTCGAACTGGCGGCGAGCCGTGCGAACTGACCAGGCCGGGCCCGTTGTCGAGGACTCCGCGCGCAAGCTCGTGGGGACCGTGACCTTCACCTGGACCTCCGAACCGGTGTCCTTGCGCCAGGTGCGCGAGTACGTCGCCGCGATCGGCGAACGTCCCGAAGAATGGGGTGATCCCGCCGATCCGCACGCACCGCTGGTCGCGCCGCCGCTGTTCTTCCACGCGGCCTGCCGGCCCGTGGTGGCCGAGGCCGATCTCCTCGCCGACGGCCAGTACCCGTTCCTCGGCGTACCAGGCGTGCACGGACGCACCATGGCGGGCGGCCAGTCCTACGAGGTCCTCGCACCGGTACGGGTGGGCGACGTACTCACCGTCCAGGAACGACTGATCTCCGTGACCGAGAAGCAGGGTCGGTCCGGCCCGTTGGTCCTCACCGAGACGGAGAGCGAGTACACCAACGGCGAGGGCGTGCTCGTCGCGCGCTTTCGGCAGACGGTGATCTTCCGTTGACCCCGGCCATCCGCTTCGGTGCGGTTTCCGTCGGCGGCGAGTTGCCGACGGAAACCAGGACGCCGACTCGCCTGACCCTGTTCCTGTTCGGCGTCGCCTACTGGACAGCGCACCGCGTCCACTACGACGTCGACCTGGCCAGGGCCGAGGGTTACCACGACGTCCTGGTGACGGCCAATCTCCTCAGCGGCTACCTGGCCGCGCTGACCACGCGATGGGCCGGTGATCCCGGTTGCCTGCGCAGCCTGGCCGAACGCAACGTCTCCCCCGCCGTCGCCGGCGACCGGCTGACGATCCGAGGGTCGGTGGTCGAGTTGGTCCCGGACGCCGAAGGCGGCGGAACCGTGCGCTGCGCGCTGACCGTCGAGAAGCCGGACGGCGCCGTCGTCGTCAGCGCCGAAGCCACGCTCCGCCTGCCGTCCTGAACTCGTTATCTCAATGTTGAGGAGGAATCATGCCCCTTCGGGAACACCACGAAATCCTTTCAGTGGATGACCACCTGATCGAACATCCGCGAGTGTGGCAGGACCGCCTCCCGGCCAAGTACCGCGAGATCGGTCCGAGGATCATCGAGGACGAGAACAAGCACCACGTGTGGCACTACGAGGGCCGCAACTACCCGCAGATCGGTCTCAACGCGGTGGCCGGCAAGGATCCCAAGGACTTCGGCACCGAACCGGTCCGCTACGAGGACATGATTCCCGGCTGCTACGACTCTCGCGAGCGCGTCAAGGACATGGACCTCGACGGGGTGCAGGCCGCGATGTGCTATCCGTCGTTCCCCGGTTTCGCCGGCCGGGTCTTCAAGCAGGCCGAGGACCGGGACCTGGCCGAACTGTGCGTCGCCGCCTGGAACGACTTCCACCTCGACGAATGGTGCGCTGCCGCGCCGGACCGGTTCATCCCGCTGGTGATGGCCCCGTTCTGGGACATCCCGGCCGCCGTCAAGGAGATCGAGCGCGTCGCGGCCAAGGGTGCGCGGGGTCTCACCTTCCCCGAGAACCCGGTACCGCTCGGCCTGCCCTCCTTCCACACCCGGCACTGGGACGACCTGTTCTCCGCCCTTGAGGACACCGAGATGCCGCTGTGCCTGCACTTCGGCTCGTCCTCGCTCACACCCGGCTTCGCCAAGGACGGCCCGTTCGCCATCGAGATCTCGCTGTTCGCCACGAATCTCATGTGGACAACCTCGGACCTGTTGTTCTCCGGCCTGTTGCAGCGACACCCGAAGCTGAGGATCGTCCTGGCCGAGGGCGGCATCGGCTGGATCCCCTACATCACCGAACGCTGCGACTACACCTGGGAGCGGCACCGCTGGTACATGGACATCGACAAGGAGACCCGGCCGTCTGAGCTGTTCCGCAAGCACTTCTACGGCTGCTTCATCGACGACGAGCACGGCGTCAGGAACCGGCACGAGATCGGCATCGACCGGATCACCTTCGAGGTGGACTACCCGCACTCGGACTCGAACTGGCCGAACACCCGGCGCCGCGCCGCGCAGGTGTTGGCCGAGGTGCCCGACGACGAGGTGGAGCAGATCCTGTCCGGCAATGTCCGCGAACTGTTCAACTTCACCGCGTGAAGCCCATCGCCGCTGATCCACTGCCGCACCGGATGCGTCCGGCCGAGGATCCGCTCACCGACTTCTTCTGGCACAGCGGCGCGGATGGCCTGCTGCGCTTCCAGACCTGCTCGGCGTGCGGCTATCGCACGCACCCGGCCGGGCCGGTCTGCGCGCGGTGCCTGAGTCCGGAGGTCGGTCCGCAGCCGGTCTCCGGGCTCGGGACCGTGCTCAGCCATACGGTCAACGTGCAGCAGTGGAATCCCGGACAGGAGCCCTACGTGATCGCCTTGGTCGGCATCGACGAGCAGGACGACCTGCGCCTCACCACGAACATCGTGGACTGCGACCCCTGGTCGGTCTCGGTCGGCGACCGGGTGTCGGTGGTCTTCCTCGAACGTCACGGTGTGCACTACCCGCTGTTCCGGCCGGTGGTGTCGCCATGACCCGACGGCACTTCGAACACGACAGCATCATCTCCGGTGTTGGCCTGTCGGCGAGCGGACGGCGCCTTGGCCGCTCGCCCGTCGACCTGACGGTGCGGGCGGCGCTGGCGGCGATCGCCGATGCCGGACTTACCCGCGACGACATCGACGGCATCTCGACCTACCCCGGCGGGGATGCCCTTGCCTCGCACGGCTACGGCGGACCACCGAGCTACGTGGTGATCGACGCGCTGCGGCTGCGGCCACGCTGGTTCCAGGGTGCGGCCGAACTGCCCGGTCAGCTCGGCGCGCTGGTGGCGGCGATGACCGCGATCTCCGCCGGCCTGGCCCGGCACGTGCTGGTCTACCGGACGGTGACCGAGTCGAGCGCGCAGGGTATGGGAGGCCGCCGAGCGGTCTACGACCCGGACGGGTACGCGACCAACATGGGCGGCTGGCTGACTCCATTCGGCGCGCCGTCGGCCGCGAACTGGCTCAGTCTGCTGGCGACGCGGCACTTCCACGAGTTCGGCACAACGCGCGAGCAGCTCGGCCAGATCCCGCTGGCCTGTCGCCGGCACGCCGCGCTGAACCCGGACGCGATCTACCGCGAGCCACTGTCGCTTGCGGACTATCTGAACGCGCGAATGGTGTCAACGCCGTTGTGCCTCTACGACTGCGACGTCCCGATCGACGGCTCGACCGCGTTCGTGCTCTCCGCAACCGAGCACGCCCCGGACACCGCGACGCCGCCGGTCTACATCGAGGCCGTTGGCACCGCGATCGGTCAGCGGTTCTCCTGGGACCAGCAGGAGAACCTGGCGGCGATGGCGGCAACCGGCGCCAGCGAACACATGTGGAGCCGCACCGACCTCACCCCGGCTGATGTCGATGTGGCCCAGCTCTACGACGGGTTCAGCATCCTGGCCCTGGTCTGGCTGGAGGCGATGGGCTTCTGCAAGCTCGGCGAGGGCGGCGCGTTCGTCGAGGGCGGTTCGCGGATCTCGCTCGGCGGCGAACTGCCGCTCAACACCGGGGGCGGGCAGTTGTCCGGCGGCCGCCTGCACGGTTTCGGCCTCATTCGCGAGGCCGTGCTCCAGCTTCGCGGGACGGCGGGAGACCGGCAGGTCGGTGGCGCGAGGGTGGCCGCGGTGGGCAACGGTGGCGGCCCCATCGCGGGCGCGATGCTGCTCACCTCGCAACGGCGCTGATCCCTGGTTGGGAACCGGGGATCAGCGCGCCACACCTGGCTTCAGACGGTCAGGCCGGTGCCGATCGCCTTGAGTTCCACGTACTCGTCGAGGCCGTGGCGGCCGTACTCGCGGCCGAACCCGCTGTTCTTGTAGCCGCCGAACGGGGCTTCCCAGTGCCGGGGAGCGCCGTTGACCGAGAACCCTCCGGTGCGGATGGCCCGCGCGATGTCGACCCCGTGCTCGCGGTCCGCTGTGAACACGGCGCCGTTGAGCCCGTAGGGCGAGTCGTTGGCGATGCGGATGGCTTCGGCTTCGTCCTCGTAGGGAATGACGACGATGACCGGCCCGAAGATCTCCTCCTGAGCGATGCGCATCGAGTTGTCGACATCGGCGAAGACCGTGGGACGGACGTAGTAGCCGGTCTCAAGGCCCTCGGGTGCGCCAAGGCCGCCGGTGACGACGCGAGCGCCTTCCTCGATGCCGCTGCGGATGTAGCCCTCGACCCGGTCGCGCTGTCCTTCCCGGACCATCGGCCCGATGAACGTGTCCGGGTCGGCCGGATCGCCGACCTTCAGGCTCTCGGCCAGGGCGCCGATCGCGGTGACGACCTCCTCGTACCGGCTGCGCGGGGCGAGGACACGGGTCAGCGCGACGCAGGCCTCACCGTCGTTGCCGAAGCTGCCGTAGCGGATGCCCTCCACCACCTGGTCGAGGTCGGCATCGGCCAGGACGATGGCGGCGGACTTGCCGCCCAGTTCCAGGCTGACCCGCTTGAGCTGGCCGGTGGCCAGCGACGCGATCGCCCGACCGGCCACTGTGGACCCGGTGAACGCGATCTTGTCGACACCCGCGTGACCGACCAGGTACTGGCTCACCTCGCGTTCGGCCGGCAGCACGCTGAGCACGCCGTCGGGCAGCCCGGCCTCGACGAACAGCTCACCGAGCCGGACGCCGTCCAGCGCGGTCTCGGGCGAGGGCTTGAGGATGACGCTGTTGCCGGCGAGCAGCGCGGGAACCAGCTTCACCAGCGCCGACTGCTGCGGCGCGTTCCAGGGGATGACGGCGGCGACGACACCGGCAGGCTCGCGCCGCACGATGGTGCGCAGCCCGGACTCGGGGTCCACCAGCTCCTCTTCCCACGGGTGGTCGGCGGCCAGGCGCAGGAAGTCGTCGGTGAGCTTGTAGACGATCTTCTGCAGCATGGTGGTGAACCAGATCGCCGACCCGTTCTCCGCGGTGGTCAGCGCGGCCAGTTCATCGCCGTCCGCGCGGTGCAGCTCGGCGAACCGGGTGATGACCTCGGCCCGCTCGGCCGGGGTCATGCGTGGCCAGGGGCCCTCGTCGAATGCCTTGCGGGCCGCTGTCACGGCGCGGTCCACGTCTGGCTGGGTGGCTTCGGGAGTCCGTCCGGTCAGCTGGTGGTCGTGCGGCGACCGGATCTCGAAGAACCGCTCACCGGCGGGCTCCGTCCAGCGTCCGCCGATGAGCAGTCGGGTGTAGTCGTACTTCCCTTTCGGGAGAATGCGGTCGCTCATGTCGCGCTCCTCGCACGGTCTTGGGTTGGATCTCTACGCCTATCTAGTGCAACACCGTTGCGTTAATAGCGCAACCTCATTGCGTTAACTGCGACGCAGCACACACCGCGCGGAACTCACGTCTTCGGGACCAGATCGAGATCGCGGCCGACGATCTCGCGCATGACCTCGCTGGAACCCGCGTAGATGCGCTGTACCCGGCTGTCTCGCCAGAGCCGGGAGATCTCGTACTCGTCCATGTAGCCCGCTCCGCCGAACAGCTGCAAACAGGCGTCCACGACCTCGCCGTGACGTTCGCTGGTCCACAGCTTGAGCGCGGCGGCCTCGGGGTTGGACAGCTCGCCCGCGACGTGCAGCTCGATGGCCCGATCGACGTAGGCGCGCGCGGCCGACAGGGTCGTCGCGACGTCCGCGAGCACGAACCGGGTGTTCTGCAACGACCCCAGTGGGCTGCCGAACACCTGCCGGGTCCGGACGAACTGTCTGGTCAGGTCGAACGCCCGCGCCATCACGGCAACGGAGTGCACCGCGCAGCCGAGCCGTTCCTGCGGCAGGCCGGTCATCAGGTGATAGAAGCCCCGGTTCTCGGTACCGACCAGGTTGTCGACGGGGACGCGGACGTCGGAGAAGAACAACTCGGCGGTGTCCTGGGCGTGCATACCGGCCTTGGCCAGGTTCCGGCCACGGCTGAAACCGGGCATCCCCCGCTCCACCGCGAGCAGACTGATACCCCGGTGACCGGCGGCCTGGTCGGTCTTCGCGACGACGATGACCAGGTCGGCCAGGATGCCGTTGGTGATGTAGGTCTTCGATCCGTTGAGGACGTAGTGGTCACCGTCGCGGACGGCGGTCGTGCTGATCGCCTTGAGGTCAGAACCGGCTCCTGGCTCGGACATCGCGACCGCCGTGATCAGGTCGCCGCTGACCCAGCCCGGCAGCCAGCGCCGCTTCTGCTCGTCAGTGGTGAGGTCGAGCAGGTAGGGCGGCATGACGTCGTTGTGCAGCGCGTAGCCGAAGCCGACCGATCCGGTCGCGATGAACTCCTCGGTCAGCACCGCGTTGTAGCGGTAGTCGTGGATCCCCGCGCCGCCGAACTCCTCCGGCGCTTCCCAGCCGAGCAGGCCGACGCCGCCCGCCCTGCGCCAGACCTCCCTGCCGACGATCCCGTCGCTCTCCCACTGCTGCGTGTGTGGCGCGCACTCCTTCTCGAAGAAGGACCGCGCCAGCGCACGGAAGGCGTCGTGATCACTGGTGAAGATCGTCCTCGGCAACATGGCAAACCCTCTCAGCGCTTCGTGATCACCAGGTCGGACCGTTCGCGGTCCCAGGTCCGCTCGGTGACGCCCTCGTCCCGCAGGACGTACTTGAGCACCCTGCCGACCGGGTTTCGGGGCAGGTCGTCGCGGAACTCGATGTAGCGCGGCACCGCGAAGTACGGCAGCCGATCGATCGACCAGCGGCACAGCTCCTCGCAGGTCAGGCCGGCTCCCTTGCGCAGCACCGCGGTGACCTTGACGTCGTCCTCGGTCACCTCCGACGGGACGGCGTGCACCGCGACCTCGACGACATCCGGGTGTTGCAGGATGGCGGTCTCCATCTCGAAGGAGGAGATGTTCTCGCCACGGCGGCGCAGGTAGTCCTTTTTGCGGTCGACGAAGTAGAAGAACCCGTCGGCGTCGAAACGGCCGAGGTCGCCGGTGTGGAACCACCAGTTGCGCGACAGGGCCGCCGTCGCCTCCGGTCGCCGCCAGTAGCCCTCGAACATCACGTTGGCGCGTCTCGGCCGCACGCAGATCTCCCCGACCTCGCCCGCCGGCACCTCACGGTCCTCCTCATCGAAGATGCGGACGTCGAAGTCCTCGTTGCGCCTGCCGGAACTGCCCGGCGGCGCGGGCCGGTCGAGCGGGTGGCTGGTGGTCAGGCAGCATTCACTGAGGCCGAACACGTTGGTCCCGGCCAGTTGGGCGCCGAAGCGGTCCTGCCAGATCTGGATGTAGTCGCGCGGGAACGGCGCGCTCTGCACGATCCGCAGCTGCCCTCGGCAGCGCCGCATCGCCTCGGAGTCCGGCGCCTGAGCGATCAGCGAGACCATCGGGCCGAGCAGGGAGACCATGCTGGCCTTGCTGCGCTCGATCTCCGGCCAGAACCCGGACAGCGAGAAGCGCGGCGCGATGCTGGCGCTGGAACCGAGCAGCATGCTGGGCACTACGGTCACCGTCCACGCGTTGTAGTGGAACAGCGGCAGCGGCGTCCAGGTGTGCTCGTCCGGTCGCCGGGTCACCACGTTCAGGTACTGGCGTGCGACGTTGACGACGTAGTTGTGGCTGATCATGCACCCTTTGGACGGTCCGGTCGTGCCCGCCGTGTAGATCAGGCAGGCGAGGTCGCCGGGCGAGGCCACGGGTGCCGGCAGCTCGTCACTGCCCGCGGTGCGCAGTTCGGCGAGGTCGATCGCGCCCTCGGACCGGCCGCCTCGGGCAATGAGCGAGCGCAGTTGGGGTAGGCCCTCGGCGACGGCCTGGATCCGAGGCAGATAGTCGCGTTCTGCGATGACCACCTCGGCGCCCGCGTCGGCGATCTGGTGGCGCAGGAACTCGCCGCGATACGCCGTGTTGACCGGGACCGCGATCGCGCCGAGCCGGTTGGCGGCCAGGAAGGTGACGACGGCGTCGAGATGGTTGTCCAGCACGGTGACCACCGTGTCGCCCCGCCGCACCCCCAGCTCGGCAAGACCGCCCGCGGTTCGCGCGATCAGCCGCGCCACCTCGCCATAGGTCGCGATCGAGCCGGAGAAGTCGAGGAAGGGACGGTCCGATCCCTCGGCGAGGGCCTTGTCGAACGTGCCGTCGATGGTGGCGGTCTCGCCCGGCCTCCAGGTCGTCATCGCATCCTCCGCTGCTTCGTCGCACGTGAACTGCCGCCCATCATATCTAACTAGGACGTAGATGACGATGATAGCTCACTAGGTTAACTACCATTGACTTGACCAGTGAACCGTGCGATGGTCCAGCACGAGATGGCTGCCCCACGCCGGCTGGCTGGAGGACATCCATCGGCCATCGCAAGGACGGGATGGACGGACGCATGCTGGGATACGTGTTCGCCGGGTTGGCGCTTGGCTCGATCTACGCGATCGCGGCCGCCGGGATCGTGGTCACCTACGTGTCGGCGGGCCTGATCAACTTCGCCTTCGGCTCGATGGCCTACGTGGTTGCCCGCTTCTACTACTGGCTGCACGTGCAGCAGGCCTGGCCGACGCCGGTCACGGCGGTGGTGTCACTGCTCGGCCTGGCGCCGGCACTGGGCGCCGGGCTGTGGGCGCTGGTGTTCCGCAGCCTGCGCGACCAGCCGCAGCTGATCCGGATCGTCGCGACCATCGGGCTCAGCGTGGCCATGCCGCCCATCACGATCGTGCTGTTCGGCAACTCGCCCATACCGCAGGCACCGGGCCTCGGCGGCAACCCGCCGCCGACCTTCTCCGTGTTCGGTGCCGTGGTCAACCTCGACCAGGTCTACACCTACGCCGCCGTGCTCCTCGTCGTCGTGGTCGGCTCCCTCGTGCTCACCAGGACGAGTGCCGGCCTCCGGGTGCGGGCGCTGGTCGACTCCGAGGCCCTGACCTCGATGTCCGGGGTGAACCCGAGCAGGGTCGGTGTCGGGGTGTGGGCGGTGTCGGGTGTGCTGGCCGGACTCGCGGGCGTGCTGGTCGCACCGACCAACGGCCTGACGGTCGACGCCATGACCACGCTGATGGCCGCCGCGTTCGCGGCCGTGGTGGCCGCCCGGCTGGGCTGGTATTTCTTTAGTAACATCGAAGTATGAGCAGCACGCGAGAGCAGCCTGACCAGCCGGTAGTGGATGTGTATGCCCGGTTGAGCTTCGCAGCCAACGGGGACACGATCAACGTCGATGACCAAGTCGAATGGTGCAGTGAGGAAGTCGCCGCACGGGGCGCCCGCGTGGGTGAGGTGTTCAAGGACAACTCGCTCTCGGCGTGGAAACCCAGCGTGGTGCGTCCGGAGTGGGACCGGTTGATGGACCGGTTGGAGACACGCCAGTCCCATGGCGTGATGGTGTTGGACCTGACGCGGTTCTCCCGCAAGGTGATGGAGGGTGAACGGCTGATCGACATGGCTGCCAAGGGATTGGTGGTGTGGTCGCTGTCGGGGTCGTATGACTTGACCACGGCGGATGGACGTCGTCATTTCCGCGAGGCGATGGTGGCCGCTGCTGGGGAGTCGGACAAGATCAGCGAGCGGGTGAAGCGGGGCATGGAGCGCCGGGCGAAGAAGGGCCGGGACCACGGTGGCGCCCGTGGCTGGGCCATGACTGGCCTTGTGCCGGTGCCGGCCGACTGGGAGCCGGGCGACCCGCGTGAGCGGGTCAGCGCGGAGCAGGTCGACGCCGAACGCGAGGTAGTGCGGGAGTGTTACCGGCGGCTGTTGGCCGGGGAGTCCCTATCGAGCTTGGTGCGGGAACTCAACTCGCGAGGCTTGCGCACGGTCGACGGGAATCCGTGGCGGCGCAACGCTCTGTCGCAGTCGCTACGACGCGCGAGTATGGCTGGGTTGGTGGAGATGCATGGTCAGGTGGTGGGGACGTTGGTCGACGCGCAGCCGGTGGTGAGCCGGGAGGAGTGGGAGCGGTTGTGCGCGTTGTTCGAGGCGCGCAAGCTCGGCCGCCCTGCCGGGAAGGTGCACATGCTGGCCGGACTAATCCACTGTGGCCAGTGCGGAGCGCGACTGTTGGGAACCTATCGTGCTGGTCTGCCACCGTATCCCGATGGTTCCCGGAAGCGGGAGTACCGGTGTCGCCGCAACGCCGACCATCCCCACGGATGCGGCAAGACGTACATGGACGGCAAGATTGCGGATGCCGCCGTGGGCGAGGCGGTCAGGGCTCGGTTGGGTGATCCCCGGCATGCCGATCAGATCGCGAAGCGTCTAGCGAAAGCGAGTCAGCAGCGGGACCGGATCAACGCGGAGATCCACCAATTGGATCAGTCTGCGGATGACCTGGCGGAGAAGACGGCCCGGTGGGGTGCGGCGCGGGTGGATAAGGCGATGGCGCCGATTCTGCGCCGCATCGATGGCCTTCACGTCGAACTCGCGAAGCTGGACGAGCCAGCCAGTACCCCCGCAGCGGTGGTGGACGCGGTGCGGGACTGGAACGAGGCCGAGCAGCGTGGGGATCTGGACACGTTGCGGGCCATGGTCCGGCGTGCGTTCCCGCGTCTGACGTTGCGGCCCCCGGCGTACTACCGGGATCACTCCGTTGGACGGTTCGATTGGGACGGCGCCACCTTGCCAGCCTGAGGGAGGTTTCTCGGGCGGGCGTGGTTCACGCTGCGTCCGAGCCGTGGTTGGGGTCTGTGTGGCGCCAGCGGTCGCGGGCGTTGGCGATCACCTCGCACAGTCCCTCGATCTCCGCATCGGTCGCAGCGGGCAGCGCGAGCACGGCGGCGCGGATCGTGGTCTGGTCTTGCTCGGTCAAACGACCCGCTGCGTGTTGAGTGCGGGCGGACTCGGCGGATTCGAGGCCTTCCGCCCTTGGCGTGTCCGGGCGCTCGGATCGGTCCCTGTTGGGGCCGTGCGCGGGTACCGGGATGGTGGCCATTCCTCCAGAATCCGCGCGCATTCCGGATGGGGCATAGGCGATAACACCACTACCACCACCAATTTCCAGTCCGCCGATAATGTTTTTCTGATGTCGCGAGAGAATACGAGAACCCGCGAGAAGATATCCGCTCGTATCGAGACGTGTTCTCTCGTTCTCGCGAGAACGAGAGAACACGAGACCCATTCTCGGTTGGCGAGATACGTTCTTGGAGTGGGTCGAGAATGTATCTCGGTCGCGGGAGGAGATCAGCCTGGAGGCGTTCGGCGCGGCGAACCTGCCGGTGGTCAAGCGGTTGGCGGCGTTGACGGCGGAACGGGATTCGTTGGAGTCCGGCGAACTGAGGCCGCTGGAGGTTGCCAGCGCGGAAGAGAAGGCCGCCGAGGGGGACGCGCTGGCCGCAGCCGACGATATCGAGGGTCTGCGGGCGATGCTGCGACGGGCGTTGGGTCGGCACACGTTGTTCATCGACCGGCCTACGCGCCATGGGCCTGTCTTCGACACGACCCGGCTGCGGATGGAAAGCCCGGACCTGCCGACTCAGCGGGTGTCAGCGCGAGTGTAACCACCGGCAACTTCAACAACACGATCAGCGACCATCCAAGGCGAGGCGATTGTGACCTCAGTCATACCCGTGCCGGGCTTTGTAGCCACAGAGACCCGATGTTTAGTTCGGCCGGCAGGCCGTTCCCGAGGACCAGATGACAACTGTGGCAGGGGCGGCAACGCCGGGCGTGCGCGTCACGGACGCGCAACGCGACCCGCGAGGATGCTTGCGATGACAACCAGGAACTCGCTCAGGCCTGATCCAGTGACCCCCTGACCGACTGTTGCGCAGTCAACTACTGGTCGACGCGGTGCGACCCACGCGCGGCGTCGACGGCACCATGAGGTTGCCGGCGCGGACCCGGAACCCGCCTCCGAGACTTGGCCCTCACGGTCGCCGACTCGTCCGGCCGTGGCATTTACGCTGGTGAAGCGCGGCGCACGGGCAAGCCACGCTCATCGTCACGGTCATTGCGGCGTCAATAGTGCCGATATTTCCGCGAGGATGCACCCAATGTTGCGAGGTGCCCATGTTGCCATTGTTTCCAACTAGCCCAAATACCGCTTTACCGCCTTGCTGTTTTAACAGCAATCTCCACATCATGCCACACGCACAATCTTCAATACTGGCAAAGAAGTAGTTCCTAGAATTTCGTTCACACGTACACGCAGGTCAAGGTCAGATGATTCGGACTAGTGGAGCTATCCGAGGAATGTCGAGAATTCAGTGCAGGAGCAGGGCCGAGCGGGCAGTTTGTGGTAATGCCCAGGTTTGCACACTCTGCCTGGGCGCGCTAGCTTTGATCACGTAAGGGGACCCGATCCCAAGCAAAGTCCGAGTTGCTGCTCGGCCATTGCCGTCTCTGGGATCGGGTCCCTGCGCAACGCACGTGGCGTTGGATAACTCTTCGCGAGCTGCATTTTAGCAGCTCAGAGCCCCTTCGTCACGTGCAGTCTGGTCGCCGACAACCCGTCGGCGACCTCAGCATAAAACTAAGGAGTCCTCACAGTGTTAGTGATCATCGCGGTGGTCGCCGAAGTTGTCACCGCCGCAAGCGAACTGCTTGCCATTTGGTGGAGGCGGCCGTGGCGCGGCGACCGGTGACGTAGTCACCGGGGACGCACCTGGTCGGCACCCCGTGGAGTCTGTGGGTGTCGACCAGGTGCTGTTGTGCTTACCGGGCTATGTGTCCTTTGGTCACAGTCTGCCAGTGTAGGGGTAGGACGGGTGGAACCGGTGGGTTTGGCGATTGTGGCTGCGCAGGATGATGTCGGCGACCACGGCGAGGTCTTCCGGCGACATGGGTCCCATGGTCAGGCGGCCTGCCAGTACTCGTCTGGTCCTTCTGGTGTGGTGCTGTGTAGTTGGTCGGGTTGGCAGCCGAGGACGGCGGCCCACGCGGTGACCATCCCCATGTGTGGTTGCTGCCTGCCGGCCTCGCATGCGGCCACATCGCCGCTGGTGGTGCCAGCCGCGTGGGCCAGCGTGGCGTGGTCGGTGCCGCGTAGGTGCCGCCAGGCCCGCAATCGTGACGGCGAGAACAGCAGCGGCGCCGCCCTGGCTTCGTCTGGTGGCCCGTCGCCAGGTGTGGGACCGGGCGACGGGGCGCGCGGGGCGGGAGCGACACTGTCCCGCCCGGTCATGGGGTTGTCGCTGGCCCGTACGGCGGTCGTCGGGGCGGCGGCAGTGGTTCGGTGTTCCATGGGAATGTTCCTGTTCTTGTGGGGGAGCGCTGTTGGTGGCGCACCGGATGGGGGCGGCCGAGCCGGGATGGGTCACGGTCGCGTAGCGGCTTGCCGGGCTCCGCGCGGCAGGGGCTCAGGCGAGCCAGCAGTAGGCGTAGGCGTCGTGGATGTAGGCGTCGGCTCGGCCGGGGCGCTGCATGATGTCCCAGTACTGGAGTCGGATTCGGGGGTTGGGGATTCCGCCGTCACTGGCGAACTGGTAGCCCTTGTTCACTTGGCCGAAGGATGCGTATTGGGTGCCGGGGCCTCGGCGGTAGTTGACGTTGGAGGCGGTGACGACGCACCGGAGGAGGTAGGCCGGATGTTGCGCTGTCTGATGACTGGCCACGGTCAGTGTCGGCGCGGCGGAAGTAGATTTCGTCGGCGTTGCTGTGGCGGAGGTGGTAAGAGCGGCGGTGATGCTGAGCGCACCGATGATCAGCCCGGTGGCGACGAGGATGCGGTGGTGCATGGGAATCGTCTCTCTTTCGTGGGTTCGGCAACGCACCTGCGGTGCGTGCCGGGATAGGTCGTACGTGGGTGGAGGTAGCCGCCGAGGCAGGAAACCCCTTGTGTCGTCGGGGTTTCCTCGCCTCGATGACTGTCGGGTTACGGCCCGGCGACGGGGCCGGGGAATGAGCAGCTGTGGCCGTCGTAGGTGGCGCCGGTGATGGAGAGGTTGCTGTTTCCTTGGTCGATGTAGTGCACGCCGGGTGCTACGCAGTCGTAGGTGGTTTGAAACCACCAGTGATCAACCTTCAGGACGATGTCGCCTCGGCCGCAGTGGTTGTAGAGGGGTAGGTCGTTGGCGCTGCCGTTGTAGCCGTCGTAGCCGCAGGCGTAGCCCGCGCCGGCCTGGTCAGTGGGGGCGGCGGTGGCCGGGGTGGCTGTGGCTGCGGTGGTGCCGAGCGCGGCGAGCATCAGTGCGGCGGCGATAGGGGTGCGGTGCATGTTTGTGGTCCTTCTGTCGTGGTGTTCCGGCGGAGGACGCCGGAGTCGAGGAAGCGTGATGGGAGGGCAAAGGTCAGGAGCAGTCGTTGCCGATACACGACCGGTCTTCGAGATATGAGCTGAGAATCCAGCCGGTGGCGCCGTTGTTCTGGTCCGTGATCAAGGTGAATCCACCGCTGGTGGGCTGCTGTTGCTGGTAGGTCGGTGATTCGTCGTAGAGCCGGGCAAGAGCGCGGGTGGGTGCGGTGATCGACGGGCGGGTGTGCATGCGCACCCAGTCGCGTTCGACGATGTAGTAGTAGGTGATCGGTGAGGTGGCCGATGGTGCTGCGATTCCTGTTGGGGTGGCCGGCGCGGCGGTGGCTGACGCGGTCAGTGCTGCGGTGACGCCGAGCGCGACGATGGCCGTCACGGCGGGTGCAAGGGTGCGGATTTTCATTGGTGTGTTTCCCTTTTCTAGTTTGTGGACGCGCCATTGGGTGGCGGGTCCGGTGTTACCGACCGGGGTGGTCGGACGTTGAGGTGGCCGATTCCTTGTGGCGGCGCTGGTTTTCGTAGACGGCGTGGGCGTACCGGCAGGCGTCGCAGCGGCAGCCGTGCCGGATGTAGCGGGACTGCACGCCATGGCTGGGCAGGGCGTTGGGTAGGGGAAGGCCGCAGGCGTACGCCAGGTCGGCGCGTTCGTCGGTGTCCAGGCCGCCCCAGATTCCCCAGGGCTCGGCCGCGATCAGCGCGGTAGCAAGACATTCCCGCCGCACCGGGCAGTCGACGCAGATAACCCGGCAGTGGCGCGCCTCCTGCTGGGTGGGGTCAATCCAGTCCAGATCGGCCCTGCCCCGGCATGCCGCGTGGCGGGTCCACTCGGGTGGCATTGGTAGTTGCGGGGGTGTCGTGTGGGTGCGGGGTGGCTTGATCATCGGGTGTCCCCGGTGAGGGGATCGAACGCCAGCACATAGGCGAGCGGGGCGTTGAGCACTCGGCAGATGACCTTGACCGCCTGCTTCGCGGTGGCAGTGTCGGGCTGATCGTTCTCGTAGCAGGGGTGTGGCAAGGACACCCCAGCCAGCGGCACGGCGATCCGCAACGCAGTGATGACGTTGGGTCGGGAGTGGTCGACCGGCGCCACCCAGTGCCCCAGTTCGTCGCGGGTCCACCGTCGCCACGGGAACGTGAAGCACGCCGCTTCCGGTGCGGAGGACACGGCCAGTTCGACACATACGGCGGGTAGACCGTCCTCGTCCCAGTGCACCGAGGTTGCCTGGACTCGGCCGTGCGCGCGGACGTAGCCGGGGCACATGGTGGGTAGCTGAGCGATCCGCCATGCGGCGGCGGCGAACAGTTCCGGGTCGGTGGTCGGCTCGTTGTCGCCGTCGCTGAACAGGTGGGCGTGTTGGGCGAGGTATGCGCCGTAGCGGGATACGCCGTTGCTGGCGTGGGTTCGGTCGTAGTCCTCGTCTGGTTCGAACGCTCGAATGAAGATCACGTATCCCCCAAGAGGTCAGCGGCCCGCTGGTGTGCGGCTCCGCATTCCCAGGGTTCGCGCCGTTTCGGTTTCGCGAATGCGGGTAAACACCAATCCCGCCACTACTCTCGCCCGCCAGGGGCCCGCACCGAGAGGAATTCGAGACACATCCGAGAGCACACGAGACCGTCCGAGACTTTTTCTCGGACTATCGTCGAGGTGTTCTCTCGTTCTCGGGGCCACGAGACTTTTTCTCGTTCGATGCCGAGACGAATTCTCAGACCGGCTCGGAGCGGAGGGTTTTATCTCACTGCGCGCGAGAATCAGCGGGGCGTACGGAAACCCCGCGCGGCGGCGCCCGGAGATTCCGGGCGGTCAGATCCGCCTGGGGCGTGGGGCGTCGGAATGCGTTCTCAGCAGGGCAGGTAGTGCGTGATCTGCCAGCCTTCGCCGTCCAACCGGGCCAGCGTCCACAGGCCAGGGAGTGGGCCGGGCGCCGGGCTGGGAGAGTCGGACAGCGGACCGGACCAGTTCACGGCGCAGCCGTTGACGCTGGCCGTCGTGCCGATCTGAGTCCACGCGGTATCGGGGACGCTGAGGGTGTTGGCGTAGGCGGCAGGGTTGGCGACCTGGCCGTGGAGCTGCTGCATAGCAGCAATACAGCTGGGTGCGTGGTGCACAGTGGCGAACTGGGCGGCGGCCGTGGTGGTGAACATCAGGCAGCTTTCCTGCGCGGCGAACAGGCCGCCCTCGGCGAGCAGATCGACGAACGCGGCGACGACATCGGGTGGTGTGCTGGGCAGTTCGCGGGCGAGCTGCAACTGATCGGCGGACTGGGCGTCGGCGTGCTGTTGGGTCTGTGCGGTGGCGTCGTGCTGGATGGCGTCGATCGTGATCGGTGTGCCGCAGCCGAGAACCATGGCCATCCCGGCCGCAAACATTCGCTGGTGCATCTCCGATTCCTCCCCCGCGCTGGGTGTCGGTGCTTGCCTGCCCGTGGTGTGAGTGTCGCGCGGGTGTGTAACTCCTCTCGGTTGCGCCAGTCCCCGGCAAGGTTCACAGTGGAGGGTAGGGGTGGTCAGTTCGGGAGAACTGATCATGTGTAGATCGTGTGCCGAGTACCCGCCGCACGGCCGGCGGTGCCCAGGTCTGGTCAATCCTGCACGGCGACAGCAAGCGCAGATCCGGCAACGTATCGGACGCCACGACCGCGCCGTCCGGGCAGCGTCCGAGGCCGGCGACTGGGCCGCCGTGGAAAAGTACGTCGCCCTGCTGGACCGCGACGTTGCCCTGCATTCCGCGGTGCACACGCCACCGGTCGAGGACACCACAGCGCCCGGCAGCGTGGTCGGGGATGGTGGTCTGGTCGCGCCGGACACGATGGCCGGCGAGTACACCCCGGCGGCCACAGTGGACTGGTCGGATGACAACTTGCTCATTGCGTGGACCGAGTTGGGCGATGACCCAGCAGCCCAGGACCAGATCATGGCGACGCTGGAATGGCGCGAGGATCTTGCCGCAGCACGCGACGTCGACATTGCCGCGCACGAGCAGCAGCGGCACGCCGAGCGTGAACGGGCCTGGTCGGTCGCGGCGGACACCGAGGACGCCAGTCCCCTCACCAACCCCGCCCGCAGGCCCGTCCGGCGGCTGTCCCCAGACCAGGCGTGCCGGGAAGAGTACGACTCGTTCGTCCGCGACAGTTACGTTTTCGCGGAAAATGACTGTCGGGGTGCGATGCTGAACCGCGACGGGATCGCAGCCAGCATTAATCCGAGTAGCCTTTTCTGCGGTCCAGCATCACGCGTGCGAAAATACGCGAGCGAGGAATTGCGGACCTGGTTCGCGCGGAACGGGCGCATCACGTACGGTGAATGGAAATACAACTGGTTCGGCCGGGAATCCGACAGGAAAGCCGCGCGCAACGCGCGGTACCAATCATTGGGCGAGGTGACCTTGTGAACGACACCAACCACACGAACGACGGCAGCGCGGCCGGCCGCAGTGGCGGCACGGCAACCGGTGGCCTCGGCGGCGCCGAGGGTACGGAGCGTGGGGCGCGCCAGTCCCCGATGGCCGCCTGGCTGGCGAGTTCGGCGGCAGAACTGCTGGGTCCTCGGCTGGTGCTGGCTACCCAAGATCAGGGGTACGCGGCGGCGCTGAACGGTGACCACGTGAGGACGTGTCCGTGGATGGCGGCCGACACGGATCGGGAACGCGCGTTGCGGCAGATGTGGATACGGGGCTACTCCGCTGGCCGTACCGATCTGCGCAGCGCCGGCAACCGTGAGCAGCCGCCGGGTAGGCCACGCCAGTCCCCGGCCCACCGAACAGAAAGGCGCTCGTGACGCGCTCCGCTGGCAGGGGGCCGGTTCCGTTCGACTCCGCTCCCGCTCGGCAGTTTCCCGAGCGGGAGCGGCGCATTAGAACACAACGGACCACCCTTCCGTAGGCGCCGGTCCGCGCGAGCCACCAAGCAGTTGATCAACCCAGGAGTTGATCCAACCCTCCCCTATCGCGACACGTTCAGCGCTCCAAAAAATTCGCGAAACATTTTTCGAAATGAAAAATCGCTCACCGTCACGCGCGATTCGGATGATATACTGCGGAGCGTAAAGCGCCGCAGAAATATCAGGGCGTAATCCGCGCGAGCCGTATACCACTGTAGCGACCGTCCTGGCTGTGATCATGAAACGTCCTCATTTCCGGATCTTGGAAATGGGGACGTCGCGCGTGCGCACCCTACCGGGCTGGCTATGTCGTGCCGCGCCGCTGATCGCCCCGTGACCGCTCGTTCGGTGCCGGCGGCGACAGTGGGGCCGGCGGATTGACGGGAACGCCGTACGGGGGCGTGGGGGCGTCCTCGTCGGTCGGCGCGGGCTGCTCTGGCGTGGCAGGGTCGGGCGGCAGAGTGGGGGCCCACCGGCTCGCTGTGGTGGGCAACGTGCCCGAGCGCGGCCGATCACTCGCGCCACCGCCCGTTGCAGTGGCGGCCGGGTCCGGGGTACCCGTGGCCGCCTTGGGTGGATAGAACACCTCTAGTTCTGGGTGTTCGCGGGGCGGGTCGAGTCGGAAGCTCTGGATGCGGACCAGGCGGCCGGTGGTCCGGGCCAGTCCCCGACCGGGTACCGGCGCTTGACCGTATTCGTCGGTGACGGCCTGCCAGTCCTTCTCCAACACCATGCGCGCGCCAGTCCCCGATACGAACCCCAGGATGATGCGGTCTTCCAACATGTCGCGCACCGCGCCGGGGATCGCGTCCTCGGCGTCCGGGCGCTGCGTCACCACCACCAGGCGCCCGTTAGCCGCACGCACCTGCCGGGAAATCTGCTGGAGAAACGGATCAACGACTTTCTTCCCGAGCACCCGTCGGATTTCCTGAATCTCTTCAAGAATCACCACCCAACGCCGATGATCCGGCTTTCCCCGTTGGCCACGGTGATAGGCGGCATCCTCGTCATAGCGGGCACGCATCATTGCCGCGACCGCGCCCATATTCGTTTCCCATTCCTCCGGCTCCCGCGCAACACAGCGAATACCCTCACGACCTTCGAACACGATATAGTCGCTTCCCGCTTTTCCATCGAAAATGAAGCAGCCACCGGGAAACCAGCCCATCCTCATCGACCGAGCCACGAACCCGCGCGTAAAATTCGACTTCCCCGCGCCAGTCCCCCCAACGATCAGGTAGTGGCGTTGGCTGTCGCCGGGATGGATCAACAGCACAGGCAGGCCGCTGCCGACCGGTTCCCCGGTGACCGCGTCCACCGTCTCCACCACACCATCGGCATGAGCAGTGTCGGTGACACCGATCGGGATACCCGGCAGACCGGCGGGCCAGTGCTGCTCGTCGACCAGCTCCGGCAGCGCGGGGTCGGCGGCGATCTCGAACGTGTTCACCCCCGCCGGCCAGGTCACGGTGTGCCCGCCCGCGTGCCGCAGGCACCACGACACCGCACCAGCCACCCGTTCCCGCACCGCCGCATCCTCCACCCGAACCTGCCCACGCGTGTCGACCTCAGCCCAGGTCAACCGCCGGCCATCCCATTCGCTTTGCCGCACCCGCAAATCGGCCGGGTCAACCCGGACCGCGCGGGCCACCGCGCGGCAGATCCATGCGACCAGCCGACGCCGAGCACGCCAGTTGTCGGTGATGGCGGCGACGATCAGCCAGAGGCCGATCGCGATACCCCACGCCAACGGTCCGGCCTGCGCGGTCAACACCACCAGCGTGGCGAAGCCGATGGTCGGCAGGGTCGCGCGGCGCACCCGCCACCGCAGCCACCACCGGACCGGACGAGTAGCGATGTAGACCACTGACCACGCTCCACCGGCCACGACCAGTGGTATCCAGGTGAAGCCACTCAGCGGCCAAAACACGATGATCACGCCGAGCACGACCAGCCCCGGATGCCGGTAGGTGTCCAGGACGGCCGCACGGACCTCGTAGGCGGAGGGTGAATACCACCAGCCACAGATCGCCGAGCGGAACGTGGGCCAGTCGAGCATCCAGGCCGGCCATCGCCACCGCCGCGCCCAACGCCACCGCCACGCCCATCGCCGTCTACGCGGCGTCCGTGCCCGGCTTGGCGGTTGGTCGGGCACGGACGCCGCTGGCGAACTCGACGCCATTCCCGTTGGCCGTGTCATCGGGGCAGGACCATGGCGCGGCCGGCGACGTCGTAGGCGGCCCGTTCGTGGTCACGTTCGCCTTTGCGTGCCTCGCACGGCCCCCAACTCGGCGGCCGAGCCCCGCGAAGATCGGCAGGGTATTCGTGCGCGGGGCGCCGGCCGAGGTGATCAGGGCGGATCAACCGCGCTTGGGGGTAGGCGCCCAGCACGGCGGCAGCGACCTGCCGAGGAATCAGCCAGTCCCGCATCGGCAGGCGTTGAAACTTCGGCGGGCTCCCTGGCCGCCACCCGATCGGCACGCCCGGTACCTCGATCCCGATCCGGACCTCACCCCAGCGGGTCCGGGCGTAATCGGCCAGTTCGTCCAAGCCTTCGACCAGGCGCGCGGTGTAAAGGGCGAACGCGTCCCAGTTGTCCACCTCGTTGAGCGCGTCGCGGATCACCGTGCCGGACCGGTCAACCGGTCCCATCGTCCAACCGTGCACCGCCGTATCACCGACGCGCAGCACTGCCGCCGTCCACGTCTGCCCCGGATCAACCCCGATCGTCGGCAGGGGCGGCTGAGCCCAACTCAACGCTGGCGCGGTCGCCGTGTCGGGCTGCTCCGGTGGCCGGGGCGGTGGAAGTGGCTGGTTGACCGGCGTGGTGGCGGCCGGGGTGGCCGTGCTCCCCACTTGGCCCCCAGGCCAGCCAGAGGCCATGGCGGCTGCCACCAACGCCAGACCACAGGCACCATCACCCGAGTCCTGGCCGGGCGGCGCGACCGTCACCGCCGAGCCGTCCACACTCGTCAGGCGGGCGCCCGTGACCAGCGCGATATTCAGGCCACCGAAATTGCTGACATTGGTGACCCAGCCTCGTTGCCCAGCCGAACCTCCCTCAACGTCGCGGACGAGTTCTACCCAGTCACCCGGCGAATACGACATGACAACCTCCAGTTTCTCAGTGCTCTCTCGGTCCTTCTCTCGGCCGCGTTCTCGCGGATCTGGGCGCCGCAGTCAGTGCCGACCGGTCGACACCGACCGGGTCCGTCGACATCGGACACGGCGGGACTGGTCAGACGGCGGCGCAGGACACGACCAGGCCCTCCGGTGGTCAGCACCGTGGCCACTACCGCGACGACGACCAGGGCATGCGGTGCGGCTGCACTGGACGCGCCGGCCAGGACGTCAGTAAGCGTCCGAATCGGCCTGGGCGCGAACTGGCCAGCGATCGCCACCACCACACCCAGCCCGGCAAACCAGAGGGGATGCCCGACGTCAGCGGGCACCACCATCGGCAGGACGCGAGCGGTCCAGCAGATTGCCCGCCGCGAGAGGCCGCAGACCAACCAGGCCCGGCTGCGAGAGCGGGTGAGTCTCGCCATGACGAGAACCACTCTCGCGGCCAGAGACAGAACCTCGGCGGCGAGAATCAAGCTCGGAACCATCTCGTTCGGACCGAGACCAGTCTCGTCGGCGAGACCACCAGCGAGATCAGCGCCGAGACCGGCGCGGCGATGGTCGGGACCAGACACGACGCGGTGTTCGGGTTCCTGGCCGCCCAGGATCGCTGCGAGGTGGGCCGCTATCGATGCCACCGCGTCCACCTGGGCTACCAGGCCCGCATCCACCGGACACCCCGCGTGCCGGGCCAGCGCGGGCAACTCGGCCACGCGACCTAACCCACGCACGGCATCCGCCAGCGCGATAGCCGTCACCGTGCTCGGTTCGGCCGTGGTCTCCAGTTCGGCCACCACTGTGGACAGTCGCCGTGCCGTCGCCGAGAAATCGGCGTGCACGATGGCGAACGGCCCGGTCAGGTCAATGCACGGCGCAGGGTGCCACACAGGGTGCCGGCGAATGATCGGGTTCACGACAGGTTTCCCCCGTCTCTGCGTGAGAGCGCCGACCCCAGGGGTGGGCGGTCCGGGGCCGGCGCGGGAGCCGGAAACCAGAGGCGGGGTGGTCGGTTGGTTGAACCTCTGGCTACCGGCGGCTAATGGAGACAAACCCCAGCTTGACCACCCGCCGAACCGGCCGCGTCCGTGAAAACACCAACACCACCACCAATCCCGACATCACCCGATCGCGTGACTGGCCACAGCACCCCAATCGTGTCATTATGATCTCTTATATGTGCTCTAAGCAGCACAAATGCAGGCGAAGGGACCTGGCCGGGGGGCCAGCAGAGTGATCCGGGGGGATCAAATGACCACACAACGACACCCTCACCCCAGGGCAACCATGCCCCGCTCCGCACTCGGCCAGACGGGCGCGGGCTCGGCGGTGACGCCATGACCAAACGATCAACTCAGCGCGGCAACCTGCCGGCTGACGCGACCGCATTCGTGGGTCGGCGCCATCTGCTCGACACCGTCGGTCCGATCCTCAGCAGGGCCCGGTTGGTGATGCTGTTGGGCGGTGGCGGAGTCGGCAAAACCCGCGCCGCCATCCACCTCGGACGCACCTACCCGCGCGCCACGCCCGGCGGTGTCTGGCTGGTCGACCTGTCCACTGTGGACCAGCCTGAACTCGTCCCGCGCGCCGTCGCCGATGTGCTGGGCATCCATGACCAGTCCCAGCGGCCCGCGCTGGATACCGTCGTCGCACACGTCCGCGAACGCGGTCACCTGCTGCTGATTCTGGACAACTGCGAACACCTCACCACCGCCGTGGCCGAACTCGCCGACGCCCTCCTCCGCCGATGCCCGTCCGCCCACATCCTGGCCACCAGCCGCACGCCCTTGGGCGTCTCCGGCGAGTACACCGTGCGGGTGCGGCCGATGTCGCTGCCGACGTGCGCCGAGCTGACCACGTGCACGACGCTGGATGCGATCGCGCACCACGATTCGGTACACCTATTTCTCGACCGGGCCGCCGAAGCGGGCAGCGTCGTGTCCGATCAAGATGCCGTCACCGTGGGGAAACTCGTCCGGGCGGTGGAAGGCGTACCGCTGGCGATCGAGCTGGCCGCCGCCCGCACCGCCACCATGACAGTCACCGACGTCCTGAACCGGTTGGACGATCCGCTGCGCGTCCTGACCGGAACCAGCGGCATCGCGCACCCCCGCCACCACCGCGCCCTCGACACCACCCTCAGCTGGAGCTACCAACTGTGCACGCCGGCCGAGCAACGGCTGTGGGCCAGACTGTCAGTGTTCACCGGAGGATTTGACCTCACCGCCGCCGAAACCGTCTGCTCCGATGACCTCATCTCCGCCGCCGAGATCCAGACCGTGATCGACGGACTCGTACGCCAGTCCCTGGTGACCGTGCACCAGACCGGTACTGGCGCGACCAGTCACGTCCGGTACCGGATCTTGGAAACCGTCCGCGCCTACGGCCGAGCCCGGCTCGCCGAACACCGCGAAGACGCCGAGGCCCGACGGCGACACCGCACCTACTACCGCGCCCTGACCACGAAACTGCTGCGCCACTGGTACGGCCCCGATGAACTGGACTGGATCACCCGCGTCCGGCGGGAGATGCCCAACATCCGCGCGGCTCTCTCCAGCTCGGTGGCTGACCGCGACACCGACACCGGTCTGATCATCACGGTCAACCTCAGCCGCAGCCGAGTGTGGTTCCTCGTCGGCACCCTCCCCGAAGCCCGCTACTGGCTACGCACGCTGATTGCCCAACACGCGGACACTGGTCTGCGGTTGCTGGTGATGGCCAACGGCGCGTGGATCGCCGCCTGCCAAGGCGACAAGTGCTCGGCGTTGTCCATCATCGCCGACTGTTTGCGGGCTGCCCGCGCTCCCGACCCCGCCATCGAGGATCTGTCGGCCACCATGGTCGCGTTCGCCAGAGGCGCCTACCAACTCTTCTGCGGCAACAACTTTACCGGCGCCGCCAACAGTTTCAGCCGGGCCCGCGATGGATTGCTCAGGTACGGACTGTTCGGGGACGCCCACATGGCCCGGCTCTTGCTCGCCATCGCCGCCGCGGCCGGCACCGATCCCGGCACGGCGTTCAGCGCCGCCGAAGACTGCGTCACCGACGCCGAAACCGCTGGCGCCCGCTGGGCGGCATCCTGGGCGCAATGGGCACACGGTCTTGCTCACCTCCGCCACGGTGACCCCCACCGCGCCCTGATCCTCTTCCGCGCCGGACTACGTACCCAACACGCCACCGCCGACAACTGGGGACCAGCCTGGTCACTCGCCGCACTCGGCTGGACCGCCGCCGCGCTCGGCGACCACGAACATGCCGCCCTGCTCATGGGCGCCGCCAACCGCCAATTTCAACGCATCGGCATCGACACCAACAGGCTGACGCTGCTGGCTACCTTGGGCGAAACCGCCGAAGCCACCGCCGGCACCACGCTCGGAAACCCCACCTATTCCGCGGCGCACAAGCGCGGCACCAGACTCGACTACAAAGCCGCGGTGACCGCCGCACTGGCCGAGGACACGCCACCGCCTCCGGCCACCACCAAGGAACGCCCTCGGGGCGCGGTCAGCGGGAACAGCGCCGAGACCGCTCAACTCACCGAACGCCAACAAGAAGTCGCGTTCATGCTCGGCGCCAACCCCGGCCTCACCAACAAGGACCTGGCCGCCGAGCTCTTCGTCACCGTGCGCACCGTCGAAGCGCACATGAACCACATCATGCGCAAGCTCGGCGTCACATCCCGCACTCAAATCGCCGTATGGGCCATCACCCACACCCCACAGACCCGGTGATGCACTGGCGGACTGGCTAGCCTTGTCACCTTGTTGGCGAGCTCGATGTCCTCGGGGTGCCCAGTGCTCGGCGAGTCTGGCACTCGGCCGACAGCCGCCACCATTTGGTTGAGAATGGTCCGGCGTCTCCCGTTCAACCACGGACGGGGGACGCCGGACCATTCTCGCGAACTGGGCACGCCTCAATGCCTAGGGCTTCGCTACCTGCCGCACGAAGTTTGGGACAGCCGCCAAGTCTGCGAAGTGCAGCACGGGGCCAATTGTGTTTTTGCTATCCCTCAATGCGTCGAGGGTGCGGTTAATCTCGACGCAACTGTTGGAGGCGTTGGAGCGCGTGGACTTGCGCCACTGCTGACCATCTGACACTATTTACTCTCCCATCTCTTGATGTGTTCGGCGATGAGCCCGGCCGAGTCCGCCGGGCTCATCGCCACCCGTGACGCCTGTTCGACGGCGCGCCGGTATGAATCCACGTCCTGCTCTTCGTGCAGGAACAGGGATGATCGACGCGTGTCAAGTTGAACAACAGGCATCAGTTCCGATTCGATAAGATCGAACATACCTTCCAAGCCCGGATGCCAACCACCCATCTTTGGCATCACACGAATAGACACGTTCTCGCGTTCGCCAATTTCCAAAAGCCAGTTCAGCTGCTCGATCATTCCGGCTGATGTGCCAATCAATTGATCGAGAACACCTTCGCCCATCAGCGCATCCAGCACAACTGGCTTCGCGCGGCCCAACACCGTCTGTCGACCGAGTCGAACCGCGACCCGAGTGCGAATCTCACTGGACGGCACATCATCATTAGATTTCATGATGGCTTCGGTGTAATTTCGGGTTTGCAACAGACCTGGAATCAAAGATGCGCCCACCAAAATAATCCGGCTCGCTTTGTCCTCAAATTCAAGCAAGGCGTCTGCTTGGTGCTGCTGCTCGGGCAGGCTCACGGCAACCCACAAGGGACCTTCGGTGTCATGAGTCAGCGCCATAATCGCTTGATACTCAGAGCCGTTGATGCCGAGCGCGCCAAGGATTTGCGATGCCTTTTCAGGTTTTAGAGCGCGTTCACCCTTCTCGTATCGAGACAAGGCTCCAGCATCGTCGCCGATCTGCCGGGCCAGCTCGCGAACGCCAACATCCCGAGACTCGCGAGCCTTCCGGAGCGCAACACCCAACGCTCGCGCTTTCGGCGTCGGCGTTTTCGCTGCCATCAATGACCTCCTGGTGTTGCTCGTGCGCAACACCCTACCCGCTACCAGGAAGACATGGGCATGTCACCCGGATAGACCAGCGTCACGTGTTGCGCTCGTTGCGTGTGTAGCTCATTATCAGCTACGCGACCTGATAACGCGCAACATCAGAAGGGGTCGCATCAGTCTACGGGTCGCCGGGAGGCATCGATGCTCGACGTACTAGCAGCTGGGTTCTTCCTGATCAGTGGCGTTGTGACGGCATCGGCGCTCGTCGTCGGCCTGCGCGCGCTAGCGACGACGACGCGACGGCTGCTGTTGCGCCGTTGCAACCGCCGCATGGTGCGCAAACAGAGGTCGGCTCGTACTACTTGGCCGGGCATCGGACCGCACGAGCGGGCCAAACCACAAACGGCGGTAGGCGTGGTGGTGCGGTCCCCTGTCACGCCTGCCGTATCCAACGAGCGAGTGCGGATACACCTATGAGCACACCTGACCAGCCCATACAGGACCCGGTCGCGGAGCTAGAGATCTTGTTCGAAGCGGGGGGCTGGACCAGCCTGCCCAGTTCGGACGGGTTGATCTTCATTCGCCCGTGGCCCGATGGGTCCGTGGACAGTCTCGGCATCTACGGCGCAGCCGAGGCCCTCGCCGAGCGCACGAACCCCGGAGGCCAACCGGTCTGGCGAACCAAGGGGCCGCTCGTGGAGGTGATTGCCGCTATCCGCGACACCTTGCCGGCACCCGATGCCCCGGATTCGCCCCAGTCCGCGTTGGCCGGCCGACCCAAGGAAGAGTTCCTATGAAGGGCCAGCACACCAACCCGAAAGGCGCCGCACCCACACTGCCAAGGTTGCTGGCCCGACTGCTCACCGAGACCCGCACCGAACTCGACGCCGAACGCACCGCGTATGGCCGGCATGCCCTGAACCCGCGACGGCGCCGGCACACGTCGCCCGCCTAGCCCGGTGGGCCTCGTCGTATTCGGGCACGCGCCGCCGTGGCTTGCGGTTGTGGTCTGGCTCTGCGTGCTGGGTGCTGGCGGTTGGCTCGTTGCGGCCATCCGCGACCTCTCCGCCCACAAGCGTGCCGAACGCGACGAACTCACGGACATGGCCCGCCGGCTCGACGACATCGAGCGCTACCTGTTCACCGATCCACCGGAGGAGGACGACGACGAATGGCCGAACTCGACATCAAGGCAGTGATCACTGACGAGCAGTGGTCCTTCGTCGCGCCCCTGCTCGGCCCACAGGGTGGTAGCCGGCCGGAGATCGAGCCGCGCCATGCGTTCGCAGCAGTCGTCTATATGGTGATGCGCGGCCTGCCCTGGCGTGTCGTTCCGCCCGAGTTCGGTCTCTCGATGTACACAGCCCGTCGCCGGTTCTTGTCCTGGACAGACGCCGACCTGTGGCGCCACCTTGCCGCAACTGCCATCGGAACACCTCACGCTCAATGGGCACACCGTGTTGCCGTTAGGGCAATCGGCCGGGCTAGCGGCAGAGCGCGCGGATACCCGGACACCCACTGGCCCGCCAACCCTGAGCCCGCAGACGCCAAACCGCCTGGGCAGAACTCCCGCGACATTAAACCGTTCCGGCAGCGCAATTATCCTCGTCCGACCATGGGTGAATACGCCGAGGCTCGGACGTCCATGAACGGTCACCGTGGTTCTGCTTTATGACCGTGGCTCGCTGATCCCCCTACTCACGGTCGCGACTCCGAACAGGGAACTGGTATCGGATTGCCGCGTCCCCGATCACAGGAACCCAATCACATGAACAAACTTGACGCGAGCGTGTCCGATCGGCAATTCATATCCCTGTATTCACGCGCCCTGGGTGATGTGATCCGGCGTCATCGCAAGGGAAAGGTCTGGACGCGGAAGGAACTACAGGAACAGCTACCTGGCACTGCCCGTGACGTGTCTCTGCAAACCCTCGCCACATACGAGCTCGGCACTCGGCGCATGACCGCTGACCGGCTCGACGAAATCGCACAGGCGTTGGGTACTCGCGCAAGCCAGCTGCTCGCCGAGGTCGAGCAGCGTATGTACGGCCCCGCCACCTACCCGGTTGGGCCAGTCACCGTCGATCTCCGGGTGCTCGCTCATGCGCCTCAACCTGCACTAGCGCCTGCGCGTCGATGGGCCATGGTGCAGCTCGACGTTATCGGTGAATTCGGCAACCCCGTCGTCAGCCTGACGCCGGACGCGGTCTCAATGCTTGCGGAACTGTGTCATGTGGACACTCCGGAGCTGGAGGCCAGTTTCCTCAGATCACACCCACGCCGATGAACGGCAGGAAGCCGTCGATTCCAGAGGTTACCGTGCCGCTGCCCGCACAGCCATCACCACATGATGTGCGATGGGCTCGCGCCATGCTCGGCCAGGGTCAACGGCAACCCGGCAGCGACGACAAGGACCGCCCCGTTGAACACCGGGCCTCTAACCACTACGCACACCGTTGATAGCGAAAGGGTATGGCCGTGGCCGACTGTGGAACCTGCCTCAATATTGATCACCGCGCCAAGGTGTGGATCGCGGTCGTGGACGACAACGTCGAACTACACTGCCACGGCACCGAAATCGAATTCGACACGGCCAGCCTAGACCGCCTGATCGGGTGCGGCGAGCAAGCCACTCACCGGCTCGGCGCCCACGCCGACAAGGTTTTCAGCAGTGACAGGGCGGTCAGTACGTGGGTGGCGTGTGATGGCCGGACACCGATGGGCTGGGCGGTTCGGGGCGGCGCTATGGAGATGCACTGGGGCCCGCACGTCATCAGTGTCACCGGGGCCGCGCTACGCGAAGTGCTCCGGCGTGCTCGGCTCGCACAGACCGAACTCAGCCGACGACTGGCAGCACCCCGCGATGATGACAACGAGCCAGACCTGATCATCCCCGACACCAACGTCATTGTGGGCGGCGCAGCCACCGGCAGCGACACAGGCTACGAAACCAACCTAGACAAAACCCACCACCCGACCGACCGCCACGGACGGACATGGACAACCGATGACCTGGAAGAGATTCTGCGAGGTGATGGCTATGACTGCGATGACGCCGCGCACCTGTTGCGGGAGTATTCGGAACCGTACCTCGCCGATGTGGTGACCCAACTCGAAGAATGGATCAACCAGATCCGTCCCTACCTGAACACCGCCGCCAGTTCTTCTGACATCAGCCTTCCTGCGCCCCAACCAGAAGCGTCGCCGAGCGGGACCGGACGGCTGTAGTGGACGGATCAACGGGCCGCTTGATTGCGGTCGATGACATCGGCGGTCCACCATCCAGCAAGCCCAGCCTGACACGCAGGGTGTGCCGGACTCCGCCGGACAAACCGACGAACGATGAGCAGTAAAGGAGACATCGGGGTGACTGAGGAGCGTTCGACCGTGCGCAGTCGGCAGCTGGGCTACGCTCTGCGGTCGGCCATGACAAAGGCTGGCTTGACCGGCAAAAGCACCGCCAGCATGCTGGACTGGTCGGAAAGCCGGGTATCCCGGTTCCTGACCGGCAAACTCCCCGCCACTGAAGTCGAAGTCGCCAGTATGGCGGCAGTGTTCGGCGTCACCGGGGCCGAACGAGACCGGCTCCTGTACCTGACCCGTGACCAAGTCAAATCCAGTTGGCCACACCCAGAACAGCGACGGACGCTGGCCGACCACCAGTACAGGGCGACCCGGATCACCGAGTTCAGTGCGTTGACTGTGCCCGCGCTGCTGCAAACCGCCGACTACGCGTCCTCCGTGTTCGCGCGGACGGTCACCATCCAGGCCGATGAGGTTGAGTCGTTGGTGGCCGGGCGGATCGCCGGCCAGCGCGTGTTCGATCACGAGCAGCCGCCACAGTCCCTGTTTTTCATCAACGATGCCGCCCTCCGTCTCCCGGTCGGTAGCAAGGAGGCCATGTCCACGCAGCTGCATCACCTCCTGAGCATGACCGTCCGCTCGCACATCGCCGTGCGCGTGATCCCCACTGCCGCAGGCGCTCACGCCGGACTCGCCGGCTCGTGCTGCCTCATGGAGTTCGCCGAGTTCGGTCCGGTCGTGGCCCTCCAGCACGAAACAGGCGGACATTTCCTGGAGGACCCGGCGGACGTCGCGGTGCACGAAAAGATCTTTAGCTCGTTGGCCGCTGTCGCGTTGGGCAAAGCCGAATCCCACCAGCTGATCCGCAGGTTGGCCGTCGACGTGTTCGGGCCCACCGCGCGGAACACGACTGCACAAGGTCAGCGAATGTGAGGCCACCGGACGGCTGTGCGGGAGGGACTGAAGCCTGCGCCACCGGCTGAACAGGCAAGCTCCACACTGGATCGATCTGCGAACTCACCGACGCGGTTTGCGGGTCTGTGTTGACGTATTTCGCGACGAGCGATAGCTGGAATGGGCGGTATTCACATGAGCACAAACCCTGAAGATCAACATGGTCAGTCGGACGATCGTGGCGTGGCATCTGACGCTATTGCGGGACCGCTCACGCCAAGCGAAACCGCCGCAGCGCTCTACCGGGACCGGTGGGGATGGCCCGTGTTTTCCAGTACATACACGGTGTGGCTGCGACTTCCCGCGACCATGGCAGCGATCAGCATCGTCATCCCCGACTCACGTCACACCGAACTGCTACCGGCCCTCGACGACATCACCGGACCGATCATCGACTATTCCCACGGCCACTACACGATCCTGACCCACTGCACCACGCTGGACGTCGACCACATCGGCACCGACCAACGCGACTCACCCGTAGTGCACCTCGGACTGAACACCCCGATCGACCTTCCGCCCAGCCTGGTGGCCGGCACCAACGCAGTCTGGTTGCACGCCCCAGTCGACGACCAACCACTACCGGACTGCGCCGCAACGCTGACGCTCGCACGGAACCTGCTGGCCGATCAGTAACGCTCCAGCGCGTACTCCGACCAGAGCTGTCCGAGTTGCTGGGCTACCCGGACGTTGTCCGCAGGCGCATAGGACACCCACTCCACGCCGTCCGAGCTGGCCGTGTGGTAGATCAGATAGCGGCCGGCATCGGTGTCATGCCAGACCAGCATCGCGGCCTGCTGCTCTCGGCCATGCCGGTCCCGGCTGAACACCGACACCGTGCCTGCTCGCCGCCGTGGTTGTTGCGCCATCGCGTTGGCCAACTGCCGTTCCTGAACGTAGGCACTGTTGGCGGGCCGAGCCTTGCGCATCAGGCTGCCGCCGTTGTCCTCGTCCGGATCGCGATGCCGCCCGGCGGGACCGGCTGCGGGGTCGTCACGGGGGAAGGTGACCGCCCTGCCTCTGATCGGCCGCGCATCGGGCACCAACCCCACCAACGCGCCGACGACAGCGGTCGGGCGCACGTAGTCCACCCGCAGCACGGTGCCGTGCTGGGCGACCAGCAGTGCCTGACGGCCATTCGACGCGATCCGCGCGACGCCCTGCCCTCGGCCATTCCGCGCCGCCAGAACCAACGACGCGGACACCGGAGCCCGCCCCAACAACACCACGGCGTCCTCGACTTCGGTTTCCAGCCGGCCACGATGCGCCAACCCACGCCCATCCAGGTCCCGCAGCACCGCTTCCGTGAGCCGGCGCCGCTCCGCGTCGGTGTGGCCGGCATACGGCAACTCGAACGGCGCGATATGCAGGTCTACCCCGCACCGTTCACCGAGAATATCCGCAGCCACCAAGGAAATCTCGAATCCCTCAGCCACGCCTATTCGCCGATCACGCGCGGGACGGTCTTCTCATCGGTGCCGAACACGTTTTCCGGGTCGGACTCCAGCAAGTAATCCGCCCGCTTGTGCTCCGAGTCTTCGCCACCCTTACCGCCACGTCCTCCGGCACCCATGCCACCCGCCGCAGTACCCGACGCACCACGAGCACCTGCCGCGCCGTTCTCGACGGCGGACTCCTCAGCGGCTGCCGCACCCGCAGCACTCCGCGCACCAGCCTGACCCGCAGCAGAGCCACCAGGGCTCGCACCGCCAGAACCGGTCGGTCCCCACCCCGAACCACCACCGCCGTAGCTCGCATCGCCGCCACCGGCAGGTCCGAAACCGCCACCGACCGGCATCCCGCCAATCGCCATCCCACCCACGTCACCACCCGTAGTGCCGCTGGACCCGCCAGAACCACCGGGGTACGGCGACGGCGAACCGCCCTGCTGACCCACACCACCAGGCGGATAGACACCGGTAGCGCCCTGCGTCGTGGTTGAACCCTGCCCGCCAGGGCCTTGCCCAGCAGAGCCCTGGCCAGTCGGGACTTGTGGCGGCGCACCGTATCCGCCGCTGCCACCACTGGTGTTGCTACGCAGGGTCGGAGACCCGGCCGACCCTCCGCCACCGGAATGCAACGACGGCGCATGACTCCCCGAACCACTCCCCCCGGCACCAGCGCCACCACCGGGGCTGCCCGCGCTGGCTGGCGGGTTCGGGCTGAACTGACTCGGCGTGCTGAACGCCGGCAACGTCGCACTGGTACCCAACTGCGAGTCATACTGCTGAGCCACCCGCGCCATCGTCTGATGATTCGCCTTCGACGCGTTCGCCTGATTCGCCAAGTTCTGCAACGTACCCAACGAACTCGGGTCCAGCGGGTTGTAGGACAACAACGCGCTCTGCACATCCGCAGTGGTCGGGGTCACCATCGGCGGCGGCATATTCGTCCGAGCCTGCCCCAACGCCTGGGACTGCTCAAACATCTGCGTACCCGCATACTGCGCACCCTGAGCCGTCGATCCATGCCACGACGACATCCCCGTGGTGAACGCCGCCCCACCCCGCGCAGCCTCTCCCTGCCACGACGGCGCCATAGCGCTTGTCGTCTTGTCCATATCGGCGGCAATCTTGGCAAGACCGTTGCCTACGGTGTTCAATGCCTTGCCCTGGTCGTTCACGCCTGATGGGTCTGCGCTCGTGTTGACCATTTGGTGCAGCTCGTCCTGCTGGTAGGCCAGGTAGTTGTGGCCTCCCGTATCTGGGCCACGTTTGGTAGTGATGTCGCGCCCCAGGCCTTGCGTCTGCAACGTCGCGTACTGGCTCGCGGACTTGTCCGCGTTCGCCTTCGCTGCGGCTTCCTCGCCGGGACGCAAGACAACGCCGACGAACCCTTGCAAGCTCGGATCCTGGGCCACCAGTTCCTGCGCCTGCGACTCGGCCGTCTGCTGCACGCTGCCGGCATAGTTCACCGTCGACGGCGGCGCAGGCACCACCGAACCACCCTGCGGAACGTCCGCCGGACCACTATTTGACGACACAACAAGCCTCCGATCCGTTTACTTCGAGCCGCTCGGCAACTTCGGTGAAATGGCCTTCGCCACGCCTTGCGCCAACGTGCATGCTTGATCAGTCAAATTACTGTCGGTAGTCGCGGCAATCAATGCTCGTGAACCACTCGTCGCTTCCAATGAAACATCACATGCGCCTGGGCCTCCAGCGCCCGCGGACTGCACAGCTGGGCGACCGCTGAAAGTCAGGTCAGAAATCTGACCTCCGTTAGCAACCAAGGAATCGTATGGGTCACTCGTCAACGCAACTTGCACATGTCCGCTACTGTCCCATTGGCAACTATTCTGCGTGTCGCTGTGAATAATTGCCACCCCTTGTGCAGGTAGGCCTAGCTGGGTGGCGCTGGTCTGGTCGAGGAGAGAGCAGGAGTTGATTTTCTGCCACCAGTTGTCAGATATCGCCGGAGTGGTGCTCGATGCACTACTTGAATCGTCACCTGTGTTAGCCCCGGACGTCGGTGTCGGGATACCTGGATTGCTGGTCGAGCAGCCGGCCAACCCGAATACGGTAACGGCCACCAGTAGTACCGGCAATGCACAAGTACGAGATATCACGAGTATGTCCTTGCTCATTCTTGATTGGTCAATTGCTGGAGGGTGAACCTGACACTTTCCTCGTTTTCTTTGTAATGCGTCATCGCAGCCGCGTATGCATCGCGCGCGTTCTCGTAGACCGTAGGCAACTGGCTGAACGCCGTTTCAAGTTCTTGGGTTACTTGCTGGTTCCACGGAGCGACCAGTTTCGCCCCTGGTGTCGTCCCCAGTTTGTACTCCTGGACGGCGATCATCATGGAGGGTCGCAATGTTTCGATCTCGTCAATGCAGCGGTTGTACAAGTCGACGTAGCCTTGACCACTGGCCGGGTCCACGGCGAACTTGCCCGACGTCGCGGATGCCTTCATCGCGGCGGAACTGTTCGCCCATGCCTGCACCTCGCTGGCGAACTGCTGGGCCGCCTCCGGCGTGGCGTTGCTGAACACACTCTGGGCCTGTTGGAGGCTAGTATTGGCGTCGGCCGGAGTGAACATATTCGGGTCGTGCATTGGCCCGCTCGCATTGGGCATGGTCGAGAGATCCCCTCGTCGCGGCGCGTGCCCCGCGTGGCCCCGCCTCATCCGGTTCACCAGGGTAGCCGCCAGCGCACCCAGTGTCAGCGCATCCCCGGAAGTGGAGGACAACCGCCAACGCGCGGTCGGCTGGGTCCGACGACCGCGAAGGCCAAACGATCAAGTCAGGGTGCGGTTGACCTCGTTGAACACCGTCGGTCACGAGATCGAGGTACATCCTTCGAACGAGGTTGGCGTTGAACGCGGAGCCTCCCTGATAGTCCCGGTGTTCCCGGTTCGAACGAGCGGCTCGCGTGCCACGCTGTCGGTATGACTGAACAGGAGCCGCAGGACGCCGAAAAGCGAGGCGCGGCGGACGGGTCGAATATCTACCGGGCGCACGCCGCCCAGTTCGCCAGCCTCGCCGACGAGTTCGCGGAAATGTCCGATAAACTGGCCCGGACCTTCGAGGAAGTCAAGCCCATCTTTACCGGGTCAGCGGCCGAAGAGGCGAAGCTGGCCCATGAGTCGCTGGCTTCTATGCCGACTGGCCTGCAAGCGATGGCCGACCGGGCGCAGTTGATCGGACAAGCCAATGCGGCGATGTCCTTCACGTACGAAGAACTGGCGGCCTCAGGCGATCCGGACAACCCCGAGGCGCTGGCTCGTTACCAGGAGGCGGTCCAGTGGTATGGAGACTTACTGGGCACTGAGCGGCCCGAGGGCGATATCTCGCCAATGTCCTGAACCCGAGGCTACCAGCCGGCAGGGTGCGTCAAGGCGTGCCGCGTACAGGGACGCGCGCACCGGGTCTCGATGTGTTTACCGCGTGGGTGCTTTGCTGGTGTATTCGGTCGAGCCGGCGCGATGTGGCGTGGGCCTCACCGGGGGAACTCGGGGTAGGAAGGTAGATCGCATCGGGTTTGTTGCATGCCCAACCGAACGCTGAGCTGACAGCTCTCTAGTTCAGTCATTGTGGGTGACTGGCTGGTCGCGGTGTGCCATCGTTGCCTTGAGTCGAGTCGCGGGGAGGCGGACGTGGGGAGCGAGGATTCATCGGCGGATAGACCGGCGACATTTCGGGATGTGTTCGCTGTTGGCGAGTTCCGGGCGCTCTGGACCGCACACGCGCTGTCAGTTGCTGGAGACCAGTTGGCCAGGGTTGCGCTGACGGTGCTGGTGTTCGATCGAACCCATTCGCCTGCGTGGACGGCGTTGACTTACGCTCTGACCTTCCTGCCTGACTTGGTCGGTGGACCGCTGCTTTCCGGGTTCGCCGACCGCTTTCCGCGCCGATGGGTGATGGTTGCCGCCGATCTCGTGCGAGCGGCATTGGTCGCGGTGATGGCCCTGCCCGGACAGTCGGTTGTAGCGTTGATCGTCTTGTTAGCAATCGCGCAACTGTTGGCCTCGCCCTTCGCTGCCGCACGGGGTGCGATCATGCCGGCGATACTCCCTGGCGATCGACTGGTCGTGGGTACGGGGGTCATGTCCACTACCTACCAGCTGGCGTTGGTCGGTGGTTTCGGCGGCGGCGCCGCAGTGGTCGCCACGTTGGGTATCCGGGACGCACTGCTGGTCGACGCGGCCACGTTCGTGGCCTCGGCAGCGCTAGTCTGCGCTGGCGTGCGGGCACATCGGCCGCCCCCGGCTGGCACCGGATCGCGTCGAACCTGGTGGGGAACGTTGACGGCCGGGTTCGCGGTGGTCATGTCCGATCGACGGTTGCGGACGCTGATCGGCCTGGCCTGCGTGTCGGGTGCGTACATCGTGCCTGAGGGACTCGCGGTGCCCTACGCCGCGCAGATCCACGGTGGTACGCAGGCTGTGGGGTGGTTGCTGGCTGCGAACCCGGCCGGCACGGTGGTTGGGGTACTGGCGGTTAAGAACTTCCGACCGGAGCGGCGGCTGACACTGCTCGCACCGCTGGCTGTGGTGACCTGCGCGGTGCTTCTGCCGACCGGGTTAGCTCCCACGCTCGCGGTGTCGGTGTTGTTGTGGTTCGCCAGTGGTGTCGGCTCGGCGTACAACACGATCGCCCAGGCCGCGTTCGTGCGTGTTGTTCCCGATCACGCCCGAGGCCAAGCGGGCGGGTTGGCCTCCTCCAGCCTGCGCGTCGCCCAGGGGGTAGGTGTCCTGGCGGCCGGTCTACTCGCCGAAGCGTTTACTCCGGCGCGGGTCATCGCGATCGCCGCGCTAGTCGGCGTCGTCCTCGCTGTGGTTACCGGGCTGGCTTGGCACCGGGCGGTCGCACCCGCAACAGGTGGGGTACGACCAGCAGCCGGGCAGTCCACATAGGCGAGGTTCGACGAGGGCCAACGCACTGATGGCGGCTGAGTGGGCGGTGGTTCACCAGGTTTCGTCGACGTGCATGGCGATTCACCTCCCCAGGTGACAACGGTGGGTTCGGGCGCTGTCAGTGGTGCTGTGGGTTCACGGAACGCGCATGGTGATTGTCCCCCATCTGGCGGTCGCGCATTGTGCTCGTGCGATTACGGTGATCAGCACGGCTGCCGGAGGCGAGCAGCCCGTAGACGTGTGACTCAAGGGGTGGAACAGCGGTGCACAGATTCGTGACGTGGTTTCGCCAATGGGAATTATGGTCTACCCCCCGGCACGTGCTCGGCTGCGTCCTCGGCCTGGAACTGGTAGCCGTAGTGTCCACCACCGCTACCAGCACACACCTGATGGTCAGCCGGCTGGACTGGATTCGTTTCGCCGTGCTGGCCGCGTGCGCGATCACCCACATTGACCTCTCTCGTGGCATCGATCGTGTTCGACAGCTCACCTCCGGGCCAGCGCCGTCGCTGGACACCAAAACTGTGTGGTCCTTCGCCGCCGTGCTGATTCTTCCCGTCACCCTGGCCGCCGCGATGGTAGTGGTGACCCAAGGGTGGGCGTGGCTGAGAGTGTGGCGGGGCCGTCGGCCGCTGTACCGATGGATCTACAGCACCGCCGCGATCATGATCGCCACCCAGTTCGCCGCTGCCGTGTTGGCGGTCGGACCAGGCCCCTATCCCGGCGTCCCGACCACCATCGCAGCGTTGGGCGTAGTCCTCGCCGCCGCAGCAGCCCGCTGGCTAGTCAACTACGCATTGGTCATCGTCGCGATCCTGATCTCCTCACCCAACGTGCGCGGCAGGCAGGTGCTGCACAACATCGACGAACGCATCCTGGAGATCGGCGCGTTCGGGCTCGGGATCGCCGCCGCCGGTCTAGTGGTCTACAACCCGCTGCTGCTGGTCGGTGTCGTCCTTGGACTGATCGCCATGCACCGCGGAATCCTGATACCGCACTACCGCAAAACTGCCCGAACAGACACCAAAACCGGGTTGCACACGGCGGAATGGTGGCACGAGATAGGCCAGCACGCACTCGACCGCGCTAACGCCGACAACTCGCCCTTGGCCGTCCTGATGCTCGACCTTGACCACTTCAAACAGGTCAATGACTCCTATGGACACCTGGCCGGTGACGCGGTCCTACGAGCCGTCGCTCGCGCCATCTGTGCCGAGGTCCGCGACTGCGACGCCATCGGCCGATGGGGCGGGGAGGAATTCGTAGTTCTCATCCCCGATGCCGACGCCACTGCGGCACGGCCGATCGCCGAACGACTCAGACGATGCATCACCGCACTGGTCATCAACGTGGTCACCAACGACGGCCCCACCACCGTTCACAACCTGACCGTCTCCATCGGCATCGCCAGCCACCCCGCGCCAGGCTTTCACGCCCTCGACGACCTCCTATTGGCCGCAGACACCGCCGTCTACCGCGCCAAGGCCCACGGCCGTGACCGAATTTGCCAGGACCCTGAAGCCGCCAAGGCGGACCCACCACAGACGCCTTCGTCTCACGAACGCAACATGCATCGGCCACCTGACCCGACGCTCTGAACTGAGCCACGCGGAGAACAGTCCCTCGACCTGAAGAGTGCGCGGTGGTCCCTCCGGTCCCCCCACTGGCCGCCCGGACTGGGTGGACACGATCCGTGAAGCGTGCGTGCAGATATCGACCCAGGCGATCATCCCGACCTATACGAGATCCGCAACGGCGAGTACGGGAATCAAATGCGAACCATCCGGCTTTGAGGGGCCGATGGTGTTCCATGGTGCTGGTGTTGACGGTCGTGGTTGGCGCCGTGACGCTCGCCGGTCAGGGCTGGCGTATCCCGTGGTCGCCGACCAGCCGCGACAGCGACGAATCAACGACCTAACCATACCGAAATCGTCCTGGTACGTCGTCCGTCGACTGCGCAGTCGAATGTCAACACCGGGTTCTGCCCGCCCACTTTCGCCGTTGTCTGGAGAGAACGCGTCGACAATCGGTACGCTCTGATAGCTGAGTGACAATGCGGAGGCGAGGGGACACGGTGGGCGACGGCTATCAGATCGATCTCGGGGCGATGGACCAGTTGGTGACGACGTTGAAGGCTGCGGCGCAGACCATCACCGACGCCAATACCGCGTTGCAGAACGCCTCGGCTGACCAGCTTGGCAACGATGCCTTGAACGGCGCCGGCCGCGATTTCAAGGATCGCTGGGATTACGGCACTGGCCAGATTTCTGATCTGACCGGCAAGATGACGGGTGCGTTGAGCGCGACCGTGCAGGCTTACCAGGACGTGGAAACCGAGATCGCCAAGTCCTTCACATCGCAACAACCATCCGCGCCGAGCACGACACCAGGGACAAGCCAATCAGCGGCTGGTTCCGCTCCACCTGCGCAGACCGCTGGATCATGGATCTCTGCCCTCAACGGGGATCGGGCGTCATGACTGACTATCCCGCGCTGGGATTCGATCCGGCACCGGGGGAACCTGGTTCAGTGACGTCGCTTGCGAACAGTTTCTCCACCGTGGCCCAGCAATTGGGCAATGCCCGCGACGCACTCGACGAGGTCGGCCAAAACGACGGCATCTGGCAAGGCGATGCCGCCAACAACTTCCGGGGCAAGGTTGGGCAGTTGCCCGACTACCTGAACAAGGCCAACGCCTCGCTCGGCGACGCGGCGACGGCATTGGACGGGTGGGCGTCGGACCTGACCACGATGCAGCAGCAGGCCGCCCGGTACGAAACCCAGGCCGAGCAGGCGCTGGCGGCGTTGCAGCAGGCACAGAACAATCCGAACCTGAAGCTGGCCGGCCAGGAGTTCAACACCCAGCAGGCATTGCAACAGGCGCAGAGCGCCCTCAACGCTGCCGAGCAAGGCGTGAGTTCGGCGCAGCAGGAGCTGAACGCGATCCGCGAGGATGCCCAGCAGTTGCTGGCCCAACATGAAGCGCTGGCGCAGCAGATCGCGGACGCGTTGAAGAAGGCCAAGGACGAGGCTCCGCAGGAGCCCGGTTTCTGGGCCAGTCTCGGCAACGCGCTGAGCGGGTTGATGAGCGACGTGTCGTCGCTGGCCGGCAAGGTCTGGCAGTGGACCAAGGACCACGCTGCCGACATCGCCGACGTCGGCAACCTGCTGAGCAAGATCAGCGGGGTACTTGGTGTGATCGCGCTTGTCACCGCCCCGTTCGAGCCGATCGGCGCGATTTTCGGTGCCGCTGCCGGTCTGACCTCGCTGGGTGCCTTTGCCGCGTCGGGGCTGGCGAAAGCGGCCGGTGACAAGGATGTGAGCTGGGGAAGCCTGGGGATGGACGCGATCGGCTCCCTGCCGTTCATCGGGCCGCTCGCGAAGGGCGCCAAGGTTGCCCAAGCCGGTGTCGACGCCGCGACGGCACTGAGCCGAGCGGGAGACCTCGCCGACAGCCTGGGCAGTGGCGCCAAAGTGGTGATATCCGGCAGTCTGGATGCGACCGAGAGCACCATTGGTGTGGTCGGCAGCGATGTCGGTTCCCGGCTGCTGGCGGCCGGCGCGACCAAGTTCATCAACGGCGCCACCATTGGTTCCGGTGGCTTCAACCAGGCGGTGGGCGCGCTGAGCACGTTCGGCCCGAAGATAGGTCTGTCCGGGCTCGCCGGGTTGGCGGACAAGGCGATCGACCCGATGTCCACCATCGCCCGAGGAATCGACCAGGGCATCAACGTCGCCAAAACCGCTGGGAGTCTCGCTTACAGTGCATTCCAGGGCAGCGATAGCTCGTCCCAGTCGGCCGGTTCGACGTTCAGTGGCGTGTTGAGAGGACGGGCGATTTCATGACCATGATGAGCGCGACGCGGTCGTTCTCCATCGACCTGCCGGAGGGCATGGCGTCCATCCCGGTGGCCGCTGTTCCCGGCACCGCGCGGTCGCTGGCGGCTACGCTCGCTGGCACGTTCGGGCTACCCGCCGACGACGCCAGCGCGGCCGTGGTGGCCGACGCGTTTACCGTGTTCGGCGCGATGCTGGGCGAATCCGGGATGGACTTCGCCGCGATGGGCCTGTTCCGTTCACCTGATGACCCGGACCGGCCGGCGTCGGTAGTAGTCACCGGAAACCGAGTCCCGTCCGACCACGCCACGCCCGAGGTCGCCATCGCCGGCCTCCGTGACCTGCACGCCGAGCAGGGCGCGGACCCCGTGGAAACAGTCGCCTTGCCCGCTGGACCGGCCCTGGTCGTGGTCGACGAGACCATCCAGGAGATGCCGACCGAAGACGGAGTCGAATCCGCAGTCGTTGTGACTCGCCGGGCCACAGCCTGGATTCCGGACCCCGCCGGCACGACGATCGCGGTCGTGTCGGTCATGTCGCCGTCCTGGCAGGACTGGGCGCACACCTGCGAGCTGGCCCTGGACCTGTTCGAAACCTTCCGCTGGGAAGCGGCACGATGACATACCCCATAGCCCCGGATCAACGGCCCAGGTGGCAGGTCCTGCCGCCACGGCGCGTCGGCAGGAAATTTCGCTGGTCGATGCTTCCGAACCGACCGGTGGATGCCAACAGTCCGATGGCGGCCATCACCGGGTTGCTGGTGTTGCTGGAAGTCGTGTTCATCATGCCAACGGTGGGCTTGGTTCGGCTGGCGATCTACCGCGCCCATGGACTGGGCTGGTGTATCCAAGCCAGGTATGGCACGCCCGTGCGCCGTGTCGAGGACCCTACCGTCGAACTCCAGACCCAGACCAAGCGCCAAGCACAGCGACTACGTCAGGTCATACAGCACGAACTCGATCACGGCGCCAATTTCAACGCACCGTCCATCCAAACAGCCGTCGCCCGCAACAACGCCTTCTTCCGGCCCGCAACCCCGCCACCACCAGTCACCAGCGGAACAATCTAAATACCACGGTCACGGTCGTCTGCCATCACCAGGACCAGCTTCCGCCCGCCGCCGTTCGCATGGTCGGTCGAGCCAGTAGGCGACGATGACGAGCACGAGTAACCATCAGCTACAAGCTCATGCCCGCGATCTGGCAACCCTCAAGTCCACCACCCAGCCGTCATGCAGCGACTGAGTCTGTGTTCTCGACTCCGTCGATACATTGTTAGTTCTGGCTGACGGCTTGCTACTGTGACCTCGGCTGACTTATCGCGAGGGGAGCCTCTGGTGGCGCAGGAACTCGTCGAAGTTGCTCTGGATCAAGGCGTGAGGACCATCGTGTCGACCGCAGGTTCGGCTGTCCTAACTAAGGGCAGTGGCGCCTTGGTCGCCATGGTGTTCGGCAAGGGCGCTGCCGTGCCAAAAGACCCAGCCAAAGTGGCCAAAATCGTCAAGGAGGGCGCCCAAAACCCGGAATGGCTGGCGAAATTTCTTCAAGTTCTTGCCGAGGCGGTGCCTGTCGATTCCATCGTCTCCGGAGCGCCGGCCAAGCTGTGACGGCGCTAGAAGAAAGTCCCCACGGGTACCAGATCATCTTCCCCAGGTGGTTGGTTGACTGTAGCAGTCAGGGACGGTGCTGTGGGGTCACTGTGTCGGGTGTCGTGGCGGGCAGTGTGGGTTGGGCGATGTCGGGTGTGGTGAGCAGTGCGACGATGGTGATCGGGGTGCCGCAGTGTGGGCAGTCCCGGACGGCGACTGGTTGTGGTCGTCGGGTGGAGGTTGTTGTGGGGTGTTGGTCGGTGTCACGAGTCGTGGTGTCTGCTCGTGGTGGGCGGCGTTTCCGGTCGAATGCGGCGTTCTTGCAGCGGATGCAGCAGTAGATGTTGTTGGCGCGGCTGGGTGTGAACTCGCGCCAGCAGACTCCGCAGGAGCGGGTCGGCGGCTGGGGTTGGTCAGGAAACATGGGCGTTCACCGCTTTGCGCAGGATCTCGGCGGTGTTCTGGTGGTGACGCAGTCGGTAGGAGGGGCCGTTGATACCGACCACGGTGGCGCGGTGCAGGAGCCGGTCGAGCATGGCCGCGGCGACGGTGGCGTCACCGAAAGCTGTTGCCCAGTCAGCGATCCCGACGTTCGTCGTCAAAATCGTGCTCGACTTCAGATACCTCTGATTGATCACCTGGAACAGTGCGGAGGCCCCATCGCCGGGCAACGGCAGATATCCCAGTTCGTCGATGACCAGGAGCTTGGGGCCGGCGAAGAACCGCATGCAGGTGGACCAGCGTCCCTCGATGGCTGCCTTGTGGCATCGGGCCGCGAGGTCGGCGGCGGTGGTGCAGTAGACGCGGTGGCCGGCTTCGAGGGCGCCGCGGGCCAGGGCGACGGCGAGCATGGTCTTGCCGACTCCGGGCGGGCCGACGAACAGTGCGTTGGCCGCGTCGTCGAGGAACCGCAGTGTCGCGAGGTCACGGATGAGTTTCTCGTCGACACCGGGTTGGGCGGCGAAGTCGAAGTCGGCCAGGGTCCAGGGCTCGGGCAGGCAGGCGAACCGCAACCGGGCTGCCAGTCGGCGGTCCTCGGTGGCGTTGACCTCGATTTCCAGTAGCCGTTCCAGTGCGGTGGTCAGCGAGAGGTTCTCGGAGCGGGCGGCGTCCAGTATCCGGGGCAATGCGTCAACGGCGTCGGCGAGTTTGAGGTAGGACAGGTGAGCACGGAGTTGTTGGTAGCGGCGCGCTTCGCTCATCTGAGGGACTGTCTTCGGTTCTGTCATCACATGTCCTTTCAGGGACGGTTAACTGTTCTTGTCGGTCCGGTCTTGTTGTGGTGCACCGGATAGCCGCTCGGCCGCAGCCACATAAGCAGCCAGGTCGATCACCACCTTGTGGGCGGGGTCAACGCTGGGTTGGCCGCGTAGTCGTGCCGCTTCGGCCAACGCCGCCGGCGAGGCCGGCCGGCGGGTCTTGTGGGTGCAGGGTTTCGCGGTCGTGAACGAGGCGAGCACCGCGCGCTCCAACGCGGCGACGTGCCCGGCATCGCTGATCATTCGGCCACCGCCATCGGGGGCGCGCAGATGCGCGGCGATGACCACCCCGGACGCGGTGGCCACCCGCACGGTCTCCGACCCGAGCCGGTGGGTCACGGCCACCACCGCACCGGCAAGCCCAGGGGGAACCGAGTACTGGTTGCCCCGCCAGGACACCACGCCCGCCGGGCTGACCGTGCGGGGCTCGGCCAACTCCGCGGGGAAGGCCACCACCGGTGCCGGGCGCAGCGCCTCGGCATCAGCCAACGCCCCGACGGTCGTGGCGGCCCCGTCACGGTGGCGGACACGGCCGTCCACCTTGCCAGCAAGGCGGTCCAGGCTGGTCTGGGCCTGCCCGGTGCTGGCGTCATCGGCGACGGTGCGCCACCAGCGTTGCGCCGCGGAGTGGTTGGCCTTTTCCACCACGCCCTTGCGGTTGCCCCGCCTGGACGGGCAGATATCGACCGCGACACCGTAATGTTTCGCGAGGGCCGCGAAGGCCGGCCGTAGTGTGCCGGTGGCCGGGTGACAGACGGTGGACATCCGATCGAATCGCCACCGCAGGGTGACCCTGTCAATGGCCAAGTTGTGGTCCCCGCTGGTGGCCAGGTGAAAGTCCCCACCCGTCGGGGTTGTTCAGGTCTTCTTCGGGCGGCCACCTCCTCGGCTGCGGGCTTCGCGCATCCGGAACGACTCGCCTTCGGTGACCACCACGTTGCTGTGGTGGAGTAGCCGGTCCAGCAGGCTGACCGCAGTGGTGTGTTCGGGCAGGAACCGGCCCCACTGATCGAAGGGCCAGTGCGAACCGACACCCAACGCCCGACGCTCGTAAGCGGCAGCG
>DATATE010000106.1:0-6816 GCA_036268955.1 Pseudonocardiaceae bacterium
GCAGAACTGGACGGTCGACCGCAACAGGTCGGTCTGGCGGGGTGTCTGGCCCAACGTCACCCCGGAATTCTCCCGAAACGATCACCGGACAGGGCGCCGACACGCCGAGATACTTCAGCCACCAAAACACCAGTCACCTAGGGACACTCTTTGAGCTGCGAATACCTGGTCCGGTCAGGCGGCGGCGATGAACACGACCACGTCGATGATGGCGATCGCGAGCGAACTGTAGAAGGCCAGCGCGCTGTTCGGGCGGCGGATACCGAGCACGGCGGAGCCCGCAGCGAGCGCGACGGCCAGCGCGACGGCGATCCAACCGAGGGTGCCCGGCGCACCGCTCGGGCCGAGCACGACGACCAGGGTGGCCGCGGCGAGGACCAGCGCCATCACCACGATGCTGGCGCGGGCGCCGAGCCGGTGCGGCAGGCCGCGCACACCGGTGGCCTCGTCGGCGCGCAGGTCGGGCAGGACGTTGGCGAAGTGCGCGCCCAACCCGAGCAGCGCGCCGGCCGCCGACGCCCACCAGGGCGGCAGAGGATGGCCGGGCAGGGCGAGGTAGGGCACCACTGGCAGCAGGCCGGGGCCGACGAGATAGGTGAGGCCGGAGAACACGGTCGACTTGAGGCCGAGGTTGTAGCTCCAGCCTGCCGCGTCCAGCACCAGCATCGCGAGCGCGGCCCGCCAGCCGAGTGTGAGCGAGAGCACAAGGGAGGTCAGCAGGCCGGCTCCCGCCGCGATGGTCACCGCACGCAACGACACCGCGCCGGTAGCCGCCGGCTTGTCCTTGCGCGCGTTGGCCGCGTCCCGACCGGCGTCGATGCGGTCGTTGGACCATCCGATGGACAGCTGACCTGCGGCCATCGCGAGCCCGAACAGCACCACCTTCGCCGGTCCGAGCCCGACGCCGATCGCCACCAGCACCGCGATCACGGTGACCGCGCCGCCGGGCACCGGATGGCAGGAGCCGGCGAGACCGCGCAGCAGGCTCTTGCGGTCGGGCACGACCGTCGCAGTTTCCACAAAGGCGAGATTAGGAGTAGATGGGTAACGTCGGTGCGGTGACCACCATCGCCGCGGTACATGGGGTCCTCGGTGCGCATCGGTACCCTCAGGCCGAGCTGACCGACGTGTTCGCCGCCCTGTGCCTGCCAGCAGCCGAGGACGGCAGGCGGTCCTTGGCCCGCAGGCTGCACACCAGCGCGAAGGTTGCCAACCGGCATCTCGCGCTGCCGCTGGAGGAGTACGCCCGCATCGACGGGTTCACCGCCGCCAACGACGCGTTCCTGTCGGTCGCGGTCGACCTCGGCGCGCAGGCGGTGGCCGGCGCGGTGAAAGAGGCCGGGCTGGACATCAGCGACGTGGACCTGATCGTGTCGACCACGGTGACCGGTATCGCGGTGCCCTCGTTGGACGCGCGGATCGCCGGTCGACTCGGCCTGCGCCCCGATGTGAAAAGGGTGCCGCTGATGGGTCTTGGCTGTGTGGCCAGCGCGGCCGGGATCGCGCGGGTGCACGACCACCTGCTCGGCGCGCCGGACGCGGTCGCGGTGCTGGTGGCGGTGGAGCTGTGTTCGCTGACCGTGCAGCGCGGTGATCCGACGACCGCGAACATGGTGGCCGCGGGCCTGTTCGGCGACGGGGCCGCCGCAGTGGTGCTGCTCGGCGCCGACCGAGGGCGGGCGGTCACCGGGCCAAGGGTGGTCGCCAGCCGCAGTCACCTCTACCCGAACACCGAGCGCGCGATGGGCTGGGACGTCGGCAGCAGCGGGTTGCGGATCGTACTGGGCACCGAGGTGCCGGAGCTGGTGTCGACCTATCTCGGCGGGGATGTGGCTGGCCTGCTCGCCGACCACGGCCTGACGATCGCGGACATCGGCACCTGGGTCTGCCATCCGGGTGGGCCGAAGGTGATCGAGGCCATTCAGGACTCGCTCGGCCTGCCACCGGCCGCGCTGGAACTGACCTGGCGGTCACTGCGGGAGGTCGGCAATCTGTCCTCGGCGTCGGTATTGCACGTATTGCGGGATACGCTGGCGCTTCGACCGCCGAATGCTGACGACTGGGCGGTGCTGATGGCGATGGGGCCCGGTTTCTGCGCCGAGCTGGTGTTGCTGCGATGGTGATGAGCGGGGAGAACCACGTTGCTCAGTCAGATTCTGTACTCGGTGCTCGTCGGCCTTGTCGCCGTCGAGCGACTGGCCGAACTCCTTGTCGCCAAACGGAATCTGGCCTGGAGCATGGCCAGGGGCGGCCGGGAGACCGGGTTCTCGCATTATCCGTTCATGGTGGCGCTGCACAGCGGACTGCTGGCCGGCTGCGCCTTGGAGGTCTGGCTCGGTGGGCGGGTGTTCATCGCCGCGCTGGGCTGGCCGATGCTGGCGTTGGTACTCGCCTCGCAGGCGTTGCGCTGGTGGTGCATCCGCACGCTCGGGCCGAGGTGGAACACGCGGATCATCGTGGTTCCGGACCTGCCGTTGGTCACCGGCGGCCCGTACCGGTTCTTCACCCATCCCAACTATGTCGCGGTCGTGGTCGAGGGGGCCGCGTTGCCGCTCGTGCACACGGCGTGGCTGACCGCGCTGGTGTTCAGCGTGCTCAACGCCGGCCTGCTGACCGTGCGCATCCGCACCGAGAACGCGGCGCTGGCCCCTGCGACGGCGTGAAGGCCGCGGCCGGTGCGTGACCTGCTCGTCGTCGGCGGCGGGCCGGCCGGACTCGCCGTCGCGCTCGGTGCCGCGCGAGCCGGTCTCGACGTGCTGGTCTTCGAGAAACGGGCCGGGGACATCGACAAGGCCTGCGCGGAGGGGCTGATGCCGGGCGCGGTGCGGGCCTTGGCGGCGTTGGGGGTCGATCCGCCGGGATACGCGTTTCGCGGTATCCGCTATCAGCGCGGCGAGCTTGCGGTGCAGGCCGATTTCCGGTCCGGGTCGGGGCGCGGGGTGCGGCGCACCGTGCTGCACGCGGCGCTGCGGGCAGCCGTCGACGCGGCCGGAATCACCGTCCGCGAGCAGCGGATCACCGAAGTCAGCCAGGACGCCGACCAGGTGCTGGCCGGCGGGGAGCGGGCGCGGTACCTGGTCGCGGCGGACGGTCTGCATTCCACGGTCAGGGCGGCGGCCGGGTTCGCCACGAGACCGGTCGACCGGCATCGGTGGGGGCAGCGCCGGCATTACGCGCTGCCACCGGAGAGCGACTTCGTCGAGGTGAGCTGGGCGGCGCGCTCGGAGGCGTATGTCACGCCGATCACCGCCGAGCTGATCTGCGTCGCGCTGCTGGCCGGGACGCGCGGTTCGTTCGAGGAGCAGCTGACCGCTTTTCCCGCGCTGGCGGCGAGATTGGCGCGCGGAGAGGCGGTGTCGACCGCGCGCGGTGCGACCTCGATGCGTCAGCGGGTGCGGTCGCGGGTGGCCGGCCGGGTGCTGCTGGTCGGCGACGCGGCAGGCTACATCGATCCGCTGACCGGTGAAGGTATCGCGATTTCCCTTGCCGCGGCTACCGAACTGGTCGGCTGCCTTGCGCGGGACCGGCCGCAGGACTACGAGCGGGCCTGGCAGCGGGTGACCCGTCGGTCCAGGTGGATCACCTCCGGTCTGCTGTGGGCCCGCCAGCAGCCGGGCGTCGGCCAGGCGGTGGTGCCGTTGGCGGCCCGACTGCCGACGGTGTTCGCCGCTGCCGTGAACGAGCTGGCCGGTTAGTCCACTGTGGAATCCTGGGATGTGGTGATCGTCGGCGCGGGGCCTGCCGGCGCCGCCGCCGCGCTCGGTGCGCTGCGGGAAAGACCGAGCGCGCGGGTGCTGCTGCTGGACGGCGCGGCGTTTCCTCGGGACAAGGTGTGCGGGGACGGGATCGCGCCGCATGCGCTGGATGTCCTTGCCGGCCTGGGTGTTGATCAGGCGGGGCTGGTGGCCGGTTGCGCGCCGGCCGGGCGGCTGCGACTGTTCTCCCCCGGCGGCCGCATTGCCGCGCGGGCCACCGTGCGGCCGAGCTATGTCGTGCCGAGGAAGATTTTCGACCATCGTCTCGTGGAGGCCGCGATCGCGGCGGGCGCGGTGCTTCGCCGGCATTCGGTTCGGGCGGTTTCCGTTGGCGCGCGGGAGGTTCGTGTCGACGGAGCGCTGCGGGCGCCGGTGCTGATCGGGGCCGACGGCGCCGAATCGGTGGTGCGGCGGGCGGTCGGGATACCGGCGGCGCGGACCGGCACGGTCGCGCTGGCCATTCGCGGGTACGCGCCCTCGGCGCCGTGGCCGGCCGGTGAGCAGTTGCTGCGGATGACCGCGACCCACTGGCCCGCCTATGCCTGGGTCTTCCCGATCGGCGACGGCCGGGCCAACGTCGGCTACGGGGAGGTGCTGCGCGGCAGTCCGCTGTCCAGGTCCTACCTGCGGGCGCGGCTGCTCGACCTGGTGCCGGCCGCCGCACCGGCGACGTTGCGGGCGCACCGGCTGCCGCTGTCCACCGGCCGGCCCGCCGTCGGGCACGGCAGGGTGTTGCTGGCCGGCGACGCCGCCGCGCTGATCAACCCGTTGACCGGCGAGGGCATCTTCTACGCGGTGCTCTCCGGCGCGCTGGCCGGCGCGGCAGCCGTCGGGGCCGAGCCGGGCACGACCTACCAGCGGGCACTGCGGGCCCGGCTGGGCCGGCACCTGCGGCATACCGACCTCGCCGCCGCGCTCGTGCGCAGGCCCTGGGTGATCGACGCCGCCGTCGCCTCGGCCGGCCGCGATCAGCGGGCCTTCGACGCCTTCGTCGAACTCGGACTCGGCGACGGCCGGCTCGACCCGCGCGGATTGGCCGGGGTGCTGCGCGCGGCACTGGCCCGGCACGGCTGACACTTCGCCGGGGACCGAACCGTGCCCGGCCTAGCGTGGAGATCATGAGCCCGCGCAACCAGGTCACGACGACCGCACCGCAGGAAACCCCAGTTCAGAGCGGCGCCCGGCACGGTTGGGCGCTGCTGGCGACGAGTCTGGGTTTCGCGGTCGTGCAGTTGGACGTGAGCGTGGTCAACGTGGCGATCAAGCCGATCGGGGCGGCCTTCGGCGGAGGAGTCGCCGCGCTGCAATGGGTGGTCAACGCCTACACACTCGCGTTCGCCGCGCTCATTCTCACCGCGGGCGCGCTGGGCGACCGGATCGGCGCGAAACGGGTCTTCGTCGCCGGTTTCGCGCTGTTCACCCTCGCTTCGGCGGTCTGCGGCCTTGCCCCGGACCTCGCCGTGCTGATCGGCGCCCGCGCCGTGCAGGGCATCGGTGCCGCGGTACTGGTGCCCTGCTCGCTGACCCTGCTCAACCACACCTACTCCCGGCCGGCCGACCGGGCGCGCGCGGTGGGACTGTGGTCGGCGGGAGCCAGTACCGCGCTGTCGGCAGGACCGCTGGTCGGCGGGGTGCTGACCGAGACGCTGGGCTGGCGGGCGATCTTCTTCATCAACGCGCCGATCGGCGTGTTCGGCATCCTGCTCACGTTGCGTCGGGCGCGGGAGACCTCCCGGTCCGCCGGTCGCGGCATCGACCTGCCCGGCCAGTTGACCGCCGTGGTGGCGCTGACCGCGCTGGCCGGCGCGATGATCGAGGGCGGTGCACGTGGCTTCACCGATCCGCTGGTCCTGGCCGGGTTCGCCGTCACGGCACTCGCCGGAGCGCTGTTCGTGCTCGTCGAGACACGCTCGGCCCGGCCGATGCTGCCGCCGCGCCTGTTCCGCGCGCCGTCGTTCGGTCCGGCCACCGCGATCGGCCTGCTGGTCAACATCGCGTTCTATGGTCTGATCTTCGTACTGAGCCTGTTCTTCCAACGCCAGCAGCACTATTCGGCGCTGCTGACCGGCCTGGCGTTCGCGCCGATGACGGTGGCGATCGTGCTGGCCAACCTGACCGCCGGCCGGCTCTCCGGTCGGCTCGGCGCCCGCCGGTTGATCATCTGCGGCGCGCTGCTGATGGGCGGCGGCTGCGCGGGCCTGCTCGGTTTCGGCGCGTCGGCACCGTATCCGGCGCTCGTCGGCCAGCTCACCGCGCTCGGTTTCGGCCTCGGGCTGATCGTGCCGGCGATGACCGCCGCGCTGCTGGGCAGCGTCGAACGGGAACGGTCCGGGGTCGCCTCCGGCACCCTGAACACCGCGCGGCAGACCGGCAGCGTGCTCGGCGTCGCCCTGTTCGGCTCGCTGCTGGCCGGCACCGGTTCGCTGGTGCCCGGCCTGCACCTCGCCCTTGCCATCTCGGTCGGCCTGGTCGGTGCGGTCATCGCCGTCGCCTTCGGCATCAGGCAAACCGGTTGATCAACGGAAAACCCGGTCTGGCACAGTGCGGGACAACGTGTCCTATCTGGACCCGTCCCGGATGGACGTGTCCTTTTCAGACCGGAGGTATGAGTGCAGTTCATGGTGACCAGCAGGCGGCGGACCGAGCAGTACCGCGACGCCGACTTCAGCCGGATGGTTCCGGCGGAGACCTTGCGGGTCAGGCAGCTCTACGCCGAAGGTGTCCTGCAACAGATCTGGCACCGCGCCGACGGGCTCGGCGCCTGCTTCGTCCTGGAGGCGAAGAGTCTGAACGCGGCTCGCGGCGTGGTCGACAGCCTGCCGATGGCCGGCGCTGGCCTTGTCGAGTTCACCGTGCTCGAACTCAAGCCCTACCGAGGTTTCTGCCCCGGCCGGTTCTGACGACGCCGCCCGGCCCGACACCTAGTACTACAGGGCTAGATCATTAGCGTCTGGACGCGTAGTCTCCGTCGGACGTGGGCGCGACGGGCTTCGGCCTGGTGCCGGCGGCGCCAGGTCGACCAATGCAGACCGTGGGTGATGGCGTGTTCGCCGTAGTGAAT
>DATATE010000107.1:0-71014 GCA_036268955.1 Pseudonocardiaceae bacterium
GACTATCCGTTATCCGAGGGTGGCGTAACCATGTCGAGAAGATCATCGGTAAGCCGTATGCGGGAAAACCGCACGTACGGATTGAAAGGGGGATGGGGAACCGGGTCCTTCGGGACACCGCGCCCCTGACTACCAATGGCAGGTGATCAGGACTCCGAACCGAGAGGTCGTCGTTGAGTCCGGTCGCTGTCGGTCTGATTCTCGTCGCCGCGTTCGCTCACGCGGGCTGGAATGTCGCGGCCAAGCGCGCCGGTCAGGGCGGGGTGACGTTCGTCTGGCTGTGTCTGACCGTTTCCGCGGCGATCGTCGTGCCGCTGGCCGCGATCAGCCTTGTGCTGACCCACCAGCCGCTGCAATGGCATTGGCTGCCCATCAGCGCGGTCAGCGGACTGTTCCAGGTCAGCTACTTCCTGCTGCTGCAACGCGGCTACGCGATCGGTGACATGTCGGTGGTGTATCCACTGGCCAGGGGGACCGGACCACTGCTGTCGGTGGTTCTGGCCATCGTGCTGCTGCACGAGCGGGTCGGCCTCCTCGGACTCGTCGGCGCCGGCGTGGTCATCGCGGGTGTGCTGGTGATCGGGACCGCGACCGGCGGGGCGCCGACGCGGTTGGCGGCGTCGGTCGGGTACGCGTTGGCCACCGGGGTGATGATCGCCGGCTACACGCTCTGGGACGCGAACGCGGTCACCGTGCTCGGCGTGCCGCCGTTGATCGAGTTCGTCGGCGGATCGGTGGTGGAAGCCATCGTGCTCGCGCCGTTCGCGCTGGCCAACCGTGCGAAGGTCGCGGTCAACTGGCGGGAGCACCGCAGAGAGGCCCTGATCGTCGCGGTGTTCTCCCCGCTGGCCTATGTGCTGGTGCTCTACGCGATGCGGCTCGCCCCGGTCGCCCTTGTCGCGCCCGCTCGCGAGCTGAGCATCGTGATCGGCAGCGTGGTGGCCTGGCGGTACTTCCACGAGCCCGAACCGGTGCGCCGACTGACCGGCGCCGCCATCGTGCTCGCCGGGGTGGCCGCGCTCGCGCTCGGCTGAGTCGGCCGACCAATCGGTCAACCACGGAGCGGCGCAGCCGAGGTACGGCCGAGCAGCCGTCCTCGGGCCGAGCGGCTTGCGCTGTGGCATCCGCCCAGCTCAGCTCCGGTACGCTGAAAGTGGCGGGCAGGATCACCACTGACTGAGCACTGACCACCCCGCCCCGCATGGGACGATGGTGTGCCCGGTTCACCACTTATAAGGAATCTGAGTGAGCTCGTTCGCCGATACTACGTTCACGCCCCCGGAGCTGATCCGGAACTTCTGCATCATCGCGCACATCGACCACGGCAAGTCCACTCTGGCCGACCGGATGTTGCAGCTCACCGGCGTGGTCGAGGGGCGCGCGATGCGTGCGCAGTACCTGGACCGGATGGACATCGAGCGTGAGCGCGGTATCACCATCAAGGCGCAGAACGTCCGGCTGCCCTGGCAGGTCAACGGCACCGATCACGTACTGCACCTGATCGACACTCCCGGTCACGTCGACTTCACCTACGAGGTCTCCCGCTCGCTGGCCGCCTGTGAGGGCGCGATCCTGCTGGTCGACGCCGCGCAGGGGATCGAGGCGCAGACCCTGGCCAACCTGTACCTGGCCATGGAGAACGACCTCGCCATCATCCCGGTGCTCAACAAGATCGACCTGCCGGCCGCCGACCCCGAGCGCTACGCGGCGGAGATCGGCAACATCGTCGGCTGCGAGCCCTCGGACGTGCTGCGGGTCTCGGCCAAGACCGGGATCGGGGTACGCGAACTGCTCGACGAGGTGGTCCGGCAGATCCCCGCCCCGAAGGGCAACCCCGACGCACCGGCCCGCGCGATGATCTTCGACTCGGTGTACGACACCTATCGCGGCGTTGTCACCTATATCCGGGTGATCGACGGCAAGATCACGCCGCGCGAGCGGATCAAGATGATGTCCACCAAGGCCATCCACGAACTGCTGGAGGTCGGCATCATCTCGCCCGATCCCAAGCCGAGCAGCGGATTGGGTGTCGGCGAGGTCGGTTATCTGATCACCGGGGTGAAGGACGTCCGCCAGTCCAAGGTCGGCGACACGATCACCAGCGAGCGGCACGGGGCGACCGAGGCGCTCGGCGGCTATCGCGAACCGAAACCCATGGTCTACGCGGGCCTGTACCCGGTCGACGGTTCGGACTACCCGGAACTGCGTGAGGCACTGGACAAGCTGCGGCTCAACGACGCGGCACTGACCTACGAACCGGAAACCAGCGCCGCGCTGGGGTTCGGCTTCCGTTGCGGCTTCCTCGGGCTGCTGCACCTGGAGATCACCCGTGACCGGCTGGAGCGCGAGGCAGGCCTCGACCTGATCTCCACCGCGCCGAACGTGGTCTACCGGGTCGTCACCGACGACCGCAACGAACACATCGTGACCAACCCGTCGGACTGGGTGGAAGGCAAGACCGCCGAGGTCTTCGAGCCGATGGTGAAGGTCACGGTCATCTCGCCCTCGGAGTTCGTCGGCGCGATCATGGAACTGTGCCAGGCGCGGCGCGGCCAACTCGACGGCATGGACTATCTGTCCGAGACCAGGGTCGAGTTGCGCTACACCATGCCGTTGGCGGAGATCATCTACGACTTCTTCGACGCGCTGAAGTCGCGTACTCGTGGCTACGCCTCGCTTGACTACGAGGAGATCGGCGAGCAGGCGGCCGACCTCGTCAAGGTCGACATCCTGTTGCAGGGTGAGCCGGTCGACGCGTTCAGCGCCATCGTGCACCGCGAGGCCGCCTACGGCTACGGCACCCGGATGGCCGCCAAACTGCGTGAGCTGATTCCCCGTCAGCAGTTCGAGGTGCCGATCCAGGCCGCCGTCGGCTCACGAATCATCGCTCGGGAAACCATCCGCGCCATGCGCAAGGACGTGCTCGCCAAGTGCTACGGCGGTGACATCACCCGTAAGCGCAAGCTGCTGGAGAAGCAGAAGGAAGGCAAGAAGCGGATGAAGATGGTCGGCAGGGTCGAGGTGCCGCAGGAGGCCTTCGTTGCCGCGCTGTCCACCGATGAATCACCCGACAAGGCCAAAGCGGCCAAGAAGTAGCGGCTCAGACGACCGGCGGGGGCTTGGGATTCACCCCCAGCAAAACCCCAGAGACCCCCGCCGGGTCGCGCACTCCGGTCCGTTGTCTCGACGCCTCACCGATCGAATGCGTTCCTTCGACGCGCGCGGCCGGTGATCCGTTCCGCTGGGACGGTCTCTGTTTGGTTGCGGTCCGATTGGCGGCCGGGCCGTTCGGCGTCAGTCGGTGAAGCGGTAGTCGAACGTGTAGGTGTGCGAACCGTCCTCGGCCCTGGCGATCTGCATCTCGCCACCCAACCCGGCCAGTTCGCCGTCGGCCGAGCCGGCAACCACCGAAACCGACATACCGATTGACCGGTCGGCGGTGTGCACCAGGACGAAGCTGCCCTGCCTGCCGTGCACCGTGCCGGTGATCCGCTCGATTGCGACGTAGGCGACGCCCGCGTACTCGTTGGCGCCCTCGACGGGTACGCCGACGGTGAGCAGCTGAGCCGAACTGGTCGCCTCGATGTCGCCGTGGAAGGTCTTCCTGTTGCTCACCTTGGCCAGTTTCGCGCCCGGTGCTTCGTCGTAGTACTGCTCCTGCCAGTCGTGCAGGTCAAAGCTGCCGGTGGCGTGGAGGCTCTCCGTCGAGGTCGTCATGGCGATCATCCTGCCGCCGATACCTGACATCCACTGTCAGGTACAGAATTGCACGTGTTGAAATCCCCTTTCCCGATCGGGTTGCCTTTTCTCGGCTTTGTCGAAGTTGATCGACTTTCTGCTGGAATTGGCGCCGACAACGAAAGGATGGCACGGTATGACCGCCATGGACTGTCGATTTCACCGAAGAGAACCTGCCCGTCGCGCCGTTGTTGGCGGTCGAGGTGCTCTCGCCGAGCAGTGTGATTACCGACTTCAACAACATGAGCTGCTCGACGGCCTCGCGCAGGTCCAGTGATCACATGCCGATGCCGGTGACGCCGTCGATCTGCTCGCGGATGATGTCCGCGTGCCCGGCGTGCCGGGCGGTTTCCTCGATCATGTGCACGTAGATCCAACGCAGCGACACCACCCCGAGTCGGTGGTGCGGCACGGTGTGGCCGAGGTCGAACAACGCGGCGGCCGCGCGTGACTGGGCGCAGGCCTCGTCGTATTCGGCGATCAGGTCATCGAGTGTCTCACCGTCGTTGACCAGCCAACTGCGTTCGTCGCTGCCGTGCGAGAGGGCGCCGATCTGTTTTTCGCCGTACTGGGCCAGAGTGCGTTGAAACCAGCTGCGTTCGGCCACCGCGAGGTGCTTGAGCATGCCGGCGAGGGTGGTCGACGAGGTGACCCGGCGCTGGCGGATCTGGTCCTCGTCGAGGCCGCGCACCTTGTTCTTGGTGACCTGACGGTAGAAGTCGAGGAAGAACTCCAGGACTTCGCGTTCGGTACCCGCGGTGGTCACGCCGGTGACCGGTTGCTGTCGGTCGGTGTCCTGGTCGGTCATGATCGCAGCGTAGTTCGGCGTTGCGGCGACTGCGGCTCCGCCGCTATGCGGCCAGGGTGCCGGCACCGGTGTGGTGCCGGTCGCGGTGTCCTCGGCCGGGGCCGTTGGTGCCGGAGACGATCAACAGCGCCCAGGCGATCACCACGGCCACGATCGCGCCGATGGTGTTGTTCAGGAAATCCTGTTTCTGGCAGATGCCGAGGCCGGTCAGGGCCTGGGTGACCTCGATGCCGGCGGACAGCAGCGCGCACCCGACCGCTGTCGAGATCGGCCGCCGGGTGGCGAGGGCGCCGAACAACGCCAGCGGCATCAGCATCGCGAAGTTGAGCAGCTGCAACCCGCCGTGCAGCGAGAAGGAGTCGTGGATGCACAGGTAGAGCGGATTGTCGGCGCGGTGCGGCAGATGTCCGCCGGGCCGGACCAGGGTGACCGACAGGGCAAGCGCCAGACCGGCCGCCGCAAGCACCGCGGCCCATCTGTTCCAGCCGAGGGAGTTGGCCAGCAGCCAGGCGAGGGCCCCGAGCACGATGGTGCCGATGATCACCGCGACGAGCACGCCCGGTCTGTTCAGGATGGTCTGGGTCAGGCCGATCTCAGGCGCTGCCGGTGCCAGGAACGACCACATGGATACCTCCCCGACGCAGACCAGAGCCCCGTCTCGTAGCTCTCGTCCAGTTAGACGCCCACGAGCCGAGGAAGGTTGTCCGATCCCGCCGCCGAGGTTGTCCTGACCAGCCCAAATCGTGTGATCGCCCGGTTTCGCCTCGCAATCAACGGTCAAGATTGGTCCAGACCTTGACAGGATCCAGTGGTCTAGTCCACCTTGGCTGTGACGCAGGTCTCGCTGGCCCAACCCTGCTGGCGCCATGTTCGCGACACCTCGTCGTAACCGTGGAGGTGTATCCGTGACCCTCAGTCGATTGGCCGCCGGCGTCGTCGCCGCTGTGGCCGCCTGCGCAAGCATGATCCTGTTACCCGGTGTCGGTGCCGCCGCCGGAAGCAACCTGGCCACCAATTCCGGGTTCGAGACCGGGAGCACCAGCGGTTGGTCCTGTGACGCGACGGCGAGCGTGGTGACTTCCCCGGTGCATTCCGGCAGCTACGCGCTCTCCGACACGCCGACCGGCCAGAATGACGGCCAGTGCACGCAGACCGTCTCGGTCCAGCCGAACTCGGCGTACACGCTCAGCGCGTGGGTCCAGGGCAGTTACGTGTACCTCGGCGTGACCGGCACCGGCACCACCGACGTGAGCACCTGGACCCCCGGCGCCAGCACTTACAGCCAGCTGTCCACCAGCTTCACCACCGGGGCGAGCACCAGCACGGTGTCGATCTACCTGCACGGCTGGTACGGCCAGCCCACCTACTACGCCGACGACGTCTCGCTGACCGGCCCCGGCGGATCGGCTCAGGCTCCCTCCGCACCGAGTGGTCTCGCGGTGACCGCGACGACCTCCTCCTCGGCCTCGCTGTCCTGGACCGGCGCCGACGGCACGGTGTCCGGCTACAACGTCTACCGCAACGGCAGCAAGGTCGGCACCACCACCTCAAGTTCCTACACCGACAGCGGACTGAGCGCCGCGACCAGCTACACCTACACGGTGACCGCCTACAACAGCATCGGCGAGTCGGCCCCGTCGGCGTCGGTCAAGGCGACGACGGCCAGTTCCGGGGGCGGTGGCACGTCACCCGGCGGCGGTTCGCTGCCGGCGCATGTGCTGACCGGGTACTGGCAGGACTTCACCAACGCGGCGGAGCCGCTGAAGCTCTCCTCGGTGCCGACCGGCTACGGCCTTGTCGCGGTGGCCTTCGCCAACGCGGATTCCGCCAATGACGGCGGCGTGACCTTCAGCATCGACCCCGACCTGTCCACCGCGCTCGGTGGCTACAGCATCAGCGACTTCACCAGCGACGTCGCGACCCTGCACTCCCGAGGCCAGAAGGTGATCATCTCGGTCGGTGGCCAGAACGGCACGATCAGCGTGGCGAGTTCCTCGGCGGCGACGAACTTCGCCAGCAGCATCGACTCGCTGATGAGCACCTACGGTTTCGACGGCGTCGACATCGACCTGGAGAACGGCGTCAACCCGACCTACATGGCGCAGCGCTGCACTCGATCGCCTCGGCGCATCCCGGCGCGATCATCACCCTGGCCCCGCAGACCATCGACGTGCAGTCGACCGGGTCGGACTACCTCCAGTTGGCCTTGGACATCAAGGATGTCCTGACCATCATGAACACCCAGTACTACAACTCCGGCACGATGAACGGCTGCGACGGCAACGTGTACGCGGAGAGCACCGAGAACTTCCTCACCGCGCTGGCCTGCATCCAGTTGCAGGGCGGGCTGAGCCCCAGCCAGGTCGGGCTCGGTCTGCCGGCCTCCACCAGCGCGGCGGGCGACGGCGGGTACCAGTCGCCGTCGACGGTGGACGACGCGCTGGACTGCCTGGACACCGGGAACAACTGCGGCAGCTTTAAACCAAGCCAGGCCTATCCGGGCCTCCGAGGGGCGATGGACTGGTCGATCAACTGGGACGCGTCCAACGGTTACTCCTTCGCCAACACGGTGGCGCCGTACCTGGCCTCCCTGCCGTAACCGGCATCAGCGAGAACCGGGCGGCCCACCACGCGGTGGGCCGCCCGGTTCCCGGTCAGCGGGTGAAGACGATCTTGCCTTCGGTCTGGCCGTCGAGCATCTCCCGGAGGCCGGCCTGGGCCTGTTCGAGCGGCAGCTCGGAGCCGATCCGGGGATGGATGTCGGCCTGGGCGCAGAACTTCAGCAGGTCGCCGAGTTCCTCACGGGTGCCCATGGTCGAGCCGATCACCCGCAGCTGAAGGAAGAACAGCCGCTGCAACTCGGCGGCGGTCGCATCGCCGCTGGTGGCGCCGGAGATCACCACGATGCCACCCGGCTTGAGCGATTTCATCGTGTGCGACCAGGTCGCCTTGCCGACGGTCTCGAAGACGCCGTCGACCCGTTCGGGCAGTCGCGCGCCGGATTCGAACACCGCGTCCGCACCGAGTTCGGTGGCGATCGCGCGCTTGTCCTCGGTCCGACCGGTGACCCAGACCCGCAGGCCGGCGGCCTTGCCGAGGGCGATCAGCGCGGTCGACACGCCGCCGGAGGCGCCCTGCACGAGCATGGTCTGTCCCGGCCGCAGCCCGGACTTCACGAACAGCATCCGGTAGGCGGTCAACCAGGCGGTACCCATGCACGCGGCCTCGCCGAAGGACAGACCGGCCGGTTTCGGCAGCACGTTGCGCGCCGGCACGGTGACCAGGTCGGCGAAGGTGCCCTGGTGCTTCTCGGTGAGCAGGGTGCGCTTCGGGTCGAGGGTCTCGTCGCCGGTCCAGTCGGGGCTGGTGATCACCGAGTGGATGACCACCTCGGAACCGTCCGCGAGTTCCCCTGCGCCGTCACAGCCGAGGATCATCGGGAACTGGTCGGGCTTGATGCCGACCCCGCGCAGGGTCCACAGGTCGTGCATGTTCAGGCTCGCCGCCTTCACCCGCACCGTCACCCAGCCGTCCGGCACGCTCGGCTCGGGACGTTCCCCGATCACGAGGGCGGCCAGCGGATCGTCGGGGCTGGGGCGGTCTGCGTAGACAGCGAACATGCTCGGCAACCTACCCACTTCGCCGCCCGGCACAACACCGCGACCGGCGCTGCCGCCCTGGTGGTGACCTGACTCACTCCATCGTGCGATCCCGTGCGGGCGAGAGCGCTAAGGTCGTGGGGTGTTCTTGGTGCTGGCGGACTGGTGGGATGCGATCGAACTGTGGCTCACGCAGCTGCCGTTCCCGTTCGAGTTCGCCATCGTGATCGCGGTGCTCGGGCCGCTGTGTGTGGTCCTGGCCATGTTGATCGACCGGCTGTTCGGGCTGTTCTGGGGACGAAAGTAGGCTCACGGTGTGAGTTCGGGTCGTCGTATCACCATCGCACTGGTCGGGCTCGTGCTGCTCGTGGTGATCGGCTGGCTGGTCAAGGACCTGACGCACCATTCGGCGGCCGGCTCGCCCGGCCGGTCACCGATCACGATCAGCGCCGCCGGGTCGATCCGACACGATCCTCGACTGTCCTTTTCGGAGTAGCCGCTGCCGGGCCGGTCAGTCTCCGGTGGGCACCCAGGACGGCTTGCGCTTCTGCGTGAACGCGGCGATGCCCTCCTGGCCCTCGGCGCTGGCGAAGAACGGCGCGGACAGTTCCAGCATGTCCGCGAAGCTCTCACCGAGGTCGGCCGGCTTGGGCTCGCGCAGCATCCGCTTGGTCGCGGCCAGCGCGTTCGGCCCGCCCAGCGCCAGCATTCCGGTGTAGCGGGCGACCTCGCCGGCCAGCTCGTCGGCCTCGACGCAGGAGTTGAGCAGCCCGATCCGCACGGCGCGCGGCGCGTCGAAGGTCTCGCCGGTGAGGAACAGCTCGTGCGCGGCGCGGGGGAGCAGTCGGGGCAGCACGGTGACCGAGATCACCGCTGGCACCACGCCGATCCGCACCTCGCTGAACGCGAAGGTCGCCGTGCTCGCGGCGACCGCGATGTCGCAGGCGGCGACCATGCCGACCCCGCCGGCCCGTGCCGGTCCGGCCAGCTTCGCGACCACCGGTTTCGGGCTTGTCCACAACTGTTCGAGGATCGCGGGAAACTCGTTGACGCCCTGCTCGCCCGCGCCGGCCCCGCCGGCTTCCTTGAGGTCCATGCCCGCGCAGAACACCGGGCCGGTGTGGTCGAGCACGACCACCCGGACCGCGTCGTCGCCGACCGCGACCTTGAGATGATCGCGCAGCTCACGACGCAGCCGCGCGGACAGCGCGTTGCGGTTGTGCGGGGAATCAAGGGTGATCGTGGCGATGCCGCCGCGAACCTCGTAATGGACCAACTCGTCGACCATAGGGGTGCTCCAAGCAGCAGGTTGTGGGTACTTCGCGCTCCGCTGAACGCAAAGTACCCACACCTGGTCAGCGACGCCCAAGCCGGTTCAGCTGATCGTCGTGCTGGCCAGCACCGGGCTCGGGGTCGGGTAGCCGGTGGTCGGCGCGTTGACGCCGATGCCGATGACCGAGATCACCGCGGTGAAGGTCAGGCCGGGGTCGGTGTAGCTGGTCCCGGCGAGCTGGGTGTCGATGCTGCCGGAGCTGCCGGCGGTGACGTTGATGGTCAGGGTCGGCAGGGTCGCCGTGGCGCCCCCGGAGATCGGCCCCGGAATGTTGACCACCACGTCGCTGCCGCTCTGCGAGCAGGTGTTCGTCCCGCTGCCGAGGCCGGAGCCCCCGGATAGTGAGCAGGACACGTAGGTCGAGTTGGTCGGTACCGCGATGTCCAGCGCGATGCCGTTGATGTTCTCGATCGTGTAGCCGTCCGCGCTGCTCGGCACGGTCAGGCTGCCCGTGCTCAGGGTCACCGCGACCGCCCCGCCCGGAGCGACGGTGGCCGGGGAACTGGTGGCGCTGACGGTCACCGGGATGGTCGAGTCGGCGGTCTGGCCGACCGCGGTGGATTGCAGGTCGTAGGTGATGGAAGTGCCTGCCGCGTTGGCCGGCAGGGTCATGCCCAGCAGCGGGATCGCGGCCAGCATGGCGATGCCGACCACACGAAAGCCGTTGCGACGCAGGATGGAGGTCATTGTCGTTCACCTCAAAACGGATCAGCGAAGCGGATCAGGAGGGGAAACGAGCCGCGGACTCCACACGATCGTTACTTGTGAGTATCTTTCACGTCAACAACTACCAGGTTTATAAAACCGATTCACATTTGACACGACTCGCTGTCCGCTCCCGCTCACCCTTGGTGAAACTCCGTTCGTCGTGCAGTATAAAAAGGACGGAACGGGCGGCGGCGTCGTTGTATCGGAACGCGGGAGCATTCGTACCCGGTCGGGCGAAGGCCGCCGCGGTGCGGGTCGTGGTGTACGGGCCGAGGGCGAACCGCCTCGGGTGCGGCTGACCGGCCGCGTCGACCATCCGGCCGTCGGTGCCGGCGACCCGCAGCAGACCGGTGCTGTGCTGGGCGGAGCCCGACTCGTCGACCAGGATCTCGTCAGCGGCCTCCCCGCTGCGGTGCAGACCACCCAGTACCGCCTCCGCGGTGTCCCGGACCGTCGGCTTCGGCAGCCGCGCCTCGATCAGCGCATCGGCACCGACGACCTCGGTGATGCTCGCCCCGCCTGCCACGAAAAGACCACGCCCGGCGTCCGCCTCGACCCACATGTCGGCGCCGAGGAATCGCACGATTCCCGCACGGGACAGGGCAAGCAGCTGTTGCAGCCGATCGCCGGGCGGACCACTGGCGTAGTAGCTGAAGAAGCCGGCCCACCAACCTTCCAGGCCGCGCAGCCGGGAGCTTGTGGTCAGTTTGCCGGCGGCGACCAGCCTCGGCAGCTGACCGTAGATCGACAGCAGGGCGAGGAAGGCGGCGAGATCCGCGCTGTGCTCCGGATCGGAGCGACGGTCGAGGTCGGCCCTGATGTGGTCGCGCAGATGTTCCTGCAGGCTCGCGGAATCCGGGAAGGTCAGCCCGCGCAGCGGCCGGTCGTAGGCGTCGAAGTCCAGCCGGTCCTCTTCTCGCGGCACGGATTTCGCCACCAGTCGGGCGAGTTCCGTGCTGCCCCAGTCGAGTTCGGTGTACGCGGCCTCGAACTCGGCCCAGGACAGGGTGACCCGGTCCAAATGCCCGAGGTGCAGCTCGTGGTAGTAGGCCCAGCCGATCTCCTTGGCCTGCAACGGCCACACCTGCTGGAGATAGTCGATCCGCTCGTTGTCCGCGATCAACGCGTCCACGGTGGCCGTGTCGAAGAAGTGCGGCAGTGCGGGGCGTTGCGCGGCGAGTCGGTAGGTCGTCTTCGCGTGATAGGGCACCCCGCGCCGCGAACCGACGTACAACACCGGCTCTCGACCCGATGGCAGATAACGCAGCGCACCGTCCGGTTCCCGCTCGTACCGGCCGCCGCGCCCCTCGGTCAGCAACACCATCAGGTCGATGAACGCCAGTCCGAAGCCACGCATCAGTACCCGCTGCCCGCCGCCGATCGCGTCGAGGTCGGCATCGGCGGAGTAGGCCGGCGGGAGGTAGTACAGGTCGTGTTCGGCGGCGAACCGCTGTAGCCGTGCGGTTTCCCCCGAGGTCGTCGCGTCGAGGTGTCCAATGGCGAGCACGACCACATCGGCGATCAGCGGGCGGTGGTGACCGGTCAACCAGACCCGCTGCCGTCCGCTCGGCGGCCCGCTGATCTTCGCCACCCGCGCGGCATGCACCGAAACATCTACTGTGGACGGCAGGTTCGTCACGGTGTGCTGGAAGAACCAGGCCAGGTAGCGACTCTGCAACCGCCGGGTGGGAAAGCTTCCGCCGGACAGTTCGGCGAGTTCGGGATCCTGGAGTTCCGGCGGGGTGGCGGCCCGCTCCAGTACGGCCCATTCCGACAGCGAGGGGCCGGGGCGGATCGGGCCATCGCACCGCACGCTGTCGTCGGTGAACATCGTGACGTCCTCGGCCATCGAGTTCATCCGCAGCAGCGGCGACTGCTCATATCGCCAGACCCGGCCCGGCCCTGGCGGATAGGGGTCGACCAGATGTACCTCGACCCGCCGGTCGGGCCCGATCTCCGGCAGGTTGGCGCCCAGCCGCTCCAGGAAACCGACCCCACGCGGGCCGGCACCGACGATCACCACGACGGCCGGTGGCGCGGCACCGGCCGTGGCAGGACGGCCGGGCGCGGGAGATTCCGTCGGTGTCCGAGGCTTGGCGGGATCGGGGTCCGGCGAGGGTCGATTCGATCGCACCGGCACCCCCGTCACATTCCTTGTCTGCTGCCAGAGTAGGAGCGGACGCGGCCGACCTGTCAAGGCTGTATCGCCTGGTGGGAAGCAGTAGAGGTCACGTTGACGCACCCGAATTCGGCTGTTTCCCTGGAATTGTGTCCAGGACGAATCGGATGGTCGCGGCGGTGGTGGAGCGGGTATCGAGGCTGCGAAGTACATTGTGGACGGTAGGCCGATGAGTGCCGGGTCCTCGGCGGCGACCTCCTCCACCTCGGTGGCTTCCGCTACCGCGCGGACCGGGGAGTTCCTCGTCCGCCAGGTGCTGATGACCGATCCGCTGGTCGCGCCGATGCTCGCCGAGCTGCACTCGGAGTACACCAGCCGTTACGGCCGGGTTCGGGAACTCGACCGGTACCCCGCCGAGGAGTTCGCCCCGCCACACGGTGCCTGGCTGCTGTTCATGGCCGGTGACGAAGCCGTGGCGGGCGGCGCGTTTCGCCGGTACGACGGGGAAACCGCCGAACTCAAGCGGATCTGGACGCACTCGGCGCACCGCAAGCGCGGACTTGGCCGGCGCGTGGTCGCCGAACTGGAGATCCTCGCCGCCGTGCGTGGCTACCGGCGGATCTACCTGACCACCGGGCCACGACAGCCCGAAGCGCGGGGACTCTATCTCGCCGCCGGCTACCAGCCGCTGTTCGACCTCGCCGCCGACCCGGAGACGATCGGCCCGCTGCCGTTCGAGAAGCTGCTGCCCGCGCACGGCGTGCCGGCGCCCGCGCCCTCCCCGGAGTTCTGACTCACCCCGGAGTCCTGGCCTGCCGTAGCTCTGACCCGCCGGACAGGAACCGGGGTGGTGAGTAGGGTCGGGTGCCATGCCGATCGAACATCGCCTCGCCCAGTCCGCCTATCTCGAAGCGCTCGGCGCGCTGGTCGAGGGCGTGGTCGGCCTCGACGACAGCGACATGTTGGCCACCAGCCGCTGCTACGGCTGGAACGTCGGCGACGTGCTCGTGCATGTGCACCTCGGCCTGCAGGAGATGGTGCTCGCGCTGGGCGTGTGGACCGACGAGGAGCCGGACACCGACGCGGCGGCCTACTGGCGGGCCTTCCCGCCGAGCCCGGAGATCACCCCGGCCCAGATCGACGACATCCAGTTCGTGCGCAGGACCAACGCGGCCTACCGCCGCCCGGCCGACCTGCCGAGGCACTTCGCGGTGACCGCCGCCGGCTTGGCCGACCGGGTCACCGCACTGCCGGAGGTGGTCACCCCGTTTCAGGGCAAGATCATGGCCAGCGGCGACTTCCTCGCCATCTGGGCGGTCGAGCTGGTCATCCACCACCTCGACCTACAGGCCGAACTGGCCATCACATCGCCCAGTGCCGCCGCTCTGCTGCTGGCCCGCCAGACCATCGAGGCGCTCATCGGCGGTCCGCTGCCCAGCCACCTCGACGACGAGACCGTGGTGCTGGCCGGTGCGGGCCGGGTACCGCTGGACCAGGCACAGGTCCGCGCGGCCGGATCGCTCGCCGCGCGGCTACCCGTGCTCGGCTAAGACCTACGCGTCGGCTCAGCCGTCCGAACGGCGGCGGTGCAGGGTGAACTTCTCGAACACCGACAGCTCGCCCGAGGGCTTGTTCACGTTGTAGTAGGTGACGTACATCGATGTGGTGTCACCGGGGTGGCGGCCGGGGTCGACGGTGAACGCGGCGAAACCGTAGGGGTGTTCGAGGTCGCGCACCGCGCTCCAGACCGCCTCTTCCTTGGTGTAGGTCGACACGCGCTTGCCGGTGCTCGGGTCCGCGGTCGGCGACACCGAGGTGATCACCTTGCCGGTGCCGTCGGTGAAGAAGCTCTGGTTGGTGGTGCCGGACACCCCGCCACCGCCGAGGATCATGTGCACGGTGCCCAGCGTCGAGTCGATCGACTCGGTCGCCGAGGACACCGGGTTCGGGGTGAGCGTCTCACTGCCGGACACCACGCCGCGCACCGCGAGCGAGCGCTCGTAGTCGTGCTCGTGACCGCAGAGCACCAGGTCGACCCCGTACTTGTCGAACAGCGGACCGTAGCGCTGCCGCAGGCCGAGGTCGGCGCCGTTGGCGTCGGAGGAGCTGACCATCACCTGGTGCATGGCGACCACGATCCAGTCGACGTCCCGTGAACGGCTCGCCGCGGCCAGTTCCTGCTCCAGCCAGGCCAGCTGCCGGCCGTCGGAGTAGCCGCTGATGTAGATGTCGCCGCCGTCCTGCAGGCAGTTGTCGTCGTTCTGCAGCACGATCACGTGCACCGAACCGGCGGTGAAGGAGTACCACAGGCCGGCCAGCTCGGCGTCGGTCTCGGTCGAGGGCACCTTGAAGTAGGCCTGGAAGGCGTCGAGACCGATGGCGCCGTTGGACTTCTCGATCTCGTGGTTGCCGGCGGCCGGCATCCACGGCCGGAACCGGGCCGAGCGGGTGTTGTTGGTGAAGAAGTTGTTCCAGGTGCGGACCCGGTCGACATCCAGGTTGGCGTAGCACAGGTCGCCGTTGAGCAGGTGGAACAGCGGGGCGACGGTCTCGATGCCGGTGACGATGTCCTTGGTGGCCGGGGTCGAGTTCGCGTCGAGACCGACCGTGCCGTCGGCCGCCCAGGTGACCTGCGGCGCGGACTGGTCACCGAAGCTGGTGAAGGTGAAGGGGGCCCGGCCGGCGGGCGCGCTGCGGAAGGTGCCGGCGTCCGGTGTCGCGCCGTCGTGCTGCACCGCGTAGATGTACTCGGTGCCCGGCCACAGGTTGTCGATCTCGGCATGGTGGATCCACACCGTGCGGCCCGAGGTGCCGTCGACGTAGGTCCTGGTCTGCGCCTGCGCGACCGCGCCGAAACCGCCGTCCAGCGTGCCGTAGAGCACCCTCGGCCGGTTGACCGAGCCGTCGGTGATCCAGGAGGCCACCATCTGCCGGGCCGGGTCCTTGCCGAAGGTCAGGTGCAGGCCCTGCACCGGGGTGGCGCCGCCGCCGACACTCGGCACGAAGGCAGGCGTCGCGGGGCCGGTCGTGGCCGAGGGCGCCGCGTCCGCCGCGGTGACCCCGAGCAGCGGTGCGGCGGCAGCACCCGCGCCGACCACGCCGAACAGTCCTAGCGCACTACGGCGGCTGACCGTGTGCTTGGCACCGGCATCGGCAGCATCGTTCTCGGACATGGGTTCTCCTCGCGAGCTCGGGATCGAGGTGAACCTAGAAGGGGAGTGCGACGCCGTCATGAACGCGGCCTGTCCGGCGAGTGAAGCATGGCAGGTCATGCATGTTTCACGACCTTCCCGAGCCGCCGGGAAATTCCGAAGAGGACGCGTTGGGCGGCTAGTGTTGTGCGGTGTCCAGGAGAACTCGGGTTGTCGTGCTGGGGGCCGGGCCCGCCGGCCTCACCGTGGCGAACCTGCTGCGAAAGGCCGGTATCGACTGCGTGCTGCTGGAGGAGTGCGATCGCGCGTTCATCGAAACGCGGGCGCGGGCCGGCTTCATCGAGGAATGGGCCGTCGACGCCCTGCGGCGGCACGGCCTCGCCGACGGGTTGCTCGCCAGGGCGCAGGTGCACGACCGCTTCGAATTCCGTTTCGCCGACGCCCGGCACCTCGTCCGCTACGGCGAACTCAGCGGCCAGCGGCACTTCGTGTACCCGCAACAACTGCTGGTCACCGACCTCCTTGCCGCCTACACCGACAACGGCGGCGAGGCCCATTTCACCGTCACCGACGTCCGCCTGCACGACCTCGACACCGACCGGCCCTCGGTCACCTACCGCGACGCCGAAACCGGTGCGGCGCACCGCCTCGACTGTGACCTGATCGCAGGCTGCGACGGCGCGCGCGGCGTCTCTCAGACGTACCTGCCGGCCGAGACCACAGTTCGCGCCCAGCATCACTACGGCATCGGCTGGCTCGCCCTCCTCGCCGAGGCGCCACCGTCGGCCGAGGGCGTCATCTTCGGCCTGCACCAGCGCGGTTTCGCCGCGCACATGGCAAGGACCCCGACCGTCACCCGGTTCTACCTCCAGTGCCCGGTGCGCGACACCGAGGACGACTGGCCGGACGAACGGGTCTGGGTGGAACTGCACGCCAGGCTCGGCGTGACCGGTGGCCCGATCACCGAGGGTCCGCTGATCGAGAAACGCGTCCTCGACATGCACAACTACGTCCTGGAACCGATGTCCTTCCACCGCCTCCACCTGGCAGGCGAATCCGCCCACCTCGTCGCGCCGATCGCCGCCAAGGGCATGAACCTCGCCATCCACGACGCGCTGCTGCTCGCCGCGGCCATCGAGGCGCACTATGCCGGTGACCCGGCAGGCCTCGCCGGCTATTCCGAGGCCTGCCTCGCGCGAGTGTGGCAATACCAGGAATTCTCCCAATGGCTGTCGGACATCTTCCACGGTATGACCGGAACCGACGTCTTCACCGCTCGCGTCGTCGCGGCCCGGCTGCGCCGGCTACTCGGATCGGAACTGGCCGCGAGGTCGTTCGCGGAGCTGTATACCGGGCAACGCGCTGACTTCTGAGCGGCGGCTGGTCGCTGTTTCGTGGCCGGCCATGAATTGGGAATTGTTCTTTTTTCAAGATCACCCCATTGTGGACTGGATTGCAGGTTTTGAAAACACTGGGGTTAAAAGGGATGACGCAACCTCGTCCCAACGCCCAACCGAGCCAGCGCGGCCAGCAGAGCCGGATCAACGGGTTGACCGATCCCTATCTCGGTACCCGGCCCGCTGCCCGCGCGCATGCCTACGGGTACACGTTTCGCTGGGTCAAGGGTGATCGGTATGTGGCTGTGCAGCGCGGAACCTGTGTCGACGGCCGACGCAGCATCATCGTCCGCGACCACCTCGACGGCCACAATGTCCTGGAAGGAAGCCAACCGCTGGTGGATGTCATTCCGATCGACCCGACCGCCTGGAACCGGCCGACCGAACTGCGCAGGGTCGTCGATGCCTGGGCGGCCGGACGCAATCTCACCGATCAGGCGTAACGGGATTCCTGTTCGGCGTGCAGGGATTCGAGATAGCGGTCGATGACGATCTCCGCTATATCGGTGCCAAGCGGGGCGGCGATGCGCACAGCCGCGTCGACTTCGCGGGCTTGGGTGCTGACGCGGTCGGGGAGTCGGCCGGGGGCGAGGAACCAGGAGCCCAGCCCGATGGTTGTGGCGCCTCGGGCACGCAGCGCGGCGATCGCGGCCGGCACATCGGGATCGGCGGCTGCCGCGAACGCGGCCGTGGTCGCCCGCCAGCGGGTGCGTCGGGTCAGGCGGCGGACCACGGCGGCCACCGCGTCGTTGGCGGGTGTGTGCGAGGAGCCCGCGCCGGCGAGGACGACGCCGACCGAGTCGTCGGCGAGGTCGACGCCGGCTTCGACGAGGCGGCGCAGCACGGCGTCGTCGAGCCGGGGGTCGGGACCGAGGACGTCGGCGACGCGCAGGTTCAGCAGCGGGAACCTGGTTGCGGCCCGCGAAAGCGCACCAGGGATGTCCACGCGGGCGTGGTAGGCGCTGCCGAGCAGCAGCGGGACCACGACGGCCTCGCGGTGGCCCTCGGCATGCAGCGCGCCGAGGACGTCGACAAGGCGCGGCGCGGACAGGTCGAGGAACGCGGTGCGGACATCAAGGCCGGGCTGCCGGTCCCGGATGACGCCGACCAGCTCCTCGATGGTCGCGGCGGAGCGCGGGTCGCGGCTGCCGTGCGCGAGCGCGATCATCGGCGGGCGGCCGAACCGGCGGTTCATCGGATCGTGGTCCCGAGACCGCGCGAGCGCAGCACGTAGCGCTCGACCGGACGGAAGAAGATCAGGTCGATGCCGATACCCACCAACAGGATGAGCACGATCGCGGCGATCACCATGGACATGTTGTTCAGGGAGCTGCCGTTCTCCAGGTACTGGCCGAGGCCCTGGCCCAGTTGCGGGGAGTTGGCGATCAGCTCGGCGGCCATCAGGGAGCGCCAGGAGAAGGCCCAGCCCTGTTTGAGTCCGGCGAGGTAGCCCGGCAGCGCGGCGGGCAGCAGGATGTGCCGGGCGTTGGCCAGCCTGCCGGCCCCGAGAACCTTGCCGACCCTTGGCAGGATCGGCGGGATCTGGTCGATGCCGGACACCAGGCCGTTGGCGATCGACGGGACCGAACCGAGCAGCACGACGAAGTAGATCGCGGTCGGCTGGATGCCGAACCAGAGGATCGCGGCCGGCACCCAGGCGACCGAGGGCAGGCTCTGCAGACCGGACAACAGCGGCCCGATCGCCGAGCGGACCACCGCGACCCGCGCCATCAGCAGGCCGAGCGGGGTCGCGATGACCGTGCCGATGAGGAAACCCAGGATCGCCCGGTGGATGGACACCCAGAGGATGCCGAAGACCTGGCCGGTGGTCAGCAGGTTCCACAGTTCGGAGCCGACCGCGCTCGGTTCGGGCAGTTGGTACTCCGGCCAGAACGCGGCCGCCCACAGCGCCTGCCAGATCAGGACCAGGAGGACGATGGCGCCGATCGGTGGGAGCGCGGTACGCAGGATCTTCCGCCAGCCCAGCGCTTTTTCACCATCGGTTGTGGTGTCGAGGACGTCGAGGCCGGCTTCGACGGCCGCGTAGTCGGCGACGGCGACCGCGCCGGCCTCGTCGGTTGGCGGTGCTTCGGAGTCAGGCCGCGACATGGCTGGAGATCACCTCCCGCAGCCTCCCGTTGACCTCGTCGATGATCTCGGCCTCCGCGATCGGGTCGAGGCCCGCGGTCCGCCATTCCTGCACGACCCGGCCGGGCCGGGAGGACAGCAGCACGACGCGCTGGCCGAGCCGGACGGCCTCCCGCACGTCGTGGGTCACGAACAGCACCGCGGTGTTCGTCGCCCGCCAGATCCGGATCAGCTCGGCCTGCAACACATCTCGGGTGATCGCGTCCAATGCGGAGAACGGCTCGTCCATCAGCAGCAGGGACTGCTTGTCCGAGGACGAGTCCACCGTGCACGCCAGCGCGCGGGCCAGTGCGACGCGCTGGCGCATGCCGCCGGAGAGTTCGTGCGGCCGCTTGTCGCCGACCCCGGAAAGGCGCACCAGGTCGAGCAGTTCCACGGTCCGGTTCCTGCGGGCGGCACGGGCGGTGCCGGCCAGCCGCAGTGCCAGTTCGACATTGCGGCTGGCGGTCAGCCACGGCATCAGCGCGGCCTCCTGGAACATCACGGCCGGCCGGGAGGTGTTGCGGGTCAGCTCACCCGAACTCGGCCGGTCGAGACCGGCGACGAGGTTGAGCAGGGTGGTCTTGCCGCAGCCGGAGGCGCCGAGCAGGCAGACGAACTCCCCGGCCTCCACCCGCAGGTCGACGCCGGCCAGCGCGGAGACCGTCGTGGCGCCCCGGCCGAAGGACTTGTGCACCCCGGCCAGCCGCACGGCCGGGGTTGTGGTCGACTCCGCTGCCGGCGCGTTCAGTGTCGCGGTCATCTCCCGGCCCTGCCTTCCTCGTTGTCCCACAAGCCGTTGTCCTGCAAACCGTTCTGCACTTCGCTGTCCCGCAAACCGTTGTCCTGCACGCTGTTGTCCTGCGGTGTTCGCACTTCCTCGCCGGCCGCTGCTCAGTTGCCGCCGATGCTGCCGGCGCTGACCGTCGGCTGCCCTTCGGCCTTCAGCTCGTTGTTCAGCAGGGTCAGGTCGGCGAAGCCGTTGACCTTGGGCGCGGTCTTGACGATGCCGGCGGTCACCTGGTCGGTGGCCAGCGCGGGGAAGTCCGAGGCCAGCGGGTCCGGGGTCATAGTGATCTTGCTGAACGCCCTGTCGATGACGGCCTGGCTCAACGCCTGCCCGGTCAGCTTCTTGAGCTGGTCGTTGACCGCGGCCTCGGCCCCCGCGGTGTTCGACTTGGCCCAGTTGATCGAGTCCAGCTCACCCTTGATCAGCGCCTGCACCGTTTCCGGGTGCTGCTGCAGGTACTGGGTGCGCACGATCAGCACGGTGGTCGGGAACTGGCCATTGGGCCACAGCGTGCTCTCGTCGACAAGAACCTTCGCGCCGCCGGCCAGCAGCAGCTGCGAGGACCACGGCTCGGGCAGCCAGGCGCCCTGGATCGCGCCCTTCTGGAACTCGGTCAGCGTGCTCGGGTTGGCCAGGTTGTCCACATTGACCTTGCCGGTCAGCTTGTTGTTGGCCAGCCAGGTCTTCAGCGAGACGTCCTGGGTGTTGCCGAGCTGCGGGGTCGCGATGGTCTTGCCGATCAGGTCGCTCGGCGAGTTGATGTTGTTGGCCACCACCAACTGCGCGCCACCCGAGGTCGCGCCGGCGATCAGCCGCACCGCCTGGCCGTCGGACTTGGAGAAGGCGTTGATCGCCGGTCCGGAACCGATGAACGCCGCGTCGAGTGAACCGCCGAGCAGCGCGTTGACCTCGTTGGGCCCCGCGTTGAACGTCTGCAGGGTCAGCTTGGTCTTGCCGAGGTCCTTGGCGTAGAAGCCCTTGTCCAGCCCGACCAGCGCGGCAGCGTGTGTCACGTTCGGGAAGTAGCCGAGCCGCAGTTCCGCGGCTGCGCCCTGGTCACTGCTGGCGGCGGGGGTGCTGTTCGCCCGCGAGCAGGCGCTCAGACCGAGTACCAGGACTGCGGCCTGCGCCACTACGGCTGCCGTCAACAAGGTGCGCGTGCGGCGGTTGGCTATCTTCACGGGGACGTGCCTTTCTCAGGACCGGGCGGGTGCCCAGGGCTAAGGACCGGGGGAGACCAGTTCGGTGTCGTTGACGATCGGTTCGTCGCTGACGAGTACGGGTAGGGGAGCACCGACAAGGCCTGCGGCCAGGGTGGAGCCGTCGGCGGGATCGATGACGAGGAAGGAGCCGGTGCGGCGGTTGGTGGTGTAGCGGTCCAGTGGCAGCGGCTCCGCGGTACGGAAGCTGACCTGGCCGATCTCGTTGAGCTGCAAGGACTCCGGCGCCGAGGTGCTGGAGAGGGTCTGCTCGTTGAACAGTGAGTCCAAAGTGGATGCGATGGCCGGTACGGTGCGGGTGGCGTGCTTGATCAGCAGCCGGGCACCGGGCCGAAGGGGCTTGTCCGACAGCCAGCACAGGGTGGCGTCGAGTTCGTCGGTGAGTTCCGGGGCATGGTCGGCCGCTGCGATCAGATCGCCTCGGGAGATGTCGATGTCGTCGTCGAGCAGCAGGGTGACCGAGCGGCCGGCGAGAGCCTCGGTGAGCGGGCCGTCCGCGGTGTCGATCCGGCTGACCCGACTGCGGTGACCGCCGGGCAGCACGACCACCTCGTCGCCCTCGCTGACCGTGCCGGCCGCGACCTGGCCCGCGTAGCCGCGGTAGTCCGGGTACTGCGCGGTACGCGGACGGATCACGTACTGCACAGGGAAGCGGAACGGCACATCGTGCGGATCGGGTTCGACCGGCACGGTTTCCAGGTGCCGCAACAAGGTCGGCCCGGTGTACCAGGCGGTGTTCGCGGAGGGATCGACCACGTTGTCGCCGACCAGTGCCGACACCGGGATAGCCAGTACGGAACTCTCCGGGTAGCCGAGCGCGGTGGCGTGCGCGGTGAACTCCTTGGCGATGCGCGCGAAGGTCGGTTCGTCGTAGTCGACGAGGTCGATCTTGTTGACCGCGAGCACCAGCCGGGGCACCCCGAGCAGCGCGAGCACCGCGGCGTGCCGGCGGGTCTGCTCAAGGACGCCCTTGCGCGCGTCGACGAGCAGGATCGCCAGCTGTGCGGTTGACGCGCCGGTCACCGTGTTGCGGGTGTACTGCACGTGACCTGGGGTGTCGGCCAGGATGAAGGACCGGTGCGGGGTGGCGAAGTACCGGTAGGCGACATCGATGGTGATGCCCTGTTCGCGTTCCGAGCGCAGCCCGTCGACCAGCAGTGACAGGTCGGGGGTGCTCAAGCCACGGTCGACGCTGGCCCGGTGGATGGCGTCGAGCGTGTCGGCGAGCACCGACTTGGTGTCGTAGAGCAGCCGACCGACCAAAGTGGACTTGCCGTCGTCGACGCTGCCGGCCGTCGCGAGGCGGAGAAGGTCACCCATCAGAAGTAGCCCTCTCGTTTCCGGTCTTCCATGGCTGCTTCGGACATGCGATCGTCGGCACGGGTCGCGCCGCGCTCGGTGAGGCGGCTGGCCGCCACCTCGGTGGTGACCGTGGCGACGTCGGCCGCGTCCGATTCAACGGCGCCGGTGCACGAACCGTCGCCGACGGTGCGGTAGCGGACCGTACGCTCTTCGACGAGTTCTGTCTTCCGTGGTCCACCCCATGGACCAGCGGTCAGCAACATCCCGTCGCGGAGGTAAACAAAGCGTCGGTGTGCGAAATAAATTGACGGTAGTTCGATGCGCTCGCGCTCGATGTACCGCCAAACGTCCAATTCAGTCCAATTGGATAGTGGGAACACTCGGACGTGCTCTCCTGCTTTGTGCCTACCGTTATACAGGTTCCACAGCTCCGGGCGCTGCCTTCGCGGGTCCCATTGTCCGAAAGCGTTACGAAGACTGAATATCCGCTCCTTGGCGCGAGCCCGTTCCTCGTCCCTTCGTCCACCACCGAACACCGCGTCGAACCGGTTGTCGTTGATGGAGTCCAGCAGCGGGACGGTCTGCAGCGGGTTGCGGGTGCCGTCCGGGCGTTCGGCCAGCCTGCCGTCGTCGATCCAGTCCTGCACCTGTGCGACCACCAGCCGCAGCCCGTGCTTGGCGACCATCCGGTCGCGGAACTCGATGACCTCGGCAAAGTTGTGCCCGGTGTCCACATGCAACAGTGGGAACGGGACCGGTGCCGGCCAGAAGGCCTTGATGGCCAGATGTAGCAGCAGGGTGGAGTCCTTGCCGCCGGAGAACAGGATCACCGGCCGGTCGAACTCGCCGGCCACCTCTCGGAAGATGTGGATCGCCTCGGACTCCAGGGCGTCCAACGCGCGTGTCTCCGACTCCGACAGCAGCTCTTCGAGCTGCTCGACCGGTTCCTCTACTTGCGTCACTGTTCCCCTCCACCGTGCAGGCCGCATTCGGTCTTGGCAAGGCCGGCCCAGCGGCCACTGCGTGGATCGGCTCCCGGCAGCGGCTTCGCCGTGCAGGGTGCGCAGCCGATCGACAGATAGCCATCGGACACCAGCGGGTTCTCCAGGATCCCGTGTTCGGCGATGTAGCCGTTGAACTCCTCGTCGGTCCAGGCCGCGATCGGGTTGATCTTGACGAGCCCGTTGCGCTCGTCCCAGTCGACGATCGGGGTGTTCGCCCGTGTCGGCGCATCCACCCTGCGCACTCCGGTCACCCAGGCCCGGTAGCCGGCCAGCGTCTCTCGCAGCGGCACCACCTTGCGCAGGAAGCAGCAGCGGTCCGGCTCCCGCTCGTAGAGGCGCGGGCCCTCGTCGAGGTCCTGTTCGGCGACGCTGCGCTTCGCCTCCGCGTTGACGATGTTGACCTGCGGGTACACCGTGGCCACCGCGTCGCGGGTGCCGATCGTCTCGGCGAAGTGATAACCGGTCTGCAGGAACAGCACGTCGACCTGCGGCCGTACCTTCACCGCGAGGTCGATCAGCACCGCGTCCTGCATGTTCGAGGCGACGATCCACTCCGCGCCGAAGGTCCGCGCCGTCCAGGCCAGCGCCTGCGCGGCGTCGGCGTTCGCCAGCTCCGCCTTGGCCGCCAGCGCGAGCGCCCTGAGTTCTTCCTTGGCCTGTTCCGCCTGAGTCCGTTCCGCTGTTGTCACCGGGTCACTCCGCCAATCGCAAGGCCGACCATTGTCACTGCGAACACCCGCCGGCAGCCCGTGCACAGCCAGGCACCGTGAGGTTGCTCTTCGGGACGGAGATCCTCCTCCCCGCAGTACGGGCAGTAGATGGGCACCGCACGTTCGGTCACTTCAGCTCTCCCTCGTCGGCGCGACCGACCCAGGCGGCGAACCGCTCACCTGGTTCGTGCGCCGCGACGTAGTTGCGCACGACCCGTTCCACGTAGTCACCCAGCTCGGCCGAGGTCACCTTGTGACCGCGCAGCTTCCTGCCGAAACCGGCATCGAGGCCGAGGCCACCGCCGAGGTGCACCTGGAAGCCCTCGACCTGGTTGCCCTGCGGGTCGGTGACGATCTGTCCCTTCAGGCCGATGTCCGCGACCTGGATGCGGGCGCAGGAGTTGGGACAGCCGTTGAGATGCACGCTCACCGGATGCTCCAGCCCGGCCTGGATGTCGGCCAGCCGCTCTTCGAGATCGCTGACCAGCGTCGCGGCCCGCGCCTTGGTCTCCACGATCGCCAGCTTGCAGAACTCGATCCCGGTGCAGGCCATCACGCTGCGCCGCCACGGTGACGGTTTGGTGTGCAGGCCGAGGTCGGTCAGTTCGGTCTCCAGGCCCGGCACGTCCGCCTTGGGCACGTCGAGCACGACGAGCTTCTGCAGCGGGGTGAGCCGGACCCGCTGCGAACCGGCCCGCTCCGCCGCCTTGGCCACCGCGACCAGCGTCGAACCGGACACCCGGCCGGCGATCGGCGCGGCACCGACGTAGTAGTTGCCGTCCTTCTGCGGGTGGACGCCGATGTGATCGCGCGGTGCGGGCGGTACCTCGGGAGCTGGGCCGTCGATGAGTTCCCGGTGCAGGTACTTGGTTTCCAGGACCTCCCTGAACCGCTCGGGGCCCCAGTCCGCGACCAGGAACTTGATCCTGGCCCGGTGCCGCAGCCGCCGGTAGCCGAAGTCGCGGAACACGCTGATCACCCCGGCCCACACCTCGGGCACCTCGTCGAGCGGAACCCAGGCGCCGAGGCGCTTGCCGATCATCGGGTTGGTGGAAAGGCCGCCGCCGACCCACAGGTCGAAACCGGGGCCGTGCTCGGGGTGGTTGACACCGACGAAGGCGACATCGTGGATCTCGTGGGCGACATCGGGCAGTCCGGAGATCGCGGTCTTGAACTTCCTCGGCAGGTTCGAGAACGCCTTGTCGCCGACATAGCGCTCGGTGATCTCCTTGATCGCCGGGGTGCCGTCGATGATCTCGTCCTCGGCGATGCCCGCGACCGGTGACCCCAGGATCACCCTCGGGCTGTCGCCGCAGGCTTCCATCGTGGTCAGGCCGGCGCCTTCGAGCATCGCCCAGATCGTCGGCATGTCCTCGACCTGAATCCAGTGCAGCTGGATGTTCTGCCGGTCGGTGATGTCCGCGGTGTCGCGGGCGTAGGTCTGCGAGATCTCGCCGATCACCGCGAGCTGCGTGGTGGTCAGCGCACCACCGTCGATGCGCACCCGGAGCATGAAGTAGGAGTCGTCGAGATCCTCCGGTTCGAGCACGGCCGTGCGGCCGCCGTCGATACCGGGCCGACGCTGCGTGTACAGGCCGTACCAGCGGAACCGGCCGCGCAGGTCACCGGGGTCGATCGAGTCGAAGCCCTGTTTGGCGTAGATGTTCTCGATCCGGTCCCGGACGTTGAGCGGATTGTCGTCCTTCTTGGACCGTTCGTTCGGGTTGAGCGGTTCGCGATAGCCGAGAGCCCATTGTCCCTCGCCACGCCGGGCATGGGCGCGTTTGGGTGCCGCGCCGGCTACCTTGTCACGGGTAGTCGCGCCGCTCGTCGGGGGAGCCACGAGTCGTCCTCCGGAGGTCGGGGCGCTGGGAGCGCCTGCGTGAAGTCCCGGAAGATCTGTGGTGGGAGACTCCAGTCGGCGCGCCCGGCGCCGGCTGGAATGCGAAAACAACGGCGACGGATCAGTGCCCGCGTCGGCACAGCGCACTGGAGACGCGACCGAGATCGACGTGGCGGCGGACCACCAGCCGTACCTCGGTCGCAGACATGTTTTCAGCGTGCCACGTACCCCAAGCAGGGTCCACTATCATCCGGATGGTGGGACACGCATCACGGTCTTAGCGTTTTCCCAGGTGGCGTGGTAATTCCCGGATTCCGGTCGCACACAATGACCGCTCAAATGTCCGAACAATAATGGCGGATAATGTCCGCACAATGGCATCGGCGAAGATGGGGGAATGGCTTCCACCCTGCCCAGCGGCGATCCGGCACCGACCGACGGTGCCCTGCCCGCCTCGGCACTGCACGGGTTGGGCGGCCGACCGTTCGGCGTCTATGTGCACGTCCCGTTCTGCGCGACCCGCTGCGGCTACTGCGACTTCAACACCTACACCGCCGGCGAGCTCGGCACCTCCGCCTCGCCGGCCTCCTGGCTGACCGGACTGCGCACCGAACTCCAGCTGGCCGCGCGGGTGCTCGGCACGCCGCCGGTCGCGGACACCGTGTTCGTCGGCGGCGGCACGCCCTCGCTGCTGGGGGTCGACGGGTTGACCGAGGTGCTCGCCGCCGTCCGGGACACCTTCGGTCTCGCCAGGGACGCCGAGGTGACCACCGAGTCCAACCCCGAGTCGACCTCGGCGGAGTTCTTCGCCGGCATCCGCGCCGCCGGCTACACCCGCGTCTCGCTCGGTATGCAGTCCGCCGCCCGGCACGTGCTCGCCGTGCTGGAACGCCAGCACAGTCCGGGCCGGCCGGTCGCCGCGGCGCTCGAAGCCGCGAAGGCCGGGTTCGACCAGGTCAGCCTCGACCTCATCTACGGCACCCCCGGTGAGAGCAGCGGCGACCTCGCGGCCTCGCTGGAGGCGGTACTGGCGGCCGGGGTCGGTCATGTGTCGGCGTACGCGCTGATCGTCGAGGAGGGCACCGCGCTGGCCCGCCGGATCAGGCGTGGCGAACTGCCGATGCCCGATGACGATCTGCTCGCCGAGTACTACGAGCAGATCGACGACGTGCTCGGCGCGGCGGGACTCGGCTGGTACGAGGTGTCCAACTGGGCGGCCTCGACCGGCGACCGCTGCCGGCACAACCTCGGCTACTGGTCGGGCGGTGACTGGTGGGGCGCGGGGCCGGGCGCGCACAGCCACGTCGGCGGGGTGCGCTGGTGGAACGTGAAGCATCCGGCGCGCTACGCCGCCGTCCTCGCCGAGGGCAGCTCGCCGGCCGCAGGCCGGGAAACCCTCTCCGCCGAGGACCGGAAACTCGAACGGGTGCTGCTGGAGCTGCGACTGGTCGAGGGCCTGCCGACCGAGGTGCTCGACGCGACGGGCCGACAGGCCGCCGCGGTGGCCGCGACCGACGGCCTGCTCGACCCGACCGCGTTGGCCGCCGGGCGCTGCGTGCTGACCAGGCGCGGCCGGCTGCTCGCCGATGCGGTCGTGCGCAGACTGACCTGAGGCGAGTCGATCAGTCCGCGAGCGGGCGGATAAGGCCAGTTGGAGCACAATGAGGCCACATAATGTGCTCGGTAGGGGGCGGGCGGGCCCCCGTCGGATCGACAAGATGAACCATGACCACCAGTTGGGCGACGGTGAGGAGAGCTAGTGGACGACTCGGCGTATGGGGCATTGCGCCGCGACATCGTCTCGGGGGAGATCGCACCGGGGGAGCACCTCGCCGAGCTGGTGCTGGCGGAACGCTACGGAGTCTCCAGAACACCGATTCGCGAAGCGCTGCGTCGCCTCGAACAGGACGGCCTCGTCGAGCGGGTCGGCAGGCGGATGTACGTACGCGCGCATCGGCCGGAGGAGATCCTGGACATCTACGAGGTCCGGATCATCCTGGAAGAGGCCGCGGCACGGGGTGCGGCCCTGCGGCACACCGCCCTCGACCTGAGCATGCTCGCCCGCGCGCACGCCGACATGCTCGCCATCACCGACCCCGAGCCTGCCGTGCAGGCCCGCACCAACCGGCACTTCCACGAGCGGCTCTGGGCGGCCAGCCACAGCAACACCCTGATCGACCTTCTCGACCGGCTGCACGTGCACCTGCACCGCTATCCGGAGACCACGCTGAGCTATCCGGGTCGCTGGTCGGAGGTGCTCGACGAGCACACCCGGCTGCTCGCCGCGATCCAGGAGCACCGCGCCGACGACGCGGCCGCCATCGCCTCGGCGCATATGACCGCGGCTCGCGACATCCGGTTGAAGATGTACGCCGAGCAGGAGTTCCCCAGCGCCTCGCGCTGATCTCCGGGAAGGCTCATTCCGGTTCGCTGTGACGTCGGTCCGACCCGTCTTGCCGTTCGGCATACTTCGGTATACAAAGGGTCTGCACGGTATACATGAAGCGGCTGGAGGCGGGCGATGGTGTTGCGACCGGTGACCGCGGGCGGGGCGATTCGGGTGCCCGCGACCCTGATGCGCGGCGGGACGAGCAAATGCTGGGTATTCGACGCCGATGCCCTGGACGGGCTGCCGGTCGACGTCGACTCGGTGCTGCTGGCCGCCTACGGCTCGGACGACCCCCGACAGCTCGACGGCGTCGGCGGCGCCACCTCGACCACCTCCAAGGCGCTGCTGATCCGCGCCGCGCGCACCCCCGACGCCGACGTGGAGTACACGTTCGCGCAGGTCGGCATCGGTGCGCACCGAGTCGAATGGGGGAGCAACTGCGGCAACTGCGCCACCGCGGTCGGCCTCTACGCGTTGCAGGCCGGGCTGCTGCCGGCGAAACCCGGCCGGACCGAGGTGCGGCTGTACAACACCAACACCGGGGCTCGGCTGCGCACCACCGTCGACACGCCCGGCGGGACCGTGCCGGAGGTCGGCACCGCGACCGTGCCCGGCGTGCGGGGCGGGGGAGTCGCGGTGGACCTCACCTTCCTCGACCCGGCCGGCAGCTCGACGGGCGCCTTGCTGCCCACCGGTCGGGCCACCGACCCCCTCGGTCCCGACGCGATCCCGGCCACCCTTGTCGACGCGGGCGCGCCCGCCGCGCTGATCCCGGCCGCCGCGCTGGGCCTCTCCGGCGTGGACACCATCGCCGAACTGCTCGAACGCGTCCCGGAGTTGGCCGTACTGCGCAGGGCCGCAGCGATCGAGATGGGCCTCGCGACACCGACCGACCCGATCAGCTACGCGGTGCCCAAGGTCGGCGTCGTCGGGCCGCCGAAGGACTACCGGACCAGCGACGGCGAGCGGATCTCCGCAGGCGACTACGACCTGTCGGTGCGGATGGTGTCCATGCACGCGCCGCACCCGTCCGTCGGCCTCACCTCGGCGGTCGCCATCGCAGCGGCGGCCACCGTGCCGGCCGGTACGGTGGCGGAAATCCTTGCCGGCCAACCGGATCGGTCGCAACTGCGGATCGGCACCCCGGCCGGGGTCGTCAGCGCGCGCACCGAGTTCACCGGCGATGGCCGGCTGCGTGGCGTCACCTTGGCGCGGGCCGCCCGGCGGATCGCGGTGGCCGAGGTGTTCGTGCCGATCCAGCCGGTCGTCGCCCAGCACCCCGAATTCGCCGCGTCGGCCTGAGCCGACCCGCCACGATCCCGAGCCAACCCTCCACAGTGCCAACCCTCCACAGTAGAGAGTAGGAAGATGAGTCAGCGGTGGGACGTCGTCGTTGTCGGCAGCGGCAACGCCGGTTTCAGCGCCGCGCTCGCCGCCCGCGAACAGGGCGCCAGCGTGCTGCTGCTGGAGAAGGCACCTCGGGACTGGGCCGGCGGCAACTCCTACTTCACCGCGGGCGCGGTACGCACCGCCCACAACGGCCTCGCCGACCTGCGTCCGCTCCTCGCGGACCTCGATCCCGAGCGCGCCGAACTCGTCGACCTCGACCCGTACCCGGCCGAGGACTTCCGCGCCGATCTGGTCAGGGTCACCAGGGGACGAACCGATCCGACCCTGGCCGACATCCTGGTCGGCGAGTCGCGGCAGACCATGGAATGGCTGCACGCCAACGGAATCCGCTTCGAGCTGATGTTCCACCGGCAGGCCTATCCGGTCAACGGTCGGTTCCGGTTCTGGGGTGGCCTCGCCCTCGGGGTCGTCGGTGGCGGCAAAGGCCTTGTCGCCCAACACCTCGCAGCCGCACACCAGGCCGGTGTGCTGGTCCGGTTCGGCGCCGCCGTCACCGCGCTGCGCACCGACGACAAGGCCCGCGTGGTCGGCGTCGAGGTCCGCACCGCCGAGGGGATCGAGCGGATCGAGGCCGGTGGCGTCGTACTCGCGGCAGGCGGTTTCGAGGCCGATCCCCGGATGCGCGCCGGTTATCTCGGCGCGGGCTGGGATCTCGCGCTGGTGCGCGGCACCCCGTACAACACCGGCGAGGGCATCCGGATGGCGCTGGCCATCGGCGCGCAGTCCTACGGGCATTGGAGCGGCTGCCATTCGGTGGCCTGGGATGCCGGTGCGGCCCCCACCGGCGACCGGGAGCTGACCAACCAGCTCACCCGTGGCGGCTACCCCTTCGGCATCGTCGTCAACAGCGCCGGCGCGCGGTTCGTCGACGAGGGCGCGGACTTCCGCAACTACACCTATGCCCGCTACGGCGCGGAAATCCTGCGCCAGCCGGGTGGTACCGCGGTGCAGGTCTTCGACGCGAAGGTCCGGCACCTGCTGCGTACCGAGGAATACTCCTCGGCCGGGATCAGCAAGATCGAGTCCGACACGCTCGAAGGGCTGGCCAACGGGCTCGGGATCGACAAGGCTGGGTTCGTGCGCACCGTCGGGGAGTTCAACGGGTCGATCTCCGCTGAGGAGTTCGACCCGACGGTCAAGGACGGCAAGCGCACCCACGGAATCAGCCCGGCGAAGTCCAACTGGGCCCAGCCGATCGACACCCCGCCCTACGTCGGGTTCCCGGTCACCTGCGGGATCACCTTCACCTTCGGCGGACTGCGCATCGACCCCGACGCGCACGTCCTCGACACCGAGGGCCGGGCGATCCCCGGCCTGTACGCGGCCGGCGAACTCGTCGGCGGCCTGTTCCACTTCAACTATCCGGGTGGTTCCGGCCTCACCGCAGGCTCGGTCTTCGGCCGACGCGCCGGCCGCAGCGCCGCCATCGACCACCCGTACTGAACGCGCAGTCGCGGCCGGCGCCCGCTTCGTCGACGTCTGCTCGTCGGTGCCTGCTTCGTCAAGGAGGACGAGACGAATGGCCACTGATACCGCAACCCTGGCGGCACGGCTGGACCGGTTACCGGTCGGCCGGTTCCACCGGCAGGTCCTGCTCGCCCTCGCGGTGGTCTTCTTCTTCGAACTCGCCGACCTCAACACCTTCTCCTACGTCGGGGCAACCCTGGAGAAGAACACCGGCATGTCGACCGGCACCTTCGCCCTGATCACCTCGGCCTCCTTCGCCGGCATGTTCATCGGCGCGGTCTTCGGCGGCCGGTTCGCCGACGCGCTCGGCCGGCAGCGGGCCCTGGTGATCTCGGTCGTCGCCTTCTCGGTGTTCTCGCTGGCCAACGCGGGCGCCTGGGACAACATCTCGATCGGCGTCGCCCGGTTCCTCACCGGTGTCGGCCTTTCCTCGATGACCGTCGCGGCGACCACCTACATCTCCGAGGTGATGCCCTCGGCCCGGCGTGGCCGGATGCAGGCCGGGGTGATCGCCATCGGCCTCGTCGGTATCCCGGCGATGACCTTCTTCTCCCGTGCCGTCGCCCCGCTGAGCCCGAACAGCTGGCGCTGGGTGTTCGTCTTCGGCGCGGTGGGCCTCATCGTGCTGCCGCTGATCATGCGGCTGCCGGAGAGCCCGCGCTGGCTGGCCGGCAACGGCCGCGCCGAGGAGGCCGGCGCGGTGGTCGACCGGATCGAAGGCCAGGTCGCGGCGCAGGTCGGCAGCCTGCCCGAGGCGGTGCCGGTGGTGGAGGCCGCGCCGCGCAAGGTCCGCTACCGCGAACTGTTCGCCGGCAGGCTCGGTAAGCGCACGCTGATGCTCATCGTGGTCTGGGTGTTCCAGACCCTCGGCTTCTACGGATTCAGCACCTGGGTGCCCAGCCTGCTCGTGCAACACGGCTTCAGCCTCACCAAGAGCCTGTCGTTCATCGCGCTGACCACTCTCGGCGCGGTCCCCGGCGCGCTGTTGGCCTGGCCGATCTCCGACCGGTTCGGCCGAAAGATCCCGATCGTCTGCGTGGCCGTCGGCATCGCGGTCTGCGGACTGGCCTACGGGCTGACCTTCAACTCGGTCGCCATCGTGGTGTTCGGTTTCTGCGTGAACGCGCTGCTGCAGACCTTCGCCGCGCTGCTCTACGCCTACACCCCGGAGCTGTTCCCGACCGCGCAACGCAACTCGGGCAACGGCCTCGCCTACGGGTCCGGCCGGCTGGCCAACATCGTCGGCTCACTCATCGTCGCGTCGATCTTCGGATCCTTCGGCTACCAACCCGTGTTCGTCTACATCGCGGCCTGCTGGGTGGTCGTGGCGATCACCGTCGCTGTGTTCGGCCCGAGCACCGGTATGCGGCACCTGGAGACCCTCAACGACGTGCCGGTCTCCTCGGTCGACCCGGACGCCGGTCGCGGCGCCGGCCGGTCCGCCGTCGCACCGGAGTCGTCCGGCTGAGCGCCACGGCCGGCACACGGGTCCCACCTCGAAGCGCCAACCTGACTCCGCGTCCCGAACATCCGTTCCGTTGCCGAGCTGACCGGCCCTGACCTGCGGTAACCAACTTTGCTCCGTCCGAAGGCACGATCTGCTCGCCGGGCTCCGTAAACTTGACGTGGGGTATCCGGAAAACCTGAGTCAGACCGGTGTGAGCAGGAGGTGACGCGTGAACGCGGACGAACGCCGATTCGAGGTGCTGCGGGCCATCGTCGCCGACTACGTCTCCAACCAGGAACCGGTCGGGTCCAAGGCGCTGGTCGAACGGCACAACCTCGGGGTGTCCAGCGCGACCGTGCGCAACGACATGGCCGCCCTTGAGGAGGACGGCTACATCGCCCAGCCGCACACCAGCGCGGGCAGGATTCCGACCGACAAGGGCTACCGGCTGTTCGTCGACCAGCTCTCGGAGGTCAAACCCCTCTCCTCGGCGGAACGCAAGGCGATCCAGATCTTCCTCGACGGCGCCATCGACCTCGATGACGTGCTGCGTCGCAGTGTCCGGCTGCTGGCCCAGCTGACCCGGCAGGTCGCGGTCGTGCAGTACCCGACGCTGTCCCGCTCGACCATCCGGCACATCGAAGTGGTGCTCATCACGCCTGCTCGGCTGATGTTGGTGCTGATCACCGACACCGGCCGGGTCGACCAGCGCATGGTCGACCTCGGCGACGTGTTCACCGACGACTCGGTGGCCAGGCTGCGCTCGGTGCTCAACTCGACCATGGTCGGCGAACGGCTCGCCGAGGCCTCGGCCAAGGTCGCCGAACTACCCGAACAGGCCCCTGGCGAGCTGCGCGACGCGATGACCAGGGTCTGCTCGGTGCTCATCGAATCGCTCGTCGACCATCCCGAGGAGCGGCTGGTGCTGGGTGGCACCGCGAATCTGACCCGAAACGTCGCGGATTTCCCCGGTTCGCTGCGCCAGGTGTTGGAAGCGCTGGAAGAACAGGTGATCGTGCTGAAGCTGCTCGCCGCGGCGCGCGACTCCGGCACGGTGACGGTGCGCATCGGTGAGGAGAACGAGGCCCACGAGATGCGCAGTACCTCGGTGGTCTCGGTCGGTTACGGCAGCGGCGCGAACCTGCTCGGCGGCATGGGCGTGCTCGGGCCGACCAGGATGGACTATCCGGGAAACATCGCTGCCGTTCGGGCAGTTGCAAACTATGTAGGGGACATACTCGCCGGCCAGTAGGTATGAAGTCGGGCGAGGGCAGGAAGTTGAGAGGGCACACGACAGTGGCCGCGGTCGAGGACAAGCCGAGCGCGGTAGGAGGAGTCGGAAACGGTGGCGAGGGATTACTACGGCACGCTCGGAGTGACGAAGGATGCCACTCCGGAGGAGCTCAAGCGCGCCTATCGGAAGTTGGCACGCGAACTGCACCCGGACGTGAACCCGGATGCCGCGGCGCAGAGCAAGTTTCGTGAGGTCACGGCCGCCTACGAAGTACTGTCCGACCCGAAGAAGCGGCAGGTCGTCGACCTCGGTGGCGACCCGCTGGGCAACGGCGGCGGTGCTGGGGGCGGCGGTCGCGATCCGTTCGCCGGGTTCGGTCTCGGCGACATCATGGACGCGTTCTTCGGCGCGACCGGTGGTGGCGCCTCCCGAGGCCCACGCAGCCGCGTGCAGTCCGGCTCGGACGCACTGATCCGGCTCACCCTCACCCTTGAGGAGTGCTTTACCGGCGTCAGCCGCGAGCTGACCGTGGACACCGCGATCCTGTGCGAACTGTGCGCGGGCGACGGCACACGGGAGGGCAGCTCGCCGCAGGTCTGCGACACCTGTGGCGGTCGTGGCGAGATCCAGTCTGTGCAGCGTTCTTTCCTCGGCCAGGTCGTCACGGCCCGACCCTGCCCGGTCTGCCACGGCCTCGGCGAGGTCATCCCGGACCCGTGCCCCAAGTGCGGCGGCGACGGTCGGGTCCGCTCTCGGCGCACCATCACGGTGAAGGTCCCGGCCGGGGTCGCCGACGGCGTCCGGGTCCGGCACGCGGGCCAGGGTGAGGTCGGCCCCGGTGGCGGGCCGGCCGGTGACCTCTACGTCGAGGTCGAGGAACTGGCGCACGACGTGTTCGAGCGTGACGGCGCCGACCTGCACTGCACGGTGCACCTGCCGATGACCTCGGCGGCACTCGGCGCGGTGCTGCCACTGGAAACCCTCGACGGCACCGAGGACCTCCCCATCGAGCCCGGTATCCAGCCGGACACCGAACTCCTGCTCAGTGGCAGGGGCCTGCCGAGGCTGCGTTCCTCAGGGCGCATCGACGGCCGGGGTGACCTGCACATCCACCTCGATGTGGAGATCCCGACCAAGCTCGACGAGCGGCAGATCGAGTTGCTGCGCGAACTGGCCACCCTGCGCGGTGAGGAGCAGCCCGCGCTGGCCACCAACGGGCGGGGTGGTGGCGGCATCTTCTCCCGGTTGCGGTCCAGGCACGGCCGTTGACCTCGCTGCCGGTCTTCCTCGTCGACCGGCTGCCCGGGTCGGACGGGTTCGTGCTGGACGGGCCGGAGGGCCGGCACGCGGCGTCGGCCCGTCGGCTGCGGCCGGGTGAGGAGCTGATCGTCTCCGACGGCAGGGGCGGCCTCGCCATCTGCCGGGTCGAGCACGCCGAACGGGACACCGTGCGGCTGACCGTGCGCAGCCGCGAGCAGCGGCAACGGCCCGAACCGACCGTCTCGCTCGCGCAGGCGCTGATCAAGGGCGACCGGGGCGAACTGGCCGTCGAGCTGGCCACCGAGGCCGGCGTGGACACCGTGCTGCCCTGGCGGGCGCAACGCTGCGTCGCCCGCTGGGAGGACGGCCCGCGCGGCGACAAGGCTCTCGCCCGCTGGCAGAGCACGGCACGGGAGGCGGCCAAGCAGGCCAGACGCGCCTGGTGTCCTGAGGTCACACCCCCGGTGACCACCAGCCAACTCGGCGCCCGGATCGGTGCCTCGGCCGCCGCACTGGTGCTCCACGAGTCGGCGGAGCGGCTGCTGCCGGACATCGCCTTGCCCGCGAGTGGCGAGCTGCTGCTCATCGTCGGGCCGGAGGGCGGGATCAGCGAGGTCGAACTCGCCGCGTTCACCGCGGCCGGTGCCACCCCGGTGAAACTGGGCCCTACCGTGCTGCGCGCCTCCACCGCCGCCGCCGTTGCCCTCGGCGCGATCGGCGCTCTTACCAGTCGTTGGCGATAAGCGTGGGTTTTGTCGCTATGTCGTGAATTGGACTCCGGCTCCTCGGCAATGTTGCCAAAACGTTTGGACCGTTTGGTGGCGCACATGGCCCTTGGCAAGTTAACCTTTGTCAACACCGCCGCTAGCGGGTTAGCGAACGACAAACGTTGACCCGGATTGCGGCAGGCACGGAACTCGCCGGACACCTCCCCCCTCGGTCCGGCGCCAGCTGCGTCGCGGTGGAGCGACCCCCAGGCTCCACCGCGGCGCAGCGTCCGTTTTCCCGTCGGGATTCCCCGTTTCTCCGGTCTTTTCCGCTGTGCCGTTCGACCGGCCGGTTTTCCTCGGTGACCGATGCACACGGTTGAGCTGCGGTTACCCAGAGTCCTGTTGGGACTGAGAGTGTCGGACGGCATCCGCGTCGTCCTCGATCGCCTTTCTCGGTTTCGGTTCGTGGCCCGACCATGACGCTGCGTGGTGAGCGGAACGCGGCCGCGGTGCTCGTCAGTACAAGTGGTCTGATCAGCGGTTTTGGGCTACGCCGCGGCTGCGGGCGGATCGTGGTCACGGCGCCGCATCCGCCGACCCGGTGTGCCGCTCCATCTCGGCGAAACCCGCGAGAGTGAACGTGCGGCACAATGACTACAGAGCGTCTTTCGGCATTGGGTGTGTCGCGAACCACATATTTTGTCAAGGTTATTTCCGGCATTCTTTGCTAAGTTTTCCCTATTCTTCGGTTCAGGTTGAGTGTTTCTTCTCGCCCTATCTTTGGGTCGTATCGTTGCTATTTCACAGTCGGCCTAATGCGATCTTCGTTCGAGGTTCCGAACAGTGCCTGGTCGACTCCGGATAACCTGCTCCGCATGACTGAGCGAGACTGCCTGTTCTGCGACATCGTCGCCGGGAGCATTCCGGCCACCGTGGTCAACAGGACCGACCGCACCATCGCCTTCCGGGACATCAACCCGCAGGCCGCCACGCACGTCCTCGTCATCCCGACCGAGCATCACGAGGACGCCGCCGCACTGGCCGCCGCCGACCCCGGCCTGCTCGCCGAGGTGCTCACCGCGGGCGCGCAGGTCGCGAAGGCCGAGGGAATAGCCGAGTCCGGCTACCGGTTGGTCTTCAACACCGGCCCGGACGCCGGTCGGACGGTGTTCCACGCGCACCTGCACGTACTGGGTGGCGAGCAGCTCGGTCTCTTCGGCCGGATCGGGCACTGAGCGCCTGGTCGCCACGGCCGGCCGAGCCTTGCCCGGACCGGTTGCCGAGCCGGCGAGCGGTCCGGGTGCCGAACCCGAACCGTGACCTGCTCGACCTGGTGACCGGCATTTCTCCGATGCGTCCTGTCGGTGTTGGCCGCTAGCATCGGAAGTATCCGACCAGCAGGTTGGATCGACAGCCAGTTGACCAAGACAGCGTGCATGCGCAGGAAGTAGGCCCGAGCGCACGTGGCCGGCACCACACAAGGTGGAGCTACCCGATCCGCACAGGCGCGGTCGGAGACCACCGCAGCGGTCCCCAACGGGACGAGCAACGGTTCAGCACAGTCCGGTTCTCGACCGGAAGACTCGGCTCCCGACGGCGCCAAGACCGCTTCCTCGCGGTTCACCGTGCCCGACGGCGCCGTCCTCACTCTGCTCGGTTCGCGGGACGAGAACCTCCGCATCGCCGAGGAGCTGCTCGACGCCGACGTGCACGTGCGCGGCAACGAGGTCACCCTCTCCGGCGCACCGGCCGACGTCGCCTTCGCCGAACGGGTGTTCGCCGAGCTGGTGACCCTGGCCGGGCGCGCTCAGCAGGTCGGCCCGGACACCGTGCGGCGCACGGTCGCGATGCTCTCCGCCGGTGGTGCCGAGTCACCCGCCGAGGTGCTCAGCCTGGACATCCTGTCCCGCAGAGGCCGCACGATCCGGCCCAAGACGCTCAACCAGAAGCGCTACGTCGATGCCATCGACGCGCACACGATCGTCTTCGGCATCGGCCCGGCCGGTACCGGCAAGACCTACCTCGCGATGGCCAAGGCGGTGCAGTCGCTACAGGCCAAGCAGGTCAACCGGATCATCCTGACCAGGCCGGCGGTCGAGGCGGGGGAGCGGCTGGGGTTCCTGCCGGGCACGCTGTACGAGAAGATCGACCCGTACCTGCGGCCGCTCTACGACGCGCTGCACGACATGATCGATCCGGAGTCGATTCCCCGGCTGATGCAGGCCGGCACCATCGAGGTCGCCCCGCTGGCCTACATGCGGGGCCGCTCGCTCAATGATGCGTTCATCATCCTGGACGAGGCGCAGAACACCACGCCCGAACAGATGAAGATGTTCCTGACGCGGCTGGGCTTCGGCTCCAAGATCGTGGTCACCGGCGACGTCACCCAGGTCGACCTGCCCGGTGGGCAGCGCAGCGGGCTGCGCATCGTGCGGGAGATCCTCGGTGGCGTCGACGATGTGCACTTTTCCACGCTGACCAGCCACGACGTGGTGCGCCACCAGCTGGTCGGGGACATCGTGGACGCCTACGAGCGCTGGCAGAACCAGCAGGACGCGCTGGAGGCCGGCAACGACACCCGCTCGGCCGGCAACCGTCGACGCGGCCGCTGATCGACCAGGTGAGACAGTAAGCGCTGTGAGTATCGAGATCGCCAATGAGTCCGGCGTCGGCGTCAACGAGACATCGATTGTCGCCGCCGCCCGATTCGCGCTGGACCGGATGGGTGTCAGTCCGCTCGCCGAGCTGTCCGTGCTGCTCGTCGAACTCGACGTGATGGCCGACCTGCACGAACGGTGGATGGACTCCGAAGGGCCCACCGACGTGATGTCCTTCCCCATGGACGAGCTGGACTCCGCTCGACGCCCCGATGCCGCCGACGCCGGTCCAGCGCTGCTCGGCGACATCGTGCTGTGCCCGGCGTTCGCCAAGGAACAGGCCCGCAAGGCAGGCCACGGCCTGCTCGACGAGCTGCACCTGCTGACCGTGCACGGCGTGCTGCACCTGCTCGGCTACGACCACGCGGAACCGGCCGAGGAACGGGAGATGTTCACCCTTCAGGGCCGCATCCTCACCGACTTCCACGCCGCGCGCGACGAGGCGACCCGGCGCGCCGCCCAGCGCAGCGCCGACGACCGGGTACTCGGCGCCGTCGGCCTCACCAAGGCCGAGGCCGAAGCCGGCGCCGAGGGTGCTGACGGAGTCGATGGGGCCGATGGGGCTGACGCCGCTGCCGGTGTCGACGGTGCGCGGCAGGCCGAACCGGCAGGTGAGGCCGACACTCCGGCCGAACCCACCGAGTCCGACTAGTCGACGCCGATGGCCGGTCTGGCTGACTCCGCGCTCCTGCTCGTCCTCGCGGTCGTCGGCGTGCTCGCGGCGGGCGCGTTCGGCTGCGCCGACGCCGCGCTCGGCACGCTGTCGCGGGCCAGGGTCTCCGAACTCGTCCGCGCCGGCCGTCCCGGCGCCCGCCAGCTGGCCGCTGTCGTCGCCGACCGACCTCGGCACATCAACCTGCTCCTGCTGCTGCGGCTGGTCTGCGAGCTGACCGCGACCGTGCTGGTCACCGTCGTCTGCCTGCGCACGATCACGCCGAGCTGGCTGGCCGTGCTCATCGCGGCGGTCGGCATGGTGATCGCCTCCTACGTGCTGGTCGGCGTCGGGCCGCGCACCGTCGGCCGGCAGCACCCGTACCGGGTCGGGCTGATCGCGGCCGGTCCGGTCCGGGTGCTCGGGCTGCTGCTCGGACCGCTGTCCCGGCTGCTGATCTGGATCGGCAACCTGATCACTCCCGGCCGAGGCTTCCGCGAGGGCCCGTTCTCCTCCGAGGTCGAGCTGCGCGAACTCGTCGACCTCGCCGGTGAACGGGGGGTCGTCGACGACGGCGAGCGCGAGATGATCCACTCGGTGTTCGAACTCGGCGACACCATCGCCCGCGAGATCATGGTGCCGCGCACCGAGATCGTCTGGATCGAGCGGACCAAGTCGGTGCGCCAGGCACTCGCGCTGTCGCTGCGCACCGGGTTCACCCGGCTGCCGGTGATCGACGACAGCGTCGACGACGTGGTCGGGGTCGTCAACCTCAAGGACCTGATGAGCGACACCCTCGCCGAACTCGACCCGATCAGCATGCACACCGTCGGCGAACTGATGGGTCCTGCCGCGTTCATCCCGGACACCAAGCGGCTGGACGAGCTGCTCAAGCAGATGCAGCTCGACCGCACCCACCTCGCCATCGTCATCGACGAGTACGGCGGCACCGCGGGCCTGGTCACCATCGAGGACATCCTGGAGGAGATCGTCGGCGAGATCACCGACGAGTCCGACGCCGACGAGCGGCCACCGATCGAGAAACTGCCGGACGGCACCGTCCGGGTTTCCTCGCGGCTGCCCACCGAGGATCTCAGCGAGCTGTTCGACGTCGAACTCGACGACGACGACGTGGAAACCGTCGGTGGCCTGCTCGCCCAGCGGCTCGGCCGGGTGCCGCTGCCCGGCACCGAGGCGGAGATCGCCGGCTTGCGGCTGCGGGCCGAGGGCGGCAAGGATCGGCGCGGCCGGATCCGGATCACCTCGGTGCTGGTACACAAGGCAACCGATCGCCCAGCGCGGCGCGAGAGCGCACGCGAAGTACGGGAGAGGAGCACCGACCGTGGCTGACACCCTGCCCGGCCTCGACACCCTGGCGGCCGAGGACGCCAAGATCGTCACCCTGGCCAGGTCGGCGCGCGCGCGGACCGGAGCCAAGGAGGGCGCCGCCGTCCGCGACACCGACGGCCGCACCTATGCCGCCTGCACCGTCGACCTGCCCTCGCTTCGGCTGTCGGCCTTGCAGGCCGCCGTCGCGGCGGCCGTTGCCAGTGGTGCCGAGGGTCTCGAAGCCGCGGCGGTGGTCACCGACGCCGACTCGGCCGACCCGGATTCCGTTGCCGCCGTACGGGATCTCGGCTCCGCCGCCCCGGTCTTCCTCGCCAACGCGGCCGCCACCGAGATCCGGTCGCTCACCAGCTGACGGTACGGCTCGACGAGGGCCGCGAGGCTGACCGCGAGGTCACGGCGCCGCGCGTCGGTCCGGCTCTCGGGGCGCCCGCTGCCGGGCAGACCGCCGTTGGCGGGAGGCCGGATCGAGCGGCGCGGTGGGTCGGACGAGAATGGACCGATGACTGCCGCACCGCACGAGCACCGATCCGGGTTCGCGTGCTTCGTCGGCCGGCCCAACGCCGGCAAATCCACGTTGACCAATGCCCTTGTCGGCAGCAAGGTGGCCATCACCTCGGACAAGCCGCAGACCACCCGGCACACCATCCGCGGCATCGTGCACCGGCCGGACGCCCAGTTGATCCTGGTCGACACCCCCGGCCTGCACCGGCCGCGCACGCTGCTCGGTGAGCGGCTCAACGCGCTCGTCAGGGAAACCTGGTCCGAAGTGGACGTCATCGGCCTGTGTATCCCGGCCGACCAGAAGATCGGGCCCGGCGACAAGTTCATCGCGGCCGAACTCGCCAAGGTGGCCCGCAAGACCCCGGTGATCGGCATCGTGACCAAGACCGACCTGGTCTCCAGGGAGCAGGTCGCCGAGCAACTGCTCGCCCTGCAAGAGGTCGTCGACTTCGCGGAACTCATCCCGGTATCGGCGGTGGACGGCTATCAGGTCGAGGCGTTGACCGAACTGCTCATCTCCCGCCTGCCGGTCGGGCCGCAGCTGTACCCGGACGGTGAGCTGACCGACGAGCCGGAGACCACGCTGGTCGCCGAGCTGATCAGGGAGGCCGCGCTGGAGGGCGTCCGCGACGAGCTGCCGCACTCGATCGCCGTCACCGTCGAGGAGATGCGCCCGCGCGAGGGCCGCGACGACATGATCGAGATCTTCGCCGAGCTCTACGTCGAGCGGCAGAGCCAGAAGGCGATCGTGATCGGCAAGCAGGCCGAGCGGCTCAAGCACGTGGGGATGACCGCGCGCAAGCAGATCGAGGCGCTGTTGGGCTCCAAGGTGCATCTCGACCTGCACGTGAAGGTGGCAAAAGACTGGCAGCGCGACCCTAAGCAGCTGCGCAAGCTCGGCTTCTAGGCCGGTCGTGGCGCGCTGACCGGTCCCGGCTTCGGCCTTGTTCGCGGTCGACGAACTCGGCCTGGTCGGCGTGGGAATGTCGGGCCGGGGTGGCACGATGAGCGTATGAGTCTGTACCGCGACACCGGCGTGGTGCTGCGGGTGCACAAGCTCGGCGAGGCCGACCGCATCATCACGCTGATCACCCGCCGGCACGGCAAGGTGCGCGCGGTGGCAAGGGGGGTCCGGCGCACCAAGTCCCGGTTCGGTGCCCGGCTGGAGCCATTCGGCCATGTCGACGTGCAGTTCTACACCGGTCGGACGCTCGATGTCGTCACCCAGGTACAGACCGTCGACGCCTTCGGCATGACCATCGTCGGCGACTATCCGCGCTACACGGCGGGCTGCGCGGTACTGGAAACCGCCGACCGGCTCGCGGTGGAGGAAGGCGAACCGGCGCTGCGGCTGTATCTGCTGGTCGCGGGCGCGCTGCGGGCGCTTTCCACCACCGACCGGGACCCCTCGCTGGTGCTCGACGCCTTCCTGCTGCGCGCGATGGCCTTCGCCGGTTGGGCGCCGGCCATCCTCGAATGCGCCCGCTGCGCGGAACCCGGTCCGCACCGGGCTTTCAGCGTGCCGGCCGGTGGCGCGGTCTGTGCTCGCTGCCGCCCGGCCGGTTCGGCGAGCCCGGCGGGTGAGACGATTACCCTGATGGCCGCGTTGCTCGACGGTGACTGGCTCGCGGTCGAGGAGACCGGCGCATCGGCGCGTCGGGAGGCCAGCGGACTGGTCGCCGCGCTGTTGCAATGGCATCTGGAACGGCAGTTGCGCTCGCTGCCGCTGGTGGAACGCCGACCCTCGGTGCCATCGCCCTAGCTGTTTGGCGCTACCGTCCCCAAGAGGGTCGATTCTCAAGAGGGTCGACCCGAGCACGATCACCCCGCCGGTCCGGCGGATGAAGGTTTTCCAGGAAAGGTGTGGCCACATGCTGCGAGGACGGGGCAACCGGCGAACCGCGCCGGTCCAGCCGCCGGCGCCGCATCCCTCCGGCGCCCGGCCGCCCGCCATCCCGGCGGAGCTGGTGCCGGCGCACGTCGCGATCGTGATGGACGGCAACGGCCGCTGGGCCAACCAGCGCGGACTGCCAAGGGTCGACGGCCACAAGCGCGGCGAGGCCGTCGTGCTCGACACCGCGCGGGGCGCCATCGAGGTCGGCGTCAAATGGCTGTCGCTGTATGCGTTCTCCACCGAGAACTGGAAGCGCAGCCCGGAGGAAGTCCGCTTCCTGATGGGCTTCAACCGCGACGTCATCCACCGCCGTGTCGACGAACTCGACGCCCTCGGCGTCCGGGTGCGCTGGGCGGGCCGGCGACCGAGGCTGTGGCGCAGCGTCGTCAACGAGCTGGAGATCGCCGAGGAGCGCACCAAGGACAACACCGTGCTCAACCTGACGATGTGCGTCAACTACGGTGGCCGCGCCGAGATCGCCGACGCGGCAAGGGAAATCGCGCGACTGGCCGCGGCCGGCAAGATCAACCCGGACAAGGTCGACGAGCGGATGCTGACCAAGCACTTCTACCGGCCGGACATCCCCGACGTCGACCTGTTCATCCGGCCGTCGGGGGAGCAGCGGATCTCCAACTTCATGCTCTGGCAGTCCGCGTACGCCGAAATGGTCTTCCAGGACATCCTGTGGCCCGATTTCGACCGTCGCGACCTGTGGCGCGCCTGCGAGACCTATGCCCGACGGGATCGCCGGTTCGGTGCCGCGATCGACGCGGCGTCCGAAGCGGCGTCCGAACTGACTGCCGCCGAAGCCGAAGCCGAGGAAGCGGCGGAAATTGAGCTGGAGGGGTCTCGGTGAGCGAGAGCAGTAGCGCGGCAAGTACGACGGCGGCCTTGTTGACCACCGCGAGTGACGCGCTCGAACAGTTCCACGACGTACACGTCGACGACGACGGCGCGCTCACCTTCCGGCACGGCGACGTGCCCTGCGCGGTGCAGGCCATGCAACTGGCCGAGGGACTGGCCGTGCTCAGCCTGACCTGCGTGGTCGCCTGGGACCTGCAGGACTCGCCGACCCTGGCCGCCTCCGCCGCCGAGCGTGCCGGTCAGGGCCTGTTCGGCACCCTCGGCGTCGTGCACACCGACCGGGGTCTGGACGTGACCCTGCGCTACACCTTCCCGGCCGCCGGCCTCAACGCCGCCGCCCTTGGCACCCTGCTGATGCTGGTGGTGTCGACGGCGTCGCAGCTGCGCGGCGAGCTGCTCGCCGAAGCCGCCGGCTGAGCCACGACGATTCGTAGCGAGCGCAGCCGCGATGGTGACCGCGACCGGGCCGGAAACCGACCAGCCGAACAGATCTCGCCGCTCGGCCGGGGGTCGCGGTTCGACCGGGCCGGGTAAACGCCGGATCAGCTCGCTCGAAGTGCTCTGCGCGGTGCTGGTGGTGGCCGTACTCGGTCAGAACTGGCTCGGTGACCTGCTCGACGTGCCGGCCCTGCGCACCGGGGCAACGGTCTTCGTCGCGGTCTGTGTGCAGGCCATGCCGTTCCTCGTGCTCGGGGTGCTGATCAGCGGCGCGATCGCGGCCTTCGTCCCGGCGAAACTGCTCCGCAAGGTACTACCGGCCAACCCGGCCCTCGCCGTCCCCGTCGCGGGCCTCGCCGGCGTCGCCCTGCCCGGCTGTGAGTGCGCCTCGGTCCCGGTCGCCCGCCGGCTGATGCAACAGGGCGTACCCGAACCGGTCGCACTGGCCTTCCTGCTCGCCGCACCCGCCGTCAACCCGGTGGTGCTCGTCGCCACCTCGGTCGCCTTCCCGACCGCGCCGAGGATGGTCCTGGCCCGGTTCCTCGCCTCGCTGCTCACCGCCGTGGTGATGGGCTGGGTGTGGACGAGGTTCGGTCGCCGGCAATGGATCATGGACCGGGCGCTGCGCGCGGTACCGATCCGCTCCGGTACCTCGAAATGGGCGGTGTTCGCCGAAACCGCGCGCTCCGACCTCGCCGAGGCGGGCGGGTTTCTCGTCATCGGCGGCCTGACCGCGGCGACCTTGAACGTTCTCGTGCCGCAGTCCTGGTTCGCGGTCGTCGGCCGCAACGCGATCATCGGCGTCGTGGTGATGGCCTTCCTCGCGGTGATCCTCGCCCTGTGCAGCGAGGCCGATGCCTTCGTCGCGGCTTCGCTGTCCGCGCTGCCGCTGTTGCCCCGACTGGTTTTCCTCGTCGTCGGACCGGCCGTCGACGTCAAACTGATCGCCCTGCAGGCCGGCACCTTCGGCCGCGCCTTCGCCGCCCGCTTCGCGCCGACCACGTTCCTGGTCGCCACCGGCTGCGCGGTACTCGTCGGTCTGGTCCTGCTCGGCGGATACCGGTAGGAGTCGGCGATGCGCAGGGAAGCACAGAACATCCTGTTGTTGCTGGTCGGCGGGGCGCTGCTGAAAATCACCCTGAACGGCACCTACCTGCGCTACGTGAAGCCCACCGTCAAACCCTGGGTCCTGGCCGCAGGCGCCATCATGATCGTTCTCGCGGTGGTCGCGATCATCATGGACATCAAAGCCGCCCGACCCGGCGCCGTGCAGGCAGATCCCGCCGACGACGTGCACGACCACGGCCATCACCACCATCCGCGCAGTCCGTGGCTGCTGGTGCTGCCGGTACTCGCGATCTTCCTCATCGCCCCACCAGCACTCGGCGCGGACTCGGTGCTGCGCTCCGACGGCCGCAACGCCGTCACCGCGACCGCGCCGATCGTGCAGGAAGGTGCTTCGGCCTTTCCGCCGCTGCCCAAGGAGGCGGTGGTACCACTAGAGCTGAGCGAGTTTATCACCCGCAGCGTCTGGGACGCCACCAACTCGCTGCGCGGCCGGACCGTCGGACTGACCGGATTCATCGTGCACGATCAGGGCTCGACCTACGTGGCCAGACTGGTGATCACCTGTTGCGCGGCGGACGCGACCCCGATGAAGGTCCAACTGGCCGGTGGCCAGGCCGATGCGTTGCCCGATGACCAATGGGTTGCGGCCGACGGTGAACTCGAACCCGGCTCGGCGACCGCGGCCAACGAGTACACCCCGACGCTGAAGGTCAGCGCGCTGGACCAGATATCCGCGCCCGCCGACCCCTACGAGTACTGACACCTACGAGTACTGACACCACTCCGACCGCCCGAGTACTGACACCATTCCGACCGCCCGAGTACTGACACCATTCCGACCGCCGGTTCGACGCGGCCGTGATGCCGGTCGACCTCAGTCTCGGTCTCGACCGCGCGGGGTGGCTTATCCGCAGTCCGCGCAGGTACCGAAGATCTCGACCGTGTGGCTCACCTCGGAGAAACCATGCTCCTCGGCGATGCGCTTGGCCCAGCTCTCCACCGTCGGCCCCTCGACCTCGACTGTGCGCCCGCAGTTGCGGCAGACCAGATGATGGTGGTGATGGCTTGAGCAGTGCCGGTAGATGGCCTCGCCGCTGTCCGTGCGCAGCACGTCCACTTCGCCGGCATCGGCAAGGGACTGCAGGGTGCGGTAGACCGTGGTCAACCCGATGCCCTCGCCGCGCTGCCGAAGCTGTTCGTGGATCTCCTGCGCGGAGCGGAAATCGTCGAGTTGGTCAAGCAGCTTGGCCACCGCGGCCCGCTGCTTGGTCGCCCGCTGGCCGGGCACGTTCGGCGAGTTACGGTCGGTGTCCAGTGAGTTACGATCCGCGTTCGTGGTGATGCCGTCATCGGTCGCTGAAACCGAGAGCGCGGCCGTGGCGGATGTGACGGTCGCACCTGCCGACTGGCTCATGCCTGATCCTTTCCACGTCCGTGCCGACCCTCTTCCACATGGCTGACCGCGTCCACCACGATGTGCGCGAGATGCTCGTCGACCAACCGGTAGACCACCTCGCGGCCGTGCCGCTCGCTGGCCACCACCCCGGCCGACTTCAGTATGCGCAGGTGTTGGCTGATCAGCGGCTGGGTGACACCCAGCGCCGCGACCAGTTCGTGCACGCAGCGGTCTGATTCGTGCAGTTGGAGCACGATCGCGACCCGTACCGGTGCGGCCAGCGCCCGGAGCAGGTCGCCGGCCTCGGCCAGGATGTGCGCCGACCGGGGCGGCACCTGGCTGACCTGACCGCGTTCCGGCGAGTGCACCTGCTCATGTTCCCCGCGCGCGAGCCCGACCGGTGCGACATTGGCACTCACGACGGGCATCGTCCTCTCCACGCTCACCAGCTCGCCGGATGATCGGCGGGCAGGGTTCACCACTTCTGGGAGTTCACTGCCGTCCATCCTAGGCGTTGCGTCGAGCTGCCCAGCTCAACGACATGTCGTTGCTGGCCGGCGCGGCGGCCGCCCAGCTCAAGCTCACCTGGTTCACCGGGGATGCCACGCCTTCCGGGGTACCGATGCCACCGGACTCGCCGGAGTGCCAGGACCACCGGAGATGTCCGGGTTGCCGTGATGTCGTTGCCGGGATGTCAGCGAAGCAGCACGCTCGCCTCGACGGCCAGCAGAATGACCACGATGAGGACGCGCATCACCCGCGCCGAGGAACCCAGCGCCCGCCAGGTGCCGGCGAGCAGCACCAGCACACCGATGTCGAGCAGCGCGAGTAGCGTCGCGCCGATCGCACCGCGCAGCCACACACCGAGCCCGAACAGGACGATGACCAGGACGAACGCGGCCAGCGGTGGAACCTTGGCCAGCGGGCCCCGACCGGCGATCAGCGGCGCACGATAGGACCTGCGGGTAGGCCTGCGAGTGGACATCACATTCCTTCCTGGTGACCAAGCCGGCCGGCGATCGACGGCGCACCGGTCTGCCGCCCGGCACCGCCGACCGAGCAGCGGTCATCGTGCCGAGCAGGTAGACAGCGTAAGCGAGCTGACCACCGGCCCCACCCGGCAGCCCGGATCAGCCGACGGTCCGCCTGGCCGACGGTCCGCCTGGCCGGTCGAGCAGCTCGGCCGACCCGTCAGGCCCAGTGTCGGACTCGACAGCTCGATTCCGTGGCCGTGCCTCCGCTCGCCCTGGTGCCAACCGGTGACCAGCTCCGTCGATGAACAGGGCGTCTCGACGAACAGGGCTGTCGGAGTGGTCGGATCGGGGCGCCGCGCAACCAGTGGAACCTCCGCCTTCCGCCAGCGGCTCGCCGGCCGGCAGGTGGTGTCACCTGTTCGGCTTACCAGGTAATCCAGTTGCCGGGCGCTCCGTACAGGCGGCTACGCTTGTTGCTCCGGAGACTCACCTCCCGGTCCTTCCAGCATTGTCGTGCCAACCTTGTGGAGTTGTCCGTGCCTGCCGACCGCATCGATACCGTTGTCAGCCTCTGCAAGCGCCGTGGCTTCGTGTATCCCAGCGGAGAGATCTACGGCGGTACCCGCTCCGCGTGGGACTACGGCCCGCTCGGCGTCGAACTCAAGGACAACATCAAGCGGCAGTGGTGGAAGTACATGGTCCAGGGCCGCGACGACGTCGTCGGCCTCGACTCCTCGGTGATCCTGCCGCGTGAGGTGTGGGTCGCCTCGGGCCATGTCCAGACCTTCCACGACCCGCTGGTCGAGTGCACCTCCTGCCACCGGCGCTACCGGGCAGACCAGTTGGCCGAGGAATACCAGGCGCGTAGTGGGAAGCCGACCAGCGAGGACGACCTCTCCGACGTGCCCTGCCCCAACTGTGGCACCAGGGGCGCCTACACCGCGCCGCGCGAGTTCAACATGATGCTCAAGACCCACCTCGGCCCGGTCGAGTCCGAGGAAGGCCTCGCCTACCTGCGGCCCGAGACCGCGCAGGGCATCTTCGTCAACTTCCTGAACGTGCAGACCACCTCCCGGCGCAAGCCGCCCTTCGGCATCGGTCAGATCGGCAAGTCGTTCCGCAACGAGATCACCCCCGGTAACTTCATTTTCCGCACTCGCGAGTTCGAGCAGATGGAGATGGAGTTCTTCGTCGAGCCGGGCACGGACGAGGAATGGCACCAGTACTGGATCAACGAGCGCCAGCGCTGGTACACCGACCTCGGTATGTCCAAGGACAACATCCGGCTCTACGAGCACCCGGAAGAGAAGCTCTCGCACTACTCCAAGCGCACCGTCGACATCGAGTACCGGTTCGAGTTCGGCGGATCGGAGTGGGGCGAGCTGGAAGGTGTCGCCAACCGCACCGACTTCGACCTGACCGCGCACAGCAACCAGTCCGGTGTCGACCTGTCCTACTTCGACCAGGCCTCCGGCACCCGGTACCGCCCGTTCGTGATCGAGCCGGCGGCCGGTGTCGGCCGGGCGATGATGGCCTTCTTGCTGGACGCCTACTCCGAGGACGAGGCGGCCAACGCCAAGGGCGGTGTCGACAAGCGCGTCGTGCTGCGACTGGACCGCCGGCTGGCCCCGGTGAAGGTCGCCGTGCTGCCGCTCTCGCGCAATGCCGACCTCACGCCGAAGGCCAGGGACCTTGCCGCCGCGCTGCGCCAACATTGGAGCGTCGACTTCGACGACGCCGGTGCCATCGGCCGCCGGTACCGCCGCCAGGACGAGATCGGTACGCCGTTCTGCGTCACCGTGGACTTCGACAGCCTGACCGATCAGGCGGTCACCATCCGCGAGCGGGACACCATGCTCCAGGAACGGGTGTCGATCGATCAGGTCGAGTCCTACCTGGCGCCTCGCTTGCTCGGCTGCTGATCCAGCGCCGATCGGACGCCCTCTCCCGTTGTGCGGGTCGGAGTTTCGGCGGTTGGCGGCCATGTCGGGCTCCTTTCGGTGCCGGCGGGCGGATTTGTAGGTGGTGGTCCGCCGGGTGCAGATCGTGTTGGTGACCAACACCCGGCAGACCGGCCTTCATCGTCCGGTTAGGACGGTGAAGGGTCAGACATTGGCGACCTGCTGAATCCAGGTGCGGTTCGCCGCGACGCTGGCGTACTGCTGGCTCTTGGCGTCCTCGTCGCCGGTGGAGCACACGCCAACTTCCTGGCCAGCGGCCATCTCCGGCCCACCGGAGTCACCGTTGTAAGCGGAACCGTTGGTCCCGGTGCTGCAGATGGCCGAGCCCTGCGCGGCGTCGACGCAGTCCAGCGACGTCACCTTGACCTTGGCCACCTTCAGCACCTGGGCCGGGCCGGAACCCGGTGCGGTCATGCCCCAGCCGTAGATCTCGTTGATCGCGCCGACCTTCGGGTCAGCGGTCGCCAGCTCTACCGCCGGCACCTTCACCGGCGAGGCCAGGTGCAGCAGAGCGAGGTCGGAGTTCGGGCTGACCTGCTCCTGATCAACGGTGACCTGCTTGCCGCCGCCCAAATCCAGCGAACCGACCCGGACGCTCATGCCGCCCTTGTTGGCGCAGTGCCCGGCCGTCAGGACCCAGGACGGTGCGACGACAGTACCCGAGCATTCGAATCCCGTGCTGTCCCAGGAAACCTGTGCCGCCCAGGGAGCGTTGGTCGCATCGGCGCCACCGAGAATGCGCGGCGTCGGGGCCGGCGACGGACGGCCGGGCAGTTGACGACCCGGCATCACCGGCAGGCTCGGCTTCTTCGGCTGGTGTACCGGGTTCCGGTGACCGGCAGTGCCATGGCTCCGCGACCCATGGCTCCGCGACCCACCGCTGTGCGACCCACTGCCGTGCGACCCACCGCTGTGCGACCCACTGCCGTGCGACCCACTGCGGTGCGAACCGGTGCCGCGCGAACCGTGACCCCGCGAGCCGTGACCGGTCGAACCGCGGCCGGTGGAACCGTGGGCGCCCGAGGCGTGGCCGGTCGAGCCCTTGGCGCCCGATCCCTTGCCGGCTACCCCTTTGCCCGTAGAGCCCTTGCCGCCGGACCCTTTGCCGCCGGACGCCTTTCCACTGGACCCCTTTCCGCTCGAACCCTTTCCGCTGGAGCCTTTGCTACTGGACCCCTTGCCGTGCGAGCCCTTGCCGTGTGACGGCTTACTGCCCGAGGTCTTGCCGCCCGCGCCCTTGCCAGGGGTGTGATGCCCACCGGGCAAGCCCTTGCCAGGCGTACCGATCGAGCCGTGCCCACCGGGCACCGGCGTGCTACGGCGGTGCTACGACGGTGCTCGTGATCGGCGGCGGGGTCGGCGCGACCGCCGCGTAGGCACTCGATGCCGCGGGCAGTACGCCGACCGCGAGAGCGGCGCCACCGACCAGAGCCACGTTCAGAAACTTGTTCATGATGGACTGTCCTTTCAGGATGTGGATGTGCCTTACGAGCACGTGTTCAGCTCAGCAGGCAAAGGCAGAACAGGAAAGCCTTCAAGATCCACTTGTGGACAGCCGCTTCAGTTGTGGACAACTCGACCGCTCATCGGCGGTTTTGTCGGGCCGATGCGGTATACGCGCGGGCGCCTGGCGCGCATCAGAAGGGGAAGATCTGAATCCGCAGGTCAGAGTTGCCTGGTGTCCAGGACGTCCTCGACGACGGCACCGGTGGCCGGATCGCGTTCGACGCGGTAGCCGAGTGCGCCCTTCCGTTCGGTCACCACCTCGGCGAGGGTGGTGCCGCGGTAGAGCAGCCCCACGCCGTCATCGGTGCAGTAGGTGAGCGGGAGGGTGCCGTCGGCGACTCCCGCGTGCACGGTCGGGCGCCGGGTGGGTTCCGAGTCGTAGTGCACGCCGTTTCCGTAGGGCAGGAACGCCAATCCGTTGGTGACCAAGCGAAGCTTCGGGCCGAACGAGTCGGTCGGGCCGCCGACGTGCCAGCACAACGAGCCCGCCGAGATACCGCCCAGCACGATTCCGGCCTGCCAGGCGCGGTGCAGCACCGGTCCGAGCCCGTGTACCTGCCACACGGCGAGCAGATTGGCCACTGAGCCGCCGTTGACCCAGACGACATCGTGGTCGCCGACGTAGCCGTCGAGATCATCGCTGGGCGGCATGGCGAACAGGTTCAGGTGCGAGACCTCGACCCCGACCAGCTTCCCCGCTTCGGACACCCGCGCGTTGAAGAAGCGCTGGTCGCCGCCTGCCGTGCCGACATGGCACAGCCGGGGCGCGCGACCGGAGACGCCGGCGAGTTCGAGGGCGAAATGGATCAGCGGACCGAACTCGAGATCGGTCCGGTAGCCCTGTTGCCATCCGCCGGAGGTCGCCAGGATCGTCGGTTGCGCTGCTGCCATGGTCCTCGATCTTGGCAGCAGCACCTGACTCCTGTCACCCATCAGTGCGGTATTCGTGGGCCTGACACTTGTCATGGCCAGGTCGTGACGCGCGGCAGAGCTGTTTGCGCTTTCGGTCGGACATGCTGGTCACCATGAACAACACAGCCCAGCACCGCCAGCTCGAACCGGATCGCGGTGCGGTTTCCGCAGGCGCCGCGGTCAGTCTTCGGGGCTTGCGCAAGCACTACGGTGAGGTCCGCGCCGTCGACGGCGTCGACGTGGTGATCGCCCCCGGTGAGGTGGTCGCGCTCCTCGGTCCCAACGGGGCGGGTAAGTCGACGACGGTGGACATGCTGCTCGGTTTGACCAAACCGGACAGCGGCGAGGTCAGCATCTTCGGCCAGACCGCGCAGGAAGCGGTGGCCAGTGGCACGGTCGGCGCCATGCTTCAGGAGGGATCGCTACTGGAGGACGCGACGGTCGGCGAGACCCTCGCGATGATCGCCTCGCTGCACCGCAACCCGATGCCGTTCGCCGAAGCCCTGGAGCGGGCCGGCATCTCCGACCTCGTCTCGCGGCGCTGCACCAAGCTCTCCGGTGGCCAGAAGCAGCGGGTCCGGTTCGCGGTCGCGCTGGTCTGCGATCCGCATCTGCTGGTGCTCGACGAGCCGACCTCGGCGATGGATGTCGGCACCCGCCGCGAGTTCTGGCAGTCGATGAAGGAGTTCACCGACGCGGGCAAGACCGTGCTGTTCGCAACGCACTACCTCGACGAGGCGGAGGAATTCGCCGACCGGGTGGTGTTGATGCGCACCGGAAAGGTCATCGCGGACGGTTCGGTGGCCGAGGTCCGGTCGGCCGTGTCCGGCCGCACCCTCATCGCCCAAGTACCCGGCGCGACCGAGGCGGCGATGCGGGCGCTGCCCGGCGTCACGGACGTCGAAGCGCGTGGTGAGCGGGTGGAACTCGCCTGCGCCGACTCCGATGCCGCGGTACGGGCCCTGATCAACGGCTACCCGCAGGCACACGACATCGAAATCAAGGCGCTCGGTCTCGAAGAGGCATTCCTCGCGCTGACCGGTGACTCGGAGGGAAGCGTCCGATGAAGACCGGATACCTTGCGCTGGAAGCGAAGCGCGCGATCCGCAACCCGCGGTTCCTGATGTTCACCGTGGCCTTCCCGGTGATCCTGTTCCTGATCGAGGGTGGCATCTTCGGCAACGGCGACGTGCCGGGCACCACCATCAAGTACAGCTATTACCTGATGGTCAGTTTCGCCGCCTGGGGCGGTTTCATGGCCTCGATGAACACCGGTGCCCGTACCGCGGTCGAACGGTCGGCCGGTTGGCAGCGCCAGCTGCGCCTCACCCCGTTGACCCCGCCCGGCTACCTGCTTGGCAAGGCCGCCGTCGCGCAGGCCGTCGCGCTGCCGCCGATCGTGCTGGTCTCGCTGGTCGCGGCGCTGTTCCAGGACGTGCACATGTCGCCGGGGAACTGGACGCTGACCATCCTCGGCACCTGGGTGGCGTGTATTCCCTTCGCCGTGCTCGGCCTGCTGGTCGGTCAGTTCGCCACCGCCGACAACATGCAGGTGTTCACCACCGGACTGATGATCCTGCTCGGCTTCCTCGGCGGCATCCTGTTCCCGGTCACCATCTTCCCGACCTGGCTGGCCAACATCGCCAAGGTGCTGCCCAGCTACTGGCTGGCCGACATCGGACACGGTCCGCTGCTCGGTTACAGCCAACTGGGCACCGGGATCGCCGTGCTCGCGGCCTGGACCGTCGTACTCGCGTTCGGTGTGGCCCGCCGCTACCAGCGTGACAGTGCAAGGGTGTGACCCGACCCCGGCAATAGTCGGTCGGCGTGCCGATAAGCGACAATGACCAGCGGAGACCAGTGGAGGTGGCGGCAGTGGGTGCAGCGCAGGAGTGGCGGCGGGGGTGGACCTGGCCGGACTGGACCTTCGGCGGCCGTCCCAGCACCCGCCGGGAGAAGCTCGGCGCCACGCTGGGACCCGCGCCGTTCCTGCTGTTCCTGATCGAGCCGGTGACCGACACCTTCAGCAGTTCGGGACCGTTCGGGATCAAGCTGCTGATCCTGCTGCTCGCCCTCGCCTACGCAGCCGTCTACCTGGTGGTCTGTGGGATCGGGCAGGGCCTTGGGCACTGGCAGCGGGTGGTGTTGATCGGGAGCGGTGCCATCTTTCCGATCCTGTTCGCGATCCTGCTCGGGCCGGACAGTCTGGTGCTGTCGACCTACGTGATCTCCTCGGCGCTGATGTTGTGGCCGCGCAACGCGGGTGCCCTCCTCGGTCTCGGTTTCACCGCGGCACTGCTGATCGGCACCAAGATCGCCGACGGTGCGCCGAACTGGGCCGACACCTGGGTACTCGCGGTGCTGACCGTGGCGATGTTCACCTTCGGCGCGCTGATCTCCACCATCAAGCAGCTGCGGGCCGCGCAGAGCAAGATGGCCAAGCTGGCCGTTGCGGAGGAACGTTCGCGGCTGGCCCGCGACCTGCACGACGTGCTCGGCCACAGCCTGACCACGATCACCGTGAAGGCCGGGTTGGCAAGGCGGGTGCTGGAGAGTTCCAGCGATCGGGAGCGGGCCATCGCCGAGGTGCGGGACGTCGAGGAGCTGGCGCGGGAGGCCATGGCCGAGGTGCGGGCGACCGTGTCCGGCTATCGGACACCGTCTCTTGCCGCTGAACTGGTCGGGGCACGGGCCGCGTTGCAGGCCGCCGGAATCGCCGCACAGCTCCCGCAGGCAGTCGACGACGTGCCCGCCGGCCTTCGGGAGGTATTCGCCTACGTGGTCAGGGAGGGCGTCACCAACGTGATCCGGCACAGCGGGGCCACCCGGTGCGAGGTACGGCTCGGCCAGAACTGGCTGGAGGTCCGGGACAACGGCACGGCCTGCGGGGAAGCCGTGACCAGGTCTCGGGAAACCGGTGGGGGACACGGGTTGTCCGGTCTTGCCGAACGGGTTGCCTCGGTCGAGGGCACGCTGGACGCCGGCCCCCTGCCCGAAGGCGGGTTCCTGTTGAAGGTGACCGCCAAGACCCCGGTCAAACAGCGGGAATCCGCCGAGCAGCCCGCGGTCGGACTCACCAGCGCCGCGCAGCCGTGGGCGGGACTCGCGTGATCCGAGTGCTCATCGCCGACGACCAGGCGCTGGTGCGCGGCGCGTTGGCGGCCATGCTCAGCCTCGAACACGACATCGAGGTGGTCGCCGAGGTCGGGGCGGGAGACGAGGTCCTTGCCGCCGCGCGGCGCAGCAAACCGGATGTGGCCCTGCTCGATGTGCAGATGCCCGGCAAGGACGGGTTGGCGGCCGCGGCCGAACTGCGCACCGCGCTACCGGCCTGCCGGGTGGTGATGTGCACGACGTTCGGCCGGCCCGGTTATCTGGCTCGGGCGATGGCGGCGGGCGCGGCCGGGTTCGTCGTCAAGGACGCGCCGCCGGAACAGCTGGTGGACGCGGTTCGCCGGGTGCACAACGGTTTACGGGTGGTCGACCCCGCGCTCGCGGCCGAATCGCTGGCCAGGGGAGCGAGTCCGCTGACCGATCGTGAGCGGGACGTGCTGCGCACGGCGAGCGACGGCGGCACCGTCGCCGATGTCGCGAAGATGCTGCACCTTTCCGAGGGCACCGTGCGCAACCACCTGTCCTCGGCGATCGGCAAGACCGGCACCAGGACCAGGGCCGAAGCGGCGAAACTCGCCGAGGACTGCGGCTGGTTGTAGCAGCGTGGTAGGAGCGTTGTCGCCGCGCGGTGAGTGTGCACGGACCCGGCGACAAGTCAAGAGTCAGCTCTGGGACCATGTTGTGCGTGGGTGCCGCGGGGTTCTGGCTGGCGATACGCCGCTGGACCCTGCGCGCGGTGCTTGGCCTGGTCGTGGTCGCGATTCTGGTCGTCGGGGGCACCGCGTTCCGGATCTGGCAGTTCGGCCGGGTCGATGATCGCAATCATGCCGATGTGATCCTCGTCCTCGGCGCCGCGCAGTACGACGGCGATCCGTCCTCGGTGTTGCAGGCCCGGCTGAACCAGGCCATGGACCTCTACGACGAGGGCGTCGCCGGGCAGATCGTCACGGTCGGCGGCCGACAGCCCAAGGACCGCTTCACCGAGGCGGAGGCGGGCGACCGCTACCTGACCGATCGCGGCATTCCGGCCGGTCGCGTCATCGAGGTCAACAGCGGCAACGACACGCTGACCAGCCTGCGGGCCGCGTCGGCGATGATGGCCGGGCACGGCTGGCACAGCGCGGTGCTGGTCAGCGACCCGTGGCACATGTTCCGGTCCAAGCGGATGGCATTGGACAGCGGAATCCAGGCCTGGACCTCGCCGACCCATACCGGGCCCGCGGTGCAGACCAGGAAGGTCGAGGCGGAGTACATCGTCAGGGAGACCGCGGCGACCATCTACTACCGGCTGACCAAGGCACCCGCCGACGACATCGGCATCGGCATCGGCTGAGAAGTCCGGCCGAGACATCAGCTGCGAAGTCAGCGGGGGATCGGCGCAGCGGTCGGCGCGGGAAATCGGCGCGGGACAGGTTCGCGGCGGTCACCGTAGGCTGCATCGGTGAGCGCCGGATACTCCGAGCACGACTGGCAGCGTCTGCTCGCCGAACCGGCGAAACGCTCCGGCCTGTCCGGACCGATCGCCGACGACCGCACGCCGTTCTCCCGCGACCGAGCGCGCGTGCTGCACTCCGCGGCGCTGCGCAGACTGGCCGGCAAGACCCAGGTCGTCGGCCCCGCCGAGGGGGACGTGCCGCGCACCCGGCTGACCCATTCCCTTGAGGTCGCCCAGATCGGTCGTGGCATCGCCGAGGATCTCGGCGCCGACGCCGACCTTGTCGACACCGCGGGGATGGCGCATGACATCGGTCATCCGCCGTTCGGACACAACGGGGAGACCGCGCTGGACGAAGCCGCCGGCCGCTGCGGCGGGTTCGAGGGCAACGCGCAGACCCTGCGCATCCTCACCAGGCTGGAACCGAAGGTGATCACCGCGGACGGCGCCAGTTACGGCCTCAACCTCACCCGCGCCGGTCTCGACGCCGCCTGCAAGTACCCGTGGCCGCGTCGCGCCGGCATCCGCAAGTTCGGGGTGTACGCCGACGACCTGCCGGTTTTCGAGTGGATGCGTGCCGGCGCGCCGACCGACCGGCGGTGCATCGAAGCGCAGATCATGGACTGGTCCGACGATGTCGCCTACTCCGTGCACGACGTAGAGGACGGCGTGCTGTCGCACCGGATCTCGCTCGCGGTGCTCGCCGACGCGCAGGAGCGGGCTGTCGTCGCCGAACTCGCGGCCAAGCACTTCTCGGCCGAGCCGTTGTCCGCACTGGAGGAGGCCGCGGCCACGTTGTGCCGGCTGCCCGCGGTGACGCCGTTGATCGAGCGCGACTACCAGGGTTCGTTCGCCGATCAGGTCGCGTTGAAGCGGCTGACCAGCGAACTCGTCGGCCGATTCGCCTCGGCAGCCGTCACCGAGACGCGGTTGGCCCACGGACCCGGCCCGCTGGTGCGCTACCGCGCCGACCTGCGGGTCCCGCATCAGGTCGCGGCCGAGGTCGCCCTGCTCAAGGCGCTGGCGCTGCGCTACGTGATGAGCGATCCGCACCGCCTCGCCATGCAGCGCCGGCAACGCGAACTGCTCGCCGAACTCCTCGACGCCCTCGGCAGGCGGGCCCCTGAGGCGTTGGACCCGGCGTTGCGTCCGGCCTGGGCCGAGGCCGAGGACGACTGTGCCCGCTGGCGGGTCGTGCTCGACCAGGTGGTCTCCCTGACCGACGCCCAGGCGCTGCGCTGGCACGACCGGCTGCTGCACTGATACCGCGCTGACTCCATTCAGCGGTTCCGCTGAGGGCGAACACGGTCCGGAGGGGTGTGAGCGGTGGCACACTCGGGATGGTAGGTACTCCTCCTTTTTGCGAGCTGTCTGCGAGGTCTGGATGGGCAAAGGCGATAGCAAGGGCAAGGGCAAGAAGAACGCCAAGGCGAAAGCGAAGGCCAAGGCGAGGCGGACCGTCCCTCGGAAGCTGAAGCCAGGTGGGCGCAGCGGACAACGCGAGGCGGTGCCGGCCGATCTACGCGGTTTCTTCGACGGTGACGGGCCGGACGGCGACGGATCGGCAGGCGTTCGCGAGCCGAGGAACCCCAAACCGTTACCGCAGTCCTCCTCCGGCGAGCGGCCGATGCCGCATCCCGAGTTCGCCCTCTCCGTCGCCGACCCTCGTCACTGAACCTTGGAGCAGCGCGTGCCGGGATCGGCCGTTGACCAGCATCTCGAACAGCAACATCTGGCCTTCACCCTGGCCCTGCACCGCGCAGTGGCCACCGATCCGACCACGACCGCCTGCTGGTCGCCGTTCTCGGTGGCCAGCGCGCTGGGCCTGACCGCGACCGGCGCGCGTGGCGCGACCCGCGAGGAGTTGGCCGCGGTGCTGGCCGGTACCGACACGCTGGCCGACCAGGCCGCGCTGCTGGCCCAGGCGGCCCAGCTGACCGGGGCCGGCGACGCCGTACTCGGGGTGTCCAACACGCTGTGGGCGCGGGAGGACATCCCGGTACACCCCGAGTTCGCCGAGGAACTGCTCGGCGGATCGGCCTGGCCGGGCGGTGCCATCCGGGACGCGCCGTTCCGCACCGATTCGGAGGGCGCGCGGCGGCTGATCAACGCCGACGTCGCGGACACCACTCGTGGCCTCATCCCGGCGCTGGTCCCGGCCGGCACCTTCGGGCCGGACACGGTGGCCACCCTGGTCAACGCGCTGTATCTCAAGGTCGGCTGGCTGAACAGGTTCCCCGACGGCGGGACCGAGCCACGGCCGTTCCACGCCGCGGACGGCGAGCGCGAGGTGCCGACCATGCGGCTGCGCAAGCGCCTTGGCTACGCGAGGAAGAACGGCTGGCAGGCGGTGTTCCTGCCGGCCGCCGGGGGAGTCGAAGCCGTTGTGCTGCTGCCGGACGCGCCGCTCGCCGACGCCGAACCGGCGTTGGAGACCCCCGCCCTGACCAGCCTGCTCACCGCCGCTCGCGGCACCAGACTCGTCGAGCTGTACCTGCCGCGTTTCCGGGTCACCAGCAGGGCCCGGCTCGCGCCGGCCCTCAACGACCTCGGCGTGCGCACCCTGTTCACCGCCGACGCCGATCTCAGTGGGATCAGCAGCGAACCGCTGCGCGTCTCCGACGTCCTGCACCAGGCCGTGCTGACCATCGACGAGCAGGGCCTTGAAGGTGCGGCGGCGACCGCGGTGGCCATGCGCGCGATGGCGATGGTCTCCTCGCCCGAGCAGCCGATCGTGGTTCGGGTCGACCGGCCGTTCCTGTTCCTGGTGCGGCACAAGTCAAGCGGCGCGCTCTACTTCATGGCCAGGGTTGTTCGACCGTAGCCGGGTCGTCCGGATCGGCTCGGCGGCCGGACCGTCGGCGGTGGATAATCGGACCGTCGGCGGTGGGCGGCCGGACTGTCGGCGGTGCGCGAACCGCGCTCCTGCCGCCTGCGCGGAACAGCCGACGTAACTCGGCATCGCGCGCCAACTAGACTGGGTTGTCGTGGCAGGCCGTATCCGGGACAGTGACATCGCGCTGGTGCGTGAACGAAGCCGGATCGACGACGTGGTGGGCGAATACGTGTCGCTGCGTCGCGCCGGCGGCGGCGCGCTGAAGGGGCTGTGTCCCTTCCATGACGAGAAGTCGCCGTCGTTCAACGTCCGCCCCAGCCACGGCACCTTCCACTGCTTCGGCTGTGGCGAGGGCGGCGATGTGATCGCCTTCGTGATGAAGATGGAGCATCTCGGTTTCGTCGAGTCGGTGGAGCGGCTCGCCGACCGGATCGGTCTTCAGCTCACCTACGAGGGTGGCCGCCCCGGCGGCGCCGTCCGGGACCGGGGCACCCGGACCAGGATGATCGAGGCGCACCGCGCCGCCGCCGCGTACTACGCGGAGCAGTTGGACACACCGGAGGCGCAGAAGGCCCGCGACTACCTCACCGAGCGCGGTTTCGACCAGCCGATGTGGCAGAAATTCGGTTGCGGCTACGCGCCGACCGGTTGGGACAAGCTGACCAAACACCTGCTCAGCAGGGGTTTCGAGCTGGACGAGCTGTACAAGGCGCAGCTGAGCAAGGAAGGCCGCCAAGGCGCCATCGACCGCTTCCACCGCCGCCTGGTGTGGCCGCTGCGCGACCTCGGCGGCGACATCGTCGGCTTCGGCGCCCGGCGACTTTTCGACGATGACGGCAGCCCGGCCAAGTACCTCAACACCGCGGAAAGCCCGATCTACAAGAAATCCCAGGTGCTCTTCGGCATCGACCTCGCCAAGCGGGAGATCGCCAAGCGCCGGCAGGCCGTCGTCGTCGAGGGCTACACCGATGTGATGGCGATGCAGGCGGCCGGGGTACCGACGGCCGTCGCCTCCTGCGGCACCGCGTTCGGCGACGACCACATGACCGTGCTGCGCAGGCTGATGATCGACGACGAGGTGTCCTGGGGCGAGGTGATCTTCACCTTCGACGGGGACGCGGCCGGTCAGAAGGCGGCACTCAAGGCGTTCGAGGGCGACCAGCAGTTCGTCGCGCAGACCTACATCGCCATCGCGCCGGACGGAATGGACCCGTGCGAGCTGCGTCAGGCCAAGGGCGACGCGGCAGTGCGCGACCTGGTGGCCCGGCGTAAGCCGCTGATCGAGTTCGCGATCCGTAGCCAGCTCACCGACTACGACCTCGACTCGATCGACGGCCAGATCGCCGCGCTGCAGCGCACCGTGCCGCTGGTCGCCCGGATCAAGGACACTTCGAAGCGGGATGCCTACGCGGCCAAACTGGCCTGGTGGGTCGGCTGGGCGGACGAGTCGATGGTGGTTCGCAGGGTCCGGGAGAGCGCGGGCGCGCCAGCCGAGACGCAGACGAAGAACCGGCCGAGACGACAAGCCGACCCGAACCAGGGCGCGCTGGCAGTGCAACCGCAGGGTCCGCCCCGGCCCGACCCCGCCGATGTGCGCACCCGCACCCAGCGGGAGGTGCTCAAGCTCGCATTGCAGGCCCCCGCGCTGTCCGGGCCGGTGTACGACTCCTTGCAGGAGGACGCGTTCACGCTGCCCGCCTATGCCGCGCTGCACAAGGCGATTCTCGCCGCCGGCGGCACCTCGACCGGCATGTCCGGCGCGGTGCTTGTCGACGCGGTCAGCCAGCACTGTCCGGAAGGGACGATCCACTCGCTGCTCTCCGAACTCGCCGTCGAGCGGATACCGACCAGGGGCGAGCTGGACGTGACCTACGTTTCCTCGGTGCTGGCGAAGTTGCAGTGCGAGCAGGTGGCCCGGCAGATCGCCGAGATCAAATCGAGGTTGCAGCGGATGAACCCGATCACCGACGGCGAGGAGTACCGGTCGGCCTTCGGCGACCTCGTCGCCTTCGAGGAGTACTACCGCAGCCTCATCAAGCAGACCTCCGGGGCGCTGTGATGACCACAGCCAACGACAGGTTCGACGCGAAACCCGGCCGGTTCGACGCGGGTTGGCGGCGGCGCTTCGTCAGCAGATTCACCGGAAAGGACCTGGTCCCAGCCGGTTTCGAAGGTACCCTCACCGACTCCGAACACGTACTGGCCGCTGCTGAGCTGGTCGACGGCACCTTCCTCGTCGCGACCTCGCTCGGCCTGTGGCTGCCCGAGGGCGGCACCCAGCGCCGGGTCGTCTGGCACCTGATCAGCAAGGCGGTCTGGGCGCAGAAGCCCGACCGGGAGCTGGTGATCACCGAGGCCGAGGAGACCGGCACCGTGCAGGGCGCCGTCCTGCTGACCGACCGGCCTCCGCACCGGTTCACCCTGGCTACTCGGGGTTCGCTGCCCGAGGTGGTGAACGCGCGGGTCACCGCGACGGTGAAATCCGCGCACCATCGCGACCTGCCCGGCGGCGGCGCCTGGTTCGTCCAGCGCAAGGTCTCCGGCGCGGACGGCATCGTGCTGCAGGTCAGGGCCGATCCGGGCACCGAGGAGAACGCGGTCCGCTCGGTCGCCGGTCAGGTCGCCGGAAAGCTGCGCGAACTGCACGACGTGCACGACGAGGCCTGAGAACCTTGCTCGATCGGCTGGTGGCCAGGCCTCGGTTCTTATAAAGTACGTACGTACGGTTTTTAAAGAACGGGTCTTCGGACCCAAAGAGCGGTTTTCGGACCCGAGGAGGGCTCATGTGGGACCCCAGCAAGTACCTTGCCTTCGCCGATCACCGGGGTCGCCCCTTCCGCGAGCTGGTCAACCGGGTCGGTGCCAGCGCCCCGCGCCGCGTCGTCGACCTCGGTTGCGGGCCGGGCAACCTCACCGAGACGCTCAGTGGCCGCTGGCCGTCGGCGACCATCGAGGCCTTCGACTCCTCGCCGGAGATGGTCGAGGCGGCCAAGGCTCGTGGCATCGACGCCTACCTCGCCGACGTCAACACCTGGCGCCCGAAGCCGGACACCGACGTCGTGGTGACCAACGCGGTACTGCAATGGGTGCCCGGCCATCAGGACCTGATGCGATCCTGGGTCGAGCAGCTGCCGGCAGGGGCTTGGCTGGCCGTTCAGGTCCCCGGCAACCTCAACGCACCCTCCCACCAGGCCATACGCGACCTGGTCGCGACACCGAAATGGCGTCCGGCACTGACCGAGGTGCGGCTGCGCGAGGAGGACGCGGTCCTGCGCCCGCAGGGCTACGCCGACCTGCTCGCCGACGCCGGCTGCACGGCGGATGCCTGGGAGACCACCTACATCCAGCAACTCGCCGGGCCGGACCCGGTACTGGAATGGGTGACCGGCACCGCGCTGCGGCCGATCCGCGCCGCCCTCGACGACGATGCCTGGCAGGACTTCCGCGCCGACCTCGCCGTCCCGCTGCGCGAGGCCTATCCGCCCAGGGCCGACGGCACCACCTGGTTCCCGTTCCGCCGGGTCTTCGTGGTCGCCAGGACCGCCTCGAACTGACTCCTCAGGTCCTCGACCGGGCGGGGTCGGCGGCACTGCGCTGGCCCAGCTTCGCCCGCGCGACGCCGGCCGCACCCTGCACCAGCGGGTGATCGACGATCGTGCGATAGATCTGGACGAGCTGGTCATAGCGCTCCCGGCCGGCGCGGGTACCCAGTACGTATCCGAGGGCGACGCCCAGGGCGAATGTCTTCATCTCGGGTCTCCTTCCGTGGCCGGTCTGCGGTCTGTCCAGCCATCTTCCTCCTCGGGGTAGCCAGTTGCCGGGGGGTGAAAAACCCCGTAGCGGGATGCGCTAGACTTTCTTCCGTCCGGGTCGATGGGACAGCACAACTGAACGATCCTCCATAGCTCAATTGGCAGAGCATGCGACTGTTAATCGCAGGGTTGCTGGTTCAAGTCCAGCTGGAGGAGCTTCCCTAGCAGGTCAGAGGCCATGTCGATCACCGTCGACATGGCCGTTGCCAATTTATTGCCGATTTTCCGGCGCACCGATCAAGTGATCCAGAGCCTCTGCGCCATCGCGCGTGACCTGGCCTCGTCCGAGTACACATCCTGGATCATCGACGGATTGGCGTGCCCGAGGATGTCCGCGATCTGCCGGGCGGTCAGCCCTGCCCCGTCCAGGAGCTCCGCCACCGTCTTGTGGAAGGTGCGGAAGGTCACCCACTCGTAGCCCGCGCGCTGACGGAACGGGAGCCAGTAACGGTTGTTGAGGTTCGAGTCGTTCCAGTAGCCGCCCTGCGTGTTGCGGAAGATCGGTGTGTTGTCGTCCTCCGTAGCAATATCCCAGCCGTGCGTGACGCTCGCTGAGCATCCGGACACACCATTCAGGCAGTGGGATACGCCGCTTGGCGTTCTCTGACTTGCCCTCGTTCCGGACCGCTCCCCCCGACGCCGGGGCTGGATAAGGTTTCCGGCCATCGACAGCTCATTGGCGTCAGCGTCGAAGTCCGTCCAATGTGCACCCAAGGCGTCGTTGCTCGGTCAGCACCAGCTCAGTCACGCAACCGATTCTGGCGCGGGTCTGCCCTTATTGTAAATGATTCCCACTTTCGGACGACGTGCCCTGTCCGGGCAGTGACCGGCAAAGTCCGCTAAGTGGGGGAGAGGTTGCCGACTTGCGGCCACGGCTGGACTAATGCGAAGCTTGGCCAAGCATTACCAGGCCCTCATGCTCCGTGAAATCTATGAAATCCTTGGTATTGAGTGTTGCGATTGGCACTTCGTAGGTAAGACAGCAGGCCGCAATCCAGGTGTCATTCTGCGGACGCGGCCTGCCTCGCTTGTCCGCTGCTGCCGAGATCACACCCCAGGTACGTGCCACTTGAGGTGTGGCCGGTAGCACTGCCATCGGCTGTAGCCAGCGATCGAGCTGTTCTCTGCGGTACGGCCCCCACGAGTGAAGTTCCGTCCACTTGGTCATCTCCGCCAATGTCACGAAGGTGATCACTGGCCGGTAGCCGACAAGCTCCGAGGCGAACACAGCAGGCAGGTTGCGTTTGAAGAGCCTGGATGCGACGTCGGTATCCAGGATGACTGACGGCGCCACTACGCTAGGTTGGCCTTCCGCTCAGCCGACACCCATGCCAGGAACTCGTCCAGTTCGGCGTCCGTGGTGAAGATCCCATCGCAGGCCAGATCGTCGACAGACTGGATCGGCTGCACGTTCTTGTCGGCCAGCAGCGCCTCCAGCAAGGCCGGTCCGTCCAGCCCCTCGTGGTGCGAGGGATTGCCTGCGTAGCTCGCGGTCATGACCACCTCCACTGTCTTGAGTATGCCACCTGGCCCACCGCTCTGGCCTGCTGTGTGCAGAGTTTCCATACTTCTTCAAGGCAGCCCCTCCGGGGGCCGCTGCCCGCTGTGTCCATGCCGCCGCGCCAGCGGGGCGTGCAGCCTCCGGCCGGATACTCGCGCACGCTGGGCACGGGGGAGGGCAGCGGCCCAGGCATCATGGAGTGGCCCGCAGAAGGTGCGCTCTACATCTTTGACGGCGGGAAGAGTTGCTCGAACGGGACATCACGGAACGAGAGTTCGAGGTCCTGGCCGGCAAGCTCGTCGGCCCAATTTATCCGGATGCCGGCTTCGATCTCTTCCTGGGTCCCAAAGATCGTCACCACCCCCTCGGTCGGGCCGGGGTAAAGTACGATCCAGTCCGATCTTCCGGGTTTCCGAGTGCGAGTACAGACGATGTGCTCACTTGCCGTGCTTCGCGGACTTCCCTTCACTGAAAGATTGCTACGGGGCGAAGAAGGATGGCGGGCGCAGGAACACTTATATCACTGGCTTCGATCTCGACTCCGAGTTCCTTCGCTGGGCTAATCATATGGAGCATCGCTTCTGTGGCTACTTGGATTTCTTTGGGCGTCGGAGGAACATCGCGAATCACACGAATTGTCGAGATTACCTCGTCCTTTTCAAGAATTTGCTCAACTTGCCCAATAACGGTGAAGTCGCCCTCGATCGCTTCGCGCGAACCAACGATGTATCGATCCTCTAGCCGTCCCAAGATCTTGGGTTCAGTGACTCTACCGGGCCTGAAGTAAACTGCCAGATGGATCGTTCGATCCTTACCGCCCATCCACTCGGTCATCATGGCCGTGATCTTCTTGGTGTCCTGAAGCTCCGATCCCTTGACCTGGAAGACGGAGTTTGGCTTGTTCAAGTTTGACGCAAACGCGATGTAGGTATGGAATAACTTGTGTAGCGGGGCGATTGCAATATTGGCTTGGAATCGAATTGTATCGCCTATTTGCAGTTCATCGCGTACTTCCGTGTCCCAGGTATCGAACGTGCCGATTGCGTTGGCGTCGTCCAGATAGCGGTGCCAGGCGTCGAAAGCAGAAAACCACGTGCGCGTGCGAACAAGCTCCTCCTGGATGGTCGAACTACGCTTGCGTCCTCCGCTAGCCTTCGCTGGTCCAACGCTGATGGCGCCGTCTAATCCGCCCTCGCGAGCCTCGTTCGCTTTCTGGATGATCTCATCGACCTCGCCTGCTTCGATTGCCGAAAGTGAATTTAAGATCGTGTCGTGGTTCAGGTAGACGAATTCGCGGTGCAAATGCTGCTTCGGTTTCCGGTAACCGCTCAAAGGTGTTCCTCCATTGACCACGCCGTCGGCTTGATCATTCTGTAGGCCGGCGCGCCATGATGTTCTCACTTCGCGCCAGCGGCTCTGGTGCCTTTATCGCCGCAGGATTGGCAGCCGTGACACGTCGTGACGGACGTGGCCAGTCCACCACTCGAATGGGCTAACCATTGAAGTATGTCATCGCGCCGGCCAGGGGGAGGGCGGCAGCCCAAGATCCTGCGGAGGCGGCCAAGACTCGCGTGGGTCACTCACCGGATGGTGACTTGCCGATGAACGCAAGAAGTGCCAGACCCAGCTCGGTAGGGCCACCGGGGCTCGGTTCCGTTACCGCGAACCACGTATTTGCGTTGGCCATCAGATTCTTGGCTGCGAGATCGGACAATATTCCCTGGATCGCGGTCGGGTCATGCTCCGGAAACATGCTAGCCACCATCGAGTAGGTCAAGAGCTGCGCTTTGTCGCCAAACTCAGCCTCCGAGCGTTGCTTCCACTTCTCCTGCTCGCTCATCGCGGCGAGGACCTGAACGTGGGTCGCGGTGAGGTCGTCAACGAGCTGCAAAAGCAGCATGGCGAAGTCCGCCTTGGCGTCCCACGCTGTGTCGCTCGTGACCCCCGCGACTGCCGTTGCTAGATACTCAAGCTTCCTGTGGTCGTGAGTCTTAGCTGCGGCTGAGGCGGCCGCCAGCCCGATGGAAATCGAAACCTCGCGCTGCAGCATCCCAGGTAGGTCACTGATCTGGCCATCGAGCTCATCCAGCTTGGATGCAGCCATCGTCAGGAAGGTCTCGACACGTTTCTCATAGCTTGATCGCCACAGCAGCTCGACGATGGCACTAGCGGCAGATCCGGCAACAGGGATTAGTCCGACGCCGCCCAGCGTGAGAGTGCGAAGGCGGTCCACCCATCCGGCGACGGGAACTGCGGGTACAGGCAGCCGATCGCCTGGTCTATCCTCGGGTCCCACGGCATGAGCTTAGCCGGAATCACCCAGTCGTAGACGATTCTTACCTGGCCCCGCCAGTTGACGACTTATTGCCGAGAATCGACCGCAAACGTCCGCGAACGACCGGCATCGATCCATGTTTGCGATCGCAATTCGAGCTGGTCATGCGGCACGACGGAGACCGACCATGAACAACCGTGGAGGTAGAACCCATAACACAGGGTTGTTGGTTCGAGTCCAGCTGGAGGAGCAGAAACCCAGGTCAGCGATCTGGGGTTTTTGTGTCTCAAGGTGGCTCGGGGTTTCGTCCACGTGGGCAAGAAATGCGCGGTGTGGAGTCGTAGGTGCGGACTCTGAAACGGGGGCGGGGCAAGGCGTTTGACCGTCTACTGTGGCCGGCTCGCGGCCTGAGCGGCGGTCGCGGTCAGTTGGTTGGTGCCAGCGCGGCGAGCAGGGTGCGTAGGCAGATCTCGCGCACCTCGGCGCGGCTGATGGTCTGGTGCTCCAGCCATTCCAGGCACATCACCCTGACGAACACCAGCCACGCATGCAGTGCCGCGGAGGCGACGTCGCGCGCTCGGCCGGTCAGGCCTGCGGCGTCCAGGAGTCGGCCGCGCAGCACGGCGAGTTCCTCGTTGATGATTGCCTGGATTATCGGATCGCCGGCAAGGGCACGGTTCGCGGCGAGCACGGTCAGCCGGTTCGCCGCGAAGTAGTCGATGTGCGCGTCGAGGCCGCTGGACGCCGTCTCGGCGAGTGGCATGGTCGGGTCGAGTTCGGATTCGGCCAGCAGTCGGTCGGCGGCGCGTTGGTAGATGGCCGCGAACAGGTCGCGCTTGCTGGGGAAGTAGCGGTAGACCAGCGCGCGGGACACGCCGGCCCGCTCGGCGAGGTCTTCCATCAGCACCTCGTCGTAGGGCCGGGCCGCGAAGAACTCCGCGCCGACATCGAGTAGCTCGTTGCGGCGTTCGGTCGGCTTCAACCGTCGTCGGGTCACCCGCACGACATTAGTTGACGAGCGTCTACTAGCACTTTACAGTCCACTACTAAACATGCGTCTACTAATGAGGTCGGTAGCGGTGTCGGTGCGTCGGATCGGGGTCACCGAGAATGTCCGCGCCCTCGACACCCTCGCCGACGTCGACTACTGCGCCGTCTTCGAACTCACCCCAGCGGCGTCTGGCAGGACCGCGCTCCAATGGGCGCGGGCCACCTTCGAGGGCGGCCCGTCGCCGCTGTGCTGGCTGGTCTACACCGGATGGCGATTCGGCCTCGGTCTGCGGCTCGGCCCGCGTGTGGACCCCGACCACGTGTTGGGCTGCCGGATCGTGCTGGCCGAGCCGGACCTGGTCATCCTCGAACAGCGCTCGCGGCTGATGATCGCGCACAATGTGGTCATCCGCGACGAAGCCACCCTCCGGTGGGCGACCTTCGTTCGGTACGACCGGCCGGTCGGCCGTCCACTGTGGTCGGTCGCGGCGCCGGTGCACCGGCGGCTGCTGCCCTTCCTGCTGGCCCGCGCGGCAGCCCGGCGGCCTGTTCACCAGAGGTGATCGGGGCCCCTGGGGGCGAGTGCAGGCCCGTCCGGTGCCATCCGCGATCATGGGCACCGGACTTCGGAAGTAGGCAACGTAATGTCGGTGGATCGGGCGGCGCGGCGGGTGCTCGGGTGAACGAGGTAGGCACCTACAGCTTTGCCGTCGCCGCGGTGTGGTTGCTGTTCTTCCTGGTCAGCTTCGCCAGCGACCGCAGGAGACTGCGCAACGGCATCTATCTCCTGCTGACCCTGGCCTTCATCGGCCTCGGGTTGCTGTTCACCCTCGCCTCGGTCTCCCGCGCGGCTGCCGGCGTCGTCGTGATCGGCCTCGTCCTGTTGATCCCGGTGTTCATCCTCGCGCTGTCGGTCTTCCTGATCAGCAACGGTGTGACGATGATCCGCCGCGAGGGTCGCAGACCGGCGAACCTGCTGTCGATGGCCGCCGGGCTCGGCCTCATCGCGGTCATCGTGTTCGACGCGGTGACGATCAACGTGCGCTGGCTGCCGTTGCAGGTTTTCCGGGTCACCCTGACCGACCTGATCGGCTATGTCGCGTTCCTGTTCATCTGCTATCTGCTCTATTCCATCGTCTACGGCCGGGTCAAGCCGCGTCGCGCCGTCGATTTCGTGATTGTGCTCGGCGCGGGTTTGCGTGGCGGAACGCGGGTGTCACCGCTGCTGGCCAGCCGCCTCGACCGGGGCCGCGCCGCCTTCCATGCCGCGATCCGCAAGGGCCGGCGCACGATGCTGATCACCTCCGGCGGCCAGGGACCGGGGGAGCGGCTTTCCGAGGCCGCGGCGATGGCCGACTACCTGGTGGAGAAGGGCATTCCGCGCGATCGGATTCTGTTGGAGGACCAGTCGACGACCACTGAGGAGAACCTGATCTTCAGCCGCGCCATCATGCGCGAGCGGCTGCCGGACTACCGCTGCGTCGTGGTGACCAACAACTATCACGTGCTGCGCGCCGCGCTCATCGCCAACAAGGCGAGCGTAAGGGGACACGTGATCGGCTCGCCGACCGCGATGTACTTCTGGCCGAGTGCGACCATCCGCGAGTTCGTCGCCATCCTGCTCGACCACTGGATCATCAACGGCGGCATCTGCCTGCTGATCGTCCTTGCCGAGGTACTCTCGGCGATTCGGTAGTCAGGCCTTCAGCCAGGTAGTCAGGCCTTCAGCCGGACAGTGCGGCGGTCCGGTCGTCGGCCGAGTCCAGGCCGGACAGGACGAGACCCTCGGCGCGCGCTGAGAATTCCGCGCGCTCGTCGGTGAAGTGCGGTATGCCATCACTGTGGAGCCACTAGACGCCCTGCGCCGGATCGCGTTCGAACTGGAACGGGCCGGCGCGCCGACCTACCGAGTGCGGGCCTTTCGGCATGCCGCGCAGATCGTCGAGGATCTCGATCCCGAGGAACTGGCGCAGCGGGCGAGGAAGGGCACGTTGCAAGCGATATCCGGGATCGGCACCGCGACCGCGACCGTCATCGAGCAGGCCCTCGCCGGCCTGGAACCGGAATACCTGACCAAGTTGTGGGAGAAGGCCGCACCGGACATCCCGATCAGAAAGACCCAGCTGCGGGCGGCGCTTCGCGGCGACTGCCACACCCATTCCAACTGGTCGGACGGTGGCAGCCCGCCGGACGAGATGGCCGAGGCCGCACGCGGTCTCGGCCACGAATGGGTCGCGCTGACCGACCACTCACCCCGGCTGACCGTCGCCCGCGGCCTGTCCGCGATGCGGCTGACCGAGCAACTGCGTCTGCTCGACCGACTGAACACCGAGCTTGCGCCGTTCGAGATCCTTTCCGGCATCGAGGTGGACATTCTCGACGACGGCGCCCTCGACCAGCGTGAGGACCTGCTCGACTCGCTCGACGTCGTGGTCGCCAGCGTGCACTCGCACCTGCGGATGGAGTCCGAGCCGATGACCGCGCGGATGATCGCCGCGGTCCGCAACCCGCTCGTCGACGTGCTCGGTCACTGCACCGGCCGGCTGATCACCGGCAAGGGTCGGCCCGAATCGGTGTTCGACGCCGAAGCCGTGTTCACCGCCTGCCGGGAGAACGGCGTCGCCGTGGAGATCAACTGCCGTCCGGAACGCCAGGACCCGCCGGACAATCTGCTGCGGCTGGCCGTCGACCTTGGCTGTCAGTTCAGCATCGACACCGACGCGCACGCCCCCGGCCAACTCGACTGGCTGGACCGGGGCTGCGTGCGCGCCGAGGACGCCGGCATCTCAGCCGACCGCGTCATCAACACCCGCACGGCCGAACAACTGCGTCAGCGGTGACTCGTCGGCACTGACCGGGGATCCGGCTGACCGCATTGGCCGAGGGCTCTAGTCCGATTGTTCCAGAATCAGCTCCACCGCCGCGCTGACGACGAGGTAGCTCTGGTTGACCGGGTCGTCGACCGCATCGACTAGTACTACAGGGCTAGATCATTAGCGTCTGGACGCGTAGTCTCCGTCGGACGTGGGCGCGACGGGCTTCGGCCTGGTGCCGGCGGCGCCAGGTCGACCAATGCAGACCGTGGGTGATGGCGTGTTCGCCGTAGTGAAT
>DATATE010000108.1:0-33386 GCA_036268955.1 Pseudonocardiaceae bacterium
GACCCGTCGTGACCCCAGGAGCGCCGGGCGTCCAGTAGCTCTCGTAGGTGCCCCCGGCAGCCGCTGTGTACAACTGGTTGACGCCGCTCGCCTCGATATCCTTGACGATGCCGGTGACGCCGGATAGTGACACAAGCAGTCCCGTGTTGAGGCTGACCGTGCCGGGTGTCCAATACGTCTCGTACACGCCGCTGGTGGTGGCGGTGTAGGTCTGGAAGGTGCCGTTCACTTCCTGGTCGGTCGTCGCGCCGACGGTGCCCGCGCATGAGCTGACCTGCCAAGTGGTCGGAGGCGCGCTGGCGTTACCGGGAATCCAGTAGGTCTCGGTGACGCCGCTGGTCGTCGTGACGAACAGGTGGTGGTAGCCATCAGTCGTGATCAGTTTTTGGGGCCGGCCGTTCCTGAATAAGGTCATCGACTGGACACCAGACTGATTCACTGCGCGGTGCCGGTGGCCGACGCCATCGTGCCGCTTACCATCCCATCACTTGTCGAGGTCGTCTCCTTTAATCACGGGGCGCTCGCTCCGTGGACTCTGCTCTGCCCCATTTTCTAGTATGGCCAGCACGCCGAGGGTTCTGAGAGGCAGGAAATTGAGTCTAGGCGAGTCCAGATAGTGTCGACCGGTTAGAAAAGCTCCGGCGGCTAGCGCAGCCTGAACTGCTGCGAAAGCGATCTTAATGGGTGGAGAAATAACCGCGATTCGCGATCCCCATTTCAAGCTGGTTCCGGCGACATCAAACCCCATGTTCCACTTATTGAATCGAACATACATCTGGTAGATGCCCACCTGCCGGGCATCGATTTGGCCAACCGGCATGGACGAGATCGCACTGTCGCATCGAGTCAGAAGATCAGGAACTTGAAACATGTAGTCGGTCAGCTTGCCCTTTGACATCAAAATCTTTTTTAAGTGAGAAGTGACTGGTTTGATTATCTCGTCCTCGAAGCCCGACCCAAACGCTGCGTGCAGTTTTTCCAGCACCAAGACCAAGGTCCGGTCCACACATGCCAGGAGGCCATCGAGACCGGTGAATTGGCCAACATGATGCAGCGCCCTCATCGCTGATTTGGAAATGCCGCAAGGGATAATGCCGCCAACTGTTCTGAACGCTGCGATCATCACATTCGACGTCGATTCATCAGCGATTTTGTGAACCCTCGCGTGTGCGAGCGTTTCGAGATCAACTACGGCCGCCCCGCGATCACGCGCATGTCACCCTGGTTAAAGTCCCTGGCTTCATCCAAGGCCGAATTTAGGGCTTCGCGAAATAGTCTCCGGTCGCTGGCGTTCGCGTTCTGCCCGACTTCGTTAACCGCCGCCCAAAACTCCACCACCCCGATACAACGAAGAACCAGCAAGTCAAGGTTGGCGGCATTGAACAGGCGAGCCTGATCGTCCGTCGATGAGAAGATGGTGGTGTTATCTGTCTCGACTGACGCACTTTGTTCGAGATATTGGCCGATCGCAGCCACGACTTCATCAGTCAGGTAATCGCCTTCGCCAACATCGTTGACGAAACCGGCGGCCTTGTCGATCACGTTGTCAAGACTGGGCGAAAGTCCAGGCGCTTGCGCTACAATACCGGTCACGAGGCCACCTCCATTGATCATCTCCCTGGCACCCGTCTGAGACGTGCATGGGAGTGTTCTGTCCATCGCCTCGCGTTGGCTTCTGTTACAAATTCACTCGAATGGCGGTACGAGTATTCGCTTGTCCTTAACTCGGGGCAATTGGCTCGTCCGCTTACGCCCCACACGCCGCCTGGTGCCCATCCAAATCGCATGGACACCAGGCGGCGCTAACACGCGACGTGTCCTCTACGACTCAATAGGTAGTGGAAGGGACAACCCATGCCTGTTCTCAATCTGCCAAACACGGGCGGCCTCATCGCTTCCAACACCTTGAACCTGACGAGGGTCACGACCGCCATCGCTGGCGCGCTCGGCCTGGTCACGGCAGGCAGCGGGCTCGGCTTGAGCGGCAATGAGGACGACTTCGCCGGCCTCGATAGCTCGCAGCGCGTGGCCGTCATCGTGGCACTCATCGGAGCGGTGGCCATCATCCACGTGGCTGACCTGCTGGCGCGATCAATCGCAACATCGCGGGCGGTGAACTCCAGCGTCGTGGCGCTCCCGACATCTCGGGCAGCGGTGCAAACGATTGACACCACATCCAAAGGTGTCCGGCAAGGTAGTGGCGATCCGGGCCGGCGACGACGCCATGGTCTTCTACGACGCTGACAATGACACCATGGTGTGGGTACCCGAGACTACGATCAGGCTCAACTGAAGGATAGATGCACCTCAGAGGATACGATGAGCAAGTACGGACATTCCCATGGATCACACCATCGAAGCAGTGGTGGCAGCGGAGGATCGGCAGGCTGCATTGCTGGAATCGTGATAGCGGTGCTCGTGATTGGGTTCCTGGGATGGGGTGGCAAGGAGCTATTCGGGGTTCTTTTTGAGGGCCTCAGCTGGGACGGATTGCCCCCGCACTCTCACGACCCACTGAGCGCTACTGCGACATGTCGGGAGTGGACAGCGGAGCAAGGTACTGCCGGACAAGCCCAGCAGAGCCAATTCATGAGCGCGCATATCGTCGGACAAGATCCCGACAGCACCAATCTGACTGCATACTGTGTCAGCAATCCGGGCGAACCATTGCTGACTGCCGTTGTGGGACATGTGACGATCTACGCGCTAACTAGCGTCGGCTATACAGGCAATGTTTACGATACGGAGCTTCGTCCCGTTGTAGCGGCGCAGGTTACGACAGAGGACCTAACTGGACACTCCGGGCAGCCAACACTGACGACGTCCTCAACGTGCGCGGCTTGGATAATAAACGCGTACGGCGAAGGGAAGCTGGATTTTCTGGCTGCCCATATCGCCTACAAAGGATCCGAGACGCCAGATGTCAATGACTACCCGGACCTGGACAATTACTGTGCGGTTAACCCGAATACCCTACTTATGTCCGCACTGGTCGGTCGAGTACTCATTTGGGATGGAGTTGCAAGCGACGGCCCGCAACAGAGCCGTCCTGTCACGCCCTCAGACATTCGGCCATGACCTACACGCGTCTAGCTAGTCGGTCTGGGTGGCGGTGCGCGGCAAGGCGCTCATTTGAGTATGCCGGCTGCGCCGAAGGTGGTGATGCTCACCTTGCCGCCAAGCCAGATGGGGAGGCCGGCGGCGACGTCGCTCCGGCTGCTGGCCTCGAAGGTGAAGTGCAGTTGCCCCAGGCCGACCCCGCGCATCGCATTGGCCTGCGTCAGTGAGAGTCGAACGGCGTTGTTCGTGCCGTCGATATTGAGCCAGCCTTCGGTCACATCACACCTCCTTCTTACAGGTCGGACGCACATTCTACGGCTGCACAGGGCGAAACGGCGATCGGATTTGTAAGCACGCCAGCTGTCGGCTCAGGTCGGACTGCGCAGGTCGGCATGGTCAAATCTGTTGGACTGGCCGGCGGCTATCTGACGACGCTGGACGCCAGCCGGCAACCTGCCATCCTGCCTGATAAGGGGTACAGGACGATCACGCTGACGGCCGACCTCGATTGCCGCCAGTTCCAGCTGATCGAGGAAGCCCGCGTCGACGGCGTGACATTCGTCCTGGATCTCAACGGCTACTGGCTGCGCGACGGCAACGCAGCGCCCTGCTCTGTCGGCTATCTCGAACACAAGATCGGGCAAAGCGACTGGATCGCGCTCCTGGAGAACGTCGGATACCGACAGATCCTGCTGGTGGAGTTCGACCGGCCGGACGCCCAAGCCTCACCTGCGCTTGCGGCGGCCTTCACTTACTTCGACCAAGCCGAGAAGCACTACCTCAATGGTGAGTGGCGGAACACGGTGGAGTCCCTGCGGCAAAGCCTGGCGGCGCTGGTCGGCAAGAAGCCCGACGACGAGGACCAGGAGCCGGACGTCCTGACTGCGGTAAAGGACCTCCGCAAAGAGGCGAACAAGATGACCGTTGCCTACCAGCCACGGTACGAGCTGGCACGTCGGACGCTGAAATATCTCTGCGACCTCGGGGCGCACCCTGAAGTAGCCGAGACACGCAAGGTCCATGCTCACTCCGCTCTGTTTATGGTCGGCGGAGTGCTCCTGGGCTGGGACAGCCAGGCTTCGCGGCAGCCGGGATCGTAGTCGGCCTCGACCGACTGTTTTGCAGAGCTGCCCCAGCTCCTAACCACCGCAATCCCGCGCGAGTGGCAGTCTCATCACTTGGTCTTCCGACGCCGGGTTGACGGCTTGGTCGGCGCGGCATGGGCTGCTTCGAACGCCTCGATGACACCGCCGGGGATACGGCCGCGCTCAGCGACCTGATGACCATTGTTCTTCGCCCAGTCACGGATCGCCTGGGTCTGTACCTTGCTGCGGGAACCATCGTTGGCGGGAGCCGAGGTAGCGGATGATCCCAGCCCGCGCTTCACCCGGCCGCCGGTCCTGCGGGCAGCGGTGACGAAGTCAGCCAGGCCCTTACGAAGACTGGCGGCGTTGTCCTCGGTAAGGTCGATCTCGTATTCGACGCCGTCCAGGCCGAACGTCACCGTGCTGATGTCGTTACTGGCGGTGCCGTCCAGGTCGTCAACGAGCTGGACGGTGGTCCTTTGAGCCATGAGCTTCCTCGTCTCTCCGGTCAACACCGGTACGCATTGCCACCCCGCCAGTAACAGCGCGCACTGGTACACGGCAGAACGAATAGCTGATCATCGTCAGTCTACGACGGACACGGGTTCATACTGGTAGCGACACCGCACGGAACTCGTCGCCATGAGGTAATCGTCACGTCCGATCCATCGATCGGTTGAGTGACGCCGGCCGTCGCCAGTCCGAGGAGGAACCGCAGGCCGCGTCAGTGGTCCGGCGTCAGTTACGGTCGTAGCGGTCGAGCGCAGACGGGCTGAGCCCACCCCAACTGGCATTGCTGCTGGTCGACGCACGTGTGGACGCGAACGGATCAATTGAATCCGTTGGTACGTCGCATCTACCGGTTTGCCTCCCCCGGACTGATGATCGTCTCGACGATCCGATGGTCCGCAGCGCGAATCCAGCGAACCACGCTCACCGTCCGCATCATCGAGTACAGCCACACGATCAAAACCAGCACAACGGCTGTGATCAGCACGGTACGTCTGGCACCAACCGACGTCGCCCACCGCTGCACGACAAAGGCTGCGCACAACAAGGGCGGCGGCAACATGAAGGCGGTCGACGACACCAAGACACCGATCCGTGAATCTACGGACGGCAACTTCGGCAGCCGAGCATGCCTGCCCGGCAACCCTCTGAGAAACGACTCCCAGCCAAGCACCGGCTCGTCCAGCCGGGCGACCATCCGAGGCCGCAGCTCCATCTCGATGTAGGCCGTGATACGAAAGACGGCCATCACGTGATCGCTGTACCGAGACCACAGAACACACGACAGTATCGCGATCACCAGCAGTGCGGCGTCGATGCTGCCCGACGCCGTCACTCCCACTCCCAGGCCGACCACGTTCAATCCGAATATCGCGCTGGCATTGGTCTGATGAAAGAGGTTCTCGGCACGTAGGTTGTCGTACTCCGCCTTGTCGATGTCGTTCGCGTCACTCATCGGTCTCGCCCCGCTTCGCAGGCCCACTCGCGCAAGCGCTCACACCCACAGTAGTCGCAGGTCAGCAGTCATCCGTTATCCAGTCAGCCAAGTCGACATGCATTGGCAACCAACTTGTTTTGACACGCAACTGTCAAAGCGGCCATCACTCCTTCAGCCGAGTGCATCACCGTGACGCGCTCGATACGATCGGCCATGTGAAGCAGGCCACCAAGAAGAAGATTGCGAAGTACTGGGGCTATCTGCTTCTACCGGTCCTCTACTTCGGCTGGTTCGTGTTTCACGTCGGCCCCATCGTCCTTGGCGTTGTTTCAGTGCTGGTCGTCGTGTACTTCCTGTTTCAAGCGCCGGTGCCGTGCTGCGCCGAAACCCGCGACCGTACGACGTGCCGCAATAATGCCAAAGGCATCCTCGGCGGCTGCCACATTGAGAGTCATAAGTGGCAGAACGTCAAACTGCTGATTCGTCGACGGCTATGGGGACGGCTGGCAAGCGGCCTGTTCCGCCAAGTGAAGGGCAACGCGGCCGCGATATCAGCGCTCGCCGGCTCAACCTCGGCGATCGCTGCTGGCGTGACGCTGCTTATGAAGGTGTAACGACGGTCGCGCCGGCTGGCTGGCGCCATGACTCAATGGGCACGAACGAGTATCGGTGCCAACACCTCGGAGTTCCGGGAAGACACCGAACGTTCAGCGCTATCTGGGCTGTATACCGCGTCACTTCACCAGCAACCATTGATCGACGCTATTCCTTGAACGCTTCGTACGAGCCCCGGGCACTGGACCACCCACGGTGACCCACGTGCGTCGGGCTGACCAGCTCGGTTGTGTTCTGTCCAGTCGGACAGCGCGTAACGGCAGCTGAGCAGGTGCGATGAAACAGAAGCACCAGCGCGAGCTGGCGGTGATCCAGCGGACAGCGCCTTCTCCCGAAGCCGTCCTCATGACTGGGTCCGGGAAGGCAGCGATGAGCACCTATCTCTATGGCGCCATGTCACAGCCGCGACAGTCAGAGTCCCATGGCGACAACCTCAGCGGTGACTACATCCCACCACCACCATCCACTGTCACGACCTACGCCCACACGTTCGCCGCCCTCGTCCCAGCCGAGGTACTGGCCTTGCAGGCGTTCATCACTGGCGAGGCTGTTCAGACCACGACGAAGGCGGACGGCACGGTAGCGACAACGATCGCTCATCCAGACGTTTTGACGACCTCGTTCTTCGTCTTGTTGGTGGTGTCAGTCGGGCTGTACTTCCTCGGTCTGAAGAAGAAGCCGACTGCGCTGGACTACGTCCGCGCCCTGATTGCCCCCATCGCGTTTGCTGGCTGGATGGCGCTCCAGTCGAACACGGCGATCGATCTGCTGGTGCCAAGTTTCGCTGGGGTACCAGCTCAGGTCACGGTCGCGATCGTCGCTGTCGTGTTGGGCATTGCGGTCAACCGACTGCCGGCCAAAGAACCGAGAAGGATAATCCGGGGTGATGATGACCAGCCCCTGACGAGTGCTTGATTAGGTTAGCGGCCTCGCTGTCACACTGGTCTTCATCATGCGTGCAAGCAGGCGATGGCTAGAATGCTTGCAATGTGCAACGGTTAATGCCAGAATTGAAGCATATGCAAAACCCGCGATCAAATGTCCGTAGACTTACGTTAATATCCGGAGTGTTGCTGATTTGCGGAAGTCCTCTCATCGCAATTTTCGGCCCCAACTCGATTATGCCGCTTTTCTGTGACGTGCGCAGCCAGTCTGTATTTGTGGACCCGAACGACCACAGTCGTTTTGGAGGCGTCCTCGTTCCTTGCCTGGACGTTGGGTTTAAATTGGGTGTCGCGCTGTTTGTTGTCTCGCTCGCCGTCGGCTGCACCCTGTTCCTCTGGGCAGTACGGCGTCGACGTACGGACGCCTCACATACTGCGCAGCCACGCAAGTAGCGTGACCTGTTGCAGCGTCATGTCACTCACGTGGCTGCGCGGCTGACAATCTAGCCTTGGTTCATTACTGCCACGAACGCTGCGCCATAGCCTCCTTGATACCCCGTGACAGTCGGGTGAAAACTCTCGCTCAGCGGTTTCGGGAGAACGCTGTTGTCGAGGAAAATGCCGTTGATCCACGACTCGGACCGATCGCACAGGGCGTGATCCGTGAAGAGCGCCGGTGGTACATAGGTGATCTGGACGCCGTTCGCACGCGCTGCGTTCACCTGGTTCTGGATGATCGAATTGAGTGTGTCAGCCTGTTTGTTGAGCCAGCGCGCGTCGGCGTAGCTAATCGACTCCGCTGGCGGAAGGAGGCAGACGGCACCACCGGGTGCTTGCTTGTTCTTGGTGAAGAACTGGACGTTGCTTCCGAAGAGATGCGGATAGCCGCCGACGTAGATCTTGGCGTTTGGCGCGAAGGCGTGGACGTATTGATACACGTCCTGTAAAGCGTGGATTGGCATGCCGTCGATCCTGTCTCCTGAAATCCTACCCGCCAGCGCCGCGAAACGGCTGGCCAACTGGCGACGAAGAGAGGCGTCCTTTGAGCATCCCCAGCCGTCATGGGTCGGATAATTTGTACACGCCGTGATAACTCCAACGAAGTCGGCGTCGTTTCCTCCGATCGTCAGTGTCACCACCTGGGTGCCCGTCGACAGGTGGCTTACCTGGGCCGGTTCATTCGAGTTCGCGGGGCTATGGTTTGTCGCGTAGAAATCATTGGTGATGGCACCGCTACACGCCACAAAGAGCGGATCGCCGAGACCGAGCGCATTTGCAACGTAGAGCGGATATCCCTCAGTTGATCGATGACAGGAGTTCTGGGTGTTGAGGTAGTTAAAGGTGCCCTCGCCAGAGCTGTACGAGTCACCGAGTGCTGCGTAGCGAATGATCGGAGAGCCGATTGTCAAGAGTTCGTCGGCATATTGATAAATGACAGAGCCAGCGGCCGATTGGCACCAAATTCGTGCCACATAAGTGCCCGACGGAAGGCCCGTTGTTGACCCGTCCATGGCCGTTTGAACAGCTGGCACGTCGGCCGACCACGCTCCCGTTGCTGGGTCAGTCGTTCCACTAAAGGTGATAGCGGCAGTATTATTCAGAATGTTTCCGCCGACTCCCGCCCCGGGACATGGGTCGGTCGACGCAATGTGAATTGTTTGGCCTGACTGAACTGGAGTGATCGGCACCGTGTAGCGAAGCGAGCTGCCGGTCACTGTGAACACCTGGGTTGCGTAGTTCTGCGAGGTCACCGAGACACCAGTGACATCGTCATACAAAACACACTGCGCCTGGATAGTGCCCGCACCTATTGCGGCGTCATTTGACGCCGACGGCGGACTGGAAAGCGTGACAAACTGATACGGAATGGTGATAGCTCCCACACTGTCCCAAGCGCCACTGTTGATCGTGTTCGATACGATTTGCGGCGTAGTCTGTACCCCAGCGGCATCAGTGAACGTCACCTCGACATTCTGCGTTTGTCCATCGCTGCTAGTCGGTATCGCCGGACAGGAATCAACTTGGTAGATATTGACGACCAAGCCTGCACGACCCGATGTATTTGAAAGCCTAAACGCCAGCGCTGCCGTTTGAGCTATCGCTGGCGTCACTCCTGCCGCAACCAGGAGCAGTATTGCGGTCACCCATAAGACGAACGCGCGAGTGATTGATCGGCACATTACAATACTCCTCCAATAAGTGACGCTTGCACATTTGGCGAGACACAAACTCTCAATAACCTTCTTGCAGGCGACGGCCCAGCTTGAACGACTCGTTCAACCGCAGATTGTCGATGTTCATCGGGGACAACGAACAACACCAGCGGAAAGTAATCCTCCTGCCACATTCCGTACGCCCGGTAATACCGCTCACACTTCTCCTGGATCACCTCCAGATGTTCAGTTCCCCGATCCACCTCCAACCAGTAGGAGTGTTTGACCTGCTCGGTCCGGTTGCCAACCTCGACGTAGGCATCAGGGGTGAGCAGCACGTTGCCAACCGCTTGGTGACACTCGGGCTCGGTCGTGAACTGGATAACTTCGAGCTGGCCGTCCTGTTCGGCGCGCTTGAACGCGGCGTAACAATCAGCGATCGCTAGCGTATGGAGGTTGACCGCTCGCGGCACCCAGTAGCTACCTGGCTTATCTAGCAGCTTCCAACCGGCGCGGCCGAGCTGGTAGACGAACTGGCCCGAGCCTCCTTGGTCTCCCCCTACTAGTCGTTTTAGCCGGGACAAATGTTTCTGCTCCACGAGCCGCTTCAGCGTGCGATCGACCGGCGTCGCGGAGGCAAGCCCCGCGAACAAACTGTCCCGAATCTGCCCACTGGTCATCTGCCGGAACTTGGCCACCAGTTCGATCACCGCGCGGTCTCGATTGGGCAGTCCGCTCTCAACTACTCGCGCAACCATGACGGCTCCATCGACAGGGCTTCCCGTAGGGCATCTCGCCACGTTTCGGCGTACTGACTAGCGAGGCCAACGTGTTCCTTAGCGCGCTCAGCAAAGTCACGGTTGGCGTCAGCGACGGCAGCCTCTTGGATCGGCGTCAACTGCTCGGTACCGACGACCATCCGGTCTATCTGCTGGAGCTGACCGAGCAGGATTTCGCAGGAACGTCGTAGGTAGGCCGCTTGGCCAAGAACGTCACTGGTGGTGTGTTGCATAGTCATTCCCACTTCTGCGGTCCGAGCTTCGGCTTCTTCTTGGGGTGGTCATCACCGAGACGACGGCGACCGTCGATCTCCGCTTCTACCTGCGCCACCGGTCGGCCGTAGGTGGTTCGGCTGGCAACCCGGACAGCGTTGGCGAGGCCAGTCGGCTCACTCAGCGGCTTGGTCGTCAGCGTGATCGGCGCGCTCACGCCCTCGGGCGTGGCGATGCGGGCGATAGCCTCGTAAGCCCCGAGGTTAATGAAGTCGTCATCACTCACCAGCCGGCCGAACTCCCGCTGCATGACGCGGGCATCCCGGCTGCTGGTCTGAAACACCACCTTGCTGCGGGCGTTGGCGAGAACCGCCTGTTCAAGGCCGCGTACCTTGGAAAGTTGATCAAGATCTTGATGGCTGAGTACCAGGCCAAGGCCGAAACTGCGCGTCTTGGCCAGTAGATCGGCGGCATTGACAGGCAGGCTGACAAAATCTTGGAATTCGTCCAAAAACAAAAAACATGGTTTTTTCATCCTGACCGTCCGTACTGCGGCGTACAGGGCGTTCATCAGCAAAGTGCCGGTTAGCGAGGCCGTTTGTTCACCAACACGCACGCCATTGAGGTTGATCAGCAGGATCTTGCCGCTACTCAACACGTCCTCGAACGTGAAGCTGCTGACGCTCTGCCCGATGATGTTCCGGATCTCGGGCCGGACGGTGAGCTGCCAGATGCGGTTATGGACAGGCGCGGCCATGCGGTCGCGCTCCTTGTTCGTGTCGTCTAGGTAGCGCTGCCAGAACTGGCGCACGTCGCGGTTCTTGACACTGCGCACCACCTGATCACGCCAAGCAGTTTCTTCGGAACCTTGGGGCGTGATCATGCTCGGCAAGTCGATGAAGGTGCTTCCCGGTGTCTCCCGCAACGCGTGCAAGCCGAAGTACAAGATCATCGGTGCGTAGATGCCGCCGTGGTCGCCATAGATACCGGTGATGAGGGCGCTCAACTCATCGACCGCCGCGTGCGAGGTGCCCGCATTCAAGACGTTGAACCCCACCGGGTAGGCGGTGTCGTTCACGTCCAGCACGATGACGTCCTTGATGCGCCTGCGCGGCACTGAGTTGAGCGCCGCGTTGAACAGGTCGCCTTTGCTTTCGAGAATGATCACGCCGTAGTTTCTGATCATCTGCTGCCGCGCGATATTCGCGAGCAGGGTGGTCTTGCCGACACCCGTCGGTCCGAGGACGTGCAGGTGCTTGACGGCATCACGGGGCGAGATGGCCACCGGACGCTCGTCACCGGGGAAGTTGGAGGTGCCGATCACCCAACCGGTCCAAGGGATAGCCGCAGTGGTAGGCAACTGTCGAGTTCGCCCCTGCGGGAGACCGGCGACATGAGGCGATCCCAAGGGCCATCCGATGATGGCCGCCTGCTCGGACACCGACAGCTGCGCGCCGTACAGCAGGTTGCCGCTGGCCTGTTCGATCCGCTTGAACAGCCCGGTCTTGGACCACGTCAGCTTCTTTTTGAACCGGGTGTTCGGACTGCGGGTACTCGTCAGCACGGCACCGACCCTGGCGAGCAGATGAACAGCGCGTTCTTCTGTATCGGCCTGGACTGCCAGGCGCAGGGCGACCAGATAGTTGGGTTCATCCAGCTTGTGGCGACGGTCGGTGATCCCGTCGTTCTCGGGCCGATCGTCGAGCAAGGAGGCAACGTGCCATCTACTCGACCGGGCACGCCCTCGTGAAGCCGGCGGCTTCCCGGTCGCCGCGGGCGTGATGATGAACTGCACCATCACCGCGTCGTGCACGCCAAGCCCCTGGACGCTGGCCAGCAAGCTGGTCGAGACCTGCTCGGCAGACGCTACATAGAGGCGTCGGTCAAGGTGAGTGAGTCGCAGCTCCACCGCTGTCGTCCAGATCTGGTTCCCCTTGGCCGTCTCGGGGACGACCCGGACGCCCGGCACCAAGCTGCGGAGCTGGGCGACGACGTAGTCGGCATGACGTACGGGAACGACGAGACGATGGACGAGGCCACGATCATCGGCATGAAGTTCGAGCGCCAACCTGCCGTCACGCTGACGGGGTGAACGCAAGGTGCCACCAACCGCCCGCAGCCAGGCATGTACCTGCGTGACTTGCAGGCCAGCCGGGAACGTCAGGCGGTAGGTACGTCCAAAACCACCGTGTCGAGTTGGTGTCATCCGCTACCTCCATCCGATAATCGACCTAGCAAAGCGGTAAAGAAAGCCATAAACTAATAAGAGCTATGACAACCGCGCAGCAACAAGCCTGGGAAGCCGAACGAAATGCCGTCCTTAAAATAACCGATGGCCTTGGCAGGCATGTTGATCGTCCTGTTGTCGATACCGTCACCGCACTGCGCCTGCTTGGCGTACATACCACGATGTCGTGCGGTGGTCATGCCGGACGGATAACCGGTGGCCCCTACATACTGTTTACTTCCCCTGAAACAAAAAAGTACCAACTCAAATGCCAGCAGGCTAGAGATACGACTAGTCCAACGCACAAGCGCTACTACCGCCAGGCGCGATGGGCGTCCTTGGTTGAGTATCGCCAGGTCCTCGCATACCTCGATGAGTTTTACAGGCAACATACAGAGACTCCCCACAGTCAACGGCTGGTCGTGCGAAACGTGGTCTTTGGCAACCATCTCTATTGTCAAGGAGCAGACCTCGGCTATGCCGCGAAGCGACACGAGCACCTGGACATCCTGAGACATTCCCAGGCGGAGATGCAGTTGTTTACAGCCTATCTACAATCTAGGTGGGCGCAGGGAGATAGCGCCTCTCTCTCGATCGGAACCGCAGCCAAGAGGGAGGCGCTAGCCTCAGCTACTCATCCTCATCAGTCTCGATGAAGCCGTCACCACCACAGCCCGGCGCATCGCAAGGGTTCACCTCGTTGCCGTTGTCATCGAAGTAGAACCCGTTGCCGTCACACTTCGTACAAATCTTTTTGGCCATCAATCCCACCTCCTTCATGGCCCATTACCACTTGGTCTTGCGGTAGTAGACGAAGCCGCCGATGGTGACGAGCACCAGCAGGGCGATGAGGTACGGCACCATCGGCTCGATCGACCACCAGAGCACGCGGATGGTGACCGCCAAGAGCAAGGCGGTCACCAGTCCGGCACGGAGACGCCTGATCATCGGTTCTTCCAGTTCCGCGCGATGCGGTCCATCTCGGCCTTGGTCATCGCCGTGGCGGCCTTGATGTCATCGCGCTGCTGCTCGCCCCGCTTGACGATGACCTTGAGCTGGCGCTTGGCCCGCACGCCGGGGTGTCGGTAGAGCAGCCACGCCAGCACGACCATGACGATCAAGACCAGCCACCACGCGTTGATCACCAACCAGACGATCCCGTCGATGACCAACCCGACCACCGCAAGTGCGGCGACGGCGCAGATGACCCAACCGACAAACTCAGCCATCGGCGTCACCTCGGGGAAAGTCACGTAGGGCGTTCCGGGCATCACGGATGAAGACGGCCTCGATAGCCTCCAGCGGCCGTCCTAGGACGGGGTTGCCTTGAGCCAGCCGACGACGAAGGGCGTCGATGTCCATAACCGCGTTCATCACCTGTAGTTGGAAATCAAGGGGGGTGATACTCGGCCGCACCGCCATGATCGGCGTCGACTTGCGCCTGCGCGTGATGATCGCCAGCAGCTTACGGACGAGCTTCTTGATGCTCACCGCGTCTCCTAGAACGCGCTGGGGCGCTGGATGCTCTTCAGGAGGTTGACGTGGTTCAGCTCCACCTCGCCAAGCAGCATGTTGAGCAGCTGGTCATCGCCGGCCAGGGCTTTGCGGTAGCTATCGATGTCCGCGACGCTGTCCATCGCGTCCCTGGTGATGTCGTTCAAGATCGCAATCTGTGCCTTCTGGAGCACCCCGTCGGCCGCAGCCTGGCGCAGTGCGACCAGCAACTGCTTGCCTTCTCGGGAGAGCGTCAAGCCGCCCCGATCACGCATGAGCGGCATCACCTCGGCCTGCGTCGAGAGACGTTGAAGCTCGCTCATCTTCTTGCTCCTGACCTTTATCGTGGAAGACGACCATCAACAGTCGTCACGCTCCAGCCTGAGGAACGGGTGATCAGCTGGCAAGCTAGGTAAGGAGGCAAGCAAACCTCCGTACGCCCCGTCACGACAGGAGTGCCGACCAAAGGAGAGGGGTGTGTTGATGAGTCCTAAGGCGGCGTCACCCACAGACGCAACCGCCGAACAGTTCTTGACCGTGGCCGCAGACTTGATCGACGCCTACCTACAAGCGGAACCATTCACTGCGGACCAGGCCGCCCGTCTCCGGTCCATTCAGTTTCCGGCAGCGCTGGAGTGGATTCGCATCGAAGACGTCAGACGGCTCGTCGACTCTACATACGAGAAGGGAGGGAGTAAAAAAGCTTACGAGAGACGATGGGAGCATAAAGATGAGTTCATTGCCGATGCGATAGCGTATGCCATGATCCGTAGACAACCGAACTTTGTCACCGAGCGGCACGCCGACGAAATAGCTCATATCTCTGCCGATGCTCCGTCTGGTCAGTTTATACGTGTTGCCGATGGCGTGCTTGATGCACTACTGCCATATCCACGCACCTACCTATTGCTCCACATCGCCCCGCTCTTGCCGCAGCATCCCAAGATTCACGAGCGCGTAATGCCGACCGTGCGCGAGGGCATCAAGAACTTCTCGGTTGGCTACGAGTACATGTTGACTAACCTTGGTCTTGTCCCACGGCCCGAATGGTCAATCGAGCGTCTTACCTGGGCACTTCAAGCCATGCTCGACGGCTTCTGTCTCCGGCCACGGATCATGCCCGAGGAGTACAACGATACCTCTCGATGGAAGGGAGCGAGCCTGTTCGCCGATACGGTCATTGCGTTCACTCTTGGGATTATTGACTGGGAAAAGACTGGAGAGGAAGGACGTGATGCACTGGACAGGCTTGTTGGTAGTTCGACTACGGTTCAGGATTGAAGTACCCCACCTTGACGGCGGAGCACTTCAGCTCAACGCTTAAGGTGGGGCATGGATGTGTTGAGGGCGACTATGGTGCTGGAGGCAGCGGAGGCGCTAGTCGTTCGTCCCTGAGCCACTTCGGAAGACCTTCCAGGAGGGGGACGGTTTCGCGAAGCTGATCAAGGATCTTGCCTTCTTCCTTGTATATTCCCAATAACCGTTCGCGGTTGTCCTTCGAGAGTCCGGCGTACTCCAGCACCTCGTCGAGTTCGCCATAGAGCTCTTCCACCTTGCGGCGCATCTTGTCGAGCTTCTTACGATGGTGTTTAACGACTGTGACAGCCGCCTCAACGTCGTCATCGACTACGTTTCCGTGTTGGTTCGACATGACACCCCTCCTCTCGTTTCGAAGCCGCGCGGACCTTCTCCTTTGAGGAGTCGCGGCGCTATCTCCAGCGTGGAGACGATTCCCGCCGTACCCTCGGCTAGTTCGATTGCTTCCCGGTGGAGTGCGTGCATACGCTGACGCACATTGAGTGAGAGTTCGGTGTGTTCACGGACATCTTCGAGGTCCATAACGCACTGATCCATCTCGCGGCGCATCTTGTCGAACTTCTTCCGGAGCGCTTTAACTGTCGCAAGCGCAACGTAATCATCGCTGCCATCGCCGCTCTTGGCGTCGTCGGCCGCACGTTCGTCGTCCATATTGGTAGCCTCCCATCCTCATTAGCCGGTCTATCCGGCGATGATCTGTGCAGCGCACAGACTGGCGCCACTCACAACGTATGTGGGTGGCAGCGGTCTGTGTGTCACAACAATGGGAAGGACATTGGATGATTATCCGAATAATCTACTTATATCATAAAGTTGATCTTGCTAAAAGAAGAGGCGCCCCTCGACCAATCTGCCTATGGTCAAGGGGCGCCTCGTTGTGCCGTCGTTGACGCTGGAAAAACGAGCTACGACGTCGCGACTCGCTCCCGCTCCGTCTGCCACACCTCGGCGACGATCCACATCAGGTAATCCGTCATGCTGACGTCAACACCAGTCTGACCATGGCAACTTCCTGGCCCGGTTGGCGAGGCATCACCATCACGGCTGACCGAACCGGCTAGGAACCACTGCCCGAAGAAGCTGACCATCACGGGACTGCCGGAGTCGCCGGCGCACTGCTGGCCACCGTCTTGAGCAGGGCCGTTACAGAACTCGCTAGCATGGATCATGCCGCCCGTGCAGAGGTGGGACGCCACCACCCGACTATCCAGCTGCTGCAACGTGGCCGGCAGGGTATTCCGGGTGCAGGCGTCCGGTTCGACGGTGCAGCCGAACCCAATGCTCCGTACCTGGTCGCCCGGCGACGGTGGACGCAGGGCAATCGGGATCGGCCGGTACGGCACTGATCGAGTCAGCTTCAACAGCGCGATGTCACCACCCGCCGTGTCCTCGTCCCACTTCGGGTTGACGATGATCGCATCGACCCCCACCACCGTGCCCCCGGCCGTGTCACTGTCCGAGCCCACTCGGATGCGCAGCTCGGCCGCCGTGACTGGTTGTTCCTTCAAGGCCACGCAGTGGGCGTTGGTCTCCACCACGTCCGGCGTGATGAGTGAGCCGCCGCAGGTGAAGTGGTCCACGCCGCCGACATCAATACTGAGCGATGCCATGAACGGGTACCGCTGAGTGGCCGGCTGGCCACCCACGATCGCGTTTGCTGGTCCCGCAATCATGGCCGTCCCCAGCATCGCCGCACCGACGACGGAAATGGCGGCGACTAATTTTCTGTGCATACCCTGCCTTTCACTTTTTGCTATGCCAGAACGGTTGTCTGGCAGACTTGTCTCTCTACCGAGGAGCTACAGGGCCTTCAACCCGTCTCGAACTCGGCGGAGCAGGTCATCGTCAATAGTCGGAGCAGCAGCGGCATCGTCATGTGCCGGTGGTGGGGGTGTCTTCCGTCGCCGGATCGGTAAGCCTGACTCCGTTCGCGCGTGTACGGCCAGCTCCGCCCACGTCACCCGTCCCCGGCGGGTGGCATGTGACCCCCATTTGCTGGCCGTGATGTCGACCAGTTGCAACCCTTCCGGGAACGGGGGAAGTTCCTCGTCAGGGAGTGTCATCGGCTCGTTCGCCACGTCCCACACCTCTATGACCACGTGGTTCGGGAATCCCAGCAGCCGTACAACGATGGAGTTGAGCTGTTCCAGCTCCGACCACCGGACGACATCGTCAGCAACGCCCGTTTCCTCGACGGCCAGCGTGACCAGCTCGGTGGCCACCACCAACGCATCCGCCAGGACGAAGGAGGACAGTTCCCAGCTGTCCAGCGTGTACGTGACGAACAGCCGCGCGCAGGTGATGGCCGTTGGCAAGGCCACCAATCCAAGGTCATCTACCCGGCGCGATCGTTCATGCATCTCGGGACGTTCCTGGAGGTTCCCCGTTTGTCGCAGGGCCGTCATCACTCACGCTCCCTTCGATCACGATGTACGTGGGGCTGGGGCCGGTCACCTTGTCCCTAATCACCTCGGCCAGGTCCACCAGCAGATGGGCAAAGCGCACCTGCGCCTCCCGCGTGATGGCGCTGGTGGCGATGCCAAAGGCAAACTGGGCGGACTCTTCGTTGAGGTGCTTGAGGCTGCGGAGGATTTGGATGTCGCGGTCATCCATTACGCGTCGTCCAGCTCATGGACTTTGGCCCTGGCTTCAATTTCCAGCCGTGCTAACAGATGGCCGGAGATGATCGAGCTGCCGGAGAGGTGCCCGAGCGATGGCACCACCACGTGACGAGCGCCTGAGCGTTGCAGCTCCTCAATCAGGGTCTCGAAGCCCGGCCGACAACCCGACTGGTACTCGTAGACATAGCCAGCCAGGCAGAAGCCCTTGGCACGGGCAAAGCCCCGGATGCCGTGCTCCATCTGACAGACGCTCGCGTCGTCGGTTTCATCAGAGACGCGCAAGTAGCCGTACAGCAGGGAGTTCATAGTGCATCTCCGCTAAAGAGGGCGTCATGAAGGCAGGACTGACGACGGGCGTCATGCCGTGTGCGTTTGCACAGGCGTCCGGGCGGCGCCAGTCCTGCCAGCTTTTTGAGGGAGAACGACCTACAGAAGTTCGATGTTGTGTTCGGCGAAAACGACCCGCTCACACGGCCACGCCGAACCACACACGGCGCACAGGCCGTCAACGTCGGTGTGTTCGTTGATCACGATGGTGGCCAGCTCGATGAGCTTCACCAACTCCTGGACCACCGACGCGTCGTACAAGACCGTCATGAGGTCTCACCGCTTGACGCGAAGAAGGCCATCAGACGATCCCGGATCAGGGCCGCCGACTGCTCAGACGGACGCTGACTACAGTCCAGCCGCAGGACGTCGAAGCCAGCCTGGATCAGGCGGTCGGTGGCTTGGCGATAGAAGTGGGCTTCGGCATGTGAGCTGCCGGGCGACAACTGGAACCGGTTATGCGGGCCGCGGTCGCTCAACCGCTCGGCGATGGTCTGGGGGTCGGCTTCCAAGATGACGGCCAGATCCGGGCGGTCAGCCTCTGCGTTGAGCTGCCAGAGGAAGACAGGGTCGATGCCGTCAAAGCGTTGCATGACCAACCCCGACGGGACGTAGCGATCCGAGATGACGGTCTTGCCGGCTTCCATGTGCGGCCGGATTTCCGTCTCGACGTGGTGGTAGCGGTCGGCCGCGTACAGGCAGGCCAAGGCGTGGCCGGTGACCGTCTCGGTCAGCTCCCGGCAGAGGTGGCCGATGGGACCGTCGGACGGTTCGGCTGTCACATGGACATCCTCACCACTGCCCACCAGCAGCTGGGCCAGGTGCTGAACGATGGTCGACTTGCCTGCCCCGCTAGGCCCGTCCACCGAGACGAAGACACCTCGCGCATGGTTAGAAAAGGGCCGCAGCTTCATGGTCACCCCCGGACGGCGGCGAGGTGCGCAGGTCTTCGAGCGTCAACGGCAGACCGAACGTCTTGGTGATAAGCATCACAAAAAGTCGGGCGGTGACCAGGGCGTCATAAGTTGCCCGGTGCGGCTTCAGTCCGGCTGGCAAGTCATCTGCCAGGTAAAAGGCGTCGACCAACGCTCCGAGCCGGTGGCTGGCCTGGTTGGGGCGGAAGCGGCGCGAGAGCCGGACCGTGTCGAACACTTCGAGCGGTTCCCACTCGGGCAGCTTGCGGCGGAGGACACCCAAGTCAGCGGGGGCGTTGTGGGCGACGAAGGCGGCACCACTCAGCACCGCCCGCAGCTCTCCGGCGATGTCCGCGAAGACCGGTGCGTCGGCTACCTGCTCGTTGCTGATGCCATGGATGCGCCTGACAAACGGGGTGATCGGGTGGTCGGGTCGTACCAACCAGCTCTGTGGCTGGCCGATCTTGCCGTGCTCGATCGGGACGGCGGCCACCTCGACCAGATCGGGCGGCTGCTGGCCGTTGCCCTCGATGTCCACGACCACGTAGTTGAGACTCGTCCAGTCAGTCATTGCGGCTGCGCTTCCTTCCATCCGACGTCAGCTCGGCCATGTCGACGGGCGTGATGCGGATGCCGCACGTCGTGCACCTGGAAGCCGAGAGCGTGTTGCAGGTAGTACCGGGGTTGCTCATTTTGGAGCCCGGACACCTCGGCGGCTCGCTCAGTGATGTCCGCGACCACCAGACCACGGGCCTCGGGCAGATCCTGGGCGAGGGTCCACAGCCGGTGGGCTGACGGCACGCGGTGCGCATCGGCGCACCGTTGTCGCTGGCCGAGCGGGCAGATGTCGCAGAGTTCACGGATGCCGTAGTGGCCGTTGTAATCAGGCAGCCCATGCGCAAACGACACGGCACACGAGGTCTTGCGGAACAACGAGGTTGAGTCCTCGAAGGCGGCAAGCACCCGCGCTTCCAAGGTTTCCGGCACGATCTTGCGTCGGGCAGTCTCGTCGTACGGCTCCGGCAAGCCGTTGGCTTTGTAGTACTCGGCGATCTGATCACGGTAGAACAAGCCGGTAAAGACGGTGGCGTCAGCGTGCTTGTGGAGGTCATGGGCCTGATCGAGATGTAGGGCCGTGTCGTTGAGCCCCGGCACCAAGGGACGCCAGTAGAGGATCGTCCGGTATCTCCGCTTAGCTGGCGCGCTCATGAGCTTGAGCGACTCAGCCGCCACGTGCGAGGGGTACGGCTCAATATCGGTGTTGTCGATACCGGAGTACGTGAACAGCAACGTCACCTTGACGCTGGCCAGCTGATTCAGCCGGTCGATGTCGGCCAGCTTCATCTGGTGTCGGGTGATCACCAGGACATGGTTGGTGAGTCCCCGCTGGTCAAGGTCTTCCAGCACTGCGAAGGTATGCGCTCGGACGGCCGGGAGGAATGGATCGGTCGCCCGGTTGAACAGCTGGATCGGGGTGACATGCGGCTGGAAGTACCGGTGTGCCACCAACTGTTCGACAGCCTCGGCGTCGGTCACCAAGGCACGGGGTTGGCGCTGATCCCACAGGCCATAGGTATGGCGGATGCAGTAGGCGCAGTCCAGCGGGCACCCCTGGATGTGGTTCAGGCTCAGGCCGCTTTTGCGGTACTCGATGACCTCACGGGCCCGTTCAGGCAGCGCGTCGGTCTGCTGCTGGCTTAGCAGCGGGACGAAAGTGCGCACCGTAGCTCTCTCCCAAACTGACGGATAGTGAGCGGCGAAATGCCGTCAGTGCGGAGCGTATGAGCAGGCCAGGCATCTGGCCAGAAAATTTCTCAGTATTTCTCGAAGCAACACGGGCGCGGCCCGATGTAAGAAAATGCGTGATACAAGAGCTTCCTGATGCAAATCTCGCGTAGTGCTACTGACCAAAGCTGGACAAAATGGGCAATTGTGCAGATTGCTACTCGTCCACGTCATCGAAGATATCGCGGGCGCTCTCGACATCCTCAGCTTTCGCTTTCCATGTCTCGGAACGTCGTTCGGTCGACGGGGACCTAGGAACTCGCCGGTCCTCCTCGTCGTTTTTCCAATAGGATGCCTCTGATTCTAAATCATCCACGCGGTTAACCGCTCCTCGAAATGCATCGACGACAGCTGACTCAGCCTCAAATAACTTCATGTATCGATCAAACACCTCCCGCAGCGGTCCGTAGTATTCCTCGGCACTACTTCCCTGTTCATTGAACTGCCAGTTCCAAAGCGTATCGTCAAGGCGTGGGACAAGTTCTAGACGTACTCGGTCGAGCACGGATGCGTACTCCTCCTCTGAAAAGAGGGCGTGAAGCTCATCAATATCAAGCCAGTCCGCATCTGGCGTCTCTACCGCTAGATCACCAATTTCGCGTAACACATTCTGGCGATCGTCCTCTGGAAGCAATCCAAACTGGTGTAGCCGAGCGAGGACTGGAACTCCGCGGCCTGTTGCACCTAGATAGGATCCGCGTGGCGTACAACGACCCACTAACTGTGCATCTATGTCGAGATAACGTTCAAGGAATAATTTTGAACACCGTGTCGCCAGAAAGTCATGCCATACTCGTCCTAGATACCAATCGTTATGTCCAATCCTTGGATAAGTTGCCGCGATACGATTTGCCACCAGACCGTAGAGAGATGATGGCACCGCCACCAAGGTGCCTCTTGCGTCACCGCTGCCACAATCAATCTGGGTCATTATGCCTGTGTCGTCCAGTCCCTGGATGAAGAGCTTCAAGAGATTGATGTCACGAGCGATGAACGATGCGAAGCCCTCGCGAAGAGTCGGATGCCGAAAGCTCCAGTGGACTTGTAGATCCACAGAACCCAGTTTTGGTGCTCGACGCAAGAAAGTATCCTCCAAACTGGCCAGAGCACCGTTAACACGCTGGGGAGTGCTGCCAATTAAAGTAAGCAGTTCCACCCGCTCGTCAGTCAAAATTTCCAACGGTGCTGACAACTCACCCGCCTGGTAGACCATCGCTAGAGCACCGATGTGGTCGGGATCGAGCCCTTCAAAAATATCCTGCAAGAATTTGTTCGGTTTGGCTGTGAACTCGATGACCGTTTGCCGATTGACGGTCATACCTTCCGTGAAGGCTCTTCTACCCAAACGCCGTACAACTTCGGGCCGGAACGGTGCCTGATCGGCGACATCTTCGAGAAACGGCTTCACGACGGACCGGAACTGCCCGGACTGGTCACCGCGTCGCATGTGGTTATAAACGATCTGCTGACGTTCTTGTCGCGACAGGCCGGCGACATCGATAACAACTTGATTCTCATGCAACCGTGGGTATGCGTACTCTTTCAGGAGCACACGGGCCTGTCGATATATATAGTCTCGCGAAGTCAGCACGACCTTCGCTCCACCATTGACGGCTGTCATCACTTTCGCCAGGCGGCGCGCCCACCCCTCGGTTAGCGCACGCTCATGACGGACCGCTCCGAAGGCGTCGTCCACCCAGAAGAACTGATTTGGTTCGTTTGGATTCCAATGTTCGATGACGTCCTCAGGGCCGTCCGCTCTAATTGTGAGACTGTTCCACTGATCGAGCGCCGACATCGCCAACGTCGCAGCGATCACTGACTTGCCGACGGCCGGCTCGCCCAGCAGTAGACAGAACCCATGCTGGGATATTGCCTCAGCGGCCCGCCTATAGGCATCTGTCACCACAAACGTCGACAAGTCGTCTTTCAGGTAATCCAGAAGCGCGCGAGCTTGCGTATACGCTCGTTCATCCAAAATTTGCGACAGGTCGCCCAACCCATAAACTCTTGGCACGAACATGCGCAGCCGTTGATTCATTGCGATTGTCTGGTTCACCCATTGGCCACCGAGTATGAGCGGGTGAATAACACCTTCATCCGCTATCGCTTTGCGCATGACCTGTTCGGATTCACCCGTAACTCGCGCATTAGTCATAAGCACATACGATTTACAAGCCCCTCGCGACACCAGATTTCGGATCTTGCTCAACTCTTCGCCTATACCTGACAACGAGAGTGTCTGGTCTCTGCGGGCCAAGAACTTGCACTGGAGGACGAACGGACCTTCTGGGAGATCGGTACCACCTGGAGAGCCACCCCATTGGCCGTAGAAGGCCCCGTCTCGTCCTCCATCGTTTGTGTCGGCAAATGGCTGAACAGACTGCCCCCACACCTCGCGGAGGACGGCGGCGCACAAGTCTTGAAATGACCTCCACCCCAGCGTATGCAGCTCAAACGTTGCTGGACCCGGCGCATGTGCCGATGACTGCCGTCTATCCATGCGTTACAACTCGTACTTTCTGAGCAAACTCATTCTGTCTATTATGGCGGCAATTTTTGATACTGCAACTACGCGTCACCATCGGCGTCCGGCACCTCAGCGGCCAGCTCGTCCATCACACGGGTGATGATCGCCCGCGCCGCCCGACCATAACTGGCGACCGACGCCAACTGTTCGAAGACCTTGCCGTACAGCTCGATCTCTTGTGGTTGGGCCAGATTCAGTTCGGCCGAAAACGTCTCGATAGTCACTCTGGCCTGGTCACGCAGCCAGAAGGCGTGCCATGGCCCGATCACGTACTGGGTTTCGAACCCGATGATGCCGACCTTCACGTTGGGTAGCGTCGACAGAGATATGAGGCGGTCAAGCTGCACCAGCAGGACGTCAGCTGAGCAGCGACGATAGCGCAGAGCCGCCTCGGTCAAGACGAACTGGAAGCGCTTGTCCCGCCAGTACAGCAGCTCCTGCCGCTGCATCCGGGTACGGACGGCATAGTCGATGTCGTTCGGCGTCTGGAAGAGCACGACACCCTCGGCGAAGCGGGCTCGGGCGTAGTCAGCGGTCTGAAGCAAGCCGGGGATGGTGCTCGGTTCGAACACCCGGAAGAGGCGAGTCTTGGCATCCAGCTCGGCCAGTTCGTATTGATGGGGACGGAGGCCGGACCGGAACTGCCGCTGCCATTCGGCGTGTTGGATTTCGAGTGTGTGCAGGGAGGCCAGGAGGGCCTCGGTCTCACCTTCGCACTGGGTCGCTCGCGTCCAGGCCCGGATGTCATCATCGCTGGGCGTTTGCTGGCCGTTTTCCAGCTTGGAGATCTTCGACGATGGCCATGACAACGACTCCGCGAGCTTTCGGCCGCTCAAGTTGAGTGGCTGCCCATCCACCATGGCTGCCTGGCGAAGCTCGCGGAGTCGTTTACCGAGCGCAGCACGTGCCTCTTGGACGTTAGATGCGCCGGACGCGCTGTTCGGTGGCAAAGTCATCCCGTCCTACTGCCTGGTGCCAGGCAGCGTCACGCCAGTAGTTGTGCTGAACGACCTCGGCGGGGTCGTCGATGATCTCGCCGTGGGTGAAGCGGTCGTCCTGATCGAAGTGCATCTGAAGCAGCGTGCGTGAGTCAAACAGCCAGTAGTCGTAATCAGGCAGGTCGCGCGCCCGGTCGCGGGATACGTAGCGGATATCTTCCCCTGCGGCGTTGTTGCGGGCGGACACCGCCAAGCTGAAGGTGTTGTACTCGCTCAGGGGCAGGTCAACGACCCGGACACGGCTGAAGCGCCGGCCCTCACGTGCTGCCCGCTCGACCATGCGCAGCCAGTCCTGCATCCAGGGCAAGTCGTCAGGCTCGCCGGCTAGATACTTCCGCAGCGATTCGCCCTCGTAGGACGGGGCGTAACGGCTGCGCACTTCCAACCGGAAGGCCGTGTGCTCGAAGTCGTCGAAGAGCTGGCCGAACACCGGACCAGGCGTGATGACTCGGCTCAGTGCTCTCCCTCTTCCTGCTCGTCCTGGTAGGCGCGGGCGTAGAACCTGAGTACATCTTCGGGGATCTCGATGATCGTCTCGTGATCAGGTACCGGGCCGACGTCAACCAGAACCTGAGGATCGGTCACCCTCCACCCCTGGGCGATGTAGGTCTTGCGGTCTGTCCGGTCGGTCACGAACAGCGTTGGCGAGTCACCGACGTTGGACTCTGGGTCTTTGCCCAGGAACCGAGCACGCATGGGATGACCTCCTGCTTCGAGAAATTTGGTGAAGCGGTCGAAATCTCATGGTGCCGTCGACAGCTCGCGAGGTCAAGGGCGCCAGCCTCTGGTTCGCCCGGTCAGTGCGGCCTACGCTTATGGCGCATGCCCAGCTCAACCCCCCGGAGCTGGGCATGTCCATGCTGGTAGTCATCCCAAGCGCAACGTCAACCGACGCGCCCGACGCTCACCAAGAGGGCGGGCATCGAGCGAGGGGCACGACGCTCCACAGGTTGGAGGGGTGCGCTCACGTCGCGACGCGCGGCCCACTGATGGTCCGGCCTACACCGGCCGTGCCGCGTAGATCTCCTCCTGGAGCGTGCCGAACGCCAACTCCATCTGAGCCCGGATGATGTTCCATGCCTGGGCCGGATCGCGGATGGGGAACGGGAGGCCAAGCACCTCGTGGGCGCTGATCAACCTGGCGGACGGCTTCGGGTGCGCACCAGAGTTTCGGATCTCCCGCACGGCGTCCATCAGGTTGACGGCGTTCTGCACCCGGACCATGTCGATGGCCGGGAGCTTTTGCACGAGATGATTAAGTAGTCGGCCAAGTGCGTGAGACGGCTGCTTGCCCGGTACCTGGAGATCGCTCATCAGCTCGCCAAGTGCACTGATGCCGGACTGGAGGTCGTCGTAGGTAGCGGCATCCAGGGCGAACAGAGCCGTGCGGTCGATGGCTGGCTTCTTGACCAGCGGGTCGTTCAACACAAGTGTGCAAGTGATCTCGAAGTTGGTGATTGCCCGCGCCAAGGCACGCGGGTCGCGGTACTCCAGGATCACGGTCGGCCGCTGCGGCGTGGTGATCGCCGTGATGGCGTTCAGGTACTCCGCGATCGTGTGGAAGTTGGCCTCGGTCAGCAGACCCAGCTGACCAACGACGTCACCCAGACCTGGCTGCCGCTCAGTAATGCGCATCGCTGGCCATTCGTGCTCGACGATTGCCAACACCCACGGCACGGTGTCCATGTCGAGGCCAGCTGCGGTCAACGACTCCCTGAGACTCGCTGTGACGTTTGGCACGTCAAACGGGTGGTCCGCGATCTGAACCCGAGCTGCCGACAGACCACGAAGGAACGCCAGCACCGCGCTGGCGATTGGCACCCTTTTGTCGTCTTTGATGTGGTACAGCCCCGCCATGGTCAGGCAGACGGCGTTATCCGGCTGAGGCGTGCTGCCACCAGCCCCATCAGTCCAAACCGCGCAATAACGACCCCGGAAGCCATCCAGTCCGATGGACGGGAAGGAGCGGATAACCTCCTCGGCATCATGGCCCAATTCGCGCATCCGGTAGTCGACGTAGTTGAACACCGGGAACCGTTGGTGCTCCAAGAACAGCGGCCACACGACGTTCAGCAACTGGAGCTGCCGGTCTTCCAGCGGCTCCATCAGATTGGTCACAGCTACTCCTCTTGCCCGACGACCAAATAGCCTAGCGCCGTGGTGCAAGGGATTTTGCGTAGGCGTTCGGCCTGGTGGGTCGCGCTTTTGAACACGACGATTTCAGGCCATCGGCAGACCCTCACCGAGAGGCACCGCACGAGGGGCTATGCCGCTCTCACCCGCCTGCGTCTGCGCTGGTCAGCACCCTGTCGGCCGTGGGGCGATCCCCACGGCGACGCACACGGTAAGATGATCATGAAACGGCGGGTTTTCCCTGGTAGAATGGCCGTGCCAGAGGGTGCATAGACAGGTTTTTGCGTATTCAGCGGTGCTCATGCCATCATCGGAGTCGGGACCGATGACGCTGTCCCGCCCGATCGGGGACTCGGGATGACCTGCTCCCACCGACGGCATTGCCGGCGCGCGAAGCACTCGTGGCGTCGACCACCGCCAGGTCGGTAGCCATCTTACTGGCGATCTCATCGTGTTCTCCTTTTCCGCGCCGGGTTGACGCGACCGGTTGCGCCGGACGAGGTCCGACCGTCCACTGCGGACATTTGTGGGTGTGTTGGGCGAGCGGGTTCAGAGTGTTGCCATCAGCCGGGTGGCGAGGCCGATGACGACCGGCACCACTCCGAGACAGATGAAGGCCGGCAGGAAACACAGGCCGAGCGGTCCGGTGACGGCGACCGCGGCACGCTGGGCCCGCGCTTCGGCCAGATCATCGGCACCGGCCCGTACCTCGGTCGCCAGGGTTTCGGCCACTCCGGCGAGAGCAGCGCCGGATCGGGCCGTGCGGCGCGCTCCCCTGGCCAGTTGCACGGTCGCCGGGTGGTCCAACGCGGGCACCCAGGCGGCGACCGGGTCGGCGCCGAGGGCGATGAGTTCAGCGGTGTGCCGTAGCGCGGGACCGGCGGCGCCGGGGATGTCCGCCGCGATCGCGGCCACCGCGGCGGGCACGGGTAAGCCGCCGCGCAGGCAGGCTGCCAGCAGGTCCCAGCTACTGGCCAGCAGCAGCGGGTCGACCGCACCGTCGCCACGTTGCTCGCGGCGTCGCAGGAAACGTTGCGTGGCAATGAAGGTCGCGCCGCCGAGTAGCAGGCCGAACAGGGCACCGGCCGGCCAACCCGCGCTGACCACCGGCACCGAGCCCACCGAGACCGCGACCACCAGCGGGCGAGCGACGCCGCCCAACCGGTTGGCGGTCGAGGGCGCAGCACGGTCGGGGTCGCCCTGTTTGGTCAGCGCGGCGAGCCGAACCCGGACGACGGCTCGACCCGGTGCGATCAGGGTGGCCACGGCGAGCAGGAGGGCCGCGACGGCGGATGCGGTCATGGCGACACCACCTGGCCGGTCAGCTTGCCGATCCACAACAGGCCGGCACAGGCCAGTACGGTGCCGACGGCGAGCAGAGCCTGCCCAGGACCGGTCGCGAACAGGACATGAACCGGGGCGGCGCCCATGAGTTGGCCGAGCAGCACCCCGACAACCGGCAGCGCGGCAAGAACATTGCCGCTGGCGCGCGGGCCCGCCATCCGCGCCTGCACCTGTTTGCCGAACCGCAGCCGACCCTCGACGTCCCTACGGACCGAGTCGAGCACCTCGGCCATGGGCAGGCCGTGCCGCCGAGCCAGCGCGAGTGCCGAAGCCAGTGGTGGCAACAGACCGGCCAGGTGCGGGGCGGCCGATGCGGTCTGCGCAACCGCGCGGTCCACCTCGCCGCCGAGCCGCGCCGCGCCGGCGACCGCGATCAGTACCGCCGCCGATTCCGGGTCGGCGTCCTCGGCGACGGCGGTCGCGGCCGCCGCCGGGTGCGCGCCGGCCCGCAACTCGGCGACAAGACCACGCAATGCCTGGGCCATGCCCTCGGTCGCGGCGAGTCTGTGCCGCTGGTCGCCGCGGGTCCGCCAGCGGCGCAGGAAGGTCGCGGTGGCAACGACGGCGGCGATCGCGACGCCGATGCCGGCCGTCGCCAGTGTGACGATGCCGATCGAGATGACCCCGACCAACGGACCGGGCCGGGAGATCTTGGGACGCGGCCTGCGCGGCGCCGGTAGCAGCGCCATCGCGCGCAGGCGGGCGAGGCCGCAACGATCCGGCCAACCGCACAGGGCGATGGCGAGGGCGGTCAGCGCGAGGCTGGTGCGCGCCACGCCGCCCGCGGCGGGCCCGATCGGCAGGATGGTCACCATGGCGCACCGTCGCGTTGGTTGACGATCGAACCGGCACAGTGGTTGGCAGGTATGCGGTCGTAGGCGATCGCCGGGGCGCGGTCGTGTTGATCCGCCGGCACTTCGCGCTCTTCCTGTGGACCCGGTGGCCGAAGCGAGGCGGGGCGGCGGGTCTTGGCCTGCGGATCGCGTTGGCCGAGCAGGCCGGCCAACAGGGGCCAGCCCGCGAGGCGCGTGGTGGGCCGCCAGGCGGGGATGACCTGGATCTCCTGCGCCTCGCGTTGTACGACGCCGATCTCGGCGAGCTTGCGCGTACCGTCGGGTTCTCGGTTGACATGCAGGATGACCCGCAGCGCGGCACCGGCCTGGCTGTGCAGCGCGGGCCGGGACAGGCCGCCGAGGGCGGCGAGGGCCTCCAGCCGGGCGGGGACCTCGGCCGGTGAGTTCGCGTGCAGGGTGCCCGCTCCCCCGTCATGCCCGGTGTTGAGGGCAGTGAGCAGCTCGCAGACCTCTGCGCCACGAACCTCGCCGACCACGAGCCGGTCCGGGCGCATTCGCAGTGCCTGGCGGACGAGTTCGCGCACGGTCACCTCACCGACGCCCTCGATGTTGGGTGGCCGCGCCACCAGCCTGACGACCTGTGGGTGGTTGGGCTGTAGCTCGCCGGCGTCCTCGACGCAGACGATGCGCTCGGTTGCCGGCACCTGGCCGAGCAGCGCGGCGAGCAGGGTGGTCTTCCCGGAACCCCGGAAAAGACACACCAATGGCCGACCCCCGGCGCGTTAGCGACGCAACCGGGGGTCTGGACGGACATCGGAGGTCCGCCGTGTGTCGAGAGTTTGCCAGCCCAGTTAACGTTCTGGAGCTGACCCCGATTATCTCCACTCGATTGATACGCAAGCAGATTCGCAGCCCGCACAACATTTCTCACCATCCAGTGGCGCTGGCGGAACACTGGTCTGTAGCCCCTGCCCGGACCATGCCGGCAAAGCATTCCCTCATTAGTGGATTGCTGTGCGAGGACCTGCTCGCAGAGCTGACCTGCGGTGTCATGACCGTGCAGGAGGCCACCGAGAAGCTGCGCGCGTTGTCCAGGGCGGTGTCCAGGTGAACAGCCAGCATCTTGTGCCGTTGCACCATGCGCCCCATCGGGTGCGGCCGCCGTTCGACGTGGCCGATGATGCGCGTCCGCAATGGCGGCCGCGCGATCAAGACGTGGACGCGTGGCGCGCTGATCGTGTTGCCGCTTTGCTGGAAGCTCTGGACGGCATCGAGTTGGGCGTACACGACCGCCGGATCATCGCCTGGCTAGCCGAATGGGAGATCGGGACCGTCGGCACGATCGTGTCCCTGCTCTACCGCGCTCGCGCGGCCGGTATTGCTGGCGGTGTCCTGTGACCAACTTCTTGGGGGGCCTACGCCGAGGTGAGATGGCCGCCGGCCACTTCACCATCATCGCCAATACCGTGGCGCGCGACCGTGCCCTTTCATACGCGGCAAAAGGCCTGTTCCTGAACATGGCCAGTCACCGCGAGGGCTTCACGATCACAGAGGAGTTCCTGGCCAGGCAGTCCACCGACGGGGTGAAGACCGTCCGGCGACTGCTCGGCGAACTACGTGCGGTCGGCTACATCTACCGATCCGTCGAACGCACCCGCTACCCAGCCGGCACACGCAATGCGGCGGGCAAGGACATCTCCGGTGCGCTAGGCCCCTACACCTGGTTCGTCACGGACAAGCCCGAGGAGATCGCCGTCATCCTCGCCCAGTACGCGACCGAAACCGCTGGTCGGGACAACCAGCCCGCTGGGCAGGTAGTCCCGAGTGATTTGCCAGCCACCGACCGTACGAAGCACGCACTACCTGCCGTTTCGGCCGATAGTGCTGACCAGGGCGAACAGGGTGCTTGCGCAGGTGGGGACTGGCGGCCCGGCACTACCGGAGGTTCGGGCAGCTCTATAGAAGATCAACCCCAGAAGACCATGAAGAAGACGAACGGGGGCGCATTCGCGCGCCCCCGGACCCCCGCGAACCGGAAATCCCTACCGGACTCAGGTGGTGGGTCATCTTGCGAACTGGAGTTGGTAGGTGACCCACCTGTAGCGCGTGCGCGCGAAGAAAGGCGCTGGTGGGAAAGCGAAACGTTGATCGATCACCCTGACCATGCGCCTCTGGAGGTGACCGGATGACGGCCTGTGGCGTCTGGTCCCGCTGTGGGACCTCCATTGCGTGCACGCTGACCGCCGTCGCCGCCCTGGCGCTGATCATGATCGTCTCGACACTCGTCCTGGTCGTGCTGGTGGTCAACCGGGCGATGACCGAGCCGTCGGTCGATAGGCCGGCTGCGCCGCTCTGCCCGTATGGAGGCCGGCTGTGATCAACAACTCCGCCGATGCAGACCTGCCCGCGCATGACGCCCGTCGCGACGACGCCCGGACCGATCCCAGTCTCACTCCCATTAACGCGGTGATCAGCTGGGTTGGCTGGCACACGGCCGAACTGGCAGGCGTACTCGTGCCTGTCGCGTTGGCGGCCACCGTGTCGCCATGGTTCGCCGTCCCGGCGGCCCTAGTCGCGGCTGGCTGGATCGCACACGAGATCCGGGTGAGCGGCCAGCAGCAGCTACTACGGGCGGCCGTCGAACGCCACGCCCTGTCCGCCGGCCCGACCGAGGAGACCGAGTCGACCAAGCGCATGGAGGAATCAGCATGAGCGCACCGACAACCGATGTCCTGAGGCAGGTTCGCCAGGCGCTCGACTCGGCCCATGAGGCCGGCGAGCCGGCGCCGGGCCGTCCGACGTTGGTTCGCCAACTCGGTGCCACCGACCATCAGGTCAGGAAAGCGTTAGAGATTCTGGCCACCGAGCAGGCCCCGGCGCCGACGCTCGCGCTCGTCGCCGGCACCCCAACCGGCAATGCTGACAACGAACTGGCGGACTCTGGCGAAGCGCTGGCGATCACCGCCGCCAGCGCTGGCGAGGCTGCCGATTTCGGGTCGCCAGGCGACCACCAGGGCAGCCCTACAACTGTCCTGCCGGCGAGGGCCGGCCACGTGACTGATGATCTGGTCGCGGGCACTGGCGGACCTGGCAACCGGCCTGGCGAGGCAGCCCCGCCAGTCGTTCGCCAGCCGTCTCCAGTGCCCGCCAGCCCCCGCCAGCTGGGCGATCCGGCTGGCGGCCGACTGGTCGCCTGGGCCGGGTTCATTTTTGGCTCACTGACCTCGGTCGCGGCGAACGTGCTGGCCGCCCGGATCTCCCCGGCACATGCCGCCGTCGGATGGCATCCGAGCATGCAAGCTGAGGTCGGAGCCGCTGTCTGGCCCGTGGCACTGCTGCTGTCGGTCGAAGCACTCAGCCGCATCCGGTGGCCGAAAAGCGCTTTGTGGAACCTCGCCCGTTTCGGCGGCGCGGGCACTGTCGCGCTCGGTTCAGCGCTGATCAGCTACTCGCACATCGCGGCTGTGCTGGCGTTCTGGGGCTACTCGGCGCTGGGCGCGCACGTCGGTCCGCTGGTGATCGACGGCCTGATGTCGATCAGTGGTTTCGCCCTGCTGGCGACCGCTGGCGGCCGAGCTGGCGGCGCTGGCGAACTGGGCTCGCCAGCCGTCACCAGCGATCACGAACGGGGCGGTGATCGGCGATGAACGAAGATCGTCAGGAGCCCCAGATGGGCGAGCTGGTGGCGTTCCCGGACCGGCTGGCGACCGAAGATGTGCTCGATGGCGTCCTCGTCACCGACGACGAATACCAGCGCCTGACGAGTCAGCGGGCGCTGGCGGTGGCCCGGTGGCAGGGCTACCGCTCTGACGTGGCCACCGTCGCTCGGGTGACGCGTACTGTCGTCACTCACCACCGCACCCGCTCCACCGCGAAGGCGGTCCTTCGGCACGTCCTGTACGTGCCGGCGGGCGGCCTGGTCGTCGCCCGGCGGGTGTGGGAGGCCAAGACGAACTCGCTGCACCAGCGGATGATCCGGGCGGCCGAGGCCACCGGTGACCACGAGCGGCTGCTCGAATGGGAGCAGCGCGGCGAGCAGGCCCGCGAGCGTCGACACAAGCACCGCATGGACATGTTCCGGGTGCCGTTCGTGCTGGCCAAGGCCCTCGCGATGGCCGGCGCGACGCTGCTCGGCCTACTGCTGGCCCTGGGCGTCCTGCTGGCGCTCGCCGACAAGGATGCCGGCGAGATCCTGGCCCCGATCGCCGGTGTGCTGGATGCGGTGCGCTGGACGGTCTGGGCGTTCGCCCTGATCTGGGGCCCGTTGATCCTCATCGCGCCGTGGCTGGTCGTGCTGACGTTGTGGCACATCGGCCGGACCACGGGCACAACACCCGCCTGGGTGATGCCCGCCGAACAGCGCGGCACCGACGGCGAGCCGATCACCCCGTCGATCGTGGTCACGGCCCTGCGTGACCTGGGCGTTGCCGCACTGCGCAACAAGATCAAGGAGATGGGCGACGCGGGCGCGGCCATGCTCGGCCCGATCCGCATCGCCGGCTGCGGTGTCGAGGTCGACGTCACCCTGCCATCGGGTGTGTCCACCGAGGACGTTCAGAAGCGCCGTCGCAAACTCGCCGAAAACCTGTCCCGGCACGAGCACGAGGTGTTCATCACCATCCCGGTCGCGGCCCGCACCGTCCGCTTGTGGATCGCCGATTCGGGT
>DATATE010000109.1:0-21765 GCA_036268955.1 Pseudonocardiaceae bacterium
GACTATCCGTTATCCGAGGGTGGCGTAACCATGTCGAGAAGATCATCGGTAAGCCGTATGCGGGAAAACCGCACGTACGGATTGAAAGGGGGATGGGGAACCGGGTCCTTCGGGACACCGCGCCCCTGACTACCAATGGACAAGGTCCCGACGATCAAGGACGTCGCGCTGCTGGCCAAGGTGCACGCGGCGACCGCAAGCAGAGCGCTCAATCCGAGTACTCGGGACATGGTCAGCAACCGTACCGCGAACCGGGTGATCGAAGCCGCGAAAACCCTTGGCTACGCGCCCAACTCGGCCGCGCGCAGCCTGCGTACCAGGACCTCGTCGGTGGCCGGGGTGATCATTCCCGACCTGCGCAACCCGATGTTCCCGCCGATCGTGCGCGGCATCGAGGACGGGTTGCGCGAGGCAGGCTACATGGCGCTGCTGGGCAACACCGACGGCGACGAGGAACGGGAGCGGGAACTGCTCACCGCCATGCGCGGCCGGCAGACCGACGGCTTCATCCTCGCCACCAGCCGCCGGGACGACCCGCCGCCGCCCGAGCACGGTGGCCGGCCGGTACCGACCGTGCTCATCAACCGCAGGGCCGACGCGGACATCCCGTCGGTGACCCCGGACAACGCGATGGGCATCCACGCCACCGTCCGGTTGCTCGTGCAGCTCGGGCACGAACGCATCGCGCACCTGGCAGGCCCGCAGGAACTGTCCACCGGCTGGGAGCGCTACCGCGCCTTCCTCGACGCCATGGCAGGACACCGACTCGCCGTCGAACCGGGCCGCGTCGCCGTCAGCTCCGCGTTCACCGAGGAGGCAGGCTACCGCGCCGCGCTGGCCCTGCTGGACGCCGATTCGACCAGTACGGCCATCGTGGCCGCCAACGACCTCATCGCGCTTGGCTGCTACCGCGCCCTTGACGAACGCGGTCTGCGCTGCCCGCAGGACGTGTCCGTGGTCGGCTTCAACGACATGCCGTTCCTCGACCGCCAGCGGCCCGCGCTGACCAGCGTGCGGATTCCGCAGTACGAGATCGGCATCGAGGCGGCCCGGCTGCTGTTGGAGCGCATCGAGAACCCGACCGCGGCGGCGAAGCGGGTGGTACTGCCCGTCGAGGTCATCCAGCGCGACTCCACCGCCCGCTGCCGCTGACCGACCACTGTGGACCTGGACCTTCTGGTCGGGTCGCGGCCGTCCTAACGGGACTCGACGAGCAGCCGCACCGCCGCGACGACCGCGGCACGGTGCCCCCTGACCTGCTCCTCGGTGCTGCCGGGTAGGGCGTGCGGACTGCTCGGCAGCCAGCCGCACACCAGGCTCAGCACGAAGACCAGCAGGTCGTCCGGTGCCAGCCGCGTCGACACCACCTGTTCGGCCTGCGCGGCGGAAATGGCCGCGGTCTTCTCGCGCATCGAGGAGTCGATGTTCGCGGGGGACAGGCCGGTGCCGCCGCGCTCCAGCCGGTACCAGGTGGCCAGCCGGAGCTGGTGTGGATTGGCGAGCAGGAAGTCGAACAGCAGGCCCGCGTAGCCCGGCAGATCGTGCGCGGTGAGCGGGACGAGGTCCATCAGCCGCGTCACATGGGTGTTCATCACCGCGTCGAACAGCTGGTCCTTGTTGCCGAAGTAGGTGTAGATCAGCGACTTGTTGACCTTCGCCGCCGCGCTGATCCGATCCACCCGCGCGCCCGCGATGCCATAGGCGGCGAACTCCTCGGTCGCCGCCGCGAGCAGCCGGGCCTTGGTGGCCTCGGCGTCCCGGCCCAGCGTCGGATCCTGGCGAGGTGGCATCCACCCAGCATACATATAACTAGTTGGTTGACAACGGCCGCTCGTCGACGTACAAACAACTGGTTAGTTGTTTTCCGTGCGGCAGTCCACCAGCGCGGCCCACCAGTGAGGAGAGCGGCACCCGATGTCCAAGACATGGTTGATCACCGGTAGTTCCCGAGGTTTCGGCTGGGAACTGGCCACAGCGGTACTGGCGAAGGGGGACCGGCTCGTCGCGACCGCACGCAAGCCCGACCAGCTCGCCGAACTCGTCCGCGACCACGGTGCGCGGGTCAGGGCGGTCGCCCTCGACGTGACCGATCCGGCAGCGGCCCGCGCCGCCGTCGAGGTGGCCCTCGACGAGTTCGGCGGCCTGGACGTGGTGGTGAACAACGCCGGCTACGCGGACTCCTCGGCCATCGAGGAGACCTCCGAGGCGGATTTCCGGGCGCAGATCGAGACGAACCTGTTCGGCGTCGTCAACGTGACAAAGGCCGCGCTGCCGGTGTTGCGCGAGCAGCGTTCCGGCCACTTCATCCAGTTCTCCTCGATCGGCGGCCGGGTCGGCGGCACACCCGGTATCGCGGCCTACCAGACCGCGAAGTTCGGCGTCGAGGGCTTCTCCGAGGTGCTCAACAACGAGGTGAAGCCGCTGGGGATCAAGGTGACCATCATCGAGCCGGGCGCGTTCCGCACCGACTGGCAGGGTTCCTCCATGCGGTTCGCGCCGGTCGGGCCGGACTACGAGCAGACCGTCGGCGCGATGAACCGCTACCGCGCCAGCACCGACGGCAGCCAACCCGGCGACCCGGCCCGCGCCGCCAGGATCATCCTCGACCTCGTCGAACTGGCCGAGCCGCCGCTGCGCCTGCTGTTGGGTGCCGGCGCCGTCGAAGCCGCCGCGACGTCGGCAAGGGCGCGAGCCGAGGAGGCCGAACGGTGGGCGGAGGTCAGCCGCTCCGCCGACTTCCCGGCCAACTGAGGCCCTTCGGCAGCGCCGGCATCCTCCCGCTTCAGCCGGATTCCGGCCGGGCGCTGAACTAGGCTGGCAAGGAGCGGAGTACGCATCATCGGTTGGCGGACAGGGGATCGCAGGTGGCGAAGGCGAGTGACGGTGATCTTTACGAAGTCCTCGGTGTCGCCCGCGATGCCGGCCAGGACGAGATCAAGAGCGCTTACCGGGCCGCGGTCAAGAAGTTCCATCCCGACGCGGAGGGCAACAGCTACTTCTTCCGGCTGGTCCAGCAGGCCTACGAGACCCTGAGCGACCCGGCGCTGCGCGCCGACTACGACCGCACCGGCCGACAGGCCCCGCCCGCGCCGGCACCGTCGCGGCCCGGTGCCGCCCGGACCGACCAGCGCTGGGCCGAGACCGGTCCGGTGGTGCCGGCCATTCCGCCGGAGGAGATCACCTGGTGGGCGAGGGTCGATCCGGCCGCGCGGATCAGCTGGCGGGCTCGTTTCGCCGCGACCGAGCTGCTGTTCGTCGGAGTCGGCGGGTTGTGGGTGGCGCTGGTCGTGTTCGGCCTCGCGACCTCGACGTTGGCCGCCGCGGGCGGTTACGGCTACCTGGTGTTCGGCCTCGTGGTCGCGCCGACGATCTGGTGCCTGCTCGGTGCCGTGTTCGGCCGCAAGCCGACCAGGGCCGCGGTGCTGTGGTCGATCGTCATCGGCGTCGCCCTGGTCCTGTTGACCTGGTTCGCCGAGAGACAGCACATCTCGCATCCGGCGACGATCTTCGGCTACGCGCTCGGCGCCCTGATCATTCCGTGGCTGGCCGCCCGGTTCGCGCCGTATCGCAAACGGCAGCGCATCGACTGGAACGCCAACATGTGGCAGCTGCGGGCCGGTGGGCAGGGGTCGGTGGTCCGGTCGGAAAGCGCGGCGGGACTCACCGCCGACCTGCTGGCCAGGTACCTGACCCGGATTCCCGCGGTCCGGGTCTTCCGTGATCCGGGCATCGGTCCTGGCGTCGACCATCTCGTGCTGTGCGGCAGACGGATGGTGTTGATCAGCTCGGTGGCCTGGCCAGCCGGGCACTACACGGTCGGCCGCGGCGGCGAGGTGCTGCTCGACGGGCAGCCCGTGCTGTCCGGTTCGCTCGGTATCGCCGAGGCCCTGCGCACCGCGCGACGACGATTCCGCAGGGCGCAGATCCGCGGCGTCGTGGTCAACTGGCCGCCGCGGTCCGGCCAGTACCTGCTCGCCAACTGGGTACCGGACGCGGACTACGCGGTGACCAGCCCGGATGCTCTCGTCAAGGACGTCGGCAACTGGCTCGCCCATCAGCCCAGGACGGTCCATCGCGGCATGTTCCGCGCCCTGGTCACCACCCGTCGCTGATCGTTCTCCCCGGACCGGTGTGTGCCGGATCGCAGGACGAGTCGGTCGAAAATTAGTTGCTAATAGTCAACTGATAAGTCTAGGGTAACTATCCGTGGCGGATATCGAGGCGTCTTCGGACTCCGAGGCGATCGGCGCCGCGCTCCGGCTGGTCATCGGTCGGATCGCGCGCAGGCTGCGGCAGACCCACGCGGTCGGCGAGCTGACGCTGGCGGAGGTGTCGGTGCTGTCCAGGCTGGAGGGGGACGGCGCGAGCACACCGAGCGCGCTGGCCGAACAGGAGCGGATCCGGCCGCAGGCAATGGCCACCACCCTTGCCGCGCTGGAGGAGCGGGGTCTCATCCTGCGCAGGCCCGACGCCGAGGACGGCCGACGCGCGGTGCTCACCGTGACCGAGGCCGGCCGGACGACGGTGTTCAACCGGCGTTCGGAGAGCGCTCAGCGCCTCGCCACGGTCCTGGACAGTGAATTCGACGCGGCGGAGCGAGCCGAACTCTCGGCTGTGCTCGCGCTGCTTGAGCGGTTGGCGGAACACCTGTGATCGAGTTGGCGAGCGAACCAACGAATATCTGGAGCAGCGGCCGGCACATCCTCGCGCACGGCGAGGTGGCGCGGTGAGTACCAGTCAGGGGACGGCAAAGGGGATCGCCGCCGGGGCCGGCAACGATCGCTACAAGTGGGTCGTGCTGTCCAACACCACCCTCGGCGTGCTGATCGCGACCGTCGACGGGTCGATCGTGATCATCTCGCTGCCGGCGATCTTCCGTGGTATCGGCCTTGATCCGCTCGCACCCGGCAATATCGGCTACCTGCTCTGGATGATCCTCGGCTACCTGTTGGTCAGCGCGGTGCTGGTGGTCGTGCTCGGCAGGCTCGGCGACATGTTCGGCCGGGTCAAGATGTACAACCTCGGCTTCGTGATCTTCTCCGGCGCGTCACTGGCGCTGTCACTCGATCCGTTCAGCGGCGGCGTCGGCGCACTGTGGCTGATCGGTTGGCGGGTGGTCCAGGCCTTCGGCGGCTCCATGCTGACCGCGAACTCGGCCGCCATCCTCACCGACGCCTTCCCGGCCCGTCAGCGCGGCATGGCCCTTGGCATCAACCAGATCACGGCACTCGCCGGCCAGTTCCTCGGTCTGCTCGCCGGCGGTCTGCTCGCCGCCATCGACTGGCGCGCGGTGTTCTGGGTCAGCGTGCCGATCGGCGTCATCGGCACCATCTGGTCCTACCGGACGCTGCGGGAGCTCGGTGCGCGCAAGGCAGGCCGGATCGACTGGGTCGGCAACATCACCTTCACCCTCGGCACCGGCGTCCTGCTGGCCGCGATCACCTACGGAATCCAGCCGTACAACGGAAACCCGACCGGGTGGACCAATCCGGTCGTACTCGGCGGCCTCGGCGGCGGGGTGCTGCTGCTGGTTGGCTTCTGCATCGCGGAGACCAAGATCGTCGAGCCGATGTTCCGGCTGTCGCTGTTTCGGATCAGAGCTTTCGCCGCCGGCAACCTGGCCGCCCTGCTGACCGCGATAGCCCGTGGCGGCCTGCAGTTCATGCTGATCATCTGGCTACAGGGCATCTGGCTGCCGCTGCACGGCTTCGACTACGAACGGACGCCCTTGTGGGCCGGCATCTACATGCTGCCGCTCACCGCCGGCTTCCTCATCGCGGGACCGCTGGCCGGTTATCTGTCCGACCGGTTCGGGGCCCGGCTGTTCTCCACCGGCGGTCTCGTCCTGGTCGCGCTCTCGTTCGTCGGACTGCTGATCCTGCCGGTGAACTTCCAGTACGGTTACTTCGCCGCTCTGCTGCTGCTCAGCGGAATCGGGCAGGGCATGTTCTCCGCGCCCAACACCTCCGCGATCATGAGCAGCGTGGCGCCCGGCCAGCGCGGCGTCGCGTCCGGAATGCGCTCGACCTTCCAGAACTCCGGCACCGCGCTGTCCATCGGCGTGTTCTTCTCGCTGATGATCTCCGGTCTTGCCACCACGCTGCCGCATGCGCTCAGCAGTGGCCTGCAAGCCCAGGGCGTGCCTGCCGCGACCGCGGGCAGTGTCGCGTCGTTGCCGCCGGTCAGTACGCTGTTCGCGACTTTCCTCGGCAACAACCCGATCAGTCACCTGCTGGCGCCGAGCGGCGTGCTGAACACCTTGCCGGCAGCCAATGTGCACACCCTGACCGGTAACCAGTTCTTCCCCGAACTGGTGTCCGGCCCGTTCCACCACGGCCTCGTCATCGTCTTCACCGCGGCGGCGGCCATGGCTGTCATCGCCGCGATCGCCTCGGTCCTGCGCGGCCGTCACGAAAAGCCGATCCAGTAGCCGATCACCGGTCGTGGCGGCGCCGGTCGGCCGACGTTCAGCGCCGCCGCACCGCGAACCACAGGCTCACCGGCAACACCACCACGACCGCCGCCGGCAGCACCCACCAGGCCGCGACCGTGGTGTGCGCGACCGCGACCGTCACCCCGAGCGCGAGGACGACGGCGACGGCCAGCCGCCAGTCGTCGCCGACCACGAAGTCGTAGCAGAAGGCGCCGAAAGCGCGCAGCCTGGCGATCATCGGGCGCCCACCGGGACTCGGCTGTTGGCGCGCAACAGCAACACGAGGCCGACGGCGAGTACCGCGATGGCCGGCGCGAGTACCAGCAGCGCGGCATCGGCGCCGGGCCAGGACGCGCCGGCGCCCTCGGCGCCCCAGAAGGTGCCGAAGGTGGTCAGCATGATCCCGACGACGAACTTCAGCGTGTTCTCCGGAACCCGTGCCAGCGGGCTGCGGACGGCGAAACCGACCGCGGTCACCAGCACGATCGCGACGGCCGCCGCGATCGCGGCCAAGGGGACGTTGTGCGCGTTGGCGCCGAAGGTCAGCACGATGAACACCACCTCAAGGCCCTCCAGCAGCACGCCCTTGAAGGCGACCACGAAGGCATACCAGTCGGTGACGACGCCCCGCTGCCCGGCCGTCGCGGCCTCGGCCGCCGTGGCCTGGGTGCGGAAGATCGCCTCCTCGTCATGCTTGGCCTTGTGCCCGCTGGCGCGCAGGATCGCCTTGCGCAACCACTGCAGACCGAAGATCAGCAGCAGTCCACCGACGACGAGGCGCAGCGCGTTGAGCGGGATCAGGGTCAGCGCGGGGCCGAGGACGGCGACGATGATCGCGAGTACGACCAGGGCCGCGCCGATGCCGAACCCGGTCGACCGCCAGCTCCTGGTCGTGCCGACGGCGAGTACGATGGTCAGCGCCTCGACCGCCTCGACGACGCAGGCCAGGAAAACCGCGACGAACAGGGCACCGCCGGTCATCGCGGACACCCCGAGGCTTCGGGCGGAGCCGGTGGCGAGCTGGCCGGCCGGTCATGGCAAGCTGGCGGCATGAGTACCTCCTACAGTCTGTCGGAGTCTACCGCCCGGCGTGCGCTGCGGGTTCCGGAGATCACCGCGTACTTCTGGATCATCAAGGGCCTCTCCACGGCGGTCGGCGAGTCGACCTCGGACTACCTCGTCCGGGTGCTCAACCCGATCGTCGCGGTCGCGCTCGGCTTCATCGGCTTTCTCGCCGCGCTGGCCATCCAGTTCTCGATGCGCCGCTACCGGGCCTGGTCCTACTGGCTGGCCGTGGTGATGGTCGGTGTCTTCGGCACGATGGCCGCGGACGTGCTCCATGTCGGATTCGGCGTGCCCTACATCGCCTCGACCGCGCTGTACGCCGTCGTGCTCGCGGTGGTCTACCTGCTCTGGCAGCGGACCGAGCACACGCTGTCCATCCACAGCATCGACACCCCGCGCCGCGAGGTCTTCTACTGGGCCGCGGTGGTGGCCACCTTCGCGCTCGGCACCGCGACCGGTGACCTGACCGCGACCACGCTGCATCTCGGCTACCTCGGTTCGATCGTGCTGTTCGCGGTGATCATCCTCATTCCGGCCGCCGGCTTCCGCTGGCTGCGCTGGAACTCGATCTTCTCCTTCTGGTTCGCCTACGTGGTCACCCGGCCGCTCGGCGCCTCGGTCGCCGACTGGCTGGGCAAGCCGACCAGCGTCGGCGGCCGGGGGGTCGGCGACGGCACGGTCAGCGTTGTCCTCGCGGTGCTGATCATCGGGCTCGTCGCGTTCCTCACGGTCACTCGCCGGGATGTCCAGCGCGAGCCGGTGGAAAGCCCTTCGGCAGCACGGTAAGCAGGGCCCACGCGACCCCGAAGGCCACCAGTCCGGCCGTCAGGCCGCCGCCCACGGTGACCGTGGCGAGGCCGCTGATGCGGTCGATCGCCTCCGGGGCACCGAGCGCGGTCCAGATGGCCGCGCGCAGCACGGCGGCGGCCGGCAGACCGAGGCAACCCGCGACGAGCGCGATCCGCAGCGCGCGGCGCGGCGTGCCGGCGGCCGGTTCGGTGCGCGGCACCGCGATCCACAGGACGGCCTCGCAGATCAGGCAGAACGCGAGGAAACCGCCCGCGCACATCAGAAAGAAGGTGCCGAACAGCAGCGGGCTGGTCCAGCCTTCGCCGATCGCCTCGGCGCCGGTCATGGCCAGTCCGCCGAGCAGGCTCGCCGCAACGGCGAACGCCAGTATGTGCCGGCGCGGGAAATCCATGGCGGCGCGCAGGTCGATGGGGGCGCGGTCCACGCCGACCGTGCCGGCGATGACCAGGTCGAGCAGGATCGCGAGGTCCTCCAGCCAGTCACCGTCCGGCCGCCGCGCGGACGGCCATGGCGCGTGCGCTCGCGCCCGCCGCCACAGCGCCACCGAGCCGATCGTCAACACGGTGAGCACGCCGAGTGCCACGAGCAGCCACAGCGTCCCGTGATTCCACAGTGGACGATCGGCGCGCACCGCGACCGCGATCCAGTCGGCCAGCACGGTCGAGATGATCATCAGCACGGTGACCAGCGAGGCCCGCAGCAGCTGCTCGACGCGATACCGGGGGAGCGGCTGGTCGCGGCGCCACAGCGCGGTCCGCAGGGCGATCAGCGCGGCGAGGGTGGGCACCAGGAACTCGGTGAAGGACACCATGCCGACATAGGGATCGTCCTGCCAGGGCGAACCCGCACGTACCGCGGGCAACTGGGTACTGGCAAAGGCGAATCCGGTGAAGATCAGTGCGCTCATGATCGAGCCTGCGACGGCGAACGCGGCGGCGCGACGGGCCGGGTGACCGACCGGCAGGGTTTCGACGGGGGGCTGGGTCATGCCGCGATAGTACACGGCGCGTAGTACGTGGCAAGTAGCACTCGGCGCGTAGTATCGTCATCATGACCGTGCGGACCGACAGCCGTGCGGATCATGTCCGGGAAGGAGTCCGATGCAGGCCAATGACGCGCAGACGCTGGTGCTGTGCGCACTCGCCGAGGGCCCCCGGCACGGCTACGCCATCAACACCACCATCGAGGAACTGACCGGGGAGCGACTCGGTCCCGGCAGCCTGTACGGCGCGCTGGCTCGGCTGGAGGCCAAGGGACTCGTCGAATCACTGGACGGCACCGGCCGGCAGCGTCCGGTCCGGTTGACCCCGGACGGGCGGAATGTGCTCGAACGTGAACTGCGGTCGATGGCCAGGGTTGCCGAGGCGGGTCTGCGCAGGCTCGGGGTGCGACCGGCGTGAGCGTGGCCAGCGGTCTCGTCCGGCTCTACCCGAGCGCGTTGCGCGCGAGGTGGGGCCAGGACCTTGTCGAGGAGGCCAACGCGGCCGGCTGGAAATCCTGGCCGAACCTGCTGGTCGGCATTGCCGACGCCTGGCTGCACCCGGCCATCTGGCCCGCTGACTCACGTGTGCGGCGCGGCGGCCGGTCGGCGGCGATGGCCGTCCTGATCACCGTTGCCGGCTGGCTGCTCGCCCATCTCACCACCTCCTCCGGCGCCAGGTCCTTCGCCGACCTGCTCAACGGTTGCGCCGCGCTGCTGTGTCTCGGCCTGCTGCTGGTCGCCCCACTGCCGCGCCTGAACCTCCGCGCGATCGGCCGCCTGCTGGTCGAGTCGATACGCGGACTGGCCCTTCCGGTGCTGCTCGCCGCCGGTGCCGTGCTGTTCGTGCACCTGCACGTCGGGGTGGTCACCGGGCCGCTGCTGCGGGCGACCGTGCTCGGCTGCTGGTGGGGGAGTTGGGCGCTGGGCATCGTGCAGGGCACCCGGATCATCGCCCGCCTCGGCCCCGACCTTGTGCTACCGCCCCGACCGGCCCGGCTCCGGCTCGGTATCGGAGTACTGACCGCGACGACCGCGGGCGCCGGCACCACGGTGCTGGGCTTCGCCTTGACGCAGGACCGGCCAGGGCCGCTGCCGGCCGTCCTCGCCGTCGTCCTGCTGCTGTCGGCCGTCGCGTCGGGTGCGACCCTGCGTGACCTCCGCCAACTCGCCACGACCTGACCAACCTCACACCGGATTTCCGGCCGGAACGCGCTTGGCTCACTAAGGTCGTAGGTGTGGAACCGTCGCGAACAGTGGCCGAGTTGATCGTGCAGTGCCTGGAGAACGAAGGCGTCAAGCACGTCTTCGGCATTCCGGGCGAAGAGAACATCCGGCTGGTCGAGGCGATCTCCCGGTCCTCGATCGACTACGTCCTGACCAGGCACGAACAGGGCGCCTCGTTCATGGCCGAGACCTACGGCAGGCTCACCGGCCGGGCCGGGGTCTGCTCGGCGACGCTCGGGCCAGGTGCGATCAACCTGCTGCTCGGCACCGCTGACGCGACCACCAACTCCACGCCGCTGCTCGCGCTGTCCGCGCAGGTCGGTATGAACCGCAGCTTCAAGGAGTCCCACCAGGGCGTCGACCTCGTGTCGATGTTCGCGCCGGTGACCAAGTGGGCCGCTCTGGTCGCGACGCCCGGCGCGGTGCCGGAAATGGTCCGCAAGGCGTTCAAGCTCGCGCAGACCGAACGGCCGGGCGCGGTCTACCTCGCGGTGCCCGAGGACGTCGAGCAGGCCGACAACGCCAGCTCCCTCGTGCCGCTGCGGATCAATGTGCCGCGACCGGACGAGCCCGCCGCCGGGCAGGTGGAACGGGCCGCGGCGATCCTCAGCTCGGCCAGGAACCCGGTCATGCTGGCCGGTCACGGTGCGGCACGGGCGAACGCCGGCCTCGCGGTGCACCGTTTCGCCGAGACCCTCGGCGTGCCGGTGGCGACCACCTTCCACGGCAAGGGCATCTTCCCCGACGACCACGATCTCACCCTCGGCGCGGTCGGCTTCATGCGCCACGACTACGTGAACTTCGGCTTCGACCAGGCCGACGTGATCGTCGCGGTCGGCTACGAATTGCAGGAGTTCGACCCGGTCCGGATCAACCCGCGCGGCGACAAGAAGATCATCCACATCCACCGGTTCCCGGCCGAGGTCGACGCGCACTACGACGTGGCGGTCGGCCTGCACGGCGAGATCAGCCGCAGCCTCGATGCGCTGGCCAAGGCCGTCGACCGCCGGTTCGAGACCCGGCACAGCGAACGGATCAGGCAGTTGCTCGCCGAGGAGTTCGCGCGCGGCCAGGCCGATGACCGGTTCCCGATGGCGCCGGCCAGGATCGTCGCCGACACCCGCGCCGCCCTGGACCGCTCCGACATCGTCCTCGTCGACACCGGTGCGCTGAAGATGTGGATGGCCCGGCTCTACCCCACCTACGAACCCAACACCTGCCTGATTTCCAACGGTCTGTCCACTATGGCCTGGACCGTGCCCGGCGCGATCGGCGCGAAGCTCGCTCGCCCGGACGCCAAGGTGCTGGTCGCCACCGGTGACGGCGCGTTCCTGATGAACTCCCAGGAGATCGAGACCGCGCTGCGGCTGAAGCTGCCCATCGTGATCCTGATCTGGGTCGACGACGCCTACGGCCTGATCAGCTGGAAGATGGACCTGGAGATCGGCCACAACGTGGACACCGGCTTCGGCAACCCGGACTTCGTGGCCTACGCGGAGAGCTTCGGCGCCACCGGCTACCGGATCAGCGCCGCCGAGGAACTGCTGCCCACGCTGCGCACCGCGCTGGCCGCCGACACCGTGTCGGTCATCGCCTGCCCCGTCGACTACTCGGCCAACCTCAAACTGATCTCCTCACTCGGCGGAATCGACGAATCACTGACCTGACATTCCCGGCTTACCCCGACCGGTTACGAAGATGTTAAAAGTCAAATACTTCTCATAATTGATCCAAGCCAGCGTTATTGCGCGGCGGCCCGTTCGTCTTTACCGTGCGCCTTGTGGTCCTATGGACTTATGGTCCGGCGACGGCAGCGAAAACGAGGTGACGGCGATGGCGGCGCACCAAGACCAACGCGTTACGGGCCCGCGCCCGGCCCCCACGCGGTCTGGCCGAGTGCGAAATATCGGCCTTTCGCTGGTCGACACTTCGACTTTTCCGGATTAGTTGTTCCGCCATTCCGGCAATAGCTGTTGCCAGGGAAGCGATCAATGCCGGGTAAACGTCCGGTCCGGCCGTCCGGTCGAGACTGTCCCGGCAATCCACCGCTCACCTTGGAGTGTTGCCCACCCGTCGATCCGCCGGTGTACTCAGGTATGTCAGGAGCTGGACATGGTTGCGCACTACGACCTCCCGATCGACGGCGTCGTCATCGACGGCTGGAACCTGACCATCGACACCGTCGCCGGCGTCGCGGCGGGACAGTCCGACCGGGTGCGCATCGCACCGTCCGCTGTCCGCGCCATGCGCAAGGCGCGCGATCTCAAACAGGACCTCGTCAACGGTGGCCGGCCGAGCTATGGCCTGTCGACCATTTTCGGCGACAGCGTCATCCGGCAGATCACCTCGGCCAAAACCGCCCAGCTGCAACAGAACCTGATTCGCTACCACCGCAACGGCACCGGCAAGGACGTGCCGGCCGATGTGGTCCGAGCGACGCTGTTGATCAGAGCGAACTGTCTCGCCCGTGGTAGATCGGGCATCCGGCCCGAGATCGTCGGCGCCCTGGTCGACCTGCTCAACGCGGACGCGCTGCCCCGTATCCCGGAACGCGGGTCGGTCGGCGCGAGCGGTGACCTGGTGCCGTTGAGCTATCTGGCCTCGACCCTGCTCGGCGAGGGGATGCTGAGCTACCGGGGCGAGGAATGCGCTGCCGAGGACGTACTCGCCGAACTCGGACTGCGACCCGTTGAGCTGGAGGCGAAGGAGGGTCTCGCGCTGATCAACGGCACCGCCTTCTCCTCGGCTTTCGCCGCGATCGCGACCTACCGGGCCAGCCAGCTCGTACCGGTCGCCGAACTGTGCACCGCACTTGCCGCCGAGGCCGCGCTCGCCACCCGCGGCCATTTCGATTCGTTCATCCACGACAACAAGCCGCATCCCGGCCAAGTCGCCTCGGCGTCGGCCGTCGCCGAACTGCTCGCCGACTCCCGACTCGCCCTCGACCACAGCGAGGTGGTCGAGCAGACCGGCGGGGTCGACGTCGGCGACGCCGAGCTGAGCAACTCGCTGCGGGACCACTACTCGATCCGCTGCGCACCGCAGGTGATCGGCGTGCTGCGCGACACGCTGAGCTGGGTCCGGGACTGGATCGAGGTCGAGGTCAACTCGGCCAACGACAACCCGCTGTTCGACGTGGCGACCGGGCAGGCGCACAGTGGCGGCAACTTCTACGGCGGCCACATCGCGCAGGCGATGGACTCCTTGAAAACGGCCGTCGCCAACGTCGCGGACCTGCTCGACCGCCAGCTGGAGAACCTCGTCGACGGGGAGTCCGACTACGGCCGCGGCCCGAACCTGATCGTCAGCGTCGCCACCGACGAATGGCAGACCGGCCCGAACCACAGGTTCAAGGGCATGCGGATCGCCTCCTCGGCGCTGACTGCCGAAGCGCTCCAGCGCAGCCTGCCGGCCGGGGTGTTCTCCCGCTCGACGGAGGCGCACAACCAGGACAAGGTCAGCATGTCCGCGACCGCCGCCCGCGATGCCCTGCATGTGGTCACCCTGGCCGAAGAGGTCACCGCGATCCAGCTGCTAGCCCTCTGCCAGGCGCTCGACCTGCGCGGCATCGGACGGTCGGCGAGCAGGCTGCGATCGGTGCACGCGCTGGTCCGCAACCACGTGCCGACCGGCACCAGCGGCCGTGCGATGGATGCCGACATCGCCGCCGTACTCGGCCTCATCCGCTCCGGCGAACTCCTCCTGGCCTGACCGACCGGCTCCGCCGCCATCGACCGAGGACACGCCGAACCGGATGTCCGCTGTGGACACCGTCCTGCTGGGAAACAGCCGGCGTTCTGGGTAGTTTAATACTATTACTTCAGTGAAGACTGAGATCGGTCACAGTGACTTAAAGTTGCCTCGGTCCACGAAGAACCCCAGAACAACCCGCCTCGAAGCATGAGAGGACGTGTAGTGCCGCAGCATCGGGAAGTACTCGTCAACGGCATCACCATGCACATCGCCGAGCAGGGCACCGGTCCGCTGGTGCTGTTGCTGCATGGTTGGCCGGAGAGCTGGTATGTCTGGCGTCACCAGTTCCAGCCGTTGTCCGATGCCGGGTTCCACGTCGTCGCGCCGGATCAGCGTGGTTACGGTGGCACGGACCGGCCGGAAGGCGTTGACCAGTACACGATTCTGCATCTGGTCGGGGACGTGATCGGTCTCATCGAGGCGTTGGGGGAGCGGCAGGCCGTTGTCGTCGGGCACGACTGGGGTGCGCCGGTCGCCTGGAACACCGCGTTGTTGCGGCCGGATGTGGTGCGTGGCGTCGTCGGGCTGAGCGTGGCGCCGAGCCTACGGCCGTCGGTACCGCCGCTGAGCATTCTGGGTGAGCGGTTCGGTGCGGGCTTCTATCAGCTCTACTTCCAGCAGCAGGGGGTGCCCGAGGCCGAGTTGGGTGAGGACGTGCCGGCCACCTTCCGCAAGATTTTCGCCGGGTCGCCGGTTGGGACGAGCGGCAAGCCGATGGTCGCCTCGGATGGTGCCGGGTTCCTTGCTGGTTTTCGGGAACCGGAGACGTTGCCGGCGTGGCTGACCGAGGAGGACATTGCCGCGTTCGTCGAGCAGTACGCGCGCAATGGTTTCAGCGGTGGGCTGAACTGGTATCGCAACATCGACCGGAACTGGGAGCTGACCGCGCCGTGGGAGGGTGCGCGGATCACTGCGCCCGCGCTGTATGTCACCGGGCAGCGGGATGTGGTGCGTACCTTCGGTGACCCGAGGTTGATCGAGCGGTTGCCGGCGTTGCTGCCGAATCTGCGTGGTGTGGTGGATCTGCCCGATACCGGCCACTGGATTCAGCAGGAGCGGCCGGCGGAGGTGACCGCGGCGTTGTCGACCTTTCTCGGCGGGCTCTGAGTCGTTCGAGCCTCATTGGCGGGTGTAGTGGGCGATGATCACGCCCTTGCTGGTGGTGACGCTGCCGGTGAGCTGGAACTCGGTCAGTGGGGCGGGACCCTCGAACAGCCGTGTGCCGCTGCCCAGTGTCAGTGGGTGGATCAGCAGCGTGTAGTGGTCGATGAGGCCGGCGGCGTGCAGGCTTCGGACCAGTGAGGCGCTGCCGTTGATGGAGAGGTCGTTGCCCGGCTGGGCTTTCAGTTCGGCCACCGTGTCGACCGCGTCGCCGCGCAGCAGGATCGAGTTCTGCCAGGCGTTCGCGTCCGGCAGGGTCTTGGACACGACGTATTTGGTGGCCGCGTTCATGTGTGCGGTGAACGGGTTGCCGTCGGTGGCGCGTCCCCATGCGATGCTGAAGTCCTGCCAGGTCCTGCGGCCGAGCAGCATGTCTCCGGGCCTGGCCATGCCCTTGCCGAGTTCGCGGCCCATGGCCTCGTCGTTGTACCGGGGGCCCCAGCCGCCGTGCGTGAAGCCGTCGCGGGTGTCTTCGTCCGGGCGGCCGAGGCCTTGGACGACGCCATCGAGGGTGAGGAACATCCTGGCCGTGATCGAACGCATCGTCGGGCTTCCTTCCGTGTCGCGGGCCGCGCTTGTGTGGCCCGGTCACCTTCTACACGAATGGCCGTCGGCGATATCGACACCGTTCCGGAAAATCTGTCGCCGACTTTTGCGGTGCCCGCTGTGCGGCTACCAGCTGCCGCGGTGTTCCGGGACCAGGAAGACGAGCGGGACGATGAGGACCAGAAGCGCGGCGAAGATCAGGAAGACGTGGGCCTGGGCGATGCCGGGGTCGTTGCTGCGGGCGATGACGGCGGTGGTGATGGAGACGGCGATGATGGCGCCGGACTGGCGGAACATGCCGCGGAGGCCTGCGATGGCGGCTACCTGGTCGGGGGCGAGTTGGAGGCTGGCGTTGTTGGAGGCCGGTACGGACATGCCCATGCCGATGCCGGTGATGCCGGCGGCGATGGCCAGCCACAGGTAGGGCGGGAGTGGTGGGTTGACGGCCATGGCGACGAGGCTGCCGGCGACGATGAGGAAGCCGAAGATCATGGGTGGTCGGTAGCCGGTTCTGCGCAGGGTGGTGACGGCGATGCCGGCTACGCAGATCATGCCGACGGCGCGGGCGGTGAGCAGGGTGCCCGCGTTGAGTGGGGGCATGCCGAAGCGGTCCTGGGCGTAGAGCGGGACGAGGGCGGCGAAGCCGAGTGCGGCTGCGCCGTAGAAGAGGTTGATGACGTTCATGACGCCGAAGCCTCGGCCGTGTAGCAGCCGGAACGGGATGAAGGAGTTGGTGTGGTGTTTGGAGTGTCGGACGAACAGCCAGATCGCGATGGCGGCGACGAGTTCCGAGCCGAGGAAGATGGGGTTGTAGAGGGGGATGGGGCCGCTGCCGAGGTAGGTGATGCCGAACATGGCGGCGAGGATGAGGGTGCCGAGCAGGGCGACGCCGCGGATGTCGATGCGGCTGGTGGAGCGGGCGGCGCTGGTGGGGACGAACTTGCTGACCAGCAGGATGAGCACGATGCCGATGGGGACGTTGACCAGGAAGATGCCGCGCCAGGACCAGACGGCGACGAAGACGCCGCCGATGATGGGGCCGACGATGCCGCCGATGGGCAGGATGCTGGTGAACATGCCGATGGCTTTGTCGCGGTCCTTGCCGAAGTGGTCGGAGACGATTCCGGTTGCCGATGGCATGAAGGCGCCGCCGCCGAGGGCCTGGAGCATGCGTAGGGCGACGAGTAGGTAGATGTTGCCGGCGAATCCGCAGGCCAGTGAGGAGGCGGTGAAGACGACGGCCGAGATGAGGAAGACTTTTTTGCGGCCGTACATGTCGCTGATCTTGCCGGCCATGGGCATGGCGAGGACCTGGCCGAGGGCGTAGATGGTGATGGTCCAGCCGCTCCAGTTGATCTGGGCGTGCAGTTCGCGTTGGATGGCCGGCAGTGCGGTGGCCACGATGGTCTGGTCGACCGAAGCCATGAACAGGGCTATTGAGACGATGCCGAATACCAGTTTGCGGCGGGGGAGTGCGGCTTCGTGCTGGGCGGGTGGGGGTGGCTGCTCGTTGGTCGGTTGGCTGCGGTGTGGGGTCGGGTTCGCCGGGGGTGTGGCGGTCTCGGTGGTGGCCGGGTCGGCTGGTGTCCGGTGTCGGTGGCGGTTGGTCGGTCGACGGGCTTGGGCCGGGAGGGTGCTTCGGCCTGCCGTCTTGTCCGGACTGCTCACATGTGCCTACGTTAATTGCCTATCGGCAAGCAATCAATACCCGGAGGTGTGATGGACGTCGAGCTCGTTGCGCGGTTGCGTGGCGTCATCGGCAGATTGGCTCGGCAGCTCAATGCGACGTCGACCGGTGAGGGCCTGACGCCTACCCAGTACTCGGTGCTCGGGTTGGTGCGCAGTCGTGGTCCGCTGGGGTTGGCGGAGCTGACCGAGTTGGAGGGGCTGAATCCGACGATGCTCTCGCGGATCGTGCGCAAGTTGGATGAGGATGACCTGATCAGCAGGTTGCCCGATCCGAATGATTTGCGGGCGGTGCGGGTCGCGGTGACGCCATCGGGGGTGCTGGTGCACGAGCGCATTCGGGAGCGGCGGACGCGGGTGTTGTCGGAGTGTCTGGACCGGCTGCCGGAGGAGGCGGCGGATCGGCTGCTGGAGTTGGTGCCGGCGTTGGAGACGTTGGCCGAGCAGTTGAAGAAGGTGCCGACCACCGAGCCGTGAGTCGGGGCGTGCGTCGGTGTGTTGCCCTGGTCGCGGCGGTCGCGGCGGCCAGGGTGATCAGCGTGGCGGTGGCGCCGGGCCGGGTTCGCCGGTCAGCTGACGCTGCGTCGCAGTTTGACCCGGTAGGTGTACTGCTCGGGCAGGAAGTGGCTGATGGCGAGTTCGACCGGTTGGTTGTCGGCGGTGAGGTAGGTCCGGTCGATCCGCAGGACCGGGTCGCCGGTCGGGCAGCCGAGGGCGTCGGCGATGGCCGGTTCGGCGGCGGCCGCGGTGATGCTCTGTTCGGCTTCGGCGATCGGGGCGGCGAGTCGGGTGTCGAGCAGGCCGATGATGGTCGCGTCGGTGTGTGCGCCCGCGGTGGTGAGTTCGGCGACGTCGGCGAGGGCGGTGGCGGCGCTGGGGTGCAGGTAGGCGGTGGTGTGCGCGAACGGTTCGCCCAGGTGGGTGCGGCGGAAGACGAGGGTGTGCACGATGTCGGTGTCCAGGCGTAGCCGGCTGGCCGCTTCGATGTTGACCTGCCGGCGCAGCGGTCGCAGCACTTCCAGGCGGGTGTCGAGGGACAGGCCCATCAGGTCTTCGATCGAGCCGAACTGGCGCAGGTACTGGCCGTCCCTTGTGGTGGCGAAGGTGCCTCGGCCGGGGACCCGGTTGACGAGGCCTTCGGCGACGAGGTCGTGGAAGGCGCGGCGTACCGTTTGCCGGCTGACCTGGTATTCCTGCGCGAGTTCCGCTTCGGTGGGTAGTCTGCTGCCGTCGGCGTAGCGGCGTTGCAGGAGGGCCTGGCGCAGTTCGCGGGCCAGTACGCGGTAGGCGGCCTCGCCGCCGACGGTCGCTCCGGTCATGGGTTGGCGCCGCCGCCGTCACGGGCGAGGTGGGCGCTCGGCGCCTGCGGGTGGCAGACGGTGGACGCGGCGACCTCCCTGCTCTCCCTGGTGACCGGGTGGACGGCGCGGTCGACGAACTCGCCGACCGTGTCGACGATGGCTTGTTCTTCCTCGCTCAGCGTGGTCACCGCATTGTCCTTGGTGGAGGTTTCTCGGTTCAGACGACGCCCTCGGCGCGTAGTGCGGCGATGGCGTCGGGGTCGCGGCCGAGGTCGCGCAGAATACCGTCGGTGTGTTCGCCTGCCGAGGGCACCGGGTTCATCACCGGTTCCAGATCGGTCAGGTTCGCCGGCGGCAGCAGCGCCTGGATGGTGCCGTTCGGCGTGCCGACCTCGCGCCAGCGGTCTCGCTCGGTCAGCACCGGGTGGTCGAGGAACTCCGCGACGGAGTTCAGCCTGCTGTTGGCCACGGTCGCCTTGTCCAGCAACGCGATCGCGGTGTCGGTGGGCATGGTCTGCAACCGGGCCTCGATCACCGCGTTCAGTTCGGTGCGGTGGGCGACCCGCAGCGAGTTGGTGCGAAACCGCTCGTCCTCGGCGACGGCCGCGTCATCGAGCACGATCGCGCAGAACGCCTGCCATTCCCGCTCGTTCTGGATGCCCAGCAACACGATGTCGTCCTCGGCGGTGGTGAACGGGCCGTAGGGCGCGATCGTGGCATGTTGCGCGCCGGTCCGTTGCGGCTGGGCTCCGCCGTAGCGGGTGTAGTTGGCGGGGGAGCCCATCCATTCGGCGAGCGCGTCGAACAGTGACACCTCGACCGAGGAGATCCAGCCGGTCGTGGCCCGACGGTAGAGGGCGGTGAGGATGCCGGTGTAGGCGTACATGCCGGCGGCGATGTCCGCGACGGGAATCCCGGCCTTGGCCATCTCCGCCGGGCCGCCGGTCAACGACACCAGTCCGGTCTCGCACTGCAACATCAGGTCGTAGGCCTTCCGGTCGGCCCAGGGCCCGTCCTGGCCGTATCCGGAGATCGAGCACGGAATCACCCTCGGATGGTGCTTGGCCAGCGAGTCCGGGTCGATGCCCAACCGGCCCGCCGCGCCCGGCGCCAGGTTCTGCACCAGGACATCGGCGCCCGAGATCAGTTCGGTGAGGATTTCCCGGCCTGCCGGGGTCTTCACGTCGAGGGTGATGGATTCCTTCGAGCGGTTGAGCCAGACGAAGTAACTGGACTGGCCGTGCACGGACTCGTCGTAGCGGCGGGCGAAATCCCCGCCGCCCGGCCGTTCGACCTTGATCACGCGTGCGCCGAGGTCGGCGAGTTGCCGGGTGGCGAACGGTGCGGCGACCGCCTGCTCAAGGCTGACCACGGTCACCCCGGCCAGTGGTAGCGGCAGCGGCAGCGATCCGGTGGTCCAATGGGTGCGCTGGCTCATCGGCAGACGGCTCCTCACCTGACCGCCCCGCCCTGCGAGCCGGCGCGGTCAATAATGTACGGCCAATATTGCGAGCGCGCACCCAAAGGTGTCAACGCCACCCGTCCGTGACCCTGCGCACGCACGGTGGCCTGCGTGCTGAGCGTGCGATATTGGCCGTACAAATGCACCGGCCGCTGGAGGTGATCAGCCGACCAGGTGGTGGGAGACCGGGACAGGTGCGGCGCTCAGGACGCGGTGAGCCGCAACCGGGTGGCCTTCGGCAGGCCGGCGACCACCCGCAGATAGGAATGCTCGACCATCTCCGCGATCTCATAGGCCGGCACGCTGCCGTCGAGCAGCACCGTGTTCCAATGCCGCTTGTTCAGGTGGTAGCCCGGCGTGATCGCCTCGTACTGCTCGCGCAGGTGCACCGCGAGGCTGGGTTCGCACTTCAGGCTCACCCTCGGCGGGTCCTCCTGCGCGGACAGGAGCGCGAACACCTTGCCGGCGACCTTGTAGACATCGTTGTCCGGCCCGAACGGGCGCTCCTCGGTGACCTCCGCGAACTCCAGCGCGAGCGCGGCAACCTGCTCCGGTGACATGCGGCCATAATTCCCCATCGACCCGGACATGCCGACAGGGAGCTGTGCCGGTCGTCGGCCGTGTCGACCGCGTGGCCGCTTGGCCTTGTGGCCTTGTTGGTCACGTGGCCTTGTTGGTCGCTTGGTGATTTGGTCGCTTGGTCGCGCACAATCGCAGTCATGCTCGGACGCTTGCACCACATCGTCCTGGACTGCCGCGAACCGGTCGTCCTCGCCACGTTCTACTCGGCACTGCTGGGGCAGCCGATCACCTACCGCAGCGCCGACTGGGTCGTCGTCGCCGCGAACGACCGGTCATCCGGCCTTGCCTTCCAACTGGCACCCGACCACCAGCCGCCGACCTGGCCGGACCCGGCAGTCCCGCAACAATGTCACCTGGACATCATGGTGGAAGACCCGACCGCCGCCGGGCCCCGAGTGCTCGCGCTCGGAGCCAGGAAACTCGCCGGCGACGACGTCTACGCCGACCCGGCCGGGCACCCGTTCTGCCTCATCCGCCGACCGGGCTGGGCGCCGCCGATTCCCGATGAAACGCCCATTCCCAACGGGACGTCCTGACAGTTTTCCGGCCGCCGTGACCGCGCCCGTCTGCCATGGTGGGAAGGAAGGAGTTGTTCGCGGCGAAATTGTAGGCTGGAGATCATGTTGCGTCCTGGAAGCTGGACCAGGCCAGCGGGTGAAAGTCCCGTCCGGGTAGGCACCGGAGCGCCCGGTAGCAGGCCCCAGTCTGTCGGGGAGACCCGTCAGGCCGAGCGGGGTGTCAAGAGCCTCTTTGGAGGGAG